>JAFYGK010000010.1 GCA_017543285.1 Clostridia bacterium | reverse complement strand
TCTCGAAGGCTCCGAGCCCGAAATCAACGACACAACCACATACAACAACAACGTAATTACTGTACCTTCTTACCTCTGCACACCTATTTCCATCACAAAGGATAACCTCGTACAGGTTCTTGTTGATGATTCCGGTTACTATTCAATGGCCGATCTCGAAGGCTAATAGGTTGGCATAATTTATCCTATGTAATTGAAAAGGGATAGGGCGGTGTATTCCGCCCTATCCCTGCTTTTTAAAAAGAATCGTTTATTGAATCTGAAGAGTCAAAAAGTTTTTTTGCCTGAAGCCGCTGCAGTCGCTCTATGACGCCGCAGCGGCCATTTGTTTTGGTTTACCTCTTTTTAAATATGATCAGTTCCGGCTGCGAGCCGTCCACACTGTAACTGCAAATCAGAATAAAAGTCGTATCTGCGACAACGCCGTAACAGACGCCCAGATCGGCAAATTCGATCTGTGAGCCGAGATAAACCTTTCTGTCATCCAGCAGCCGTACAGCTTTGCCGCTCGGAACGGGATACGGCAGATTGACTGACAAGCCCGGCAATTCATAAAGCCTTTCCGCCTGCGGTATCCCGTTTTCCATCAGCAAAGTATTGATTTCATTCAGCAAAACCCGCTTAAATTCGTTATACTTTTCAATGCTGCCCTCTTTGATATACTCCGCCGCAACACATGTTCCGCCGAACGGCCTGCCGCAGGTCGCCCTGCAGCCGCGGCAATCATTTTTCATACGGCACTCTTCGCAATTTGCTCCGCATATTGCACTCATTTTTCACCCTCCTCAATCCGGTTTTTTATGATCCACTCATCCAAAAAACGCATCTGTTCCTCGCTGTGGAACCAATGCCCTCCGTTTTCCATTACGGTCACTTTTGCGTCGCATTTGTCCGCGAATGCTGTAATGGTTTCAAAAGATGTCAGCGTATCGTTTCTTCCGCAGAGGACGGCAGTCGGCGCTGTCCATCTGACGGGGTGATCCCTGACGTAGCGGAGATACTCCCATGACAGGTCCTCGCCGGAGGAGGTGCGGACAACCCTTCGCTGCCTGAGCTCATCCTCCGTGATATTCTCCGCCGCCATCATGCTGACGATCAGTTTTTCCATGTCCACGATCGGCGAGATGAAAAAAGCTCTTTCTATCAGCGAATCAATATCCGCGTTCAAGCAGAAGAATACTCCGATACTGTTTGCAATAAGTATAATTGTTTCGTATTGCGATTTCATATTCTCGACAAAGGCGCGGATCTCCTTTCCCGTTTCCCACGGCGTAAAGGTCTGATAATCCAACCCGATCACATCGCTGCAAGGAAACAACGGCTTATAATGCCCGCTTTCGGCGGCGCTTCCGCCTTTTCCGTGAATATATAAAACCGAGCTTTTCATTTTCGCTAAACTCCGTAAAAGAGCAGATATTTTATCAGGTTCGCTTTGAAATACCCTTCGTTATGGCGACCCGCAAAAAGATGATTCTGAACTTCCGCTCCTTTTGATTTCAGAACAGAATACAATCTGTCACATGCAAGGAAGAATCGGCCCTCGTCTTCCGTTCCGTCGTCGAGAAACACACTGATATTCTTAAAATCCCCGCTTTTGGCGATTGAAACGGGATCATATTTCAGCCACATCGTTTCATCCGAAAAGTATGCTTCATCTTCGTGAGCATAGAACGGGTCTATTGCAGGCATATGGCCTCCGATCCTGGAAAAAAGGTTTTTGTGCCGAAGTCCGATGCTGAGCGCGGTATATCCGCCCGACGAGATCCCTCCGATATACCTTCCGCTGCGGCTTTTGACGGTATTAAAGGCGCCGTCGATATACGGAATGACCTCCCGGATCAGATAATCCTCATAGCGTCCCTTATGAACAATACCGTACCTGCCGCTGATTTCCATATATGTTTCCGAGGAATTAATTCCTCTGCTGTTGTCCAGGTTAGGGCACACGATGATAAGAGGTCTGATTTTTCCCTCCTTGCGCAGCCTATCGGCGGTCGTGCCCATCTCTGATTTTTCCAGCAGTGTTTCGTCTCCGCTTCTGCCGTGAAGAAAATACAAAACAGGCAGCTTCACGTTTTCACAGCCATCCGGGCAATATACGGCTGTATTCATTGATTTTGAAAGGATTCCGCTTTTGATTTTATGCACTGTCAGACTCATTTTATCACTCATCAGGTATTGATCGTTTCTCTTTGCGGGTAATTTAAACCGGTGTCAGAGCCGTCCGTCGGAGCATATGAAGCAAACAGGCCGGTATATTTTGACTGCGTTCCCTTTCCTGCTATTCTTTTCCGAGCTTGCCCGTGAACAGATACAGCCCGAGGACGGCGTTGAAGATCACTGCGGAAAACGTGCTGAATCTTTCAAACAATCCGAATACTGCCTTCGGCATCGCCCCTGTGCCCACGGCGCCGAGCATCATGGCCGCGAGGCAGACGATCGCCCAAACACCGAGCGAACGCGGTTGGCAACGTATGGCTCCTGCAGCGATCAGCACAAGAGAAGCTATGGAGAGCAATACGACCAAAGCCGTCACCGCTATGTGCATGGTATTCTGAAAGGCGGAGATTTCCTCTTCCTTCGACAGAGGGAACATGCCGTATCCTGCCGTACTGATCCATTCCATCGCGGCAAAGAAATAAATTCCCGTCTTCAGCAGCTTTGATCGGCATGCTCCTGCCGCAACGCAAACCGCCATGACCGACACGACGGCGCAAGGCCCGAAAAGCGCGTTCAGTTGTCCGGCAAGAGCCTGTGACGGCGCTCCGTCGGCCGTTAAATCGCTGACCGCCATGCTCAGCCAATCGTAACCCGGATAAGCAAGCGGTGAAAAAACAACCATCGCCGTATAGGACAACAGGCTGACGATCCCGAATAATCCTAAATATTTAAGCTTCATGATGATTTCTCTCCTGCGTTTTTAGCGCCCCCGGTGCTTTTCCCTTCGCTTTTGCCGTTTCAGCTCAAACTGCCGCTGTTTTTCGGCATCCCTTTGCTCACGGGATCTCTGCAAACGCTCTGTCTTATTGTTTTCATACTGCTTCTGAAGAGCCTGCTGAGATTTTGTGCCGATTCCGGCGGATTCAAGCTGCCGCCGGGCGTTGCGCCGGCGGCGTTTCGGGTTGTCTGCCTTTTGCTTTTCGGCGGCCTCAACGGGCGGGCTGAAAGGCAGGCGGTTATAATTGTTCAGGACAAAAGCATAGATCTGGGCGTCGGTCGGCTCAGCGCCGAATACCACCCTGCAAGCCGACAGCTTTCCGCGGTCGGATTCCTCGAACACGCCGACCCAGAACGGCTCGTCAAAATAAACGGTCAGCATGTTTTATCGAACGGTTCCGTTTACGATTTCGGCATATTGTCCCTCGGGGATCATCGGGGAGGAGATCTCCTTCATAAGATCGTCGCTGATGACGCCGCTTTGGGCATACTGCTTGCCGGCCTGCCTGACCTTTGCCAATCGCGGTACGGTCACGATCGCAGCTTCGGGAGCGTTGAACATCGGGCTTTCGGGGACGGTGATCACTGTGCGGTTGTTGGGAAAGCACAGATTGAACTGAGCGACGGCAGGCTCAAAATTGTGCGTGCTGTTCGGGAAGCCGCAGCCGCAGATCATAACATATTTCAGATGTGAAAAATCTGCCTGACCCACATGCTCGTACCGATCGCCTGCCTTGCGCATTGCCATGCTGGACAGCGGCAGGGTGCGGTCGAGCAGCGCCTTGAGCGGCGCGGGCATGCCGTAGCAGTACAGCGGATAGCTCCAGACGAGCAGGTCGCTGTCAAGGATGTTTTCCAGTATCCCGCTCATATCGTCATGGTGGATGCAGTCGCCGCCGTTGTGCATGCAGGAAAAACATCCGGTGCAGTATTCTATATGCCTGTCGATCGCGTGTATGATATGTATCTCGTTTTCGGCGGCCTCGTTCATTCCGTCCAGGAAGGCGCGCGTAATATGCATGGTGTCGCTTCTTTCTCTTTTGGGGCTTCCGTTAATGACCAGTATTTTCATGTTCATTCTCCTTTTTTCTCAGGACAATCTTAACAAAATTCAGGTATTTTCCGCCGCCTGCCTCCATCGCTCTGCGGTCACCGACTGCGTACTCGTTTTCCTGCCTGAGCCAGTCGGCCCATACTTCATCATTCGATTCCATTTCAGCGACCTCCAGCACATCGGCGTTCCTGCACCGGCCGACAATATCCTTCCAGTAGGATACATCGTGCAGATAGTCGAGCTGCTCGGGCGTCCACGACAGAAGCAGCTCGGGCGGCAGATGGTTATGAAGGTCTTTTTTCATTCCCGGGACGGCGATATAGATGAAGCCGCCGTTTTTCAAAAAAGGCAGCAGCCTGTTGTCGAGATATTCGGGATCACGGCCGAAATAATTGTAGGAATCCGTAGAAACGACCGCGTCGAAAAATCCCTTCTCAAACGGCAGATTTTCCGCGTCGGCTTTGACGGGTATGATCTGCCCGCCGTTCAGGCCCATATCCGAAAAGAACCGACGGTTCTTTTCGGGATCGCTCCACAGGTCGGCGGCATAAACCTTAAAGCCGTATTCTTTCGCCAGAAACACGCTGGTAAGTCCCTGCCCGCTGCCGAGATCGCAGACTGTCGCGCCTCTGGGGATGCGGTGGCCTGTCAGCAGTTCCTCTTCTAATTTTATGGGATTCGGTCCCATGATTTTTGCCATCAGTTCAGCGGTCATATATTTTTCACTTAACGGATAATTCATGTTAATCCCTCGGCTTTCAGGCCTGCTTGAAGACTGTCGGAAACAGCCCGGTTTCTGGATGATTCTCGGAAGCAGAGCCGATTCAGATCATTCCTCATGCTTATTTTCATCACGCATGTTTTAAGCTGCTTATCTTTTTCGCCGCCGCCGCCGATCATTCCGTTTGCCCCAACAGTTTTAAAAACCTCTTTTCATTCATCTGTTCGTTGGTAAGGTAATCGCCGTTATAAAACAGCGCGTATGTTGTGATCGGGGTAGGCGCGTTTTGCGCGGCCGCCTTTGTGTTAAGCAGGACGGTCTTGAAAGCAACGCCGCGTTCCTGAGCGAAGCGTTCGAGGACCGGCACATACTTTCCGTTGAAGGGGCATTGATTTGTGTAATATAAAACATATCCCGCTTCGTCGATATGGGGATGCTTTGCACATTCTTTGAACCGCGGCTTACTGCTTTTTTCGTCAAACGGAAGATACCAAAGCCAAATGCCGTTGTCAGCCCGGTCTGCCACAGCAAAGCCCTTGTGCTTCAAAAACCCGGGGTCGGCTAAAAACGGTTTTTTCTTCTCGCTCGCAAGAATACATAAACCGGTTCTTCCCTTGTTTCTGCTGTCCCGTATGCACTCGCCGAGCAAATCGTTGGAATATCCGTGACCCTTAAAGGAGCCTGAAACCCACAGGCAGTCGATATACATATATCCCTCGGCTTCTATCGGTACCCAGGCGTTCTCCGCCGGAATATATTCGATAAAGCATTTTCCTCTTTCGGTGCTTTTCAAAAACACCAGACCGTCATCAAAGCATTTGCCGAGCCAGTTCTTTTTTGATGATACCGCAGCGTCCTTATTGTTGGAAATAGCGCAGCAGATATGTTCCTTTTCGATATTTTCCTTTGTTATTCTGATGTATTCCATAACCATTCCTCCGGTTTAATCATAACGCCTTTTCCGGCACGCCTTTGCTTATTCAAGGCGAAAATACTTTGCCGCAGCAGATTTTGAACGTCGCAAAAACAAAACAGAACGCCGAGGCTGTCTTTGCCATGAAGAAGCAGACGCCCTGCGCGCGGTTACGCTTATCCCTTATTCTGTCATATAAACGTCGCAGAAATGCCGGATATGCCTTTCTATGCTTTCCAGCGATTCTTTCTCACACTGCGGCTGTCTGTCCGCCCGGGAAATCAAAAGAACCGCGGGAGCCGTAAGCTCCGCCGCAAGCAAGGCGGGATCGTCCTTTTTGAACATGCCCTCGTCCATCATGCCTTCGATGATCTTTGTGAACATCCTCTGGATGCCGTAAAGCTGATGGCGTGTGGTGATTTCGGCAAGCCTTTCGTTGCGGAACTGCTCCTGAACAAGGAGCTTTCTTATCCTGCTGATCATCGGATCGCGTATGGTAAAAGAAACTTTCCCCATAGTCATCCGGACAAACTCCTCTTTGCTCCCGGGCAGTTTACCGAAATGCCTCTCGGATCCGAAATATTCCTCATAGCGAGCCTCCGCGGTATCGATCAGCGCATTCAGGATATCCTCCTTGCCCTTAAAGTGCTTGTAAAGGGAAGGCCCCTTGATTCCGACGCACCCGGCGATCTGATCCACACCCGTCCTGTCGAAGCCGTTCTCCGCAAACAGCGTCAGCGCCGCTCCCAGTATTCTCTCCCTTGTTGTCATGGCGCCCTCCTGATGATTAGCTAACGTATGTTAGCCTTATTATAGCTAACATTCGTTAGCCTGTCAAGATGGTAATTATAAAAAATGCGGTTTTTTCTGCCGGCCGAAAAAGGCATTTCTGTTATCCGGAACCTATTGTCAGATTGTGGCTGACACATATTTAAACCGTGAATGCAGGTACGCGCTTTTTTATCCTTTCTTTTCCGGATATGGTATCTGTCCGGTTTTTGCCGATCTGCCTGAAAACCGACATTGCAAAAGCGTGATGTGAAAGCAGCGCGAGGACATAAAGCAGCGCGGGAGGCGCGATAAAAACCGTCGCCGGAACGGCCGCATTGTCAGACTGCAGCCGCCGTTGAGCTCATCAAAAACAGGCAAGGCCGCCGGCTGTGCTGTCGGCGTCCGCCGCGGCAATGCCGGAGAAAAAGCAAATCCGTATGCGGCAGCAGCGCGCCGGCAGACAAAACAACGGATCAAAACGGCCGGCTCCGTTTTTAATGAAGAGCCGGCCGTTTGCCTTTTATGTTTATTATTTAATAGTGTGTCATGCAAAAAAGGCGGAAGGAAACGCCTTGATTGCTCATGTACTTTTTTTCGGTATGAACACCGTCACCGAAATGCCTCCGCCTTCACGCGGCGCAATGCTCAGCCTGCCGCCGCACATGATCCGCAGCCTTTCGCTGATATTTGCCAGAGCGACATGGGGCTCATTATTGTCGGAAAAACCGAAACCCGGTCCTGTGTCGTCCACAACGACCTCAAATCCGTCGTCTGTCTCGCGGGTCGATACCGAAATATGAAGAGGATCAAGCTCCGGATCCACACCGTACTTGACCGAGTTTTCCACAATGGGCTGGAGAGTCAGGGGAGGAAGCCGGAACATGGTGTGCGGTGTGTCGAACTCCACAAAGAGTCTGTCCTCGAAACGAACCTTCTCGACGGCGAGGTAGGCCCTCGTATGCTCAAGCTCTTCGACGAAGGGGATGGTATCCTCCTTTGCGACGGCTGTAAAGTTTTTTCTCAGATAGCTTGTGAAATCGAGAGTGACCTGCCGGGCCTTTTCGGCGTCCTGCTCGATGAGATAGTAAATGCTCATCATGGTATTGTAGATAAAGTGAGGACGCATCTGGAGCACGGCGATGCTTGTGCGCTGTCTGGCGTTTTCCTCCGCCTGGCGAAGATGCTCATCGGTCTGATCATTGATGATGAAAAGAAGCATGATTGCAGCGGAAACCGTCGTCGCGAATATGATAAAGGACAGTCCGTATATCCACATCTGGAATACCATGGCAGACATGGGAAAGGCTGTATATATTATAAAAGCGGAGAGCTTGTTTCTGGATAGCTTTTTGTGCCGGATAATGAGGTATATCAGGTTTGCCGCCATGATCAGCACAAGCGGAACAAGCAGAGCCGGATAACAGACTCCGCGATGATAAACATTGTCCGGAGTTATATAGTAAAATAAGTCGGTAAGCTGTGCGGCAGTAAGCATCGAAATAAACGCGAGCCAAAGGATAAAAACCGAAACCATCAGAGGGCTTTTAAGCACATTTTCCCCGCAGCAGCGAAGTATGTAGACGGTCAGAAGAGGCATAAGCACCGAAGAAAAAAACGACTCCATGAAAACCGAAACCTGAGTTCCGACCACTATTTTTGTGCGTGATTCGAAGGCCAGAAAGGCCAGATTGGAAATAACATAGAGGAGGGAAAATGAAAAGAAAAGAACAAAAAAACGCTGGGTCTGCTTATTGACGCTGACGTTAATCAGCGATGAAAGCAGCCCTATCGTCAGAAGCAGCAGCGCCGCCGCATCTATCGCATAATTGGCCGGAAGCGCCCAGTTCATCAGATCAGCCCCCTTACCGGATAGCGCAGCAGCGTGATCTGTTTTCTCACCTCTGAGGCGGAAATAGGCTTCAGGATAAAGCCACAGGCTCCGGTTGACCACGCGTCAAAGGAATAACCCATATAAGCCGTCAGAAAGATTACGTTGGTCCGCGGATTGATCTCCAGCAGCTCGCGGCACAGATCAAGTCCGCTCACCTTTCCCATTTCAATGTCCAGAAAGGCCAGAGAAATCCTGTTGTCCCGGGCGTAATTCAACACGTCGGAAGGCTTTGTGAAACCGATGATCTCTGCCTTTGGCATGACCTCCTTTAAAACCGGCAGGCCGCCCGTAAGAATTATCTTCTCATTGTCCACCAGAATAACGACAGGGCTATCTTCGCTTTCCTCTGCGGCGCCTAAAAGAATTCCCACGTCCACGCCAAGACATTCAGACAGCGCGGAGATCATAGCCGCGTCCGGCATACGGCGCCCGGCCTCCCAGTTTGCAACGCTGGAGCGGTCCACGAACAGTTTGTCCGCAAGCTGCTGCTGGGAAAGATTCCTTTTTTTCCTCTCGCGATGAAGAGTCTCGGCAAAAGACTTTTTCACGCCTATACCTCCGAAATCCGTTTGGTTTCCTTTGCTTTATTATAACTAATCGGCCGGTAAAATACAAGAATAAAATAACATGTTTCGTTCTGAAACATCCTATTGTTAGCACCGGAAAACAGACGTATAATAATAGTGTATACATAGAATGAAAATGGGTTTAATATGTACATACGCCCCAACGGACCGCCGGGATACCGCAGGGGACGGCCAGCAACGGATATATGTGCAGGCCGGATACCGTATCAAATATCTGACGGCGGACAACAGGCAAACCAAAAGGAGAACCAAGTTGAACGAGCTTTACTTCAAGAGTTTAAAGCTGGATAAAAAACGCGGACTGAGAAACCTTCTGCTTTTCTCGGCCTGCTTAATTGTGTTCTCGACCATCTACGCTCTCGTTCTGCCGGCGATAACCCTTACGGCCGATCATCAGGTGCTGAACTGCCGCGCCGAATTCCACAGCCACACCGATGCCTGCTACGCAACCGACAGAGTCACGGGCGAAAGAAAACTGATCTGCGGCAAAGCCGATTACGTTGTACATACACATAATTCCGACTGCTATGACAAGAACGGAAACCTCGTCTGCAGGCTTCCCGAAATCGCGCCTCATACCCATACCGAGGACTGCTATGACGAAAGCGGAAACCTTATCTGCAAAATGCAGGAGCTGCACACCCACACGGCTGTATGCTATGACAAGTACGGAAACCTCGTCTGCGGCAGACTTGAACTTGTCGAGCATGAGCATGGTTCCGGCTGCATAGATAATCCCGACGCACGGACACTTGCGGCCGAGGCCGTCGAACCCGTCACGACGGTCAAGTCCTATATCGACAATAATTATATTGTGACCGCTGAATATGATTCAACCGCCTGCATCCCCGACGAGGCCGAGCTGCTCGTCAGCAGAATTTCCGAGTTCTCCGACGCCGCCTGTTTCAGGGAGAATCAGCAGGCTGCAAGGCAGGCTCTCGACGATCCCGACGCGCCGGTGCGCGCAATGCTTGACATCGGTTTCTACATCGACGGCCATGAGATCGAGCCGAAGTCCAAGGTAAGCATAGCGGTCAAGTTTCTCTCGGACAGCGGAATATCCGCGAGCGAGCCTGTCTCCGTGGTGCATTTTGCCCAGGATCAGGTTGAGGTTATTGAGAACGCCGAGCTTGAGAAGCACACGGACGGGAAGGTAGTTGCCCAGTTTGATGCGGAATCCTTCTCGATATATGCGATTGTAGGAACAACGATTGAAAAGAACGTGCTTGCCTCCGACGGGCAAAATTATCATATTTCCGTGACCTATCCGGCCGATTCCGGAATCCCGGACGACGCCGATCTGGCTGTCAGCGAGATTTCCGGCGTTTCAGAGCTGTTTGACGAATATGTAGCTAAAACAGAGAGTGCGCTGGGAATGGAAGAGGGGACAGCGGAATATATCCGGCTGTTCGATATCGGCATAGTCAACAAGTACGATCACAGCGTCAAGTATCAGCCTGCGGCGGGTACTTTCGTTGACGTGCGCATTGAGCTGGCGGATAATGAAAGCAATGAGCTGAACGTAGTACACTTCGCTGACGAAAACAGCGACGGCGACCCGGTGGACGCTCAGGTTGACGGCAGGGTTGTCAGCTTCGAGGCTTCGGGCTTCAGCGTATACGCCATTGTCGACGGAGATACAACGGATCCCGATACGCCGTCAAGAAAGTACATTTTCATGGATCAGAACGGCGACCCCTTCTATTTCACCACATATGAATTGGACGCTCAGGGAAATCCTGTCATGGAAAACGGAGATCCGGCGGTGATCGGCTCCGGCAATGTCCAGTATGTCAAAAAGGGCGAGCAGCTCTTTAATCCCGGATCACCGGCGCCTCCGCAGGGAGATAATCCGCAGTTCAAGGGCTGGTGGACAAAGAACGGCAGCGAGTGGGGACAGCAGGTCATCGGCCCGAACGCCCAGTTTGTCACGCCGAATCTCAGCAGCCTGACCGAATCCGACGAGCAGACGCTTTATGCCCGCTTCGATAATACATATTACATTATTTATTTTGACGGCTTGAACGTTGTTGCGACAGAAACAGTGCCTACGAATCATACGAGCCTGATGGACGCGAATACCAACACTCTCCGCGTTGAGTATGTTCTGACCGGCGACGACGTCAACACAAAGGCATTCCTCGGATGGGCGTACAAAGATGATCCCGACCGGGTCATCACCGAGGTCGATATCCCGAGTGATGGCGATCATCCCGGCACTGTCGAGCTTGTCCCCGTGATCAAGGAAGTATACTGGATCTCCTTTGACAAGAACGACTGGAGATTTGTAGAAAACAATGACAACGAAGGAAAGTTTGTATACAACCCGGCGACACAGAGATATGACCCTGTAAGCACGGGCGACGGCACTCACGACCGCGAGGGCACAGGAGCCATCTTTATCGGTCCCCGGTTTGTGCTGAAGGGCGATCCGTACAGCTCCCGCTATTCGAGCATTCCCGTCAGCTCACGGCCCGGTTACCGGTTCGACGGCTGGTTCCCGGAGTTTGAGCCGACCGGCTACGGAGTGACCGGAACACAGTTCAACGACATCAACTATACTCCCACGGACAACGTTACCTTCCACGCAAAGTGGACTCCGATAGTTTCGGAGTATACCGTTCAGTACTGGAAGCAGAACGCGGACGGCGTCGGATATACGCTGACCGATGTTGACCTGAAGACATGGACCGGCATTACCGGCACTATGACCAACGTCAACGCGAATTCTCATCCCAAGGATGAATTCGGCCGCGATATTACAGATGTCACCCTTGCAAACAAGTATGACCACTATGTGCTCCATTCCGCCAGCCCGGCGGACTCGTTTACAATCGCAAACGAGCAGATCGCGGGCGACGGCTCAACCATTATCAATGTTTACTACGACTGTGAGACATATACTCTCAGGTTTATCTATGCCAGAAGCTATCCTTCCGGAGGAACAACGACGCAGCATAATGTCATTTCCCAGGAGGACGCCCTCAATTACGGCGATACCATTTACGGACTTGTCGGCGGCAGCTATGTTCCCCTGACCTGGAACGGGAGCGAGTGGACATATGAGTCGGCTGGTATTATATATACTGGGTATCGCTATAAGACCACAACTGATCAAGACGGAACCCAATACGGTATCTTCAATGGCAGTGTAAACCGTATCTATTATCGTAGAAACGCTTGGCGCCAGAGCAATTCTAATAACGCTGCTGTTTATAACGGCACAAGATATTTACGTGTAACCAACGGCGATTTAGATTCAAGCTATTTATTAGGTTATGTGAATGGTAGCATGGTTGACCTGACACTAATCGGCAACACATATTACTCCCAGGCTCCAGTTTCTGCCGCCTATTCGGGCACGCTCTATACCCAATCAGTTATTGAAGGCAGACAGTACCAGGTTGCAAACAGCGTCAACGAGTATTGCCTGACCGCCAATAACGCGTGGTCGCAGAGCTGGAACACTATCCCGGGCGGACTGCATTATCTGGGTTCAAGCCGTTGGACCAGCGTTCCCGAGGAGCCGGTCATCAACATGCAGACGAACTACAAAAAGGGAACCTTCTCCACAACCTACGCCGGAACAACCTATACCTATTACTATTTCGACATCATGCATCTGAAGTATGATCAGGTAATTTCCGATGTTTGGCCGCAGCCGACAAACGTCATGAATCCGGTGAACGGCAACGTCTTCGTCAGCTGGGGTACACAGCCGCGTTCTCCCTACTGGCTCAAAAAGAACGGCGGAAACCAGGACCTGAATACCTCTCCCTCTTCAGGCGTCGGTGATTATACGATCAAAGGCCCGTACTCTAAGCTGGATGACGATATTCTGAATTCGGCAAATAACGGCAATACCATAGTCAACGATACCGATTTGCTTGCATTCGTTTTCCTCGGCAGATACAATACGGGGCCTCATAGATACTACTATCATATCTTTGCCGATCTCCTGGAAGGTCAAACAGGTACAAGAACATATAACAATACGCAATATGCCGAAACAACCGGTTCTCCTTATACGGTCTATTCCAACTCGGGAGCCAGCAATCAGGCGGCGCTTTCCATGGAAGGCATGACACTCGTCAAAGGCCCATTGAACGGCAGCAACGCCACGCCCTCCGGAAACGACGAAAACGTCTACTATTACTACGTCCGCGACGTCTACACTCTGAATATTTATCCAAACCGTCCGGATGTTGAAAACCCCGACCCGATAAATATCAAGTTTGGACAGGACATCACCGGCTATCTGGACTATGAAGGACATGACGGGACCGGCAAGAACCCCTTCGACTATAAGAAGATGGATCTGGAAAGCGGTGAACCGGGAACAAGATATACAACGGGCGACGGCGAGGAATTCGTCTTTGACGGCTGGTACAGCAATCCTGAAGGAATCGGATACGAAGTCGATATAAGCGACACGATCATGAGATCCAACCTCTTCGTTTACGCCAAGTGGCGCCCTGTACGTTACCGCGTGTGGATCCAGCCCAACGGCGGCGTTCTGTCATCCACCGAGTCCACATGGTTCAACTTGAACTACGGCGAAGCCATTGAAGCGTATGACGATATAGCCGAAACCAGGAACTATATCGAAGACCCGACAGGTGAATACATCTATCTCTACAACAGCAACGGCAATCCGCGTGAAGCCAGATACATCAAAGAAGCAGACGCGACCGCCGAGCAGCTCAGCTATGCGTTGAAGGGGACCGACAACCAGATCATCCATTACAGATATCTGGAGAGGGCTTACGAATTTGCAGGCTGGCAGGAGGTTAAGCTGGAGCCGGGCGTTGACTTCGGCACCTATGAACAGTACTACGCCAACGGCAGCAATAACGTCACTGATGAAAGGGAAATCAAACCGCCTGCAATCAATCCCGGCGACCCGCTTGCGCCATATATTTTTGGCGAGCCTGTGAAGAGAGATATTGTTCTCCGCGCCATGTGGAAACGCGCCGGCACCATTGAAATTGCGTTTGATCCGGCGATGGAAGGCACCGATCTTGTCGGTCTGGTTCCGGAGCAAGCCGCAGCTAAGAATAATGGCGCGTTTATCACGGAATATCTGTACGATGACGGCGGCAACCGTTCGGAAGTCTTAAATCCGAATGCGCAGCAGGAGGATTGGATCTACCCGATGACCGATGCCATCTACGCCGACCTCTCAAGGGGCAAGGCGGCCATGGCTCCGGAGCCTCCGGAAGGCTATATATTCGTCGGCTGGATGACTCCTTACGGTTCTATTGTACAGCCGAATGACGTTTTCAATGTAGTTATTGATTTGGCGGAAGAAATGGGCCATGGCTCCTCCTCCACGCCTTGGTGGCGTTATACGCTGACGGCGGTCTACCGCTCAAACAATGTCACTTCGCTCACCTATTACATCAACGAACCGCAAGGCAGCACGGTCACAAGCAGTACCTTGACTGATCTTGAGAATACGCAGGGTAATGCAAAGGTCACAGAAGATGATAATACAGTTTATTGCCTGCTGGAGAACTCTAATATCAGGGTCAGCACCGGCGATGGATTTGCGGTCACCGGCTATACCCAGGTAGGCTGGAGCAACGACCCGAATTATCAGTATGGCGGACAGAATCCCGAAACATCGATCTTCTATGATCTGGGCGGGGATTACGGTCTCAGCAGCATGAACACCCCGGGAACCATAACGGAAGGCGGAAAAGTATATACCAACAACAAGCTTTATGCCGTATGGGAGCTGAAGACCATTCCGGTGCCGTTCACAAAACTGGGTGAAAATATTGACGGGTCCATCACAGCGCTGGCGGACGCCGAGTTTACTCTCTACACCGATCAGACCTGCGAAACACCGATAAGCAGCGCATATCCTTCCATTACGGCCTCTGCAACCTCAACAGCGGACACCGAGACGGAAAATGTTCTGTTCGCCGAGGTGCCGGTCGGAACCTTCTTCTTCAAAGAGACCTCTGTTCCGACGAGATACTCTCTTCATACAACAGTCCATACGGTCACAGTGAACGATAACGACGGCACTCTGTCATATTCTTTCGATAACAACGAAGACGAGCTGACCATCACAAACTATCTGAAAGGCACCTTGGCAGTCGCCAAGTCCGTAGTCAGCGACGTCGCCTCCGAGAAGCAAAAGGACTTCACTTTCACAGCATCGACAGATCCTGATGTGAACGGTGTCTACGGCGACCTGACATTTACGAACGGCGCTGCGAGCTTCACACTTAAAGACGGTGAAGAAAAGCGAATCAGAGGTATGCAGGGCAGAACCATCACCATAACCGAAACAAATGCCAGCGCGTATACTACAAGCGCGGCTGCCGCAACCGGAAGCTATAATGAAGGAGCTAAGTCATATGTGATTACCGTCACCGAGGACGGCGATGCAATTACATTTACAAATACTCCGGTCACGCAGACGGTTTCAGTGTGGAAGACCGACTTCGATTTCAACACTCTTACCGGAGCAAGCTTTGTTCTGTATAAGGCAGAGGATTTCAATGACTCCACGGGCTTGCCGAATAACGGAGCGACGCCTGTTGTTGCGGAAACTGCCGTCGGTTCAGACGGAATACTTTCCCTTGGCAGTCTTCCCGTCGGCGATTATCGTCTTGTGGAAACAAAGGCTCCTGCAGGATATTGTCCTGCGAAGTCTGCAATTGAGATCACCGTCCATTCCGGCGAGGTAATGGCCATGCAGGAGGGACAGGTAGCAGAGGTCGTCCGTAACGGTCAAACCCATTGGGTAACCGGACAGGACGAAGCCGCATGGCAGGTTCGTGTCTGGAACAACCCGGGAGTCGCCCTGCCTAACACCGGCGGCTTGGGCACCGGTCTGTTCTATCTCCTCGGCGCCATGATGATGCTGACCGCAGGCGCGGCGCTGATCATCAGTCTCAAACGAAGGAAAACAAACTAAATCATTTATCCGGCTCTGTGGAAGAATTTTTTCACAGAGCCGTTTTTTATGCCCGGCTTCTTTGCCGGCTCCGCGCAGCGCACAAGGCATAGATTTATCTGTGAGATCATATTCCTGCTGTCGAAAATAATACTTTTAATGCCGCAGCTTCCATGCATGCGGCTGAACATGAAAACGGTGAAGCTCAGATCTTATGCAGGCGTTCAATCCATTCCCGCGCTGACCTTTTTAAATGATTTTCACGTTATAATCTGTGACTTAGCCCTGAAAGCCTTCGGACAGCAGCCGGATAAAGCACATTTTAATTGTCCGCAGCGGAAAGAATTTTCGATAATTATAGGGACAAAATAAACAAATAGTATACTATTGTGCATTATTAAATATATTGAACAAATCCTATGAAATAATTATTGGTAAACTTGACATTATATGCAGTTAAAGACTATAATAAATGAAAGAGAATGAGGAGATGGTCGGTAAACTCTTTCAACAGCAGGCTGCCGCGCATGCTTAACGCCGCCTTTCGGCATATTTCGCGTGATGCGGCCCTAATCTCCCACGGCTGCTTCGGCAGCGGCGTCAAAGGCTTTTCGAATATAGACCGATCAGAATATCAAGCAGAGAAAGCGGGTGTCAAATATGTATTGTATGAGGTGCGGCAGGCAAATACCGGACGGTATGGCGGTATGTTCATTTTGCGGGACGATTCCCCCGGATGTTCAGGGACAGACGGGCAAAATGCCACAGGCCGGAGCGGCGGCTGATGCTCAGCAGAATTTAAACGGGCGTCAGGCCTATCCCGCACGGCAGACGCCCAACACTGCGCAACAGGGCTATTATATCCCGCCGCAGGGTTACCCTGTCCCGCAGCAGAGCAGGCAGCCGCAGAGCATGAACGCGCAGCCTCCCTACGGCGCCGGTCCGCAGAATCAATACCCGGTCCGGCAGATGCCAAACCCCGGACAGAATATAAATACACAGCCGGGATACCCGGTCCGGCAGATGCCAAACCCCGGACAGAATATAAATACACAGCCGGGATACCCGATTCGGCAGATGCCAAACCCCCCGCAGCCGCCGCTGTCAGCGCCGGACTTTTCCGGAGCTCAGGGTGAAACGCGGGAAACGCCTGCTTTTGTATCGGAAAATCCGGTTCAGCCCGGGTCTGTCCCGGTTTTGGAAAATACAGTGCAAGAGATGCCGGCGCCTCAATCCTCTCAGCCGGCGGACCGGTATGCCCGCGACCGGTTTGCTGCGGGATTTTCCTCGCCGGAAAACTTCCCGGCAGATATATCGCAGGGCGGCGCGCCCGATCTGCCGCAGGCAGTTTCGCCCGACGACCCTTTATCCGGATACGGGATGCAGCCGGTTGGCGGGACGTCGGAGAAAAAATCCAAAAGGCTCAGCGGAAAGATAATCGCTCTCATCGCTGGCGCGGCGGCGCTTGTCATTATTGCCGCCGTACTCATTCCGGTTTTGATCCACAACGCGAAACAGAGCAAATACAATGAGGGCATGGCATATCTGGAAAACGGCCAGTATTCCGAGGCCGCTGAAATATTTACGTCGCTGGGCAGCTTCAACGACAGCGAGCAGATGGCTGATTTCGCGCGCATCGAAAGAGATTACGCCAAAATCGACAGTCTTGCCGATGCCGAGCAATTCGACAGCATTGTTGGCATACTCAACGCCCGAAGCGATTACTACGGAGACACTGAAAAGGGCAGAGAGGCAAAAAAGCTCGCCGGGGAATACAAGAAGCTCTCCGAAGCCTTCGCCGCAAAAAACAGCGGAGATTACGACAGGGCGGCAAACAAGCTGGACGATCTGGACACGCTCAGGGAAAAATACAGCGCGCAAAGGTGCCTGTGCCTCGCGCACGCCGCCGAAGAGGAACATAACTGGATCGATATCCTGCTCAATCTCTATGCCATTCAGTCGGGCGACGCCGATTACGATTTCCTCGAAAATCCGCAGGATGACGACGACGCGATAGCCGCCGGCGCATACTATACAGCCGATCCTTACCGGTTTGACCAGGTAATAACGCCCTTGGATGAGGAAACCCGGAGCCTGAAGGACACCGCGATAACCGGACTTAAATATGACGAAGCCAAAAAGCAGCTCGATTCGGGCAGCTACATAAAGGCGATGGAGCTTTTCGGAAACCTCGGAGACTTCCTTGACTCAAAGGAATGCCTTGAAAGAGCGAAGGAGGGCTATGAATCCTACAAGACGACATATGCTCAGGCTGAGGAATATTTCAACAACGGCGAATTCTACAAGGCCAAAAAGCTGTTTATGCAGATACCCGAATACGAGGATTCATCGCAGCGCGCCGAGACCTGCGTTCAGGAGCTGCCGGAAAACGGAGCATTCAAGACGGGCAGCGGCTCGGGTGTCAACCTGAAAATTGTCGCGCCAAAGGGAAGCCGGTCGGTTTACATCAAGATATACAATTCCGACAGGGAGCTTGCGGGAAAGGTATTTTTAAGACCGGAAAAAAGCTCCACCTTAAAGCTGAAAAGCGGAACCTACTATATGAATGTTGCTTACGGTACCGAATGGTACGGTGAAACCGATCTTTTCGGCGACGAAGGCACCTATCAGCAGCTTCTCAACGGTACGAGCGACAGCTTCAAGCTGTCCAGCGGCTATACTTATACGCTGGAGCTTTTATCCAAATCAAACGGAAACGTCGGGTCAAAGAATGTTGGCGGAGCAAGCGGCATGTAAGGAAACGACGCCGGAATCAGTATATCCGGGAGCGGAGAAACGCTCGTCCAATATGATGAAAAGGGCCTTCGCCCAGGTCGGCAAAAGGCGGATCAATGACCGCGTGAAAGCGGGAGAACCGGGCGAATAATCAAAAAATATCCCGCGGCATCCTGAATTGCCGGGATTGATGCCGTTGAGACGGCGGAAGGTATCTGAACCCGGTGCTTTTTCAAAGCGCCCCGCGCGATAAAAGAATGGTCCGGCAGATATGCTCCGGACCGCTCCGCTCCGCGCCGGCAGATTATAACAGCCCGGCAGGGCAGAAAACGATCAGACAAAAAACGGCGCCCTGTTTAAACGGCGCCGTTTTTTTGGGCAGAAACGAATGCGAAAAATCCGCAAAACGAAAACGAAAAGAAAACAAAACACAGAAAATTTTCAAATTGTTTTAATTATTTTATTGTCATTCGGCCGTTAATGTGTTAATATAACATATATAACATTCGGAGGGCACATTCTCCGAAGCAAAACAGGAGTGATTGGACTTGAAAAGTAACCATTTTGTATCCGCAAAGAAGCTTATTGCGCTGTTTTTGACATTTGCCCTTGCTTTATCGCTGTGTTCGTGCAATGGGTGCTCTGGAAACGGTGATTCAGATAATCAGCAGAGCAAATATCCTACCGGTCTTTATATAGTCAAATATTTCGGAGACGAAAACGGCCAATATGTTGAAGATTATAATACTTATTATGATTTCAGCGGAAATATCAAGTATACCATGGATGATCTGTGGGAAAACAATAACACGATATGGTGCAATATATCAGAGAACGGCACCGGCACTTACTCAGACGAGATACTCGGCACCACAATCATTGATTTCAACACCGACGAGGAAGGGACCCTTCTGATCGACGGAAAGCCCCATCCTTATGTTTACGATCCCCAGAACAATCTTTTCTGGTTCAAAGAGGAGAAGGTAATCTGGACGGTTATGGAATCCTGCAAGCAGGAGGACATAGACAAGGCTCTTTCGGGAATGGGCGGAAGCGTTTCCCTGGAGGAAGCCGAAATAGGCGATCTGGTCTGCTTCGGCAAGTATGACATCAAGACCATAACCGACGATCCCGACCCCCTGTTCTGGAGGGTCATCGACAAGGACGACGATAAGCTGCTGCTGCTTACCGATAAGCTGATCGGTATGGCTCAGTATAACGAGAGCGAAAATCAGACCACTCCCCAGACGCTGACATGGGAGAACAGCACGCTCAGAAAGGTGCTCAACGACCCCGAGACCCTGTCCTCGATGTTCACTGATGAAGAATTGGCCAAGATGCAGACGACTCACCTGGAGAACAAGTCCGCCAACGATGAACTCATGCCCCAGTGGAGCGAGCTTCTGGATTCTGACGGGAAAAAGTATTCCGAGCTGGCTGCACAGGAAAAGAAGGACGACCCCGCTACGGATGACAAGCTGTTCATCCTCTCTTATCAGGAAGTCGTGAAATACTTCGGAGAGCCGACCGAGCCCTATCCGTTTGACGGCGTGGATTATCCGTTCTCCTCTATGAAATCAAACTCCAAATGGAACGCAAGCGTCACCCCCGTTATCGAAGAGAACGGCGAGGGTTATTACAACAGCGATACCGGATTCGGCGCGTGGCTTACAAGAACCCTGTGCTACACAGAGGGCGGCGAAACCCCGCTGTGCGTATACATTACCAGCGCCGGACAGGTACTTGACTGCTATGCCTATGACCCGCTCTTCCTCCGACTCGCCACTTGGGTAAGCACGAAGTAACAGCGCAAGTCATCAGAACAGAAAAACACTCCTATACGCCCTGCAGGAAACCTTCCCGCAGGGCGTATTCTGATAAGCGAACAGACGACGCATGCTTTCGCTCCGGAAACCCGGTCAAAAGCATTGGAACAGGCAAGGCATTGTGATATAATCATAAGCACCGGGAGTCCTCGCGCTCTGCGCCGGCGCGGCGCAGAGACAACGGACACTGAACGCCATCCGGCAGCGGCCATGCCGGACTCATCTCAGGCGGCTTTGGCCATTTGAACGATAATCAGGACATGTAAGGTTAAGGAGAAAAAATATGTCATTATTTTCCGGATCAACCCTCATGATAACCGGCGGAACCGGTTCATTCGGCAATACGGTACTGAAGCACTTTCTTACAACCGATATAGGTGAAATACGCATATTTTCGCGCGATGAGAAAAAGCAGGACGATATGCGTTATGACATACAGGCCCGCTTTCCGGAGTATGCAGATAAAATAAAGTTTTATTTAGGGGACGTCAGAAACGCACAGTCGATCAGGGACGCCATGTGGGGCGTCGACTATGTATTTCATGCCGCGGCGCTGAAGCAGGTCCCGTCCTGCGAGTTTTTCCCGATGGAAGCGGTCCGGACCAATGTGGAGGGCACCGACAACATGCTGCATGCCGCGATAGATTGCGGCGTCAAGCGCGTGGTCTGCCTGTCGACCGATAAGGCTGCCTATCCGATCAACGCAATGGGGATTTCCAAGGCGATGATGGAGCATGTAATATACGCAAACGCCCGTATAGCGGCCGAGCGCAGCGACACCGTGATTTGCTGCACCCGTTACGGAAACGTAATGTGCTCGCGAGGTTCGGTCATACCGCTGTTCATTGAGCAGATCAAGGCAGGAAGTCCGTTGACGGTAACAAATCCGGACATGACCCGCTTTTTAATGAATCTCGACGAAGCGGTCGATCTGGTCGGTTTTGCCTTTGAACACGCGAACCCCGGCGATCTGTTTATCCAGAAAGCCGACGCTTCAACGATAGGAGTTCTTGCCAAGGCAGTTCAGCGGCTGTTCGGAGACACCGGGATCAGGATCATCGGCACACGGCACGGTGAAAAGCTCCATGAGACGTTAATGACGAGCGAGGAAAGGCTCAGGAGCGAAGATATGGGGAAGTATTATCGGGTGGCGGCGGACAGCTTCGATCTCGATTATGATAAATTTATTGTTAAGGGACAGGCAAAAGCCGGTTCAGCCGATCCTTATACAAGCCGCAACACCAGGCTTCTCAATATTGATGAAACGGTCGAAAAGCTGCTGACGACCGAATATGTGAAGCGGCAGCTTGGCCTTTTCCGATAAAAACGGTTCATAATAAACAGATAAAACCCGGCCGCTTTATGCTGCCGGGTCAATTTATCCCGCCGTTTCCTTTTATGAGAAATGTTTCCCCGATCCCTCTTGACAAATCAAATCTTCTCGTATATAATTTAATTGTACTCAATCAAATTTACCAAAATCAATATATAATGAAATACGGAGGTATTGCAAATGACTTTTTACGATTTCACGGTCAAAGACGCCCGGGGGACAGACGTCAGCCTCGCGGATTATAAGGGCAAGGTGCTGCTGGTGGTCAATACGGCGACCGGCTGCGGCTTTACTCCGCAATACGAGGGGCTGCAGGACCTCTATGAAAAATATCAGGCTCAGGGCCTGGAAATACTCGATTTTCCCTGCAACCAGTTCGGCGGCCAGGCGCCCGGCACCGAGGAAGAGATCGTCGATTTCTGCCAGTCGCGCTACGGCGTTACCTTCAAACAGTTCGCCAAAATCTGCGTCAACGGCGAGAACGAAGCGCCGCTTTACGCTTTCCTCAAATCGCAGAAGGGCGGAGTGCTCGGCAGCAGGATAAAGTGGAATTTTACAAAGTTCCTCATTGACCGCGAGGGCAATGTCGTTGACCGTTACGCTCCTGCGTCGGCTCCCGAAAAGCTGGAGGACGACATCAGAAAACTGCTCGCGTAATTTACAAACCTAAGTGTTTATGCTATAATCAACAAACAATGTTTTTGCAAAAGGAGATCATTATGGATTACACGTACGAACCGAAAAACGTCTGCCCGATGCAGATTAGCTTTCACATAGAGGACGACGTCATCACAAATATTTCTTTTTACGGCGGCTGCAACGGCAATCTCAAGGCCATTTCCAAACTGGTTGACGGCTGGACGGTCGATAAGATAGAGGAGGCCCTAAAGGGCAACACCTGCGGACGCAGACCGACCTCCTGCGCCGATCAGCTCGCCATTGCGGTGCGGCAGGCATATAACGAGACCCATTAAGCCGGCAATTCCGGATGATACCGCAGACGCGGACGATTTTTTTAAAAAGAGGTAAATCAGATGGAGAACAGAAAATACGACGTGCTAAGGCTGGAAAATCAGATGTGCTTTCCTCTTTATGCCGCGTCGCGCGAGGTCATAAAACGCTACAGACCGTATCTCGACGCGCTCGATCTTACCTATACCCAGTATGTCGCCATGATGGCGCTTTGGGAACGGAAAAGCATGAGCGTCAAGGAGCTGGGTCAGCGTCTTTTCCTTGACAGCGGAACCCTCACTCCCGTCCTCAAGAGCCTTGAAGCCAAGAGATGCGTCAGGCGTTTTCGCTGCCCGGAGGATGAGCGTGTGCTGATTGTCGAGCTTACCGACGAGGGCGAGCGCTTGAAAGAAAGGGCAGTTTCGGTGCCCGAAAAGGTAGCCGGATGCATAAAGCTGGAGCCGGATGAAGCAAGGCAGCTCTATACGCTGCTCTACAAGCTGCTGGGAAATCTGAAATAAAACCTACCTCATAGACTGCAAAAATACGGCAGGGCAATCCGGCCGTATTTTTGTGCCTTCGCGCGGGGATCGGGCGCTCCGACAGCCGGCTGGATCCGCATGACTTCGGAAAGGACCGTCCGGACAAACGGCCGTCAGCCCGCCGGACGAAGGACGGCCCGCGTTGTTATTCCTGCGCATCGGGCTGCAAGACCCCGCGGCGTCGGTCCGAAGCCGCCGGCTTTGATTTCCTCTGTTTTCCGACAGCATTATACTCCCGTCCGGATTTATTATCCTTTCGCAGTATTCTTCATTTCCCGCGCATATATTAAAAAATGCCGATTATTCCTGTATAATTTTTACAAATCACTAATAAACTTGCATCCTGCTGCAAAAAATTTTCCCCATACTATTGTGAATTTTTTCAGCTTAGAGTATAATAAATAGTAATTCGAATATGATTTACTGATTTCTGCTTATGCAATATATCGCTTAAATCGCCAATCCAACCTGAAACGAGGGATAATATGTATACAATTAAAGAGATGTACGATCTTGACCACACAGCCGCAAAGGAATATCTTGAGCAGTTCACCTATCCGTGGGAAGCGCTCAAGGGAATAAAGGATTTTATTATCTCGCTCGGAAAGACTCTCAGTCCCGAAGAATATACTGAGGTCTCCGAAAATGTCTGGGTGCACAAAACCGCCAAAGTTTTTCCGTCGGCGTATCTCGGCGCGCCCTGCATTATCGGCGCCGAAACCGAGGTCAGACACTGCGCCTTTGTCAGAGGCTCGGCGCTTGTCGGGAAAAACTGTGTTGTAGGAAACTCGGTAGAGCTGAAAAATGTCATACTTTTCGATAATGTGCAGACTCCGCATTATAATTATGTCGGCGACTCCATTTTAGGCTACTACTCCCACATGGGAGCCGGCTCAATCACCTCCAACGTCAAGAGCGACAAAACGCTCGTCGTCGTCCACGGTGAAAAGGAGATGGAAACGGGGCTCAAGAAATTCGGCGCCATGCTGGGCGACCGTGTCGAGGTCGGCTGCAATTCGGTGCTCAACCCCGGTTCGGTCATCGGCCCAAACAGCAGGATCTACCCGGTAAGCTGCGTCAGAGGCGTTGTTCCGGCGAACAGCATACATAAGAATACCGGCGAAATAATGGCGCAGAAATGATCTGAGCCGCCGATTGCCTGCGGTCGGCGCATGATCTGGTTAAACCATAAAATCATATCGGAAAAGAGGTTTTATTTATGGGAAAATACTTTGGAACAGACGGATTCCGAGGCGAAGCCAATGTCGGTCTGACATTTGACCATGCCGTAAAGATCGGCAGATTTTTGGGCTGGTACTACGGAGCGCGTCTCGGCAAAAAGGCAAAGATAGTCATAGGCAAGGACACAAGACGTTCCTCCTACATGTTTGAATACGCGTTGGTCACCGGTCTTACCGCCTCCGGCGCGGACGCGTACATAATGCACGTAACCACAACGCCCAGCGTTTCATATATCGCAAGGACCGACAAATTCGACTGCGGCATCATGATTTCCGCGTCGCACAATCCGTTTTACGACAACGGCATAAAGCTCATCAACTCCAACGGAGAAAAAATGGACGAGGATACCATCCTCAAGGTCGAGGAATATATCGACGGCCTTATCGAAGAGCTGCCGCTCGCCACAAAGGAAAACATCGGCAAGACGGTCGATTATGTTGCCGGACGCAACAGATACATCGGTTACCTGATTTCCACCTCAAAGTTTTCCTTCAGGGACAAGAAAATCGGTCTTGACTGCGCAAACGGCGCGGCATGGTCTATAGCAAAGGGCGTTTTCGATGCTCTGGGCGCCCAGACCTTTGTCATCAACGCCGAGCCGGACGGACTCAACATAAACACCGACTGCGGCTCGACCCACATCGAGCATCTGCAGAAATATGTCGTCGATAACAATCTTGATCTGGGCTTTGCGTTCGACGGCGACGCCGACAGATGCCTCTGCGTGGATGAAAAGGGAAATGTCGTCACAGGCGACCACATCATGTATATCTATGCCTGCTATCTCAAGGAAAGAGGCAAGCTGGAAAACAATACGGTCGTCACGACGGTAATGTCCAATTTCGGGCTTTACAAGGCTCTCGACAAGGAGGGCATAGGCTACGAAAAGACCAAGGTCGGTGACAAATACGTTTATGAAAACATGGTCGAGAACGGTCACAGGATCGGCGGCGAGCAAAGCGGACATATCATATTCACCAAATACGCCACCACCGGCGACGGCATTCTGACCGCTCTGAAGGTCATGGAGGTCTATCTTGCCAAGGAAAAGCCCATATCGGTGCTTGCAGAACCCTGTCAGTTCTACCCTCAGGTACTCAAAAATGTCCGCGTAAAGAGCAAGCCCGACGCTCAGAACGATCCCGACGTGCAGGCGGCCGTGAAGAAGGTTGCCGATCAGCTTGGCGAGGACGGCAGAATACTCGTGAGAGAGAGCGGCACCGAGCCGGTCATCAGGGTAATGGTGGAAGCTCCCAGCGATGAGATCTGTGAAAAGTATGTCGATGAGGTCATTGAAGTCATAAAGGCAAAAGGGCATATCGCTTAAATGCGGAAAGGAGATAAAGCATGTTCAATGTTATAGTAAAGGACACATATGACGAAGTATCTTTTGAGGCCTTCAAGGTAATGAAGGGAGTCCTTAACCAGGAAAAGCCGGTTCTCGGTCTTGCGACGGGTTCCAGTCCGGTCGGTCTTTACAAGGAAATGATAAAGGATCATAAGGAAAACGGTACGTCCTATAAGGATATTCTCACCTTCAATCTCGACGAATATATCGGTCTGCCCAGAGATCATGAGCAGAGCTACTGGACATTTATGCATGAGAACCTGTTCGACTTCATCGACATTCCAGAGGAGAATGTTCACGTTCCGCTCGGCAACGGCGACGTTGAGCAGAACTGCATTGATTACGAAAACGAGCTTAAAAAGCATGTGGTTGACGTTCAGGTGCTGGGTATCGGCTCGGACGGACACATCGCCTTCAACGAGCCGGGCACTCCGTTTGACTCTCTGACGCATCTGATGGACTTAGAGGAACAGACCAGGCAGGACAACGCCAGATTCTTCGACAATGACATTAATCAGGTGCCGGAAAGAGCCATCACGATGGGTCTTGCCTCCATCATGCGCGCCAGAAAGATAATCATGATAGCCACAGGCGCAAATAAGGCCGACGCCGTCAAGGGAATGCTGGAGGGCGAAAAGACGACAGCCTGCCCGGCGAGCATTTTGCAGGATCACCCCGATGTTACGGTAGTGCTGGACAAGGAAGCGGCTTCCAAGCTGGGCTGATACCGGCAAAAAATGTGCCGTAAGGCGCAAAAAAGAAAAAGGCAAAACGGTCGGATGTCTTTCCGACCGTTTTTACTGTTTCCGGAGGGATTTTGATAAAAAGCGTTAATCAAAAAATAGAATACATTTTAAATATGAGCAGAAAAACAGTAATATAGATATAAAATGGGCAAACAAAACCTAAGGCATCGATCAAAAACACGTCAGTGAAATAAAATGGAATCAAAGGGTAACCTGAGCCGTTATAAAAATCGACAACGGCGCCGCATCTGAAAAGGGCAGCCATTTTTGACTGCCTCTCGCCGCATCTGCAAATAATCAGTATTCATATGTGTCAAAGCCGTCGCTCCAAAAGGTTTTATTCAAAAGCTTTGGCCTGAACAACCGGAAGACTTTTGTTATTTTGAAGCCCTGCTTTGTTTTGCAAAACCCGGGTTTTTTATACAAACCCATCTGCACATCCTTCGCCTTTTCTTCGGAATCGTAAATCCCTATTGCTTTATATTCGGAATGGCCGTCCAGCCTGTACCTGTGTATCAATTTAAAGCAAATCATAGAAATTACCCCTTATATTGAAAACCCGAATATGTTAACGGGCGGTCAGAATTGACCGCCCGTTACCCTTAAGATATATTATTTAATCTTTTTTCTGTTTTTGTTCTCCAGCGAAGCCCTCACGAATCCGGCGAAAAGCGGATGCGGGCGGTTGGGTCTGGATTTGAATTCCGGATGGAACTGGCAGGAAACATGCCACAGGTTGCCGGGCAGCTCCATCATTTCGACGATGTGGTTGTCGGGCGATGTGCCGCTGAACACGACGCCGGCCTTTTCCATCTCGTCGCGGTAGATGTTGTTTACCTCGTAACGGTGACGGTGACGCTCGTCTATAAGCTCCACGCCGTAGGCCTCGCGCGCCTTGGTGCCCTCGAGCAGCTTGCAGGGCCATTTACCCAGTCTCATGGTGCCGCCGAGCTGATGAACATCCTTTTGGTCTGGCATGATGTCGATGACCGGATGGGCCGTCTGAGGATTTATCTCCGCGCTGTTTGCGTCCTTGTGACCGAGCACGCTGCGCGCGAATTCGATAACGGCGATCTGCATGCCGAGGCATATTCCGAAATAGGGGATGTCGTTTTCTCTGGCAAATTTGGCGGCGGCTATCTTGCCCTCCGTTCCTCTGGAGCCGAAGCCTCCGGGAATAAGGATGCCGTCCATATCGCCCAAAATGCCCGCCACGTTGTCGTTTGTGATTTCCTCACTGTCTATCCAGTGAATGTTGACGTCGGCGTCGCAGGGGATACCGCCGTGTTTCAGGGCCTCTGCGACCGAAAGATAAGCGTCGTGCAGTCCGACGTATTTGCCGACCAGCGCGATATTCACGCTGTTGGAAAGGCTGCGCAGCTTTTCGACCATGGTCTGCCATTCGGTGAGATCGGGCTCAGGACAGTCGGCGTTGCAGATCCTGCAAACCTTCTGCGGAAGCTGCTCCTTTTCCAGAGCGAGAGGTACCTCATAGAGAAGCGGAAGGTCGAGATTGGAAATGACGCAGTCGTGCGGTACGTTGCAGAAGAGGGCTATTTTTGCCTTCATATCCTCTTCCATAGGACGCTCCGACCGGCAGACGATTATATCCGGTTGGATTCCGATGGACAAAAGCTCCTTTACGCTGTGCTGTGTCGGCTTGGATTTTTGCTCCTTCGACGCGGCGAGATAGGGGACAAGGGTGACATGTATGAATACGCAGTTGCTGCGGCCCGCGTCCACGGCGAACTGACGGATAGCCTCAAGGAAGGGCTGGCTCTCGATATCGCCGACAGTGCCGCCTATTTCGATTATGGCAAAATCGTAATCGGATTTTCCGCTGGCAATGCGGTTCTTTATCTCATTTGTGATGTGAGGGATGACCTGCACCGTACCGCCGTTGTAATCGCCGTTGCGCTCCTTTTCGATGACAGACCAGTAGACTCTGCCGGAGGTCACGTTGGAATTTTGCGTAAGGCTCTCGTCGATAAAGCGCTCGTAATGACCGAGATCGAGGTCGGTTTCGGCGCCGTCGTCGGTGACAAAAACTTCGCCATGCTGGAACGGGTTCATTGTGCCCGGATCGAAATTAAGATAGGGGTCAAATTTCTGCATGGTGACCTTTTTGCCGCGCATTTTAAGCAGTCTGCCCAGAGAAGCGGCGGTGATACCCTTGCCCAGACCCGACACAACGCCGCCGGTGACGAAAATATACTTGGTAGGCATAAAAATCTCCTCAACATTAAACAATCTTCATATAGTCGGCCGTGTATTCCGGAAACCCCGCAAATATACAAAACCACAATAATTATTACATATATCGCGCCAGAAGTCAAGGAGTTTTGAGAGGGGCGGGGAGGAAAAGCGAAAGGCGCAGGCAGTGTGCCTGCGGAGTCGGCAGCCTTTATACCGGTTTTGCGGTAAAGCAGCCCGCATTTTTCGCGGCGGCAATACATTATTGCCGTTAAGAAACGCGGCATCTTCGCTGAGCAATAAAAAACCGCCTCGCTGCTGCGAAGCGGAAATAAAAAGAGTTGGCATCGCTCTATCTTCCCGGGCCGTCTCCAGCCAAGTATTGTCGACACTGTTGAGCTTAACTACCGTGTTCGGAATGGGAACGGGTGGACCCTCAACGCTAAAGACACCAACCAATTTTATTCAATTAAGAAAGAT
>JAFYGK010000009.1 GCA_017543285.1 Clostridia bacterium | reverse complement strand
TCGTCGATGAAAAGGATGACGTTGCCGTCGGCCTTTACTTCGTCGACAAGCCCTTTTATGCGGCTCTCAAACTGTCCCCTGAACTGTGTTCCCGCTACAAGTGCCGTCAGATCGAGCAGGAAAAGTTCCTTTTTGGCGAGCTTCTGCGGAACGTCGCCGTTTACTATCTTGAGCGCGAGTCCTTCGGCTATTGCGGTTTTGCCCACGCCGGGCTCACCGATCAGGCAGGGATTGTTTTTGCTTCTGCGCGAAAGTATCTGGATGACCCTGTAAATCTCCCGTTCGCGCCCGATAATCCTGTCTATCTCGCCTTTTCCGGCTCTGCCGGTGAGATCGGTGCAGTAGTTATCCAGAAATTTTCTCTTTTTTTCTTTTTCCTTTTGTCTGCGTCGTTCTTTTGTTGTCTGGCCGGATTTTGCTTCGCTGTCGCCTTCGTTTTTCGGCTCGGCGCTGCCGAATATCTTTTTGAACATATTAAAGGTCGCCGCGCCGCCGGGCTCAAAGCTGCCGGTATCCTGCTCGGAATCGTCGGGACCCGCTTCCTCGAGGCTCTCCTTCATCGAATCGAAATCCATATTCATCAGACCGGTCATCTGGTCGCTCATAGCCTCGAGATCCTCGTCCTCAATGCCCATCTTCTTCATCAGATCGTCAACCGGCTTGATTCCGAGTTCTCTCGCACAAACGAGACAAAGACCGCCGTTGTCGTTTTTATCTCCGCTCATGTTGGATATAAAAACGACCGCAACTCTCTTTTTACATCTTGAACACATTATCATAGTATTCTTAGCTCCAATTCTGTGTATCCATAATCATTTCGATATTTTCCGTTGTAATCCCGCTGAAAAACGGTGTGGGCAGGTTAAAATCAGGCATATTAGTACGCCGCTACACAATTATATATGATTTTGTTTTTTTTGTAAATAGTTATAGCATCGCCCATTCCCGGCGCGGATATATCGGCCGGCGCGGATCAGAGCTTCAATTCTTTTACATACTTTTTATTGACATGCCGATACCTCTGTGCTATAATAATTTGCGATTGATTCGCAAATTGATTACCGGATGCAAAGAGGTGTTCATATGCCGAAATATAATACAAGGCAGAGGAAACTGCTGCTGGATTATCTTGGGAAGAATGCCGATGCGCAGCTTACCGCCCGGATGATTGCCGACCAGCTTTCCGGGGAGGGGATCAGCATCAGCGCAGTTTACAGAAACCTGTCCGAACTTGAAAGCGAAGGCAAGATAAGGCGCATTAATGTCGGGAACAGCCGCGAGTCTCATTTTCAGTATGCCGGCGCGGAATGCTGCAGGGATCAGCTTCACCTTTCCTGCAATTCCTGCGGAAAAACCTATCATATGCACATGCCGGACGCCCAAAGGCTTCTGCAAAGCGTTCAGCAGAGCGAGGGCTTTGATATAGACAAATCCCAGACGATTCTGCGCGGAACATGCAGCGCCTGCCGCAAAAAGGCGCAGAAGGCATAAACGGCAAACAACCCGGACAAACGTAAGGCACGGATTTGACTGCAAAAGCGCTTTTGACCATTGCGCCTTTTCTGATAATCATTTTATCATTTTTCTCCCCCTTTTATATCGTCCGGATCATACAGCCGCGCGGCCGCCGCGCTGCCTGCTATTTTTTAACCGGAGGTAACCGATGAAAAAAATAATCAGCATATTCCTGGCGCTTTTTATAATAACCGGCATACTTGCCGGATGCAGATCCGGTGAAAGCTCCGGCGCCGCGCGCGACAAAAAGCTGAAAATCGTAGCTACGATATTTCCGGAATACGACTGGGTAAAGCAGATTCTGGGAGACAAGGCTCAGGACGTTGAACTCACCATTTTGCTTGACAGCAGCGCCGACCTTCATTCCTTCCAGCCCACAGTGGACGACATTATAAAGATTTCCACATGCGACCTGTTTATTTATGTCGGCGGCGAATCGGACAGATGGGCTGAGGACGCGCTCAAGGAAGTGGTTAATAAGGACATGACAGTCCTCAACCTGCTCGACATTCTCGGCGACAGCGTCAAGGAAGAGGAAACGGTTGAGGGCATGCAGGGAAAAGAAGAGGAAGAAGAGCCGGAATTTGACGAGCATGTTTGGCTGTCTCTGAAAAACGCGCAGATATTCTGCGCCGCAATTGCAGATGCTCTTGCAAAGATCGATCCCGGCAATGCAAAGGCATATGCCGATAATGCGGCTGCGTATGAGGCAAGACTTGCCGGACTTGACGGGAAATACAGGGAAGCCGTCGATTCGGCGCCGGTTAAAACCGTGCTTTTCGGAGACCGTTTCCCGTTCAGATATCTGACCGACGATTACGGCCTCGAATATTATGCGGCGTTTGCCGGCTGCTCGGCGGAAACCGAGGCAAGCTTTGAAACGATAATATTTCTTGCCAAAAAGACAGACGAGCTCGGCCTTAAATCAATTTTGCAGATAGAGACCTCAGACGGCTCGGTTCCCAGAGCCATCAGGGACAATACGGCGACAAAGGATCAGGAGATACTGATTCTCAATTCTTTGCAGTCGACATCATCGGATGATATTAAAAACGGTGTGACATATATTTCTGTGATGGAGGACAACCTCGCCGTATTGAAAGAAGCGCTTAAATAACAAGGAGAAACATTGCAATGGCTCAGTTGACCTGCCGTAATCTGTCGCTCGGTTATGACGGACTCGAGATCCTTCACGACCTGAGCTTCGAGGTAAATGCCGGAGACTATCTTTGCATAGTGGGTGAAAACGGCTCCGGAAAAAGTACATTGATGAAAACAATGCTCGGCCTTCAGTCGCCAATCGGCGGAAAGATTCTGACGGGCGATGGGCTGAGAGAAAACGAAATAGGATACCTGCCTCAGCAGACGCTTGTCCAGCGGGATTTTCCGGCGTCGGTATGGGAAATAGTTTTGTCCGGATGCCAGAGCCGCTGCGGTATGAGACCCTTTTACAGCAAGGAGGAAAAACAGCTGGCAAGGGACAATATGGAAAAGATGGGCATTTCATCCTTTGCAAAACGCTGTTACAGGGAGCTGTCAGGAGGACAGCAGCAGAGGGTCCTGCTGGCAAGAGCTCTCTGCGCCACGCAGAAGCTCCTGCTCCTCGATGAGCCGGTATCCGGTCTCGATCCCAAGGTTACTCAGGAAATGTACCGCCTGATTTACGACCTCAATAAAAACGACGGTATAACGATAATCATGATTTCGCACGATATTGCCGCCGCCGTAAAATACGCAAGCCACATTCTGCACGTCGGAAGCGAAGTGTTTTTCGGAACAAAGCAGGAATATATAGAAAGCGAAGCGGGCAGACATTTTGCCGACGAAGGAAGTGACGAGGGATGAGCGAATTATTTGAAAAGGCGGCCGTTTATTTTGAGTATCCGTTTGTCAGGTACGCGATCATTGTCGGCGTACTGATTTCGCTGTGTTCGTCCCTGCTGGGCGTCACTCTTGTGCTCAAACGCTTTTCGTTCATAGGCGACGGGCTTTCCCACGTCGCTTTCGGAGCTATGGCCATCGCCACAGTATTGAGAATATCGAACAGCATGATTTTTGCGTTGCCCGTGACGATCATCTGCGCCATCCTCCTGCTCAGAACGGGACAAAACGCCAAGATCAAGGGCGACGCCGCCGTTGCGATGATCTCTGTCGGCGCGCTTGCAATCGGTTATATGCTGATGAATCTGTTCCCGGCGTCGGGCAATATTTCCGGCGATGTTTGCAGCACGCTCTTCGGCTCGCTCTCCATTCTGACGCTTACCGAAACGGAGGTCCGGCTGAGCGCGATACTGTCGCTTGCCGTCATCCTTATATTCATTTTCAGCTACAACAAGATCTTTTCCGTTACGTTCGACGAGAATTTTTCGAGAGCAACCGGAACAAGAGCGGGAGCTTACAATCTGCTTATCGCGATAGTCATTGCGATAATAATCGTCATCGCGATGAATCTTGTCGGCTCGCTGCTCATTTCGGCGCTTGTCATATTTCCGGCTCTTTCCGCCATGCGTATATTCAAGAGCTTTAAATCGGTCACAATATGTTCGGCTGTTCTGTCTGTGCTGTGCTCCCTGACGGGTATTCTGGTATCCGTTCTGGGCTCAACGCCGGTCGGCTCCACCATCGTTGCGGTCGATATCGTTGTGTTCTTTGCATTCATGTTTATCGGACACTTCAAGAGGGGAGCAAAGGCATGAGAATCAAAAAGGCCGCCGCGTTGATTCTGGGATTGATTATTATAATGTGCGCATCCTCATGCGGAGGAAATGACGGCAAGACGAATCTTACGGTGAAAACAGAGCAGGAAACTTCTCAGGCTCCTGCAGCCGCCTCGCCGGTTCAGACTCAGAACGAAGAAGCTATTTCCCGATCGTCGGCGCTGCCGGAATATGACGGCACGATCGACGTTGACCTGACTCAGCTTAACGCCACGATGGTTTACGCGGAGGTATGGAATATGATGGCTTACCCAGAAAAATATGAAGGTAAAGTCATCAGAGCGCGCGGACCCATAGCCCATTACACCGACAGCGCTACCGGAATCACATATCACAATGTGATAATTGCCGACGCGACCGCCTGCTGTAAGCAGGGAATCGAAATAGTTTGGGAAGGCCACGACAACGCCGGCGATTACCCGCAGGAGGGAACCGAGGTTGTCGTTACCGGCGTGTTCAACACATATGATGAGTCCGGCACCAGATATGCGCAGCTTCTCTGCGACGAGGTCATACCGCTTTAATCGGCAGATATTATCAAAACAGATTAAACATACAGCCCGGCGGACGCCGGGCTGTTTTCTTATTCGCTTACTATTTCAGCTCCATTGAAATAATGTCTGATTATTTCCTCGCAGCTGCTGCCCCTGGCCGCCATGCAGCCGGCTCCGTATTGGCTCATGCCGACTCCGTGCCCATAGCCCTTTACGGTAAGGATGACGCCGCCCTCGTTTGGGGAGATTTCGAAGCAGCAGGAACGAAGGTTGAGCAGAGCGCGGAAAATTCCGCCGCTGACGCGCTGGCCGCCGACCGATAGCGAAACGACGTTTCCTGCGCCGCTCCTGCTGTTGACGATGATCCATTTTTCAGGATCATCGTTTAAACATATATCGGGATACATTTCTCCGAGCGCTTCCTCGATATCCTCCCTGGTCAGCGCTACCGTCGTCTCAAAGCCGTCCGCCCGCATGTCCCATTCCGAATCGGCCGACCGGAGATAGGGAATATCAGCGCCCCACCATGTGACCGCGTCCTCGGTACATCCGCTGCTTATTGCGTGCCACGCGGGATAAATCGGTTCCGAGCCGAATACTATCAGCTTATCCATAGCATAGTCTACGGCGGACTGTATTTTCTTTTCATATTCTTCCAGACTGTCCCCCCAGAGCTCCGCTGCGCACCGGGGAGAAACATATCCGATATTGCATGCGCTGTATATTTCGATGTCTGCGCCGTCGGCATCTTCTTGGGAGGAGCCTTGAAAATCAAGCGCTTTCCGCGCGGCGGCCGTTTTGCAGCACAGCGCCTGAGCCTTCAGCGCCTCTTCCCCGTATGCCGCGGGCATTTCGGATATAAGAGCGCCGTAGAGATATTCCCGCAGGGGCATGATGGTTTTTCTGCCGGTGCTTGCGTCATAAAGCGTGACAACATCCTTTGACAAGGCGTTTTCTACAGAAGGCTTCTCGGAGTCAGGTGATAATTTAGCGATATTTTGTGAAACAATACCACTAACAACCACATCCTGTCTGTGCAGGAAAGTGATAAAAGGGATAAAAAACAACAGAATAAACATAATAATTACAGCGGCAGCCAATCTTTTAATAACAGATCACCTCGCATGCCTGATTGACAAATTTGCTTATTTACTGTATTATTCTAATGGAAAAATATTCAGAATAATTGATATTCTGCAAAAAGGATCATTTTGCCGAAGAAGCGGGCATATACTATAAACGAGACGAAAATGATCCTCATCAGACCGGACGCCCGATCCGATGTCTGTCCGAAATCGGAAAGAAAGGCGAATGTTTATGTCGGATTTCTATAACGAGGATTTTGAAAAGATTGCCTCGGATGCGTTATCATCCTTATGCGATGATTACAGGAAAAATTACTATATACCGCCCGAAATGTACGGCCAGTATCAGGTTATGCGCGGACTCAGATACAGATCGGGCTCAGGAGTAAGAGCTGGCCTTACAAAAATATGCAATGTCCACGGCTACCTCATCAACGAAGGTGAAAAACAGCCGGATGACGGCAGACTTGTCTACAGAGGAATAGATATAAACGACTTCATCAACGGATGCGTCGGAGAAAACCGCTACGGATTTGAGGAGGTCGGCTGGCTGCTGCTTTTCGGAAAGCTTCCAAACAGCAATCAGCTTAAAAACTTCACCGAAACCCTTGCGGTATTCCGCGAGCTTCCTTTTCATTTCTCCGAGGACATGATCCTGAACGCTCCCTCGAGGAATATCATGAACAAGATGGCGCGTTCGGTTCTTGCGCTCTATTCCTATGACGACGACCCGGACAACTGCAGCCTTGAAAACATGCTGCTGCAGTCGATAAAGCTTATTGCCAGAATGCCGCACATCATGCTGCACGCATATCAGGCCAAGAGATATAATTTCGACGGCAAAGGAATGTTTTTTCATCCGCTAAATCCCGAGCACAACACGGCTCAGTCCATCCTTTACGGCATGAGGGAGGATAAGACATTCACCGAAGAGGAAGCCCGCCTGCTTGACCTTGCCATGATCATTCACGCCGAGCACGGCGGCGGAAACAACTCAACCTTTACCACAAGAGTGCTTTCATCCTCCGGAACAGATACATATTCTGCGATATCCGGCGCGCTCGGTTCGCTCAAGGGCGCAAAGCACGGCGGCGCGAATATGAAGGTGACCGAAATGATGGACGAGGTCAAGGCCAATGTTTCAGATTGGAAAAATGAAGGCGAGGTTGCCGATTATATTACAAAAATACTGAGAAAAGAAGCGGGAGACGGCTCCGGCCTTGTTTACGGCATGGGTCACGCCATATATACAAAATCCGATCCGCGCGCCGTTATCCTCAAAAAGTACGCCAAAAACCTTGCTTTTGAAAAGGGATACGGCGATGAATTCGAGCTTTATGAAATGGTGGAGCGGCTGGTTCCCGAGCTGTTCCACAGGGAAAAGAAAATCGCCAAATCCATGTGCGCCAATGTGGATTTCTATTCAGGACTCGTCTATCGCTCACTGGGAATACCGAGCGAGCTCTTTACTCCGCTGTTTGCCGTTGCGCGGGTAGTCGGCTGGTGCGCCCACAGAATAGAGGAGGTAGCATTCGGAGGAAGGATAATCCGTCCGGCGTACAAGGCAATAATGCCTGACCAGGAATATATTCCGATTAATCAAAGATAAAAGATAATATACAAATATTTTGTCGGCAGTTTGTAAGAATGCACAAAAGAATCTTATTTTGAGTTATTTTTTCAAAAAGGGTTGATTTATAATTAAAATGTAGTATAATTATTTATAACTGATAGAATAGATGTAGTATAAATGCAGATATTCGTGTTAGTGAAAAACGGCTCATCGCGACGCCTGCAGTATTTGGATCGAGGCATTGCAAACGGGTTATTCTCCGGAGGTGGTAAAGTTATTATACGACCGAAAGAAGACGTTTTATTCATTGGCACTGTTATCATCAGTAAATTAAATAATTCGGAAGAGTTATTATCGATCATTTAAACAATTTATGAAAAGGACGTGTTTTTTAATGAAAACTAAGAAGATGGCTAAGAGACTTTTGGTATGCGTTTTAGCGCTTGCCATTGTCATGTCTATGTGCAGCATTTTTGTCGGCGCAGCAGGCGATGATTTTAAGATTTCCGCATCGCCCGGCGAAATCAAGGGCGGAGATACCGTCACAGTTACCGTCACATGCCAGGAAAACATAGGCTTTGAAAATGTAGAGCTTTTTGTTTTCTATGACAAAGCTAACTTCACCTATGACAAATTCAAGAAGGGCGCAGCATACAACGACTATATCAACTATGCCGATGATGAAGAGTTCATCGTTCAGCTTGCAAACGCAAACATCTCCGAGGATTCTTACTACGGCTGGGGCTTTGCAGCTTCCAAAAACAGCGAAACTCAGATTGCCTCTCCCGGATTTAAATTCGGCGGCACACTGTTCACATTATCCTTTATTGCCAAGAACGACATCAAGCCCGGCTCCTATGATTTCGACCTTTCCTTTGACAAGACCAACAAGCTTGCCAAGACCGGCAGCGTTACAGTAGGCGACGGAAAGAAGAACGTCAGCGCGGGTACTCCCACGACAGTCAAAGTCAAGGCCGATACAGTTGATGTAGCAAGCGTAACTCTCAATAAGAGCAGTCTGACTCTTGAAGAGGAAAAAAGCGAAACACTCACAGCAACTGTTAAGCCGGACGACGCAACAGACAAGACAGTCAAATGGAAGTCTGACAAGGAAAGCGTTGCAACAGTCGACAACAACGGTAAGGTAACAGCCGTCAAGGAAGGCACAGCAAAGATTACAGCTACCGCCGGCGGCAAGAGCGCAACCTGCGACGTTACCGTAACAAAGAAGCCGGAAGTTATCATCACTCCCAGCTCCATCACCATTCCTGCTTCCGAGACCCTGAAGCTCGGTCAGTCCAAGAATCTCACAGCAACGCTTTCTCCGGAAGGCGCAACAGGCACAGTTAAATGGGCATCTGACGCCTCCGATGTTGTCAAGGTTGATAACAACGGCAAGATCACAGGTCTCAAGGTCGGCACAGCCAACATCACAGCTTCTGTTGGCGCAATTGAATCCAATGTCTGTGCAGTCACGGTTGAAGCCGTACCGCTCAACAACATCGCTGTCAACCCGACAGAGGCTGAGATTGAAGAGGGCACAAGCAAGAACCTCGCAGTTGTTTATGATCCCGCCGATACAACAGACGACAAGACAGTCAATTGGTCTTCTTCCGACGGTACCATCGCAACAGTTGATCCCAACGGCAAGGTAACAGGCGTCAAGGAAGGCGAAGCAACCATCACAGCCAAGGTCGGCATCAAGGAAGCTACCTGCAAGATCAAGGTCGTTAAGGCTCCCGAAACACCTCCTGTTGCAGTAACAGGCGTCAAGCTCAACAAGAGTTCCATCTCCATCTCCGTTGACGGAGAAGAGACACTCAAGGCTACAGTAATTCCCGACGATGCCGCCAACAAGAATGTAACATGGTCATCTTCCGACAATACCATTGCAACAGTTGATTCCAACGGCAAGGTCAAGGGTATTGCAAAGGGTACAGCCACAATCACAGTCACAACCGAGGATGGCGGATTCACAGCAGAGTGCAAGGTCAGCGTTATGACAAAGGACGAATACAACGAGTATGTCAAGACAGCCGATCCTTCTCTCTATGTCATCGCTCTTGCTATCGCCGTTATGTCCGTAATGGCTATGGCGGTACTCCTCGTAGTCAAGAAGAGACAGAGCGTAAGATAATTATATAAGCGCTCCTTTACCAACTGTTTAAGGTTAAAATCCTAATATTGTGGGGACTGTCGGTTCAACAGTCCCCACATGGGTTTTATATAACTCATTTGAAATACCGGTCTTAGTTCTTTTGACCCGATGATTTACTGACAGAAAATGTATTTTTTTGAGTCAAAAAGGATAATTTCATGTCTTACGGCTCTGCTTCTGCTGTCTGTTTTTTCATTTTCGGCTTTGGCCGAACATGACCTCCCGGCCGGCAGGACGAAAGAAACCGGAGCCGCGGAGAGGGTTGTTTCTTTTCCGAACGAACCGTTTGATTTTTCTGAAGCAGACCGCCTTTTTGCTGACGGCGTCAAAGGAATCAATATTCTTCCCGCCGAGACGGATTATCTTTCTCTCGGAAACAAGGCAAAGGGAGACGCAAACGGAGACGGCAGAATAGACACAAGCGACGCTCTTTTGGCGCTCAGGGCTTCGGTCGGCATTGTTTCCTCCGATATTTCGCTGGAATATATGTGCGATGTTAACGAAGACGGATATGTCAGCTCTGAGGACGCTCTGCAGATCCTGAAGAGAACGATCGGTATCATCAATGAGTTCAATGTCGTGGACGGCTCATCCTACAGGGTGACCGACCCGTACACAAATTATACCTATGCCAAGCTAGACAAAGAAATAAAAGCCGTGGCGGTCAGATACCATGAGGCAATAAGCCTCTCTTCCATCGGAACCACTTCCGGCGGCAAAAATCTTTATCTGCTCAGGCTTGGAAAAGGCTCGAAAAAAGTGCTTTATGTCGGAACAATGCACGGAAGCGAGCATATCAACACGGCATTTCTCATGCGAATGGCAGAACGCTACGCGTATTGCTATTTGGCCCAAAGGCTCTTTAATGGCAGAGATGTGTACAAGCTGCTGAATGAATACACAATTTACATTGTACCCATGATTAATCCCGACGGCGCCGATAAAGCGATCAATGAGGGCATATCATGGAAAGCAAATGGAAACGGTGTAGATCTGAACGATAATTTTCCGACCAGCCGATGGAAGGACCTGAATAACGGCGTTACCGCGCCGGGACGAAAGGACTACAAGGGACCTTCTGCTGCCTCGGAAAAAGAAACAAAGGCGTTGATCAAACTTTGTAATGAGAACAGATTTGAATTTGCTATTTCTTTCCATACAAAGGGACAAGTCATATACTGGATTGATTCGCTGACAAAAGAGGTTCTGGGCGCAAAAGCCCTGACTCAAAAGGTTGTGAATTCAACCGGATATAAGGCGGTCGGAACAACGACTAACGTCAATGATTACGCGGGAGGATTTGAAAACTGGTTCAGAGAAGCTTACAACAGACCCGGTCTCTGTGTAGAGACCACACCATCAAACGGGACGACAGCCCCACATGACAATGCTAAGTTCGACTCTCTCATCTGGAGTAAAGCCAGCAATGTCGGTTTAGACGTTTTGTCTTAAATCTAAATTGCAAAGGAAGATTAGATGAAATTTACAAAAAGAATAATATCTATCATTCTCGTGATGATGCTTTTGATCACCTGTCTTGCGTCGCTTCAGCTTACCGCCGGCGCAGCAAGCGGAAGTACATACACGAGCAATAAATATGTCGCCTCCAGGATTGACGCCATATTAAAGGAATTCCCTGTTGGCTCATATTTTTCAAACACCGGTAAAGCATGCAGATGCCATTCCTCCGGATGCAGCTACAACAACGGCTGCGATTGCATCTCCGTTTACAAGGATCCGGAAACAGGCAAAAGCGTATCCCTTAAATCGGTGCAGTGCATGGGATTTGCACGGTTCGCTTTCTATAAGATTTTTGGATTCCTTGACAGAGATAATTCAAAATATTACAGCGTCGGTTCTCTCTCGTCATCCAAGATGACCGTGAGCAATGTCAAGGCTTTGATAGGCAAGGCAAAAACGGGCGCTCATATCAGAGCAAAGTATAATCACTCGATGATACTTCTCTGCAGCGACAGCGACGGGATCACATTCATTGATTCCAACGCTACAGGCAGATGTCAGGTTTCCATTCGTACTATTACATGGTCAAAATTTGTTTCGCTCTATAAATCAAGCGGAATTGATTATGTAAATATGCCCAAGACATACCCCGGTTCCGACAGTACGTCATCCGCATCCGCCGACTCTTCAAGCGCAAGTCCGGCTTCATCGAGCAAGCCCGAGTCCAGCAGCAATACTGAATCGACGGTTCAGGAGCCTTCCGAAGAGGATCTGCCGGACGAGATCGTAACCGATCCTGTCAAGGAGATCACCGTCAATTCAAAGACCGAAAGTTCCGAGTCTCTTTATTCCTTCAATTATGTTCCGACAAATATCACGGTTGGAGACAAGAAAACGGAACTCGGAGATGTTGACGAAGACGGCAAAATCAATTCGAACGACAGCCTTCTTGTTCTGAAGTATAAGCTCGGATTGATTTCGTCAAGCAAAATCAATGTTAAGGCTGCCGATGTAAACAGGGACGGCACGGTTGATTCCAATGACGCCGTTCTGATTCTCAGGCACACAATGGGAATGATCCGCAGCTTCTGATTATCCACTCATTTTCTTTAGTTTTAGACTTTTTCTAAACACCATTGTTTCTCTGAAATATCCTCACCATTTTTAGTGACGGGTTGCCCGTCTTACAGCTAACCAATAAAACCGCCGGAATGATTCCGGCGGTTTTTTGCAGTATGTTTTTCGATAACTAAAGAAGAGAATCAACGGCGATTTCTTTACCGTGTCTTATGTAGCGACGCGCGACACGCCCGTTTATATCGCACACGGTTTCATAATTGATCGTTCCGATGAGTGAAGAAAGCTCGTCGACCGGAATGAAACTGCCGTTATCGCAGCCGAAAATAGTCACAGTATCGCCGGCTTTTGCGTCGACGCCGGTTACGTCGATCATAATCTGATCCATACACACGCGGCCTGTTATTTTGCAGCGAACGCCGTTCACAAGAACGCTGTATTTATTGGAAGCAAGACGAGGAAAACCGTCAGCGTAGCCTATCGCAACCGTTGCTATCTTCATGTCGCGATCTGCCGTGAACGTCCTGCCGTAACTTACCGTGTCGCCTTTGTGCAGGGTTTTTACAAGGCTTATGACCGAGCGCAGACTCATGACCTGCTCCAGCCCGAATTTGTCATACAGCTCGTCGGACGGAGCTAGACCGTAAAGAGTGATGCCGTTTCGCACCATATCAAGCTGCATTTCGGGGTAGCACATCGTACCCGCGCTGTTGCAGCAATGGCGCAGCCTTAAATCAAAGCCACACTCTTTTATTATGCCGCAGCCCAGAGTGAACATATCAAACTGCCGGTTTACAAAGGGTTTGCCCTTTTGTTCGTCAGCGACGGCAAAATGAGTAAACGCGCCGGAAATATCAAGATTGCGAAAATCTTTGAGAGATGAGATTTTCTGTCTGAAGCTGTCCTCGTCCTCGTTTTTGTGCAGGTAAAATCCTATGCGGCTCATGCCGGTATCAATTTTTATATGCGCGCCGACGTTTACGTTTGAGGCTGAAGCAAAGTCATTTAGCCGGCGCGCGTATTCGTCGGAAAAGACCGCCTGCGTCACGTTATTGTCTGAAAGAAGCTTTGCAGCCGACGGATCGGTATAGCCCAGAATCAGTATTGGCAGCGAGATCCCGCCCTGCCGGAGCTGCAAGGCCTCCTCCAGATTTGAGACAGCGAACCAATCGGCTCCCAATTCCTCGTATATATTTGCCAAACGCACCGCACCGTGTCCGTAGGCATTTGCTTTAATAACGCACAGCATCTTAACACCGTCGTTCAGGCGGCTTTTGATTATTTTGTAGTTCTTTTCCACCGCGTCGAGCGAAATATCCGCCCAGGTTCTTCTGAGATAACTTTCCATAATACAACCTTTTCTCGCCATTAAGCAAAATAAAGTTTTCCCGGCGGCAGGTTTTGTGATTTTGCCGCTTTATATGTACGATTATACACCCAAATGACTTTTTTTTCAATCTTTGCAATTTGATGCGATGATTTATTGATTATTTTGCGATTTTACATTATAATATAATATGGATGATTATTTATACGACTTTCCTGCGCATTTGCGTGATATACTTATTTAAGGAGCGTTACAATGTCAAAGGTTAAACGAATCTATGTTGAAAAGCGTCCTGGCTTTGACGTCGAAGCTGGACATATTTTATCAGATCTCAATGAGAATCTGGGCATGAATATTAAATCTCTGCGTTTCGCCAACCGTTATGATGTATCCGGACTTGACGACGATCAGATGGAAATGGCCGTGCGTTCGGTTTTTTCCGAGCCAAATCAGGATAACGTATATTATGAAAGCTGGAACCTGCCGGAGGAATGGCATGTTTTTGCCATGGAGTACCTGCCCGGTCAGTTTGATCAGCGCGCAGACTCTGCGGCGCAGTGCGTCCAGCTTCTTACCCAAGGCGAGCGACCTCTTGTTGCGAGCAGTAAGGTTATAGCAATGACGGGCGAGCTGACCGATGAGGATGTAAGGAAGGTGCAGGATTATCTGATAAACCCTGTTGAATCGCGCCTTGCCGGTTTTGAAAAGCCCGATAGCCTTGAAATGACTTCACCTGTACCCGACGATATCCCCGAGGTCGCCGGTTTTATAGATATGACCCGTGAGCAGATAGCCGATTATCACAGGTCCATGGGCTTTGCCATGTCGGTTGACGATCTGGAATTTTGCAGGGATTATTTCAGAGAATCGGAAAAAAGAAACCCCAGAGTCACCGAGCTGCGTGTTATCGACACATATTGGTCGGATCATTGCCGCCATACCACCTTTTTGAGCCGTCTTGAGGATATTTCCATCGAGAAAAGCAACATAAACAAAGCGGCGGAAAAGGCTCTTGAGCAGTATTATGCTGCGCGGCGCGAGGTCTACGGAGACAGGGACAAGGATGTTTCTCTCATGGATATGGCGACCATCGGCGGAAAACTGCTTCACAAGAGAGGATTTGTTGAAGACCTTGACATTTCCGAGGAAATAAACGCCTGCTCAATCGAAGCCGAAATCGAAGTTGACGGCAAAAAGCAAACATATCTGATACAGTTTAAAAACGAGACGCACAACCACCCGACAGAGATCGAGCCTTTCGGCGGCGCCGCAACATGTCTCGGCGGCGCAATACGCGATCCGCTTTCCGGACGCTCATATGTTTATCAGGCAATGCGCGTTACCGGTGCAGGCGATCCGACCGTGCCCTTCAAGGATACCCTGCCGGACAAGCTGAGCCAGCGCAAAATCTGTACGGGAGCGGCAGCGGGTTATTCCTCCTACGGCAACCAGATAGGCCTTGCCACGGGTCAGGTTTATGAGATCTATGATCCCGGTTATGTCGCAAAGCGAATGGAAATAGGCGCGGTCATAGGCGCCTCGCCGAAGAATAATGTCGTTCGCGGCGTTCCGTCCGAAGGCGATGTAATCGTACTTCTCGGCGGCAGAACGGGACGCGACGGCTGCGGAGGCGCAACCGGTTCGTCAAAGGCGCATACATCCGAATCGCTGACCACCTGCGGCGCGGAGGTGCAAAAGGGCAATGCTCCGACCGAGCGCAAGCTGCAAAGACTTTTCAGAAACGGCGAAGTCGCCCGGATGATTAAGCGCTGCAACGACTTCGGAGCAGGCGGCGTATCGGTCGCCATCGGCGAGCTTGCGGACGGCCTTACGGTCGATCTTGACAAGGTGCCGAAAAAATACGACGGTCTCGACGGCACTGAGCTTGCGATATCCGAATCGCAGGAAAGAATGGCGGTCGTGCTTGAGCAAAACGACGTGGACGCCTTTATAGCGGCGGCTGTTGAAGAAAACCTTGAAGCCACTCCTGTTGCCGTCGTTACAAGGGAACCTGTTCTCACAATGCTGTGGCGCGGCAAGCCCATCGTCAGCATCAAAAGGGAGTTTTTGAACACAAACGGCGTGACCCAGACGGCAAGGGCAAAGATCGTCGCGCCGGATGAAAATAAATACTACAGAAACCAGCTTCCCGAGGAAGTGATCGGAAAGGATATTGCTTCCGCGTTCAAGGCTAACTTGAAGAGACTTTCGGTTTGCTGCCAGAAGGGTCTGTCCGAGCGTTTTGACAGCTCCATCGGCGCGGCGACGGTTCTCATGCCGTTTGCCGGTAAAAACCAGCTTACGCCGGAGGAGGCTATGGTCGCCAAAATTCCTGTAGACGGATTTACCGACGACGCGACCGCCATGAGCTACGGCTTCATGCCGAAGCTGTCACGCTGGAGCCCGTTCTGCGGCGCGGCTTTTGCCGTAGTCGAGAGTCTTTCCAAGATCGCGGCAGTCGGCGCAGATCCGCTGAAGGCGCGTTTGACATTCCAGGAATATTTTGAGCGTCTGCATGACGTCCCCGAGCGCTGGGGCAAGCCGACGGCTGCTCTTTTGGGCGCGCTCAGCGCACAGATAGGTATGGGCACTCCGTCGATCGGCGGCAAGGACTCCATGTCCGGCTCCTTCAACGAGCTTGACGTCCCTCCGACGCTTGTTTCATTCGCCGTTTCCATGACCAAGGCGAGCCGCACAATTTCTGCGGCATTCACCAAAGCGGGCAAAAAGGCAGTGCTTTTCCCCATTCCTCTTGACCCAGACGGAATTATGCCCGATTACGATAAGCTCAGGGAGCTGTACAGGGAGGTACATTCGGCTGTCCTCAGCGGCAGGATTGAAGCGGCATCTGTCGTTTCGGAAGGCGGCTGTGCGGCGGCTGTAATGCGCATGTGCGCGGGAAACAGCATAGGCTTTGAGTTTGCTTCGGCCGATGAAAAGCTGCTCTTCGCGCCGATAAACGGCAGCATTATCGCCGTAACGGACGACACAGACGGGTTTAAGGCGGAAAATATTCTGCTCGGTGAAACGACAGAAGAAGCAGTCATAAGGGTCGGCGGTGAGACATTGCCGCTCGACGAGATTGTAAAGATCTGGCTTTCACCTACAGAGAGCGTATTCCCCAACTATGCAAAGCCTGGCAAAGATTACAATATAGAGATAAAGCCCTATTCTAAAAGAGGAAATCTCTCGCCGGCCATCAAGACGGCAAAGCCCAAGGTGTTTATTCCCGTTTTCCCCGGCACAAACTGCGAATACGACACAAAGAAAGCGTTTGAGAGGGCCGGAGCTGAAACCGAAATACTTATCGTCAATAACCTTTCGGCGGCAGGCATCGAACAGACCATAGAAAAGATGGTAAAGGGAATCGGATCCTCACAGATAATCATGATACCCGGGGGTTTCTCCGGCGGCGATGAACCGGACGGTTCAGGCAAATTTATCGCAACGACATTCAGAAATGAGCGTGTCAAAAACGCCGTTATGGAGCTTTTAAACAACCGCGACGGTCTTATGCTGGGTATTTGCAACGGCTTCCAGGCCCTTATTAAGCTTGGTCTTGTGCCTTTTGGCGAAATACGCGATATACAACCCGGTTATCCGACGCTGACCTTCAACAACATAGGCCGCCATGTGAGCCGCATGGCCTTTACAAAGGTATCCTCCGTCAAGTCTCCGTGGCTGTCGGGAGTCGAGCTCGGCGATGTGCATGCCGTTCCCGTGTCCCACGGCGAAGGACGCTTTGTTGCCGACGAGCAGACGGTGGCGCGTCTTGCCGCAAACGGACAGATAGCCTTCCGCTACTGCGACAGCGAGGGCAATATCACTCCCGATATCACCACAAACCCCAACGGCTCGGTCTGCTCGATAGAGGGCATAACCAGTCCTGACGGCAGGATTTTGGGCAAGATGGGCCATTCGGAGAGAATGGACAGAGACTGCTACAAAAATGTTCCCTGCGAAAAGGATCAGCAGATTTTCGCGAGCGGCGTAAACTATTTCAAATAACAGTCGGCATTGAAGAGATTTATTTAAGGCGGTATGCTATAAGCATACCGCCTGTTGCACAATTTGGTCAAAAGAGGTGAGAGAGTGCAGAGGGTCAACACCTTGAACGGTTATCTGAAAAAACGCTTCGGCGAAAAGATTTATAAGCTGTCCCTTGACGGAGGCATGACCTGTCCCAACCGCGACGGTAAAATCGGATACGGGGGCTGCATTTTCTGTTCGGCCTCCGGATCGGGCGATTTTGCGGAGCCTGTCTGTGAAAGCATATCGAAACAGATACAAAACGCCAAGCGCAGAGTACAATCCAAAATGAAGGGCGGCGGCAGATATATCGCCTATTTCCAGAGCTTTACCAACACATATGCGCCGCCGGAATACCTGCGGAGAGTATTCAACGAAGCCATAGCCGATGATGATATTGCCGCGCTGTCGGTTGCAACGCGGCCAGACTGTCTGGGTGAGCAAGTCCTGAATCTGCTCTGTGAGCTGCAAAGGATAAAGCCGGTCTGGGTGGAGCTGGGTCTGCAAACCATACACGAAAAAAGCATCAAATATATTCGCCGGGGATTTGACAACGCCTGTTTTGAAAGGGCTGCGTCCGATCTGAAGAGCATCGGAGTCGAGGTCATTGTTCATGTTATCCTCGGGCTGCCGAATGAGACAAGAGAGCAAATGCTGCAAACGGTGAGGTATCTGAACGGCGTCGGCATTGACGGCATAAAGCTCCAGCTTTTGCATGTTCTGGAAAACACCGATCTCGCGGAAGATTTCCGGCAGGGCAGGTTTTCCGCGATGGGGATGGACGAATATATTGAAACGCTGCTCGACTGTATTGAGGAGCTCTCGCCGCAGACGGTCGTCCACCGCATGACCGGCGACGGGGACAAAAAGATTCTGGTCGCACCGCAGTGGAGCGCCGACAAAAAGACGGTTCTCAATGCAATCGGCAAACGGCTGGAGGAAAGAGATGTTTTCCAGGGAAGCAGGCTTTTGGGAAAGCAGGAGGCGGCAATGCGTATGGAGATAATAAGCCGCCTTTAAAGCCTCTTCAGCAAAGACAATAAGGATAACGCAGTTTTGCGCTTCTCCTATTCCAGAAGAATGCTTTAAGCCGTTATGATTCCTGAACCATTCGAGATTCCGATGATCGCTGCACTTTGTATTTCACGGCTGCAGAACGGTGCAAATCTTACTGTACAGGGGCAACGGAAGAAAGCTGTTCTGCGCCGATAACCCTTCGCCTTAACCGTCGGTATTTGCGGGAATATCGGAAAGCCGACAGCTCCGGCGTCCAAATGGTACGTTATGCTGCTTTTGTTCCTGATCTGATAATGCCGTCAACTGAATGCCGCCGAATGTCTGCGGCCGAAGACCCGACCGGGCCAAAAAGATCGAGGGACAGTTTCTGCTTATGTCCCTTATTGGGCGACGGATCGCAAAAACCTTAAAAACCAAAAAAGCCGGTGCGCATTGTGAAATATCGCCTGCGCAGCGGCTTTTTATCGGTATATCGGATATTTTACAGTCCTGTAAAAACCCTCATGGCATTTTCGGCGTCGGCCTCCATGGCATTTTCGGCCGCAAGGGCAAGGTCATGGAAGAAGGTAACATCCTCTTTCTCAAGCAGTTTTTTTACGGCATTGGTGCCTGCCTTGGACATGTAGCTGTAGTAATTGATTTTTCGCAGTCCGTTGGCAATGCCCGTGCGGTAGTCCTCAGGGCTCACACCGCTGCCGCCGTGCATGACGAGGGGCAGACCGGTCTTCCGGGAAATGGTCTTTACGCGGTTGAGATCAAGTACCGGCCTGGACTTGTATATACCGTGAGCTGTGCCAAAGCTGGGAGCCAGCGCGTCTATTCCGGTCTCTTTACAGAAGATTACCGCTTCGTCGGGATCGGTATAGACAGGGCCGGAAGCATTGGCCATGCCTCCTTCGCGGGAAGCCAGAGCGCCCAGCTCCGCTTCCACCCCGCAATTGTAGTTTTTTGCCATGGCAACGGCCTTTTTGGTATTGGCAAGGTTTTCCTCATAAGGAAGGATGCTGCCGTCGTACATCACGCCTGTGAAGCCGATCTCCAGCGCCCGCGCCATATAGTCAAGGTTCTCACAGTGGTCCAGATGGACGCATACGGGAACGCTTGCGTTTATCGCCGCCTGAATCATTACAGGGCCGATCTTAACAAGAGGAGAAACCTCCTCATGAAGCTCCGCGTGGGAGATTATGACCGGTACATTCAGCTTTTCGGCAGCGGCCAGAACCGCGTTGACACATTCCAGATTGGGCGTATTGAACGCGCCGAACGCGCATTTTTTCTCTTCGGCAAGTTTCAGAATTTCAACCAGATTGACAAGCATTATTTTTCTCCTTACATCAGCGGTCGGACGGCATTATAAACCGCTCTGTACCGCCCGTAAATCTCCGTATATTTCTTGTGCATTTCCATACGGGGATAGTAGGTCTCCATTTCCTGCACCATGTGAGCAGCCGCGTCGTCAAGATCACGGAACAATCCAACGGCGATCCCGGTCAGCATCGCGGAGCCGACGGTGCCGGCGTCCACGGTTTTCAGTGCTGTAATGGGCAGGTTCAGAACATCGGCTTTCATCTGCATCCAGAGCTTTGACCGCGCCCCGCCGCCCGTGGCGTTGAGCTTTTCAAAGCAGATACCGGAGCCGGTCAGCGCCTCATAGTTGAGCCGCATCTCGTACGCGACGCCCTCCATGCAGGCGCGATAGATGTCTGCCGCCGTGCTGGCGGCGGTCAGGCCCAGGATCGCACCCTTGGAACCGGTATCCATATACGGTGTGGCAGCGCCGGCAAAGTGCGGCAGCACCAGCAGACCGGTGGGCTCGTCTCTTCCGTAGGAGCGCTCCATACTTTCGTTGGTCTCGCCCTTGCCGAAGGTGTTCATGGCCCACTGGATGAGAGCGCCTCCGGTGTAGGAAAAGGCATAGGCGACGTATTTGCCGGGAACCACATAGGGAACCACAGAGAAATAACCCTTCGCCATCACCGGGATATCCGGAATGCTGTCATAGATCGGTGTCAGGCACTCCACGGTGCCTGCGCCGTCAACAGCAACGGAGCCGTCAAAGGCGCCTGCGCCAACAGCCGCGGAAACCTGATCATGAGAGACGGAGACTATCACGCAGTTTTTGTTCAATCCCGTCTGCTGTGAGGCGGCCGGGTTGATCGTTCCGGCGCTTGTGCCGGTGGGAACCGGTCTGCTCATCAGAGAAACGTCGATCCCGGCGGCATCAAAGACTTCTTTGCTCCAGGTCAGGCTGTGAATATCAAATGCCATGGTGCGTGTCGCCAGTGAGTAGTCGATCTGCGCATTATTTGTCAGATGCCAGACCACGAAATCCTCGATGAGGTGGATGCGCCTGGCTGCGGCATAGACATCCGGCCGATAACGCTTGATCCACATCATCTTGGAGATCGAATACATTTCATGGGGAGCCAAACCGGTGACATCGGCTATATGGTCGGCGCCCAGTTTTTCTATCAGCTCGGCACATTGCTCGGCGCCTCTGGGGTCGGTGTAGAGCATGGCATTATGGAGCGGTTCGCCCGCATCGTTTGTCATCACAAAGGTTTCACCAAAGCTGGTGACGCCAATTCCGCCAATGTCCGGATACTGCGCCGCCATTTCCCCAATGACGGCATAAACGCTGCCCATCATTGTAGAGATGTCGATTTCATGGCCGCTGACGGCCCGGTACACCGGATAATCCCGGTAGGCTTTTCCCAGCTGATTGCCGTTTTCATCGAACACCGTCAGCTTGCAGCCTGTGGTTCCGATATCCAATCCTCCGATTTTCATGGCTCAGTCCTTATCTATGTCCACCCAGTCATAGTGGAGGTAGGTGGTAAAAGCTTCTTTCAGAATGTCTTTCATATGACCAACTCCCGCGCTGGTGTGGTGCTTGAAGCCACCGCGGGCCAGACGGATCATCTTGTCTTCCATATCGGGTATCTCGCATACGCCCGCACAGCCGAAGAAGCTCTGCTCAATGGGATCGTCTGTGAACCGGGCTTCGGAGGCGTAGACGATGATCCTGCCATCCTTGGTCTGGCAGTTGGAGAGCGTGGTCGGGAAGGCTCTGATGCGGCCTTCATTGCTGCCCCAGCCGGAGCCGGGATCGGTTTTGTCAAACATCTTGTGGTTGGTGACGGTGCCCTTTGCGGTCATCAGGCTCTGAGCCACAGGGCCGCAATGGAAGAGAATGACCTTGTTCTCCTCTTCGCCATAGTTGTTGTTCCAGTCAAGAACGGCGGTGGGCTGTCCGGAGGCAAGACTCATGGCCCGCATGGTGACAGCGGAGCACATGTCTATCTCACAGGAGGCGGCAATACCGCGGTCGTTCAGTTCAGAGAGCAGCACGCAGGGGCAGATACGCAGCACCTGCTCCATCTCGTTCCAGCAGCGCAGCGCCAGCGCATCCAGGTGATACTCCTCGATGTAGCCGTCGATTGCTACAGAAACCTTCGCAAGAGTGTTCCTGTTTTTTTCCGGAACCATGGAAAAGTCCGTATAATTCTCCAGATGCTCCTTCTTGGCGATGACCTTCGGATCGTCGTCAGACATGTTCTGTACCTTGAAAAACAGCTCGCTGAGGTCAAATGATTCCACGTTTATGCCATGTTTCTGCATGGCGATCTCGTCAAAGCGGGTGGTTTTGAAGGCGGTAGTGCGCGCGCCGATGCAGCCGAGGTTAAAGCGCCTCATGCCGTTGACCACGCGGCAGATAGCCGCAAAGTCACGGAGATTTTCCCGAAACCTCGGGCTTAGAGGATGCACCACATGCGGCTTCAACACGGTGAAGGGAACGCCGTACTGGGTGAATACATCGGTGACGGAGAACTTGCCGCAGAAGGCGTCGCGCCTGTGCTGAAAGTCCATTTTGCCGATCTCATCGGGGTAGGCCTGCATCAGGATGGGCACGCCCGCGTCCTGCAGCGCAGCGATGGCTCCGTTTTCGTCGGCAAAGATGGGCATGGAAAAGATCACGCCGTCATACTCGCCTTCGTGCGGCCTGAGCCATTTGGCATACAGAATGCCCTCGTCCCGGGTCTCAATGCCGCCGTAACGGGTGAGTTCCGCGTCCATGGCGATGTAATCGAAGCCTGCATCGGTGACCGCCTTGATCATATCTTCCCGTGCGCCGTAGATAAGTTCGCCGGGCATAAAGCCCCGGTTGCAAAATGCCAGGGCAAAAGTCATTTTCTTAGCCATTTTCAAGCATCCCTTTCTTTTTTTGGCTTCCCTTCCGGGAACTGCCGCGGAGCGGCATTAGGAATCAGCCCTCCGTAAATTCGATCCTGACTGTATTGGCAACAGATTCCCATGCTTTGAGTATCGGCAGGGTTCCGTTTTCCCGTTCGTCGTGTCGGCCCATAATATAGCAATTGGTAGGCTCAAGACCCAGTACGTAATCGCCGCTTGCCATGCTGCGCCACTGAGAGAGTATCGGGAGGGTATCTCCGGACCAGGATATTGTCATGTTTACGCCAAGCTCCGGATTTTCCAGCCGTGCCCAGAATTCCTTTTGCATCTTCTGGAAGAATACCCGTTCCTCCTCGCTGTCGATGGGCTTATCAAACTCACATTCTCTGCCCAGTCCTGTTTTGGCAAATTCGGTGCGAGGAAGGGTCTCGCGGTCTTCCGGAAGAACCAGTCTTGCCTTTTCGCTCAGCAGCGGATATCCGAAATTGCAGTGGTAGATCTGCATGATCTCCTCGTCCCGAGGCGTGAGATTTGTGACCGTGTCCTCCAATGCGACGCAAGCGCCGAACACCGGAATACGTATAACGCGCCTGACCTCAAGACAATGCCCGAAAAGTGCGGTCTCTCTTATTCTGCCCTTGATGATTATCTCATTATCTTCAATTTCAGCGCAGACCTCACCGGCCTGCAGACTGTGGTATCTGCCGTGCAGGGGGTGCCACTCGCCGTTGTCCCTATTGGCTGATCCGGCTGAGCGCAGGCCGCAGGTATACACCATTCCGCCGGGGAAGGTATTGACAAACTCTGTCTCATAGGGACTGATCGCCGCCGGACCGTCATAGCCGTTTTTGCTCATCCAGCTCATGTTTACTCCCTTGAAGCGGCACTGGCCTATATCCAGTCCAGCATCCGGGAGGATGTCCAGCTCCAGACCGCCTGCTGTTTTGACCTCAATGATCCCGGTGCCCTTTGCCCGTCCCTCGCCTACTGTGACACGCCGCAGGGTCACCAGCTGAGCAGGGTTGCCGATATAGCCCTGTTTAATGATATTTTTCAATTACTCCACCCCTTTTATATGTTGTGATTTCATTATAAAGGAAGGCTGCCAAAAAATATATAGAAAAATGTTCATTTTACTTTGATTTTGTTCGGAACTGTGGTAGAATTTAAAAGGATATATTTGTGCAGATTGTCGAGGTGCTGTAAAGTGATTCCTATTTTTGATCTGGAAAAGCTGCGGGAGCTTCAGGAGGATTTTTATGTCATCAGTCATATACGCATTACAGTGTTCGATGAAAACCTGACTGAACTGGTCTCCTATCCCGAGAGGGTAGCGCCTTACTGCGCTGTTATCCGCGGAACGTCCAAGGGTTTTGAGGCTTGCATGGCCTGTGACCGGGAGGCCTGCCGTGCGGCGGCAAAAAAACACAGCACCCATATTTACCGCTGTCACGCCGGTCTGACCGAGGCGGTGACGCCGTTGTATGTGGGAGATGTGCTGGTTGGCTATTTGCTCTTCGGGCATGTGTTTTCTTACCCGTCCCACGAGGAGGGCTGGGCGGTGATAGAAAAATGCTGTGACGCCTATCGCGTCAACAACAGGATACTGAAAGAGGCAGTCTTTGCCGCCGACATTATCGAAGAATCCTATATTCACTCTGCTGCCCAGATCCTGCACGCCGTGGCTTCCTATCTGATCCTGGAACGTATGGCGACTCTGAAGGAGGATCTGATGGCCGTGAGGCTGGACGCTTATCTGTCGGCACACTATACCGAAAAGCTCAACGCCCGGATGATCTCCGAATATCTCGGAATCGGCAAGACCCGGCTCTATGAGCTCTCCCGTCAGCTTTACGGCTGCGGGATAGCGGAAAAGCTGCGCGGCATGCGGATGGAGAAGGCGAAAAATCTGCTGTCAGAGGCAGAGGAACTTCCGCTGTCCGAGGTCGCGTCCCGATGCGGCTTCCACGATTACAATTATTTCATCACTGTGTTCAGCCGGGAGACAGGCATCTCGCCTGCAGCATGGAAAAGAAAACGCCATGGATAAAAGATGATATACCAAAAGGAAGGCCGCGGAAAACTGCTTTGGCGGAGATCCTCTTGATCCTTCTGAGCAAGTGATTACTCATTAGCGCTCTGTTGCAATAGAAAGAACCACGGCACGCAGTTTAATCATGTACCATGGTTCTTCACATGCCTTCAGTCGGCTTTTACAAACATTCTTTTGAGAATCCGTCTTGCATGTTTTGCAATTACCCTTTGTGGTATCTGCTGCATGACGATTCCGGCATTCAGCGATACAGCGAGCAGAACGGTGAATCCTAAAGAAGACTGCTGAAAAGCACTAAAAATACGATGAAAAGGATCATTACGCCGATCATTACGCCGGCGGTAATTAAGATGATTTCCCACACCTTCATTTTCTGGCTGGGCATCCAAAAGATAAGCCCCATAATTGCAATGACCATAACGATCCAGAACCCGATTATTCCCGCGATCATAAATTGCCTCTGGTTAATGCAAGATATTATCCATGCAGCAATTATCAGCGCTACTAATCCGACAATCAAAAAAGAGGTCAGACGGCGCCTTTTCAAGATCGAGACGTCATATTCGGGAATCGGTTTTCCGCTCTTGAGAGCGGATTTTGCCTGCCTGCTCCAGGACATAAACGAAAGAGTTTTTGCAAAGATTAATGCGATAAAAAAGATTATAATCAACCCATAGCCTATCAACATAGTAAGAGGAAACCGATAGCTGAAATCAGTCCGATACATGGATAGCATTGTGAGCAGATTTAAAGCCAAAACGGGAATGAGCGCCCACAAAAGGAGCAGCCGCTTCTGACCGGAGCGCCTGACAGCTTCCACAGTCTCATGCCTATCGGTTACTATGTCCGGCACATTCGGGTTTTCGGCAACAAACACATAGACATTCGACGTGTTTGTGATAAATATCCAGCCTGCTTCACGGCACATTTCAATGTATTCAAGGCTTTTTGCGTCTATTTTATTGTTCATCTGGCTTGCGGTCGGCAAAATGACGACGTTATAACGCAGACGGCAGGGCATGCTCTTCTTAAACTCAACAAGGCCGCGGATGTTTGTGACAAACCAGCCTTGCGAAGACATATCCTCGAAATACTCTCTCAGTGCGGCAAGGTCGGTATACTCAAACGGGATAAATTTTCTGATCGTGTTTTTATTGCTCATTTCAATTTCTCCATTATCCTTTTTCCATCTGTCACCTGACGGGAAAGACGGTCATATTCCTGCCTGAGGAAAAGTACTCCCTTTTGGGATATGACGTAGGTTTTACGCCTTGTACCGCGAGGAGCCGCCGCAGCGATGTTAACGGGGCATATAAGGCCGTTTTCTTCAAATTTAGCAAGCATCGTGTAAAGAGTTCCGGGACCGACGACCACGCGGCCTGCGGATATTGCGCGCACGCTGTCCATTATTTCGATTCCGCACATCGGATTAGTCAGCGACAAAAGCACATAGTACATCGGCTCGGTCAGCGTTTGCAGAGCTTCTCTCGGCATATCGGTCTCCTTTCAATATCGTATAATAATATCGTGTATCGATATTATGATTTAAGTATATATTAGAGGTGCTTGATTGTCAAGAGCTTTTAGTAAAAATGATTCTATATTTTTCAGCACTGAAGATGCGTTCAAAGATCCGGCTTCGACACTCTCAATTTCAGCCGAAAAGCCGTCCTGTATTGACAAATGAAAATAAGCTGTGATAAAATATAAAAAATATCGATTTGTTCATGTTAAGCCGTTTTTCAGGAGATAAGAGCGCGATGTATGATATTTGCTTCAAAAAGAGCATATGTATTTGTATGATGATCCGGCTTTCGGCGGCTTCATCCGATTGTGTACGCTCTGAAACGCGCTGAAAACGGAAGTTGTCGGGAGCCACAAAGCGTGGCTCCTTTTTTAAATAATCTGCGATATTGCCGATATGGGGCGAAACGGAGGACAAGATGAAGCACAGAACCGAACAAATAGTTGACACCATACTGGAAAGCTACGGAAAATACGACCTTACCAGCAGGATCGACGCTGAAAACAGACTCAACAAGGCGATAATCATAGAGGTGCTGGAAAGAATACGCAGGGTGCTTTTTCCCGGATTTTTTGACGACGGCAAAACAAGCTCGGAATACATAAAATACATGGTCGGCGAACACCTGGAGTTTATACAGTACAATCTGAAAAAACAGATTGCGCGGGCTCTCGGCAGCGACGACACCTGCAGCGAATGTCCCAAATCGACTCTTTTCGACAGGGCAGACGAGATAACAAAGGAGTTTCTGGAAAGGATCCCTAAGATAAGGGATTATCTCTATGCCGACGTGCAGGCGGCATTTAACGGCGACCCGGCGGCATACAGCACCGACGAAATAATTTTTTCCTATCCGGGGCTTTTTGCCGTAACAGTCTACCGCATAGCGCATGAGCTTGTTTTGCTCGGAGTTCCGCTCATACCGCGTATCATGTCGGAGCATGCCCACAGTCTGACCGGAATCGACATACATCCGGGCGCGACGATAGGAAGATATTTCTTCATCGACCACGGAACAGGAATAGTCGTCGGTGAAACCACCACCATCGGGGATAACGTAAAGATTTATCAGGGCGTGACACTGGGCGCGCTTTCCACCCGAAAGGGGCAGCAGCTCAGGGGCGTAAAGCGTCACCCGACGATAGGGGACAATGTAACGATTTATTCCGGAACGAGCATTCTGGGCGGCGACACGGTCATCGGAAGCGGCGCGACAATAGGCGGCAACGCCTTTATCGTAAGTTCGGTTGCAGAGGGCACAAAGGTCAGCGTAAAGAATCCCGAGCTGCAATACAGCGGAGGAAAATCCAACGAGCTGCAGCAGGAGGAATTCTGGGACTGGGTGATATAGGCCGGCTGCCTGATTTGCCGGACGACAGAGACTTTGGCTCCAAAACCCTTGATTTTTCTTTGTGCCGGTAGTATAATATTAAGGACAACAAAACAAGGGAGCTTGTGTTACAGGCTGAGAGGAAGGTGTGACCTTCGACCGACGACCTGATTTGGATAATGCCAACGTAGGGAAATACAGTACATTTAACGGGAAGCTGCCAAATCGCAGCTTCCTTTTTTCTTCGGGAGGTTTTGCCATGGTAAAGATCAACGGAACAGAGCTGGATATTGCGGGACAGACCCTGTCGGAATATCTTTCATCCACCGATTACAATATTAAGCGCATAGCCGTAGAACGAAACGGCGACATCGTACCAAAGGCCATGTACGGAGAGACTGTTTTGCAGGACGGCGACAGCTTGGAAGTCGTCGGCTTTGTCGGAGGCGGATGATATGATACCCACAAAGGAACAGCTTCAAAAAGCCTTTGAGCAGCGCCACGGCAGGGCTTTGCAGGAAAAGTTTTCCTCGGCGACGGTTGCAATATGCGGTCTCGGCGGTCTCGGCTCCAACATAGCCGTAAGCCTTGCCAGATCAGGGATAGGAAAACTCATACTGATAGATTTTGACAGCGTGGACATTACCAATCTGCACCGGCAGCAGTACAAGGCAAATCAAATCGGAATGAAAAAGCCGACGGCTTTGTCCGAAAATCTCCGCGAGATTTCGCCATATATCACCCTTGATGCGCATTGCGAAAAGATAACCGCTCAGAATGCCGTTTCGCTTCTGGGGGACGCGGACATTATCTGCGAAGCTTTCGACAGGGCGGAAGAAAAAGCCATGCTTGTCGATACCGTCATGGAGCAAATGCCGGAAAAATACATTGTCGCCGCGTCGGGAATGGCGGGCATAGGCAGCCCCAACGCGATAAAAACGCGCAGGATAACGAGCCGCTTTTATCTTTGCGGAGACCGGACGAGCGATGTCGCTGAACAAAACGGCCTCTTTGCGGCCCGCGTTATGCTTTGCGCGGCACATCAGGCGCACACCGTTCTGAGAATACTTGCAGATCAATTTGAAGTATAAACAGCAATAACAACAAAAACGCCGCCCGAACAAACTGCTTTTGGCGGCCCAAACGGAGGCAGAATATGCAAAATGATAAGCTAATCATAGGCGGACATAAATTTGATTCCAGATTTATCTTAGGCTCAGGCAAATACTCTCTTAAACTGATCGAGGCCGCCGTAAAATATGCCGGCGCACAGATAATAACTCTTGCCGTGCGCCGCGCAAATACAAAGGAGGAGGAAAACATCCTCGACTATATCCCGGAGGGCGTCACCCTTTTGCCCAACACCTCGGGGGCGAGAAACGCTCAGGAAGCGGTGCGTATTGCGCGTCTTGCAAGAGAGCTGGGCTGCGGCGACTTTGTCAAGATAGAGATCATGCGTGACTCAAAATACCTTCTGCCCGACAATCAGGAAACGATAAAAGCCACCGAAATCCTTGCAAGCGAGGGCTTTGTCGTCATGCCGTATATGTATCCCGATCTCAACGTAGCCCGCGACCTTGTAAACGCCGGAGCCGCCGCCGTTATGCCTCTCGCCGCGCCCATCGGCTCCAACAAAGGGCTTTCGACCGGCGACTTTATACAAATTCTGATAGACGAAATAGATTTGCCCATCATCGTTGACGCGGGTATAGGCAGACCTTCACAGGCATGCCAGGCTATGGAAATGGGAGCCGCTGCGATTATGGCAAATACCGCTCTTGCTACGGCAGGTGACCTTCCGACAATGGCGGAGGCCTTTCGGCTTGCAATAGAAGCAGGCAGAAAAGCGTACCTTTCAGGCCTTGGCAGAGTGCTGACGCGCGGAGCGTCCGCGTCCGATCCGCTGACGGGATTTTTGAGAGACTAAGGAGCAAAAATGGAAAATCAGTTTTTTGTAGATTCAGAAAATCTGTCCGAAAGGGCGCTCGCCAAGAAACATATGCTCGAATCAGACCCTTCATCGCGTACAAATCACATGGAATATATGCCCGGTATGGAGAAGATCGAGTCTGACGTGTGCGAAAAGGTTCTGAGCCACATGAAGGGCTATGATTACTCAAAATACACCGCAAAGGACGTAAAAGCGGCGCTGGAGCATGAAACCTGCTCCATTGATGACTTCAAGGCGCTGCTGTCGCCTGCAGCGGAGCCCTTTCTGGAGCGTATGGCGCAGAGGGCAAGACTTGAAACAAGCAAACATTTCGGCAATACGGTCTATCTTTTCACGCCTCTTTATATCGCGAACTACTGCGAAAACTACTGCGTCTACTGCGGCTTTAACTGCTACAACAGCATCAGCCGTATGAAGCTGACGATGGAACAGATAGAAAAGGAAATGAAGATAATCGCCGACAGCGGTATGGAGGAGATACTCATTCTCACGGGTGAAAGCCGGAGCCAGAGCGATGTTGAATACATCGGCGAGGCTGTAAAGCTGGCGAGAAGATATTTTCGAATGGTCGGACTGGAGATATATCCCGTCAACACCGACGAATACCGCTATCTGCATGAATGCGGTGCAGATTATGTGACGGTATTTCAGGAAACCTATGACGCCGATAAATACGAGCAGCTTCACCTCCTGGGGCATAAGAGGGTATGGCCATACCGCTTTGATTCGCAGGAGCGTGCTCTGATGGCAGGAATGAGAGGCGTCGCCTTTTCCGCGCTGCTGGGTCTTTCCGATTTCCGCAAAGACGCCTTGGCAAGCGCGCTTCACGTCTATTATTTACAGAGAAAGTATCCGCACGCAGAAATGTCGCTGTCCTGTCCGAGACTGCGTCCCATAATCAACAACGACAAAATAAACCCGCTCGATGTTCACGAAAGGCAGCTTTGCCAGATATTGTGCGCTTACCGTATTTTCCTTCCCTATGTCGGCATAACGGTATCGTCACGTGAGAGCGCTTCCTTCCGAAACGGCATAGTAAAAATTGCCGCGACCAAGATTTCGGCGGGCGTTTCAACAGGCATTGGCGACCATGAGAGCAAATACAGCGGCAAGCAGACGGACGAAGTGCAGGGCGACGAGCAGTTTGAGATAAGCGACGGGCGCAGCCTGGACAGCATGTACAGAGATATCGCCGGCGAAGGCCTGCAGCCCGTTCTGAACGACTATCTGTACGTCTGAGGTGGATGAAAATGAGAAAATTTGATCCGACCCTGTATTTCATAACCGACAGCAGCCAATACGGAGAGGAGGAGTTTCTCCGCCGCGTCGAAAAGGGGCTGAAGGGCGGAGCTACCCTTTTGCAGCTTCGTGAAAAGGATAAAACCACAAGAGAGTATATCGCGCTTGCCAAAAAGGTTCACTCGTTGACCGAAAAATACGGTGTTCCGCTTATCATCGACGACCGGGTTGACGTTGCTCTTGCCGTTGGCTCGGAAGGCGTCCATTTAGGACAGAGCGATATGCCTGTAGCGACGGCAAGAAGCATCCTGGGCGACGGTTTTATCATAGGAGCGACGACAAAAACCGTACCGCAGGCTCTTGAGGCTTATGAGCAGGGAGCCGATTACCTCGGCGTGGGCGCCATCTATCCCACAACCACAAAGGTGAAAACCGTGCTGACAAGCGTAGATACACTCAAGGATATATGCAGGACCGTTCCCATTCCCGTCAACGCCATAGGCGGACTCAACAAAACCAATGCCGGCGTGCTCAGGGACACGGGCATTGCCGGACTGTGCGTTGTGTCGGCAATAATGAAGGCGGAAGATCCCGAAGCCGAGGCGAGTAATCTGCTATCCATTGCAAAGGAACTGACAAAAAGGTGATAAAAGGAGCCATTTTCGATTTTGACGGCACGCTGTTCGATTCCATGTTCATATGGGAAAGCATCGGTGAAAGCTATCTGCGCTCCATAGGGATAAAGCCGAAGCAAGACGTAAACGAGACGGTCAAAGCACTCAGCCTTTACCAGGCAGCCTGCTATTTTCAAAGGGAATACGGCGTTGATTTGTCCGCCCTTGAGATAATGAACGGCGTAAATGAAATGGTCGAGCGGTTTTACAAAAAAGAGACTTTGCCAAAGCCTCATGCCGTTGAGCTGCTGCGGCGGTTTCATAATAAGGGAGTCAAAATGTGCATAGCGACGGCGACCGACAGGTATCTGATAGAAGCTGCGCTGAAGCGGTGCGGCATTTCAAAGTACTTTTCAGGGATATTCACCTGCACTGAAGTGGGACACGGCAAGGATGAGCCGCATATTTTCAGGCAGGCGCTGGAGCATCTGGGAGTCAATAAGAAGGACGCGATCGTTTTCGAGGATTCGCTTTATGCCGTAAAAACAGCAAAATCGGACGGCTTCACAACGGTCGCGGTTTTCGACAGGCACGAAAAGAATCAGACGCAGCTTAAAAAGCTCGCAGATTTTTACATAGAGGACCTTTCACAATTTAATATTTAGGCGATATTCTTCGGCGGCAAGCCGAAGCTGTCAAAGCGGCAGACCGGGGGCACCACTCTTTGCCGCTATATAAAATTAATGCTAATTTTTAAGGAGTATTGTTATGAGAACAGCATTAACAATCGCTGGAAGCGATTCCAGCGGAGGCGCCGGCATTCAGGCAGATATTAAAACCATGACCATGAATGGTGTTTACGCTATGAGCGCGATAACCGCGCTGACGGCGCAGAACACGACCGGCGTCAGAGACATTTCGGAGGTTTCTCCGGATTTTTTAAAGCAGCAGCTCGATGCGGTTTTCGAGGACATCAGGCCGGACGCCGTAAAAATCGGCATGGTTTCATCATCAGAGCTGGTCGGCGTTATCGCAGAGCGGCTGAAATTCTACGGCGCGCAAAACATCGTAGTCGACCCCGTCATGGTTGCGACAAGCGGCTCGTCTCTGATAAAGACAGAGGCTGTATCGGCGATAATCGACGAGCTTTTGCCCATAGCGGCGATAGCAACACCCAACATTCCCGAGGCGCAGGTCATATCCGGAATAAGCATAAGCGGAAGGGAGGATATGCTTGCCGCCGCAAAAATGATAGGGGAGAAGCATGGCTGTGCCGTGCTTCTGAAGGGCGGACACAGCATAAATGACGCAAACGATCTGCTTTACGCAGACGGAGGTTTCATATGGTTCGAGGGAAAGCGCATTGATAATCCCAACACCCACGGAACCGGCTGCACGCTTTCCAGCGCGATAGCCGCCAATCTCGCAAAAGGCTATGACCTCGCCGATTCAATAAAGAGAGCCAAAAAATATATTTCCGGCGCGCTGTCCTATATGCTTGATCTGGGACGCGGCAGAGGACCTATGAATCATGCCTTCGATTTGAAGGGCGAATTTACCCGGGAGGCTAGATAGCATGGAGAAAAAATACACATCGGTTTTTGAAAACGGACTTATCTGGTTCGGCGCGGGCGTGTCGATAGCGGAAATACTGACCGGTACATACTTTGCGCCGCTCGGCTTTTCAAAGGGCATTCTCGCTATAGTCATCGGTCACGTCATCGGCTGCGCCATGCTGTTTTTAGCCGGTCTTATAGGGGGCAGGGTGCGCAAAAGCGCCATGGAGACGGTCAAGATGAGCTTCGGCCAAAAGGGCAGCCTTCTTTTTTCTATCCTGAATATACTTCAGCTCGTCGGCTGGACGGCGATAATGATCTATGACGGCGCGCTTGCCGCAAACGGCGCGTGGGGCATCGGCGAATGGATATGGTGCGTCGTGATCGGAGCGCTGATTATCCTCTGGATACTTATAGGGATCAAAAATCTCGGCAAGGTAAACACCGTTGCTATGGCGGCGCTCTTCGTCCTGACGGTTATTCTGAGCTTCGTTATTTTTTCGGGCGGGGTCGTCCACAGTACCGGAGGCGAAGGAATGACCTTCGGAGCCGCCGTTGAACTGTCGGTTGCAATGCCGCTTTCGTGGCTGCCGCTCATCAGCGACTATACAAGAGAGGCTAAAAGCCCCGTCAGGGCAACTGCGGCGAGCGCCGTTGTTTACGGCCTGGTTTCCTGCTGGATGTATATCATCGGCATGGGAGCCGCCATTTTCACGGAGGAGTCCGACATAGCACAGATAATGGTTAAGGCCGGCCTCGGAATCGCAGGACTTCTCATCATAGTCTTTTCCACCGTTACGACCACCTTTCTCGACGCATATTCGGCGGGTGTTTCCAGCGAATCGGTCTTTTCAAAAATAAAGGGCAAATGGGTAGCGGTCGGCGCGGCTGTTATAGGAATAGTCGGCGCGATAACGCTCCCGCTTTATGACATTACCGATTTTCTCTATCTGATAGGCTCGGTTTTTGCTCCCATGATCGCCATTCAGATCGCCGACTTTTTTATTCTAAAAAAGGACAGCGAAAAAAAGCAGTTCAGTATACCAAATCTGATAATCTGGGCTGTCGGATTTGCTCTTTACCGCCTGCTTATGAGGGTGGACATCATAGTCGGAAGCACATTGCCCGACATGGCGATTACCATTCTTATTTGCATAGCAGCCGATAAAATTATTAATCTCATAAAGAACAGATGAAAAATAAAAAGGTGCAAACGGATTTGCCGTTTGCACCCGATCTTTTATGAACCGGCTATTTCCAGAAGTCGAGCCTTGATTCGTCCAGACCGATATCTTTCGCGCGGAAGACCGGATTTCTGCCGAGTCTTTTTTGCGCTTCATAATCACGCAAAGCCTTTATTACCGTACCGGACAGCAGCAGACAGCAGGGGATGTTGATTATCGTCATTCCGCCCATTGTTATATCGGCCATCGTCCACGCAAAGTCCATAGGGATAAGCGCGCCGACAAAAATAACGGCAACGCAGCAAATATAGAAAACTGTCATGAAATTCTTGGAGGGCTGTCTTTTTTTGTTGAGGTAAATAAGCGCATTATCAACGTAATAAAGGTTGCCCAGAAGGGTCGTAAAGGCGAACAGCACCATTGCTATGGTGATGAAGATGGGGCCAAACTTATCCAGGACGGTCGAGACGGCGTTTTGTACATAGGGAGCGCCGGAGACCTTTTCTCCATATTCGACTCCCGAGCTGAGACACATAAAAGCGGTTGCGGTGCAGAGCAGCATCGTGTCGATATAAACCGAGATCGTCTGGACAAGGCCCTGTTTAACAGGATGGGAAACATCTGCTGAAGCAGAAGCATTGGGCGCGGAGCCAACGCCTGCTTCGTTTGAATAAAGGCCGCGCTTTATACCGTATACAAGGCAGGAACCGCCCAGACCGCCCAGAATAGCCTTGAAATTAAACGCATCCCTGAAAATAAGACCGAACATGGAAGGGACGTTTGTTATATTGAAGGCGATGACTATGAGCGAAACCAGGACATATAGTATGCCCATGATTGGCACGACCTTTTCGGTCAGCCTGATGATGCGCTTTCCTCCGCCGAGAAGACAGTAGCCGACAGCCGCGGCCAGAATGAGTCCGATTATTATCGGGGACCAGGTTTTGTCATAGAAGCTGTATATTTCAAAGGTGGATTGAAGGTTATAAGAGCAAAGCAGATTGAAGCCGAAGGCGTACGTGGCGATGAGGAAAACACAGAACAGTATGGATATAAAGGGTTTGCGAAGAGCCTGTTCTATGTAATAGGCGGGACCGCCATAACAGCCGCCGTTTTTATCTTTGCGTTTATATATCTGGGCGAGGGTACTTTCCATAAACGCCGAGGATGCGCCGATAATGCACATCAGCCACATCCAGAAGCACGCGCCAGGTCCCCCGAGGCAGATTGCTGTGGAAACGCCGACGATATTTCCGGTGCCGACTCGCGAGGCAGTGGAAACCATAAGCGCCTGAAAGGACGACACCTTTTGGCTGTCGTCAGTTTTTTCCATAATGAGCCTGCATGATTCCCCGAACAGGCGAAGCTGAACAAATCGCGAGCGAAAGGTGAAAAACAGTCCTGCGGCTGCAAGGATGATGATCAGTACCGGGTAGTACATGACGTCATCTACCTGGCTGAAAAACTTCATTATCGAATCGAACATAAGACCCTCCCGCTTTTATTGTGCCATTTAATTACATTATAATCAATAATTTTCAAAATATCAACAATAAATTGGCAAATAAATGAAAAAAAGAAAATAATTACATATAATGATAAACAATAAAAGCCAAGTCGCTGTGACTTGGCTTTTAACGTTTGCTGTTTCTGGGTTATTATCGGTCTTTCTCGGTTACCTTCTCTTTTCCAGTTCCTGCTCGAGCAGCGATCTTATGGTTGCGGGATCGCCGTTGCCCTTCAACTCGCGCATGCAGCCGCCTACAAGCGCGCCGAATGCCTTCTGCTTGCCGCCGAGATAGTCCTGAACGGCAGCGGCATTTGAGTCGAGCACGCGTGTAACAACTGCAAGAATGGCCGACTGGTCGGTCTGGGCGTTGAGGGAATTTTCCCTGCAGAATTCATCTACGTCAACATCCTTTTCTATGACCGCTGCAAGAACCTTTTTGCCTGCCGCGCGTGTTATTTCGTTTTTGCCGACCATGGTTATAATACGCGCTAATTTTTTGCCGGATATGTTAAGGTTCCTCATGATCTGACCGTTCTTGCGCAGGATGCCGGCGCAGTCGGTGAGGATCCATGCGACCGAATCCTTGGGATTGCAGCCCCTGGCGATAACGCTGTCCAGCAGATCGCAAAGATTGCGTTCGGCCGTAAGCATCTCGACATCCTTGTCGGCGATGCCGTAGCCCTTGTATTCCTCGGCCTTTTGCGCCGCGGAGGCCGGCATGGAAGCCTTTACGCTGTCCAGCCACTCATCATCGATAACTATCGGCATGAGATTGGGATCGGGGAAATAGCGGTAATCGGCTGCCGTTTCTTTGTTGCGCATGGAAAAGGTCCTGTTCTTTATGTCGTCCCAGCGACGGGTCTCCTGCACGAGGACCTCGGTCTGACGCTCCAGGGCGTCAATATGACGGGCTGTTTCATATTTTATAGCGCGTTCGATGGAGGCCAGTGAGCTCATGTTCTTTATCTCGGTGCGCACGCCAAGTTCGGTCGAGCCCTCAGGTCTGATGGAAACGTTGACGTCGCAGCGCATTGCGCCCTCTTCGCACTCGGAGACTCCGGCAAAGCGCAGCATGGCTTTGAGATTTTCCAGATATGCCAGAACGTCGTCGGAGCTGCGGAAGTCCGGCTTGCTGACTATCTCGATGAGCGGAACGCTTGTGCGGTTGAAATCGACCAGCGAGGTGTCGGTCCAGTCGTCATGCACCAGCTTGCCGGCGTCCTCCTCCATGTGTATCTGTTTGATACCTATGGTGCGCGTGCCGTTTTTTGTTTTGATCTCCACCGAACCGTTTGTGCATATGGGATGGAACCACTGGGTAATCTGGTAGGAGCAGGGGAGATCGGGATAATAATAGCTCTTTTTGTCGAAGGTAGCGTACCGGTTTATGTTGCAGTTTAAAAGCAATCCGGCTCTCATGGCCAGTTCGACGACCTTTTTATTCGTTACGGGCAGCATACCGGGCATGCCGCAGCAGGCGGGGCATACGCAGTCGTTGGGTTCATTCGCGCTGGAATGTCCTCCGCAGGAGCAGAAAATCTTTGAATCGGTCGCAAGCTCGACGTGGGTCTCCAGACCGATAACAATTTCATACTTTGTCATGGTTTATTCTCTCCCTTCCGCGCTTTTCGCAATGCTCAGCAACACGCTTTCCCTGTATACGTCGGCCATGAGCTGAACTCCGTTTGTCACGAGTGCCGGTATCCCGGTGAGGTTGGGTACGGCGGTGAAAATGCTCTCGGCAAATACCCTTGAGAAAGCGTCCTTTATGTCGTAGGGCACATATGCAGTTTCGCCGCAGGCGGGCGCAAGAATCGCGTCATATTCGGAGAAAACCGCCTTAACAGCGTCATGGACCACCCTGCGGATCTTCAGCGTCTTGTCGTAGCAATAATTGTAACGGCCCTTTGAGAGGACGTCGGAGCCGTATAGAATGGCAGCCTTCGAGAGAAAATTCATGCCCTCGGTGCGGGAATTGACATAAAGCTCATCTATATTCTTGTAGTTGGGCGTTCTGTAGCCGAATTTAACTCCTTCGTAGCGAGAGACGTTGTTGCAGGTCTCTGCGGCTAAAGCAATCTGCCATGCCGTCTGTGCGGCTTCGACAAGAGAGAAGGTTATTTCCTCGACCTGTGCGCCGACGGCGGTCAGCTTTTCTTTGAAAGAGTCTATTCCGGCGCGGACGCCGTCGGAAGCCTTATCGTAAAGCTCCCTGATAACGGCGATCTTCATGCCGGAAACATTCTCATCAAGAGAATACTCGTACTTTTCCGCAGGCAGGCTTGTGCCGTCCTTGTCATCATGTCCGGCAATGACCGAAAGCAGCTCCTTTAAACCGTCGGCGTTTGACGCGCTGACGCCTATCTGCTCGCCCGAGCAGGCGCACGGGATCACGCCATAGCGCGATACGGTACCGTATGTGGGCTTTATAAAGTCGATGCCGGATATTGCCGCCGCGCGTCTCGGAGCGCCGTTGAGGTCAACGCTGAGCGCGCCCTTTATTTCGCCTTTTGCAATAAGGTCGGCCGCTGCGCCGACCAGGTATTCGCCGTCGCAGACCGCGCCGGAATTGGAGAACTCACCCAGAAGGTCGAGTCCGAATTCACCGACGTTTGTCTTGCCGGATATTTCGTATCCTGCATTGATCAGGCGCTCGACAGCCTCCGCGCTGAAAAGCGGCACAAAACCCTCCAGGATCTTTGAGCCGGCGGTTGTCTCATATTCCTTGACCAGTATGGTGTCGTCAACGGCGATCGTGCCGTTTGGGTTTATTTCAGTAATATAATGCTTCATATCGCTCACCTCATCTAACCAGTCTCGGTACCTGCCAACTGTCCTCGGTGTGTTCGGGAGCGCCTTCGAGCAGGCTCTCCCTTGTAAAGGGCTGCTCACGCCTGTCCTCACGCAGCACGTTCACCATGGGCATAACGTGTACCATAACCTCGACATTTTCGGTGTCGATCTGCTGCATCCTGTCCTCGAATACCTTCATCCTGTCGAAGATGTCCAGCATAACCGTCTGTTCGTCCTCGGTGAGACACAGCTCGTTGAGCTGCTGCAGACCGTCCAGTTTATCTTTGTTCATATAATCTTCCTCCTGCGCCTTTTGCGGCCGGTCATGCGCCGGTCGGGCCTCTTTCGCTAAGTATTATTCGCGGATTCTGATGTTTGCGTCGAGAAGCTGCTGCTCTGTTACCTCGCTCGGAGCGCCCAAAAGCAGATCCTGCGCGTTGCCGTTTAGCGGGAATGCGATAACGTCTCTGATGGTTTCCTCATCGGCCAGCAGCATTATCATTCTGTCGATGCCGGGAGCCATACCGGCATGAGGCGGAGCGCCGTACTGGAAGGCTGTATAGAGCGCGCCGAAACGCTTCTTAAGTTCCTCCTCGCTGTATCCGACGATGGAAAATGCCTTCTTCATGATCTCGGTGCTGTGGTTTCTGACAGCTCCGGAGGCCAGCTCAACGCCGTTGCAGACAAGGTCATACTGATATGCCAGAATCTCCAGCGGATCTTTATTCTCCAGCGCGTCAAGTCCGCCCTGCGGCATGGAGAACGGGTTGTGGGTAAATATCATATCGCCGCTGCTTTCGTCTATCTCATACATGGGGAAATCGACGATGAAGCAGAACCTGAAGGAATCCTTGTCGATGATGCCGAGATTTTCTCCCAGCCATGAGCGGATCTGTCCGGCGTAGCGGTTGACAATATGCGGAGCGTCGCAAATGAAGAAGAGCGTTTCGCCTTCCTTAAGACCGGTGATGTCGATGACTTCCTTCTTCTGCTCGTCCGAAAGGAATTTCTCGATGGGACCCTTGAACACGCCGTCCTTGAGCGTGATGTAGCCGAGACCCTTCATGCCGATGCTGAATGCAAACTTCAGCGAATTTTCAAAGAAACTCCTTGATTGTCCGGCGCAATCGGCCACGATGCCCCTGACCGGCTTATTCTTAAACAGCGGGAAATCGACCCTGCTGAAAAAGTCGGTGAGATCGCAGATAACGAGCGGATTGCGGAGATCGGGCTTGTCGCTGCCGTATTTAAGCATTGCGTCGGCATAGGTTATGCGCTCAAACGGAGCGGATGTGACCTTCTTATCCGAGAATGTTGTAAAGGTGTCGCTGATAACCTCTTCACAGACCTTGAGGACGTCCTCCTGAGTTGCAAACGCCATTTCAAAGTCAAGCTGATAGAATTCGCCGGGCGATCTGTCCTGCCTTGCGTCCTCGTCGCGGAAGCAGGGAGCTATCTGATAGTACTTTTCAAAGCCGGAGACCATGAGAAGCTGTTTGAACTGCTGAGGAGCCTGCGGAAGAGCGTAAAACTTGCCCTTGTGCTTTCTGCTGGGTACGAGAAAATCTCTTGCGCCTTCCGGAGAGGAGGCGGTGAGAATGGGGGTCTGGATATCAAGGAAGCCGCGTTTCTCCATGAGCGACCGAAGGTGGCTAATTACCCTGGAGCGCAGAACGATATTGGAATGAATCGCCGGGTTTCTCAGGTCGAGATAGCGGTATTTAAGGCGCACATCCTCTCTTGTTCCGGTCGATTCGTTGATATCGAAGGGGAGCATGTTGTGGCATGTGCCCAAAACCGTCAGCTCATCTACCATAAGCTCGACCGTGCCTGTCGCCAGCTTTTCATTGACGGTTTCGGGATCACGCTTTGATACGGTGCCCTTTACCGAAATGACGGTTTCCTTGTTGACGTTTTTAAGCATGCTGTCGTCATGGACGACCGTTTGGGTAATGCCTGCCGAGTCGCGCAGATCGACGAATATAACGCCGCCGTGATCGCGAATGGTATCGACCCAGCCGGCAAGCTCAACAGTCTGGCCGATGTGTTCTTCTCTGATGTCATTGCATGTTTTTGTTCTGTACATTAATATGCCTCCAGTTTATGTCCGCAAGCTTTAACGCGCGCGAACTATAATTTTGGGATAAAAAAAGCCCCAAGAGATAAAAACCTCTTGGGACGAGTAAACAAAACCCGCGGTGCCACCCAAATTGACGCAAAGCGTCCGCTTTGAATATTAATACAGGTAAAACAGCGAAGCGTTCCCGGATCTGCTACTCATCTGAATGCGCTTTCAGTCGCGGCGCATACTCCCTGGCAGATTTTCCTTTCAGACCGAGTCTTCACCTGAAGCTATACCTTATTATACCCAAACAACAAATCAATGTCAACAAAAGATTTTCAGTTTTTTTATTTTAGCCGGAGCTTTCACGGTTGAAAAGATCCGGTCCGTCTGTTAGAATTACTTTATAAAAAATGATTGAATGATTATACGGGGACAAAAGTATGGATAATTTACGGCAAAAGAAGCAGAAGCTGTACGAATATCTGAAAAAACTGGGCGGCGCTGCCGTCGCCTTTTCATCCGGCGCAGATTCGACATATCTGCTCAAAGCCGCGCATGATGTTCTCGGCGACAGGGCGATAGCAGTAACGGCATGCTCGGATTTTTTTACGCAGAGGGAAAAGGAAGAGGCAATCCGGTTCTGCACAGATAACGGAATCAATCAGATTTTGTTTGATTTTGACCAGATGGCGATCGGGGACTTTGCACAAAATCCGAAAAACCGGTGCTATATCTGCAAACGGGAGCTTTTCAGAAAAATCATCGGCATAAGCAAAACGGAGGAGCTTTGCCGGGCAGGCGTTTCCTGCGTGATCGAGGGCTCCAATGCCGACGACATCGACGATTATCGCCCGGGTATGCAGGCACTAAAGGAGCTGGGCATAAAAAGCCCTCTGCTTGAGGCCGGTCTGACAAAAACCGAGATACGGGAGCTGTCCAAAAGGGAAGGCCTTTCCACGTGGGACAAGCCGTCCTTTGCCTGCCTCGCCTCGCGTTTTGCATACGGCGAAATAATTACACCGCAGAGACTAAATATGGTGAGCGCAGCCGAACAAAAGCTCAGGGATTTGGGATTCGGACAGCTTAGGGTAAGAATGCACGGGAGCATGGCGCGGATAGAAATCATGCCGGACGAATTTGAAAAGCTGCTGCAAGGCGACACGGCAAGCCGGATAGATGATTATTTTCACTCGCTCGGATTTAAATTTGCCGCGCTTGATCTCGGGGGATACAGTACCGGCAGCATGAACAGGGAAACGAAATAAAACCGCAGTCGGCGTCAGACCGGCGAACGGATTGGCTCCGAGCAAGCAGCACCAAAAAAAGGATCGGCTGATTTTTGCCGATCCCGCGCGTTTTTATTGATTTTTGTAAAGAGCAAACGATCCTTATACATGTCCGCATCAGAGTCCCATGTATTTCATCAGCTCGTCGAACGAGCCGTTGGGATAAATCGAAATGTCGGAGTTTTTGTTGTTGATAAGGCTGTGGGTCATAAGAAATACCTTCATGCCGATGTCTGCTGCGACCATATCCTCGCCGACGTCGTTGCCGACGACAAGACATTCGTCATTTGACAGGCCCATCTGTCCGGCAAGATTTGCATAGTACATCGGGTTGGGCTTGCTGAAGCTGCTGTTTTCATACGTAGTGTAAATTTCAAAGTCATCGGGCCTAAGTCCTGCCCAACGTATTCTTGCCTCTGTTGCCGCGGCAGGAAAAATAGGATTTGTCGAAAGAACGACCCTGTACCCCGCATTTTTGATTGCGCCGACCGTCCGGGCGGCCTTGGGGTCAAATCCGCAGTCGAGCCTTGCATTTTCAAATTCATTTCGGTAAAAACCGTCAAACATGGGCCGGTCGGACAGCCTTTCAGCACCGTAGATTTCGGCAAACCTGTTCCAGAAAACGTCCTCGTTTGTCGACTTCCCGTTATTTTTGACCATGGCTTCGGTGCATGTCCATATGCTGCTTATCAGCTCCTGAGCATCGTAACCGCAGGGAGCTGCTTTTTTGCAGAGCAGCTTGAAATATGATTCAACGAATCTGTTCTGATCCATCGGAAGAAGTGTTCCGTCGAGATCAAACATCACGGCTTTTATCATTTACGGCTCCTTTCGCCGCCCTTCGGCGGATTAAATATCTGCAGTATGGCACGAAAATAAAAGCGGAATAACAATAGAGTAAAATCAAAAGCCCAGGTGGCACATCCTGAGCTTTGACCATGGCAGCTGTTGCTGCCTGTGTGAGAAGGAAGGATTACAAAGAGAAAGGAGAAAACAATTTATGAAAAGGAGAGAATTATTATGAATTACGTTTTGTTTTTCTTTGTCTATATTCTAACAGAAATTTATGCAATATAAATAGATAAAAAGTAAAGTGTTTGTGACAAATGCGTATTGATTATATGAATATTATGTGAACTATACAAAATCTATAAGGGATTTTTGGCCAATATTAAAGACGCAATCAAAAAACACATATTATGGAAGCCGTTTCCGATCCGCGATCCGATCCGGATCTGTTATTGCGAATTTTTGCAAAGAGCAGGCGCGTTAAACCTTTTTAGGCGTATTATATAAATATTTACACTGATATTTGTGAACATCTCCAAAATCATTGTTGAAATAAGAAAACAAACTTATATCGTAAGAAATATAACTTAAAATGTATTATAATATATTTGAACTTAAATGAACCTTAAATGAATCAAAATTCATTTGGCGGTATAAACGCCGCAACGAATTTTTTGGCATAATATTGGCTTTGGCCGTTGTGAGAAGGGAAATCAGCTCTGTCGAAACAGGGCTGATTTTTATTTTACTGAAAAGGTTAAAAATTACCCATAGTATGGTATAATAAAACATATTCAATTGCGAGGTGCGAAAAATGACTTCCGTAAGAGAAATATATAACTATATAAATGAGCTTTTTCCGTTCGATACCCAGGAAAGCTGGGATAATTCGGGCCTTCTGATCGGTTCGATGGAAGCCGGAGTCAATAAGGCGGTGCTTTCCCTTGACATCACGCGCGAGGTTGCCGAAGAAGCCGGACGGCTGGGAGCGGGTCTTGTTATAAGTCATCACCCGATTATATTCAACGCGATAAAAAACATCCCGGCCGAAAGCGCGGTTTACGCGGTCGCAAAGAACAATCTTTCCGCAATATGCGCTCACACCAATCTTGATATGGGCAAGGGAGGCGTGAACGATGAACTTTTCAGACGTCTGGGACTCATAAACAAATCTCCGCTGTCCGTTGCGAAATCAGTCTCATTCAAGCAGGTGGCCGTATATGTACCGTCCGATTATGCCGAAACCGTTTATGCCGCCATGTCGTCGGCGGGCGCGGGCGAATACGACGGCTACGGCGGATGCGCCTTTTTCGGCTCCGGAAAGGGCAGATTTGTTCCGCAAGGCGGCGCGAAGCCGTTCATCGGCAGCATAGGGGAGACAGAAACGGTTGACGAAACAAGAATAACCATGCTTTGCGCGCCGCGAAAGCTGAAAGCCGTGATTTCAGCTATGCTTGAAGCGCACCCGTATGAGGTACCGAGCTACGAAATAACAGACAACCACGCCGTAGCAGATAAAACGCCGATGGGACTTATCGGACGGCTGCCCGGGGAAATGACGGCCGAACAGTTTGCCGCGCATGTAAGGGACAGTCTCGGGCTTGACGCCGTAAAGCTGTACGGAAGCAGGAAAACAATCGGTAAGGTCGGAATTTGCTCCGGCTCCGGCGGATCCATGCTCGGACTTGCGATAGCAGCCGGCTGTGACGCTTTGGTGACCGGCGACGTTAAGCACGACGCCGCAATATCTGCGATAGACTCCGGGATCGTCGTCATCGACGCAGGGCATTACGGAACCGAAAACATTATAATTGAACCGCTCAGAAAAATGCTCGCAGAGAGATTTCCCGAGGTGGAGTTTGTTAAGGCTGAGAGCGGAAGGATGAAATACAGAACGATCTGAGATCAGAGTTCGGGGAGAACGCTTCGGCGGCATTGCGGAGTCTGACACGGCCGCAAATGCGACGAATGCCGGCGGATGACCAATGATTACGGGTCTTGAACCGGTTCGCCGTTCGCCTTTTCCGAGCTTTTGCCTTGGTCGCCGCACCGGAAAGGAATCAAAATGGCTCTTGACGCAATATTCTTAAAATATCTCTTGAACGAAATAAAGCAAACCGCGTTTGATGCACGCGTTGAAAAAATATACCAGCCCTCGCGCGACGATCTCGTTCTTGCTCTGCGCGGCAGGAGCTTTGCCGGAAAGCTGTTTATCACGGCAAATCCTGGCATGCCGCGCCTTCATTTTACAAAATACGCTCCGGAAAACCCGTCCACTCCGCCGATGCTGTGCATGCTGCTGCGAAAAAAGCTGACCGGCGCGCGGCTTGTCGATATCCGTCAGGACGGTCTTGAGCGCATAGCCTATCTGGATTTTGACGCGACAAACGAACTCGGCGACCGCATGCGGCTGACCGTTGTCGTTGAGATAATGGCCCGGTACAGCAATATAATTCTAATCGACGAAAATTCCGAGATTATTGACAGTGTCCGCCGCGTGGATCACTCGATGTCCGCAGTACGTCAGATCATGCCCGGCATGATCTATGTGCAGCCGCCCAAGCAGGATAAGCTGAGCATATTCGATTTATCGCCCGGCGAAATCGCAAACGAAGTGCTTTTGGGAAAAAGCCAGCCGCTTTCAAAAAAACTGCTTTCCGTTATGCAGGGCGTGTCGCCTATAGTTTGCAGGGAGCTGTCTTTCGAGGTCGATCCCAACGATATTCAGAGCGGACAGCTCGATAAAAAAACGAACGGCAGACTTAAAGAAACGCTGGAGAGCTTCAGAAACAGGCTTTCTGCGGGCGACATTGTTCCGGTTATGGCCGTTGCCGCCGATACCCACAGGCCGATAGATTTTTCATTCATGCCGATCGGACAGTACGGCTCGGCTTGCGAGATAAGGCGATATGACAGTTTTTCGGAGCTGCTCGACGAGTTTTACTCGGAGCGTGACAGGCAGGAGCGAACGGCACGGCGCGCGCAGGATCTTTTTAAACTGATCGGCAATCTGCGGGAGCGGTGCGCAAGAAAAATAGACATACAGCAGGCTGAACTGCAAAACAGTGAAAACCGCGAGGAAAAGCGCGTTTTCGGCGACCTGCTGACGGCGAATCTCTACCGTATGGAAAAGGGCATGCTTTTCATCGACGTTGAAAACTACTATGATCCCGAAGGCCCGACGGTGAGGATACCGCTCGATCCGGCAAAGACGCCGAACGAAAACGCGCAGAAATATTACCGCGACTACCGTAAGGCGCAAACCGCAGAAAGGATACTCACCGAGCAGATAAAAAAGGCGCAGGATGAGCTTCAATATCTCGACAGTGTTTATGACGCGCTGACACGCGCCGACACGGAAAGAGAATTGAATGAGATAAAATCGGAGCTGAGCTCGCAGGGATATATCAGGCATTCGTTGCAGCGCAGGATAAAGTCGGCTCCGTCAAAGCCGATAGAATTTATTTCATCAGACGGTTTCAGGATACTTATCGGGCGAAATAACATTCAAAACGACTCGCTGACCCTCAAAACGGCGAGGAACAATGACATCTGGTTTCATACAAAGGATATTGCGGGAAGCCATACGGTCGTCGTAAGCGAAGGCAGAGCGGTGCCTGACTCCACCCTCAATGAGGCGGCGATCCTTGCGGCTCTTTTTTCCTCGGCGGGAGATATGGCAAAGGTACCGGTAGACTATACCGCTGTTAAAAATGTCAAAAAGCCGGTTGGCGCAAAACCGGGGATGGTTATATATAATGACTACAAAACAGCATATGTCATACCGGACAGGAGCATATTTGACAGGGTTAAGGCGGCGCATATATAGTCTGAGTTGCTGTTACTTGGCGATAATGACATAGTTTAGCCCTATTTTTGCACATTTCTCACAATATTTGTTAAATATACTTGAATTATGTGTAAATATAAAGTATAATTATCGAAAATGCGTATATGCATTATGTTGAAGGGAAGGTAAATCAATTATGAGTTTTTATGAATTATTATTCGGTCCCGGCGGCATTGAGCGTACCGTTAACGATATTGTCTGGGGCATTCCCGCGATGATTCTCATTATTGGCGTAGGCCTGTTTATGAGCGTCCGACTCGGATTTATCCAGTTTTCCAAATTCGGACACATCATGAAGAATACCGCCGGCAAGTCTTTCAAGAAAACAGAGAGCAAATCCGGCGCGGTCTCTCCCTTTAAGGCAATGTGCACTGCGCTTGCCGCTTCTATCGGCACGGGCAACATAGCCGGCGTTTCTGGCGCTATCGCAATCGGCGGTCCCGGCGCTGTTTTCTGGATGTGGATCTCGGCTCTCGTCGGTATGGCCACAAAGTTTTCAGAGGTAACCCTCGCCGTTAAATACCGCCAGCGCAACAAAAAAGGCGACTGGGTCGGCGGACCGATGTATTACATACAGAACGGTATGGGCAAGGGCTGGAAATGGCTTGCCGTTATCTTTGCTCTGTTCGGCGGCCTTGCCTCCTTCGGCATCGGCAACCTGACTCAGATCAACACTATAGCAGGCACCATCAACACCGCGATCAACGGCTTTGTTGAAACGACCGATCAGACCAAGATGATCATTGCCTACGTTGTCGGCGCTATTGCAGCGATTATCGCCTTCATCGTTCTCGTCGGCGGCATCACAAGAATCGGTGACTTCTGTTCGCTGGTCGTTCCCTTCATGGCGGTCATTTACGTTATCGCCTCTCTCATTCTTATCATTTTCAGGATCGACGCTATCCCCACGGCTTTCGCAGCCATCTTCAAGGGCGCTTTCAATCCCGCTTCCGTCGCAGGCGGTCTTGCCGGCGTAGGAATCAGGACAGCTATTACAAAGGGCGTCGGACGCGGAATATTCTCCAACGAGGCCGGCCTCGGTTCTGCTCCCATAGCTCATGCGGCCGGCGACGTCAACCATCCCGTAAATCAGGGCATCTACGGCGTATTTGAAGTTTTCATGGACACAATCGTCGTCTGCACAATGACTGCCATGGTCGTTCTGCTCGGCGTAGGCGTTGACAAAATAGAATACGGCAAAGATATCGGCGCAAATCTCACGATTAACGGATTCCATTCGGTATTCGGTCAGCAGGCTCCCGGCGTTATCGTCGCCGTATGTCTTACCCTGTTTGCCTTCTCCACAATGCTCACATGGGCGCTCTACGGAAGCCGCTGCTTCGAGTATCTGTTCGGCAAGCACGGCGACAAGGTGCTCAAGCCCTATTACATCATATTCTGTATCGTCATCATCATCGGCGCGGCTTCCAAGCTGGAGATCGTCTGGAATATCGCCGATACCCTCAACGGTCTTATGGCCCTGCCCAACCTTATAGCCGTGCTGATACTCAGTCCGGTTGTCGTCAAGCTGTCGAGAGAGTATTTCAGGGGCGTTAAGGAAAGCAAACTCAAGGGCAAAAAGGTAAAGTAAGAGAAGCAAAAAAACGTCTGAATATAACATAAAAGGCTGTCACAAGACAGCCTTTTGTTTTTTACGGGAGAGTGTTAATACTTACGTTTATATGCCAACCTCTTAATTCTTATAACAAAAGCGATTATCGAGTAAATGGCTGCCGGAAGAATAAACCACAGCCCGAAAGTCTTATTGTGTACAGCGACTATCTCAATGCCGATGAGACATAAAATATACAGCGCCGCCGCAAACAGTTCAAAGATGATTTTCAAGACTTTCTGAACCCTGCGGGACAGATTCTTTTGCGGTGTCAGCACTGAACACAGCCACACAAAACCTTCACCGAACAGTTCCTGCAATATTTCCATAATGACTATATAAGCTCCAATTAAACATTAAACCTGAACAGCACGATATCGCCGTCGCGCATGACATAGTCCTTGCCCTCGCTGCGCACAAGGCCCTTTTCTTTGGCATTTGCCATGGAGCCGCATTCCATAAGTTCGTCGAAGGGGATGACTTCGGCGCGGATGAAGCCGCGCTCAAAATCGGAGTGGATCTTTCCGGCGGCCTGCGGAGCTTTTGTGCCTTTTTTAATAGTCCACGCGCGAACCTCCGGCTGACCGGCGGTGAGGAAGGAAATAAGCCCAAGCAGCTTATAGCACTTTTTGATGAGCCTGTCAAGACCGCTCGAAGTGAGACCCAGCTCACTGAGGAACATCATGCGCTCGTCCTCGTCCATTTCGTTAAGCTGCGACTCAAGCTCGGCACATATGGGCAGAACCTCAGCGCCCTCAGCGTCGGCAAGTTCTTTTACCTTCATATAGTTTTCGTTTTCGTCGATTCCTGCAGCGAAATCTTCCTCGCTCATGTTGGCGGCGTAGATTATCGGCTTGGAGGTCAGAAGGGGTATCGCGTCCAGAATCTCCTGCTCGGTCTGGCTTTGGCACTCAAAGGAGCGTGCGCTCTTGCCGCCCTCCATGTGAGTCTTCAGCCTTTTCAGCATCTCATATTCGGTCGCGTAGCTCTTGTCGCCCTTCATGGCCTTTGCCGTCTTGTCTATGCGGCGCACGAGGAGATCAACGTCGGAGATTATCAGCTCAAGGTCTATCGTTTCAATATCGCGCAGAGGATCTATGGAACCGTCGACATGGATAATGTTGTCGTTCTCGAAGCAGCGCACAACGTGGACTATCGCGTCCACCTCGCGGATGTTGGAGAGAAACTTGTTGCCGAGACCCTCTCCTTTGGACGCGCCCTTGACAAGTCCGGCGATGTCAAGGAACTCTATCGTCGCGGGGGTGTATTTCACGGGGTTGTACATATCGCGCAGCGCGTCGAGGCGCTCGTCCGGAACGGCGACAACGCCGATATTGGGCTCTATGGTAGCAAACGGGAAATTTGCCGACAGGGCGCCCGCGTTGGTTATTGCGTTGAAAAGTGTGCTCTTGCCTACATTCGGAAGACCGACAATACCGATTTTCATTTAATTTGTTTTCCTTTCTGCTGCCTTGCCGCGGCATATATGATTAATAAACAGTTGCGAAATAAGTGGTTGAAAATATCTGAAACTATTATAGTATATATGCTGTTTTTTTTCAAGATAAAGGGAAAATATGAGCTAATTCTTATTGTTTATTCACATTTACGCAATGGAAATAATTGATCTGAGGCCTTATAATTATACTGTTACAAGTATTGCAGTTGAAAGGTATGTGAAATGAACAAGGCTAAACGCAGAAAGCACCGCGGATTTTTAAAGCTTATCATTGTTGTCCTGATAACAGCGGGCTTCTGGTTTTTCGAAAACTACACCTTTAAGGTGGAAGAGGCGGAGATAAAGAGCAAAAAACTGACCGACAAGCTGACCTTCGCCGTAATCAGCGACCTGCACGGCTCGGTTTTCGGAAAGGACAACAGCGCGCTGATCAATAAGATTGATTCCCTCGATCCGGACCTGATATTTGTGCTTGGCGATATGTATTCGAGCACCGACAAGACCGAAGACGCGAAATACCGCGCAGCCGATCTGATGGAGAGCTTCGCCGCTCCGGTTTACTTTGTGCCCGGTGAGCACGATTACGGCGAGGGTTTTGAGGAAATGCTGACCGACCGGGGCATAAATGTTATGCCCGACAGGAGCGAGAAACTGACAATAGCCGGAAACAACATCACGATCTACGGCATAGACGATGTTTACTTTCCGCCGAATTTTAATCTGGAAAGCAAATTCGGCGAGGTTGATTCCGACAGCTATACAATTCTTCTGGCGCACATACCGCATTTCGATTTGTATATGCCGTGGGGAGCCGATCTTGTTCTGTGCGGCGACACTCACGGCGGCGTAATGCAGATACCCTTTTGCGGTCCGCTCTATTATGAAGGCCGGTGGCTGCCCGAATTGACAAGCGACAGAGAGGTATATGACAAGGGGCTTTATGAAACAGGCGGACGCTATATGTTTGTTACATCCGGACTGGGAAACTTCCCGGCGCCGGTCAGACTCTTTAACCGTCCGGAGGTGGCGGTGATAAAAGTGCTGCCCCGATAGATTTTAAACGGAAGTGATAAAACTATGAAAATAAGAGCTGCAATATTCGATCTTGACGGCACGCTGCTCAACACGCTCGACGATCTTGCCGATTCAGTGAATTTTGCCCTCGAAAAATATAATATGCCTAAAAGGAGCGTCAGCGAGGTCAGGCGATTTGTCGGGAACGGCGTGTATTTGCTGATTAAAAGAGCTGTTCCTGAGAACACCGACGAACAGACGGCGCTGGATATTCTTGATGTTTTCAAGAAACACTACGCCGAAAACTGCGAAAACAAAACAAATCCCTATGACGGAATAACCGAAATGCTCAGAGAGCTTAAGACCGGCGGGATAAAAACGGCTGTTGTCTCCAACAAATTCGACAATGCGGTCAGAGAACTTTGCGAAAAGTATTTCGGCAGGCTAATAGACGCCGCAATAGGGGAGCGGGAGGGTGTGAGGCGAAAGCCGTGCCCCGACAGCGTGCTTGAGGTAATGCGCACGCTGAATGTTGAAGCGGGACAAAGCATATATATCGGCGACTCGGATGTGGATATCGAAACGGCGGCAAACGCAGGTCTTGAATGTGTAAGCGTAAGCTGGGGCTTCAAGACAAAGGAACAGCTGATAGGGTTTGGCGCGAAAAAGATAGCTGACAACCCGCAGGAGCTGCTTGAAATCATAGAAGCACAGATTAAAAATCCCTGACAGAATCATGTCAGGGATTTTTGCGTTCGGGGACGTTAAATGGAGCCAAAAACGTATTTAAGACAAGCGAAAATTATGAATACGATTCATAATAGTTCAAGGAAAGTAATTTGAAGGACCGGAATCGAAGGGCGCGCGGCTGAGGCTGCGCACCTTAGCCGCGTTTGACGCCGCTGCTTTTTGCGGGGGTTTCCGTCTGAGCTTCCGACAGCTTTGCAATGCGCGGCGGTTGTTTCTCCCCGACCATGCCCGGAGCCATTCTCACCATCCTTTTCTCATCGTCAGGATGTTCTTTCCCTCTCTGTATTCATAGGATAAATCATCCATGATTTTTTTGGTCAGAAATATTCCGAGTCCGCCGACGTCACGCTCCTCGGCGGTAAGCGTCACATCCGGATCCTTTTTTTCCAGCGGATCATATGGAACGCCCCAATCAATAAAGGTGACGGATACCTTTGCCGGATCGTCGGAGGTTTCAACCCTCACTGTTGCACGACCGGTTTCCGGAGCGTAAGCGTAATTTGCGATGTTGACAAATATCTCCTCGACAGATACCCCGATTTGCATACGTGTCTTTTCCGGGCAGCCGGCGGATTGAAGATGCTTATCGACAAAATCCTGCACACGCGGCAGATTCTGCACTTTTGCCTCAATATCCATTTCGCTTTGATCTGCTGCTTTGCCTTTGTACTCCAGACAGAGCATGGTCATGTCGTCAAACTGCTCCGCGTCACGCACAAACATGTCGACAGACCGGCGCACATTCTTGATAATATGCTCTGGGGAGGCGTCCGCTGCGTCGTTCAAAGCTGCCGCCATGCGATCGGTCCCAAACATTTCATCAGATGAATCTGTTGCTTCCGGTACTCCGTCCGTGTAGAGGAAGAGTTTCGTGCCCGGCTTCAGCAGAATTTCGTATTCCTTATATTTTACGCCGTCCATTCCGCCGATGACAAAGCCATGCTTGTCACGATACAACTCAAAATGTCCGTCTGCGTATTTCAATGCCGGGTATTCATGCCCGGCATTGGCGGCCGTCAGTTTTCCCGAAGAGATTTCCAGAATTCCCAGCCATACCGTAACGAACATTTCCTCCCTGTTATTGGAACAGATGGAAGTGTTGGTATCGGTCAGGATCTGCGCAGGCGATTTGCCCATCATTGCATTGTTTGCCAGAATGATTTTGGAAGCCATCATGAAAAGCGCCGCGGGAATACCTTTGCCGGAAACATCCGCAATAACCAGGCAAAGATGATCGTCGTCGATCAGGAAGAAATCGTAAAAATCTCCTCCGATCCCCTTGGCCGGATCCATGGCTGCATAAAGGTCGAATTCGCTCCTTTCCGGGAACGGCGGAAAGATACCGGGAAGCATAGCTTCCTGGATCCGCGCCGCCAGAGACAGTTCGGTGCCGATACGCTCTTTTTCAGCCGTAATGTGTTTGAGGTTTTCGATATAGTCCCTGACCTGCTCCTCCATTCTGTCGATGGAGGAGGCCAACTGTCCCACCTCATCCCTGCTGCGGATCTTATCCCTAAGTTTCTTTTCTGCGACCGTGTTTTCTCCGGCAAAGCGCGTCGCTTCCTCCGAGATCAGCTTCAGCGGTCTGAGCAGTGACCGATGAAGGAACATGCTCTGTCCGGCAATTACGATAAGCACAAGTCCGATCAGCGCCGCAGCGATCCTGCGTATGTATGTCGTTCGCGCTTTCACCATCACATCCATTTGCCTTTGCACGCAGAGGATGGCTCTTGTCAGCCCGTATGAGTCCTTCAGCGGGACCATGGCGGTGATATGCGGGTCGGTTTCGATATATCTCTTGTCGCGGATAACCAACTGCCGCATTGAGCCTGTCTCATAGAGCGCACGGTATTTCTGACGGTATTCATCGTTGGTTGTTTCACGAACATAGCCGAAATCGTAAACGGTATAGGGACTGTCATGATCTATTGTGGAAAAGAGGAAGGTGATATGCGCCCAGTCGGTACGGTCAGGCAAAATGACATAGACAAATGTGGCTCCCGAGGAATTGCATATCTGATCGAGCCGGTTCCATGCTGCCAGGTACTCCTCCGATTTTCCGCCGCTCTGGACATAGGCGTCGATCCGGTCGGCGTCCACAAAATCCGCCGCGGTCTCCGCCGTCAGAAAGGCGCCGTCGGAGTATTGATTCATCAGGGCGTCGGTAAAGCTGCTGAAGCCGATCATACTGACGATGATCGAAAAGAGTACCAGCAGCAGAATGATGCCGCCGATACTTTTTACAGCAGCGTGTTCTCTGAGCTTTTTCATTTGCCATTCCTCCGCGAGAAAATTGATTATTCAATGACAGGGATGTCAGAAAAGGCGGCCGTCAAGGGATCGGCACGGATGTCTCCAGCATGGGCTGTCCTCATTTCTCCATGATTATCCATAACGATTTGCGCCGACAGCAAAATCGCAGACCGATAGACCGAATATATTCCGGTTCCTCAAAACGGGTCGTAATAAAAGCGTTCTGTCCGGGATAGCATCCGGTTGTGCTTTTTCAAGATCGGGAGCAGCTGCCGGATTCCACGTTCCCGGGAGTAATTGCTGCATTCTGATTTTTTGCCTTGTTATTGACTCTGTCCGGTTCGGTTGTCCGTCAATAGAAAATACCTATCTCATCTTTCAAAAGGCCCTTAAAGGTTCCCTCGGCAGCCGAAACCGGCGCCTGCTTTCCGGACATTCCCGGCCTGAATCCGAACGAAGTCCAATCAAAATCCGCCGTAACCGGAAATGCCGCTTTGATCGGATAGGCCGCGAAAATCATCTGAGGGCATTATACAATTCTTGGCATCCCGACGCAGATACCAGTCTGCGCAAACGCCGTATCCATACCCTTTTCTACAAGCGCTGACGGAACGACTGTTTTCATTCGTTCCGTATTTTTTGATTTGCGGGCGAAAAACGGTATTTTATCCGCAATTATCCGTTACATTCTGGTGTCGGCTATTATTATATCATTTTGGCTCCGGATTTTAAACCCTTTTTTCCCGCTGCACGGCATTTCAACGCCGCGCTCAGGGCAGGAAAAAGCGCCTCAGAGGGCATTAAAGTCTGCCGGAACCGGGTTTTACCGTTTGTACACCTGTGTACAGCTGAAAAACAGGAAATACAGCCAAAGACAACCTGATTTTTGATATATTCACATTGGGATGCCGGCATGCCGCTGTTCCGGCAGCCTATTCCCATATAACAATACTTTGGAGGGACAATATGTCAAATCATGCAAACCACACCATTGCGCGATATGTCGACGCCGAAATATCCGTTAAAGACTGTGCTTTCGGTATCGTGAAGCAGGAGGCCCCGATTGTGCGCGGCGACTGTAATGTTCTGCGAATCAGACTGCTGGATGAACCGCCCGAAGGCGCGGCGATCTGCATCCGATTTATTAATTCCGTAACCGAAGACAGCTACGGTGAGTTCAGCGGGGAGGTCATCGACGGCATGGAGATTACCATACCGAATAACGAGGGCCTGTTCGATCCTCCCGGAGCCTTGCGCATGACCTTCAGCATTGAAGCTGACGGGTGCAAAAAATCATCCCCGGTTTCGGTTCCGTTAAGCGCGGTATCGTACACTAACGGCACGGAATACACGGGCGAGACAGGCGTTGCGCTGATATCTGAAACCTATGCCGCCGGAGAAGCGGCGCAGCAGGCGGCCCAGGCCGCAAATGAGGCGGCGGAGATAGTTGCGCAGTTGATCGAAGAGGGAGGAGGAATCGCCGGCAGCGACGGATTCAGCCCTACAGTTGAAGCGACTCCCATAACAGGCGGCACACGCCTGATGATTACAGATGCGAACGGTACTCAGACTGTGGACATCATGGACGGTGAAAACGGCGCGGCGGGAGCGACTGGCGCAGACGGCAGTGACGGATTCAGCCCGACGGTATCGGTATCATCCATAACAGGAGGCCACAGGGTATCGGTAACAGACAAGACCGGCACCGAGTCTTTCGACGTGATGGACGGAGCAAACGGAACAACTCCGGTAAAGGGAACAGATTATTTTACCGAAAGCGAGATAAACGACATAGTCATATCGGCAGCCTCTGAGGTTGACGCGCTGCCGTCAAGCACCAAATATGCAGGCGCCGATGTGCAGAACGGTGCCGCGAAAAAGACCCTCAGCATACCTTTCGGCGCAGTTGACAGCACATCAACATCGACGGCATACACGGCGACCATCGACGGCATTACCGAGCTGCGCGACGGCGTATGCGTCATGCTCAAAAACGGCGTTGCGACCAGCGCTGCGGGGTGTACGCTCAATGTCAACAATTTAGGCGCAAAGCCCATCTATCAGACAAT
>JAFYGK010000008.1 GCA_017543285.1 Clostridia bacterium | reverse complement strand
TCGTCATTTCTTGGCATTAAATAATAGCTCCTTATTAAAGCTGCCGCTCATCACCCGAGCGAGATTATCTTTTTTCTATCACCTTGTCGATGAGTCCGTATTCGCAGGCCTCCTGAGCCGACATGAAGTTGTCGCGCTCGGTGTCTCTTTCAATCACCTCGAGAGGCTTACCGGTGACATCGGAAAGGATCTTATTAAGGTTTTTCTTGATTTTTATGATTCTGTCGGCATGTATCTTGATATCTGTAGCCTGACCCTGCATTCCGCCGAGCGGCTGATGGATCATGATTTCGCTGTTGGGAAGAGCGAAACGCTTGCCCTTTGCGCCTGCCGAAAGCAGGAACGCGCCCATGCTTGCAGCCATACCGACACAGATTGTGGATACATCGCACTTGATGTAATTCATGGTGTCATATATTGCCATGCCTGCTGTTATTGATCCGCCCGGGCTGTTGATGTACAGGCTGATATCCTTGTCGGGATCCTGACTCTCAAGGAAAAGGAGCTGAGCCACAACAAGGCTTGCGGTTGTGTCGTTGACCTCCTCGGACAGCATTATGATTCTGTCATTGAGAAGTCTGGAAAAAATGTCGTAGGAGCGTTCTCCTCTGTTGGTTTGTTCGATAACTACAGGTACAAGACTCATTATTGATCCTCCAATCGTATATGGTATGGTATATGCCGCGTGACGCCCGGAATATGCAGCCGATATATTATTTATTGTTGACATATATTCCCGGACGTATGCGCATAGCTGCCCCGGTCTTTCATTTAAAAAGAGCCGAGACAGCCTGGTTTTGCCGAATGTTTGTATGTAGAAGAACCGTCCGGATTATTTGGCGTCGGCAGCGGTTTCGTCGGTTTCTGTACTCTCTTCCTCTACGGGAGTATAGGTATATCCGCTCTTTTCGACGTCGCCTTTGGCCTCCATTTTTTCGGGGAGCTTGTCAACATCTTTAAAGGATGTGTTTTCCTTAAGGAAATCAACAGCCTTGTCAACAAGGATATCGGTTCTGAGATCGTCCTCGTTGATAAACGGACGAATCTTGTCAGCCTCCATCTTATATGCATCGGCAACCTTCTGAAGCTCTGAGGTAATCTCCTCCTCGGTAACCTCGAAGTTTTCTGTCTCAGCTATCTTTTCAAGGGTAAGGCGGGTCTTAACGTCGTTTTCAGCCATCTTTCTGAACATGCCGCGGATGGAAGCTTCGTCCATGCCGGTCATCTTCATGTATGTCTTGAGGTCTATTCCGCCGTCTCTGGCTATTCTCTGCTCAAAGCCGCTCATTCTGTTGTCTGTCCCTTTTTCGATCATGGCGTCGGGAATATCGCCCTTGAAGGTTTCGACAACTTTTTCGATCATACGGTTGTACGCGTCAGCTTCGTTGGATTTGTCCTGCTCTTCGGCAAGATTCTTCTTTATGTCCTCCTTGAGTTCATCAATGGTATCGAACTCGCTGACATCCTTTGCAAACTCGTCGTCAAGCTCCGGAAGCTCGACCTTGGAGATGTTGTGAACCGTCACCTTGAATACCGCGGGCTTTCCTGCAAGCTTTTTTTCATGGTAATCCTCGGGGAATGTGATGTTAACGTCAAAATGCTCGTTGATTTCCTTGCCGACAATCTGCTCTTCAAATCCCGGAATAAAGGTATTGGAGCCCAGCACAAGCTCGAAGTCCTCGGCATAGCCGCCGTCAAACCGCTCGCCGTCGAGATACCCGTCAAAATCAATGGTTACCGTGTCGCCCATTTCCGCGGCTCTGTCGTCGATGTCGATTCTGCGGGAGTTATCCTCTCTCATGTGGTGCAGCCTGTGCTCTATATCATGATCGGTAACATTGGAAATAACCTTATCAACGGTCAGGCCCTTGTATTCGCCGATCGTGAATTCAGGATATACAGGAACAATCGCCTTGAAGGTGAGTCCGTTCTCATCTATGCTGACGATATCTACCTCGGGAGTCGCGTCAACGGTTTTTAATCCGGATTCTTTGACGGCATCCTCGAGGGCGCCGGGAATAACTTCGTTTACAGCATCGTCATAAAAGGCTTCTCTGCCGAAATATTTTTCCACAAAAGATCTGGGAGCCTTACCCTTTCTGAAGCCGGGTATTGTGATCTTCTTGATGTTCTTTCTTACGGAATCATCCACCGCCTTGTTGAAGCTGTCTGCGTCAACGTCGATAATAAGCTCAACGCGGCTTTTTTCTAATTTTTCTGTTGATTTAAGGCTCATTTTGTTTTTCCTCCAAAGCTTGCATTTATTTAATTAATTGATAAACATATTTGAGAAACGGGACGCGGCAAAATCTGCGGCAGTAAAAAAATACTCTTTAATATAATTTTCCCGTCAAAGATAAATTATATCATATTTCAAGGAGTAATTCTATATATAAATTGTTAAATCATAAACAATTTGGAAATTCAGGATTAATATGCGTGAAAACTATTCTCATAAGACACATGGACGGGCACAGGCGTGAAATTGACCGCATCGCAGGATATAAGCCGAAGATCAATTCCGTCGAAAATCCCTGTAGCCGCGTGAGGTATCGCGTAGCCGTGGACATGCCCGTAATAGCATCGGTTTATTCCGTACTCCTTCAGCGCGCCAAAGATTTCCTCGCATACCTGGCCGTCATAGACCGGCGGATAGTGCAGAAAAACGATCGGTTCCAACTGCATGCCGTGCGCCGCTTCTATCGAGCGGACCAGCCTCATGCGCTCGCGCAGCAGCACTCTGTCATCCTCCTGAGCGTCAAAAAACCAGCCGCGCGTCCCACAAACAGCCATGCCCTCACAGGAGATTGCATTGTTGTGCAGAACAGAAAGCGAGTCCAGTCCGTTTGCGGCGAAAAAGCCTTCCATTTTAGCCCGCGATGTCCACCAGTAATCGTGATTGCCTTTCATTATGATCTTTTTTCCGGGCAGACTTTGCAGAAATTTAAAATCGTCGAGCGCCTCGTCCAGATTCATCGCCCAGGAAATGTCGCCCGCTATCACTACCGTGTCGTCCGGCTCAACGAGCCTTTCCCAGTTATTCTTTAGCCGCAGTATATGGTCGCTCCAGCCGGAAAAAACATTCATCGGCTTGTCCGTTCCAAATGACAGATGTGTGTCGGCAATAGCAAAAATAGACATTGACTTCTCCGGATTCCGAATAATTTATTATATGAACGTGAAGAATAAGTCCGGGGCACCGCTCCGCAAAATCAAAGGCTTTTCGTGAAAGGACGGATTAATCATGACGGAAAAGAATAAAAAACCGCAGGAAAGCCCCTGCATTCAGGGCGTCGAGTGCAACGTGCAGAACTGTGTTTATAACGACGGAAAACGCTATTGCCGGGCAGACCAGATCAAGGTCGGACCCGACTATGCCGTTTCTTTCACCGAGACGGCCTGCGCGACGTTTAAGAATAAGCTGTAGCAAAACCCGCCGGAGTCCGATTCTCTTTCCTGTATGGGACGCGTTTGCAGGCTCTTATCAAATCGGAGAATGACCCATAATCGGATCATTCTCCGAGCTTCCTTTTGTTTAGTTGCAGCCTGTTTATCCGCCGATTTCAAGAAACCCCGAAAGCACGGCCTTTTCCATTTCCTCACCTGTGCAGCTTTTGCTGAACCGTATCGGCTTTGCTTTGAGCGATTCGAGCGCCTGCGGAATGGGAAGACCGGATACCCTGAACAGCTCGTCAACCTTGTCAAATTCACCCATCTCAGGGTTATTTTTGCCAAGGGCATCCAGAACGCTGTCACAGAATTTATAGGGCGAAGCGGTAGAAGCAATGACCGTCGGGGTCTTGTCTCCCGTCTGAGCAAGATAATCCTTGTAGACCTTTATGCCGACCGCGGTGTGTGTATCGCAAAGATAGCCGCCGTCAAACATTTCCCTTATGGTCAGCTTGGTTTGCACGTCGTCGCAGCAGCCGCCTGCGAACAGCGCCGACAGCTTATTGAAAATATCCCCGGTCACCTTATAGCATCCGTCCGTGTTGAGCTTGCTCATAATATCCCTTACATAGTCGCTGTCGCCGCCCGACAGGTCGTAGATAAGGCGCTCAAGGTTGCTGGAAATGAGAATATCCATAGACGGCGAAATAGTCGTATAAAAATCGCGGTTGCGGTCATACTCGCCGGTAGCGATAAAGTCGGTCAGGACGTTGTTTTTGTTGGAGGCGCAGATGAGGCGGTTTACGGGCAGGCCCATTTTATAAGCATAGTAGGCCGCTAAAATGTTGCCGAAATTGCCGGTCGGCACAACAATGTTTATCCTGTCGCCCAGCTTGATCGTTCCGCTTGTCACCATGTCGCAGTATGCCGAAACATAATATACCACCTGCGGCACAAGTCTGCCCCAGTTTATCGAGTTTGCGCTGGAGAATTTCATGCCGTTTTGCGCAAGAATGCCTCCGATTCTCGGATCGGTGAAGATTTTCTTTACGCCCGTCTGCGCATCGTCAAAGTTGCCCTTTATAGCGCACACGCAGACATTTTCGCCCTCCTGTGTGCACATCTGACGCTTCTGCATGGAGCTGACTCCCTCTTCGGGGTAAAAGACCATTATCTTTGTGCCTTCGACATCCTTGAAGCCCTCCAAAGCCGCCTTGCCGGTGTCGCCTGACGTTGCGACGAGAATAACGATCTCCTCTCCCTTGCAGGTCTTTTTGACCGCCGTCGTCAGCAGATAGGGCAAAAGCTGCAGGGCCATGTCCTTGAATGCGCAGGTCGGTCCGTGCCAAAGCTCCAGTATGCCGGTCGTTTCATCGGTCTTGACAAGGTGAGCGACGTCTTCGCTGCCGAATTTACCCTTTTGATAAGCGCCGTTGACGCAGTAATCTATTTCTTCCTCGGTATAATCGGTGAGATAGAGTGAAAGGATCTCCTTCGCCCTGCCGATATAGTCTTTTTTACAGAGGGCCGCGATGCAGTCCTTTGATAACTGCGGGAAACTCTCGGGGACAAAAAGTCCGCCGTCGGCAGAGATTCCTCTTGTGATGGCTTCGGCCGAGGTCACCTTTACGGCGTTGTCTCTTGTGCTGTTGTAAAGCATGGTTTCATCTCCAGTATTTTTGCGCTGCCTTTCGCGGCAGTCGAATGATTTTTAAAAGGCGTATTTTCGCATAAAGGAATATGCGTTATTAAAAAATATGTCATCGCAGAGCTGTTCGCTGCAGCCGCCTTGCAGCAGATAATCATAGAGCGAATCAAGGCGGCTTATATCGCCCAAACAGCTTGGCATTTGCGCGCCGTCAAAATCGGTGCCGATGGCCAAAACTCTTTCGCCGCCGAGCGATAAAAAATGATCGATGTGGCGCTTTAGCTGCTCCAAAGTATAATCGTCGCCGTCCGCGACAAACTTTGTGTAAAGATTTATTCCGACAAGTCCTCCGCGGTTTTTTATAGCCGTAAACTGCTCGTCGGTGAGATTCCTCACATGGCTGCGAATGAATCCTGAATTGGAATGGGTCGCTATATACGGCTTTTGCGCGACGCTGTCAACATCCCAAAATCCCTTTTGCGAAATGTGTGATACATCCACGACGATACCGCAGCTTTCCATTTCGCGCACGCAGTCGAATCCGAAATCGGTCAGGCCTCCCGCATTCTCGGTCATAACACCGTCGCAAATCTCGTTTGCGCCGTTCCATGTCAGCGTAACCGCCGCAACGCCGCATTTTTTGAGATAGAGGATGCGCTCAGGCTTTCCGGCAAAGGCCGAGCCGCCTTCTACCGTCAGAACGGCGCGGCAGCGTTTGTCCGCCCCGTCAAAATCGCCGCCTGTATATTGTACTATAAAATCAGAGTGTTTGTCAATTTGCCGCTGAAGATATTCATAGCATCTGTCAAAATGCTCTTCGGCGGCATGGCCTCGCAGCTCATCGGGCATCCAGACGGCAAAGCACTGAAACCACGGCGAGTATTTCGCGCCCCTTTCCAGCGAAATCTGAAGATCGTTTATCTTCATGTCGATATTCTTTACGGCACATTCATACAACGTGTCGCAATGCAGATCAAACAGCTTCATGCGTTCTCCCCTTCGCAGCCGATAGTCCCGGATGATTATTAGTTATAAACAGATCGTCTGCAAAAAATCATATAGGCGAATAGCCCCAGTTTAGATAAAAGGCGTTTTTGATGCGGTTAACATCTATGACGGTAAAATGATCGGCGTCGTTGTCGGTGGTTATTTCGATTACGTCAAAACGCGGCTGCAGATCGTGATCGTGGCTTTGCAGGTATATGAGCGCCGTCTTTATTATTCTCCCCTGCTTGGTTTTTGTGACATATTCCCTCGGCGCTGCCTTTGAACGAAGATTTCTTGTCTTCACCTCGACAAACGCAAGGTATTCTCCGTCGGAGGCGATTATGTCGATTTCGCCATAGCGCGAGTGATAGTTTTTGCAGATTATTTTGCAGCCGAGCTTTTGAAGGTATTCGCAGGCAAAGTCTTCGCCTTGCTTTCCGCTTATTGTATTCATAGCGACCTCAACAGATATTATATGCAAAACCGTTCATTTGGCTTTTATCCCAGCAGCTTTTTGAGAAAGGTTTTTCTGTGTATCTCGCTCGGACCGTATTTGAGCACAAGCTCCCTGTGAAGGGCGGTCGGATAGCCCTTGTGCTTTTCAAACTGATATTGCGGATATTTTCGCGCCATTTCGGTCATGTAGCGGTCACGCGCGACTTTGGCGAGAATGGAAGCGGCGGCTATCGACGGAGAAAGCGAATCGCCCTTTACGATTGTCTGTGCGTCGCAGGGTAAAGGCGGCATGCGATTGCCGTCCACAAGGGCAAAATCAGGTTTGATTCTGAGAGAATCGACCGCGCGGCGCATGGCCAAAAAAGTCGCCTGCAGTATGTTTATTTCGTCGATCTCCTGCGCGGTCGCCGTCGCGATGGCGTAATCGACCGCCTTTTCGCGTATAACGTCAAAGAGAGCCTCTCTGCGCTTTTCGGAGAGCTTCTTTGAATCGTTCAGCCCGTTTATTGTACAGCTGGCAGGAAGAATGACCGCGGCGGCGTAAACATCGCCGGCAAGCGGTCCGCGACCGGCTTCGTCTATTCCGCAGATTAGAGTAAAACCCTGGTTTTTTGCGTTGTTTTCGTAAGTGTAATCCATAGTATTGTATTTATGAGCATTGAGTTTAAAGCGGATATAATTCCCCGCCGCGAACAAAAGATGCCGGCATTTCAGCGGCAAGCCGTTTAATCCGGCATTTCCAGCGTTATTCTGCCTAACAGTCCCGCGCGAAACTCGTCCAGTACCATGACGGCGGCGCGCTCGGTGTCAAGCTCTCCGCCGGAGATAAGCATTCCGCGTTTTCTCGCGATAAGCTCCAGCAGATCATAGCCCTGCTTGTCGTCAGGATTGAAATTCTTTAATGCGTTTAGCTTGTACCGCTCGACAAATCCTGTTTTGCCGCCGTCCTTCAGCTCGCCCAAAAGCTGCGCCGCGAGACCCTCGATATCGATAATAGCATCCTTTATCGCGCCGGTGTAGGCTAAATTTTTGCCGGCCTGTTCGTCGTCAAATTTGGGCCAGAGCACACCCGGCGTATCCAGCACTTCGCCGCCCTTGCCAAGAGAAAACCACTGGTTTCCCCTTGTTACGCCCGGCCGGTCTGCTGTTTTCGCCTTGTTGGCCCTGGCTATGCGGTTTATAAAGGTAGACTTGCCGACGTTGGGAATGCCGACAACCATAAGCCTTATGGGACGGTTTCCCATGCCCTTTTGCTGCCAGAGCTTTATCTTATCGCTCAGCAGCTCCCTTGCGGCAGGTATTATCTTGTCGATTCCGACGCCCTTTTTGCAGTCGACAGGAATCGCCTTTATGCCGCATTTGGCAAAATGCTCTATCCAAGCCCTGGTGCTTTGTGGGTCGGCGACGTCCGATTTGTTGAGCAGCACGATATTGGGCTTGTTCTCGATGATGGACTGTATCTCAGGATTCTGCGAACTGCGCGGTATGCGCGCGTCAAGCAGCTGCATGACCGCGTCCACAAGAGGAAGCGACTCCTTGATAAGCCGGCGGGTCTTGGCCATGTGGCCCGGAAACCACTGTATCTGATATAAGTTTTCTGGCATGATGATTCCTCTTTAAAAATAATATATTTATTTTACCACAAAAAGGGCCGGGTGTAAAACCCGACCCTTTCAATTTATTATTTACCTATTATTTTTGTCCGAACAGTCCGGCAAAAAAGTCGGAAATGGAATCCCAGATCCCTGTAAAGAATTTGGATATAGCATTCCACAGGCCCTGATCGTTTGTATCAACGCCCATTTTGGAGACCTGGTCGTAGATACCCTCCAACTGGGTCTGGATAGTGCTCCAGTCGAGATCAAGGGAGGCAAACTTCTTCATAAGATCGAGGAGCTTTTCTATATCCTCGTCGGAAAGCTCGATTTCAAGAATCTTCGCCGATTCAACGATGGCTTCTTTTATTTCGTCGTCTGTTTCAAGCTTGCCCTCGGAAATCTTCTGCTTGATCATGGCGATGAGCTGTTCGATTCTGTTCGGGTCGCTTATCTTTTCAGCGAGTTCGCCGGAAACGACAAGCTCGTTTGTCGCCGTATCCACATTTTCCTCTTTCATTGTTTCGCCGGTCATAGCTGAATATGCCTTCATTACGCCGACAAGCGCGGCTGTTCCGGATATTTTCATCGGAGCTGCAACGACGACCTCGGCATCGGTTATTCCGGCCGTAACAAGCGCGTTTTCATACATGCCGCTTGTGCAGTAGGAAATATTGTGGGTCTGGACGTGGATACCGTGTCCCTCCTTCTGCTTTACAACAAGCACGGAGGAAAGAGCATTTTTGCCTATTACCGATTTGGAGAGATAATCGCCGAGATACTGGTATTCCTCGTCGTTTGTGGTCGTGACAGTGATAAACTCATCCAGATCGTCCTCGTCTACGCCGAGAAGATCGAGCACCTTTTCCTTCTGGCTCTTGCTCAGATCGGCTCCGAGGGAAATATAGGTGTCGAAATTTTCATCAGCATCGTCATAAATGGCGTCAGCGAAAGCAACAACGCCGGTTGATGCAAGAATGAGCATCGCCAAAAGAAGCGACACTATCTTTTTGGAAATAGTCTGCATAATAATTCATCCCTTCAATTAAAAATATCAAAATACGCTTCGGTTTTAAAAAAACTGCGGTCATTTCACTATTACAAAAGGTATTATTCATTCGTTAAAATTCGAAGCGATCTTTTTCCTGCGTTTTTATCCGACAAATCCGAACTGCTTTACCGGAAGAACTCTGAGAACGACCTCTCCCAGTATCTGCGAACGGGTAACATATCCTATTTCATCATAGCGGCTGTCCTTGGAGTTATTTCTGTTGTCGCCCATGACGAAGTACTTGCCTTCTGGTACCCTGTATGTGACCGTCAGGACCTCTCCGGTAAGCTGGTCGTAGGTTATTTCCGGATCATCGTCGTCGGTAAAGCCTGTGCTGCCCTTGAACCTTAAATCCTGCTCGTTTATATATGTTTCGTTGAGTGTCTGCGACTGACCGTTTTTGTCGGTCACCGTTACGGTGTCAGCGGCGTAATCTATCCTGACGGTCTGGCCCTCGGTGCCGATAACGCGCTTAATAATAGGATGTCCGTTGTTGCCGTCGGTGAGCACAACAACAATATCGTTGTTCTGCGGATCCGCGAACAAGCTGGAAATAAGCAGCCGGTCTCTGTCGTTAAGCGTCGAATCCATTGAATGGCCGTCCACCATTACCACACGAAAAACAAAGGCGAATACAAGCACGACAAAAATGAGCGCCGTCGAGAGCGTCTGTATCCATTCTCCGGCGTCGTTGAATCCGGAGCCTTTCTTAAGGCTGATAGCGTTACTGTATTTGCTTGCCGATGATCCTTCCATAAAAACCCGTCCTCAATACGTTTTTGCAATCCCCAGGCTGATACTGACGGAAAAATGTCCGCCAAATCAAGTTTAGTATAAGCATTTATGATGAAATAGTTGTTTGCAATTTGTTATGATAATGTTAAATTATTTTCAGAAATCGACCTGAAAGGTTTATATTAATAAAGCAAAAAAGGGACTGCAAAGTCCCTTTTTATCGGATTTTTCTTATTTGAGTTTTTCCTTAACCTTGGCAGCCTTGCCGACTCTGTCGCGGAGATAATAGAGCTTGGCTCTGCGAACCTTACCGCGTCTGATAATCTTGACCTGCTCAACATTGGGTGAATGAATGGGGAAAACCCTTTCAACGCCAACGCCGTAGGAAACTCTGCGGACAGTGAAGGTTTCGGCAACGCCACTGGACTTCTTGGCAATAACCGTTCCCTCGAAGGCCTGGATTCTTTCTCTTTCGCCTTCGCGAATCCTTACGTTTACTCTGACCGTGTCACCGATGTTGAACTGGGGAACTTCCTTTTTAAGGCTGTCCTGTGCAATGTACTTTAATGCATCCATTTGTAAAAAATCCTCCTGAGTTTTCAGACATTCGATATCAAGCATGGATCGTCTTGACAGAGGACTGCCCGCTTCAATGTCATTAAATGGCATTGACCCCCACTGCTCGAAGCAGCGGAAAACCAAATGCTTTAGTATTATAACACAAGCCGGGATTAATTGCAAGGGGTTTTACTTTATTTTGTGAAAAAAATGGCAAATAATCATCCGGCGTTGTTTTTTGGCCGAATACGGTTGGATTTTTTGCCTTTACTTTGAAATTATTTGAAATAATCGCCGCCATATGCTATAATTTTTTTCAGCGTACTGTTGGCGCGCATTTCACGCTTTTCGGAGAAAGAATATGGCAAACAGCAAACCGAAAAATCTATATTTGCAGGGTCTGAGGGACGGTCTGCCCATATGTCTCGGATACATATCGGTTTCCATAGCCTTCGGCATGGCGGCGGTTTCCTACGGATTTACCGTATGGCAGGCTCTGCTGATATCCCTTTCCTGCGTCACATCCGCCGGTCAGTTCAACGGAATAACCCTGATCGCGGCCGGCGCGGGATATATAGAAATCGCGCTGACCCAGCTGATCATCAACATAAGATATTCGCTCATGTCGCTGACCCTTTCCCAGAAGGTTGACGGCAGATTCCGGCTGATAGACCGGTTCATTGTCTCCTTCGTGGATACCGACGAGGTGTTTGCCGTCGCATCGTCAAAGCAGGGCGAGCTTTCAAATAAATATATGTACGGGCTTATCACAACGCCTTATTTCGGCTGGGCTCTCGGGACATTTCTGGGCGCGACGCTGAGCGCGTTTTTGCCCGAGGATATCCGTCAGGCTCTCGGTGTGGCAATTTACGGCATGTTCATCGCAATCGTCGTGCCGCCCGCTAAAAAGCAGCGAAGCGTGCTTATCGTTGTTGCGATAGCCGTCGCGCTCAGCTGCATATTCAGATATGTGCCCTATGTCAACGGAGTTTCGTCCGGCTTTGCAATAATCATCTGTGCCGTTGCCGCTTCGGTTTTGGGCGCGCTTTTCTTCCCTGTAAAGGAGGCCGAAAAGCTTGAGCAATAATTTCTTTATATATGTCGCCATTATGGCAGGCGTTACCTATCTCGTCAGAATGCTGCCGATGGTGCTTTTCAGAAAAAAGATCCAGAGCCGCTTTGTCCGCTCCTTTATGTATTACATACCCTACGCCGTTCTGGCCGCAATGACCATCCCCGATATTTTCTATGCCGGGAACGGTCTCGCCGCCGGTATAGCCGCACTGGTCGTCGGAGTTATCCTCGCGCTGTTTGAACGCGGGTTGCTCACGGTCGCAATATGTTCCTGCGTTGCTGCATACGCGGCGTCCTTCGTGCAGGACAGGCTGTTTTGAATAAGGGCTTAAGGCTTTAAGTCAAATGGCCTCCGGTGGAGCAGCTTTGGCTCCCTGAGCCGCCTGACGGAGCCGATCCTCTCTGAGATGGGGCCTTGAAGCGTTCTTTTCTCTTATCTTTCCGCCATTTCCGCCTTGTGCTCTCTTATATATCTCACGCACAGGGCGTTAATATCCTCATCGCAGCCGTTCCATTCGTTCTGGACGTCGTCAAAATAATACTGCTCGCTCATCGGAAGCAATTCGCCCTTCTCGAACAGGTCTCTGTGTTCCTCGAAAACGGCGTTTGCTTTTTTTATTATTTCGCTCTTTGCCTTTGCGCCGACTTTGCTGTAAAAATCCGAATCAAGCGCGTACATTCTGTGGCTTGTCAGATAGAAGGTTTCCAGGCCTCTGTCAGCAACCTCGGTTTCGATCTTATTTATGGCATAGACCGTTTTCTGGTAATCATTGAGAGAGGCAAAGACGGCCTTTTCATCGGACATATCGTCTGCCATTCGGCTCCATATGCCCATCAGCACCGCTTTCCACAATATATCATCCGGGGCTGCGTCAATTTTTTCGACGGTCATTTCACCGTACTTTTCCTCAAGCTCGGCATTTGCCTTCATGGAATTGATCAATGGCTTCATACGCCTGTATGACATCACGATGTAAAAAACAATGCCTGCAATCACTGCTAAAATAATCCAGATATAATCCTTTATAAATTCCATAAAACCCTGCATTTTTTCCTCCCGCGTTATTCCTCTGTCAGTTTTTTATATATTTCGCTCTTTTTTTGTCCGCTGAAATTTGCCGCTTCCTTCGCAGCCGCTGTTTTGGGCATTCCGTCCTTTTGAAGTTCCCTAGCGTATTCCACCGCTTCTTCAAGGCTCATGCTTTGCTCTTTTTCAGGCTGTTCTCCCTCGATTATCAGCACAAATTCGCCCTTGGGCGTGTTTTCCTCGTAGTGCTTTACGGCCTCGCTCAGAGTCGTTCTTATCGTCTGCTCATGTATCTTGGTGATTTCCCTCGCTATGGTCAGTCTTCTGTCGCCAAGATATTCCAGCATATCTCTCAGGGTATAAACAAGCTTGTGCGGGGCTTCGTAAAATATCATGGCACGCGTTTCATGCTTTATGCTTTCAAGATGCTCCCGGCGCGAGCGTTTTGCGGTGCTGAGAAAGCCCTCGAAGGTAAAACGCTTGCACATCAGGCCCGACAGCGCAAAGGCCGTCGCGAAAGCCGTAGGTCCCGGAACGGCCGCCACTTCAATGCCTCTTTCGTGGCATTTGTTTATAAGCTCGCTGCCCGGATCGGAAACGCATGGCATCCCCGCGTCGGAAACAAGCGCGCAGTTTTCTCCGCCGAGTATTCTCTCTATTATATCAAAGCTCTTTTCTTTCTCGTTGTGCTCATGGCAGCTTACGAGATGCTTTTTTATGCCGAAATGATTCAAGAGCTTCAGCGTGACCCTTGTATCCTCCGCGGCGATAAAATCGCAGGCGTTCAGGGTCTCAACGGCTCTTGGGCTGAAATCGCCTAAATTTCCGATAGGCGTTCCGACAACAAACAGACGACCCGGCATTTTTTCCTTCCTTTCCGGCGGATTATTCTGCGCTTTCGGCAAATTCACCGTAAACATCCTTCATTTCCGGCGTATAACCGCCTTTATTATCTTCGATAATCAGCGCGGGCAGAATACAGAGCTGACTTTTGCCGCTCTTTATGCCCTCCATAAGAAACAGCCACGCCCTGCCGTCGCTTCTTTGCTGGACCAGTCTGAGCCTTGACAGGGAAAAACCCGACCGCCGCATGGCTTCAACCGAATCAGGAAGCCTGTCCGGACGGTTGCATATGCATAACCTTCCGCCTGTCCTGAGCAGCTTGGAGCCTGCAAGGCATACATCCGAGATATTAGCACTCACTTCAAACCTTGCCACCCTCAGGCCTTCGTCTTTGCAGACCGCTCCGGAGCCGATCGTTCTGTATGGCGGGTTGCATATAACAAGATCGTAGCAGCCGCGCGGCAAAACATTTTTAAGCTGTTTCAGGTCGCAGCAGACCGGATATATCCTGTCGGAAAGACCATTTCTCTCCACCGTTTCATTGAGCATATCTATTGCGTCAGGCTGAATATCTACCGCGTCAACATGCGCTTTGATCCCCCAAACGCTCAGCAGCATTGGAATAATGCCGCAGCCGGTACCAAGGTCGCAGATCCTGCCGTTAGCCGGGGCGTCGGAAAACTTTGCGAGGATAATGGCGTCGGTGCCGAAGCTGTGCCTTTTGCTGGTGGTAATATCATAATTTCTGCCTAATCTGTCGATCCGGGTTTCATTCATAGCAAATATTACGCTCGCATCCGGTTCCGCCGGGCATAATGCGGCCGGCCATACCGGGGTCTGTAAAAGCAAAGGGTCGCAACAAAAGGTATAAGCCCTGTTGCAACCCTGCAAGTTTAATAATCAACCAACAATTATTCGGCGCTGATGGCCTCTGCGGGACATGTAGCTGCGCAAGAACCGCATTCTATACATGTATCAGGATCGATAACGTACTTTGTTTCACCGGCGGAGATAGCTTCTACGGGACATTCGGCCTCGCATGCACCGCACTGTAAACATTCATCGGAAATGACGTATGCCATATATGTACACCTCCTTAAAGAGACTTGGGTTCCGTAATAAATACGGAATGAGACATAGCCTCATTACAAATATATTGTATCATCAATTCTGTAAAATGCAAGTATTTTTTGCAGTTTGTCACAAATTGTTTTAAAACGCGCGGTCAGGCCTCAGGGCTTTCCGGCTGCTTTATTCTCTCGATTTTGGAAACATAATCGGCGAGAGCGATTATATCCTCATCGGCGCTTGTTCCTGTAAGTATGATCTCGGTATCCTGCGAACGGTTTTTGAGGAAGTCGGTAAGTCTGGTCTTATCCAGCAGGCCGGCCTCGACAGCGGTAAGTATTTCATCAAAAACGACAGCGTCAAATTCCTCGCGCAAAACCATATCCGCAGCCCTCCGGAACAGCGAATCGTAATAGATGTGCATATCCTCCTTTTCCTGTTCGGTCATATCGGAGGTAAATGTGACTCTGTCCGGGCAGGGCAAAACGGTCATATTGTTGAGCAGATTCGCGGCATTTCTCTCGCCTGAATCGTTGTTTTTCAGAAACTGCGCAATAAGAACACGCTTTCCGCGTCCGCTGGCACGCATCGCCAGACCGAAGGCGGCTGACGTTTTTCCTTTGCCCTCGCCGAAATAAACATAAACCATGCCGTCTTCCATGATAAGCCCTCCTGAAAGCATGAGGTTTGACGCGACAAAACCACGGCTTTGAACAGTGGTTTTATTCCGTGAATATCCCGTGAATATATTAATATAAAAATAACGTACTGTCAAGCGTCGGAGACATTATACCCGGACAATAATTGCGACGGCATGCCTGTTCCGAAAAACCGGCCGCACGTTCTTCCGGCAGCGCGGGATTACCGTCGCCTTGCTTCGATATAGCGCGCAACAAGGACAACGACCGCTCCCAAAGCAAGACCGCACATCAATACAATGTTGGCGATCTGCCTGCCGAAAAAATAGGCGGACGCAAAGTAAAGCACGGCCATAACGACGCATATTATCAGCGACAGCATGATCTGTTTTGATGATAACCCGTTATCCTTGCGCATTTCTCCTCCGTTGACGCAAAGCGCGTCCTTCTGCGGTTTCAATCAGAGATTCATCATGATCCTTGTCAGATCGTACGCGTGTTCCACATAGTTTCCGGTTTCTTTGGCGGTTCTTTCGCAGAAATTGTCAACGCCCTGAACTTCACATTTTTTATGGTAAATCATAAAAGGTACGGCGTCTCTCGCATGTGTTCTCGTGCTGAGAGGCGTGGGGTGGTCGGGTGCAATCATTATCTTATAGTCGTCATATTCGTTGAGAGCGTCAAGGATTATGGGCAGCATAATATTGTCGATTATCTCGATTGAACGTATCTTATTGTCAAGCTCCCCTCTGTGTCCGCATTCATCCGGAGCTTCAACATGTATATAAACATAGTCCTGTCCCCTGGAAAGCTCATCAACGGCGGCGTATGCCTTGCCCTCGAAGTTGGTGTCGATATACCCTGTCGCGCCCTCGACTTCCGGAGTCGCCATTTCCGCGCTCTTGCCAATACCCCTTAGAAGGTCGACCGCCGATATGATGGAGCCCTTCAGACCGAATTTGTCGATAAAATCGTCAAGATCGGGCTTGCTCCCCTGACCCCAGAGCCAAATGGAGTTGGCGGGGTTTTTGCCCTCGGCAATTCTCCTGACGTTGACGGGATGGTCTTTAAGTATCGAATAGCTCTTTTCCATAAGCTCATAAAGCTTTCTGGAGCTTTCACTCTTATATATATGCTCCCTGATGGGTTTTAAGCTTATATCGTGAGGCGGAGTGAAAACAGGAAGGTCGGCGCAGCCGCCCTTTACCTTCAGGCAGTGTCTGTAGCTGACGCCCGGATAGAAGGAATAGACTTCATCGCCGAGCATTTCCTGTACTGTTTCGATAATCTGCGCGGCCTCGCTGCTTGAAATATCGCCTGCGCAGTAATCCAGCATGGTTTTATCTCTGTAGTTTTCTTCATCGGACAGCGTAACCAGATTGCAGCGGAATGCCAGATCGTCGGCGTCCATCTGAACGCCCATGCTCACGGCCTCAAGAGGAGATCTTCCGGTATAGTATTCCTTCGGGCTGTAGCCCAGCATGGAAAGATTGGCCACGTCGCTTCCTGCAGGAAAGCCGTTCGGCACGGTTTTGGCAAGTCCGACATAGCTTTTTGCCGCAAGACGGTCCATATTTGGCTTGTTGGCCGCTTCCATCGGAGTTCTGCCGCCCAGCTCCTCAATAGGATAGTCGGCCATGCCGTCGCATAAGAGAACTACATATTTCATTTATGACGCTCCTTTATATAATATGGGTTTTATTTGTTGTGTCGATCCCGTGTGTTAATCGGGCTATCAGTAATTGTACCACAAATATTTCAAAAAATAAACATTTTATTCCCGGCAAATCAAAAATATGCCTCTTACTGCCTATTTTATTTTAACATAATGATAGGGCAAACCGGCCAAAGCACGGCTTTTGATCGGTCTATTACGGATAAGACGTTCATATTTCTTGATTGATTTGCAATAGTATTTCACCGTTATCCTGCGAAATATTGATGAAAAATACAACGGATATTATTGTTAAATATCTAACAATCATTTTTTACCTGTATATATTGTACAAAAACATTATATTTTTCTATAGCAATATCCACAAAGAAAGAAGGCATTTTTTCTTGACTTTCTGATTTTCCCGAGTATAATATAGTCGAAGCTGAGATGAAACGAAGCTCGGTTTCACGCAATACGGTTTTTCAGAAAGGATGATGTAAAATGAAAAAACCCGTTATTGATTTATTCAATCTTAACCCCGTCGATCTGATGAACATGGTCGACAAGTGCCATAAGGATGTATGGCTGGTCACCGAGGAAGGCGACAGGCTCAATCTGAAAAGCAAGCTCTGCCAGTTTATGGGCATAGCAAGACTCATCGAAGGCGGCAAAATCGCAAAGGCCTCGATCGAGTGTGACAGCGACGAAGATTTCTTGATGCTTTTGGAAATGTGCATCCACGGCGCCGCATGATATTGCGCCTTCTGAATTCGAATTATTCCTTGTTATTGACCATATGACCTAAAAATTCGCTCTGCCTCGTCGCAGAGCGAATTTTCTTTGTCGTTTGCGATTCGCCCGACGCAGGTCTGCGTCAAAGCTATTCGCAATTTTTCATGTTATAACCCAAAACAAGCAGGCTGTCGCTGAGATGGACGCTTTCCACCTTTGCTTCAGGGAAATTGAGGTGAATGTCATAGTGGGAATAGTTCCAGAATCCGTTGACTCCAAGCGAAATCAACCGCTCGGTCACAGCCGCCACGCTGCTGTCCGGCAGACATATTATGGCGATGTCCGGTTTGTTTTCCCTGCAAAAGCCGTCAAGCTCATCCATGCTCATAACCTTCATGCCGCCGACGGTATTTTTTCTTACTTTCTCGTCTCTGTCAAAGAGACCGATCAGCTTAAAACCGTTCCTTTCAAATTCCATATGAGTCGCAATAGCTCTTCCAAGGTTCCCGGCTCCTATCAAAACCGCCTTCATTCTTCTGCCGACGCCGAGAATCTTTCCTATTTCCTCATGAAGCTGCTCAACAATATAGCCGTAGCCCTGCTGGCCGAATCCGCCGAAGCAGTTAAAATCCTGCCTTATCTGGGAAGCGGTAAGGCCCATTCTCTCTGATAATTCTCTCGACGAAATGCGCACTATTCCCTGTTTTTTAAGGCTGCCTAAAAAACGGTAATATCTCGGTAATCTTTTGATTACCGACAGGGAGATGTTTTCACTTTTGCTCATAACTGCTTCGCCTGCCTTTTTCGGCGCGCCCTGTCCGAAGGCACGCCGCGTATTTTTTGACCCTGCAAAGGCGGTTGCTCCGCAGGCGTCTGTAGCATTTTAATCCGCGAGGGATTCAACCGTTTCCATAACATAGTCGCCGAATTGCTCACAGGTGCAGCCGGTGTCGCGTCCGGTTATGGTCAGCTTCTTTTCTTCGTACATGCAGATGTCAAGCGCACGCTCGAGCTGATCGGCCTGCTTCTGGTATCCGATATGGGACAGCAGCATTACAGTGGCGCGGAGCATGGAACAGGGATCGGCATACTTTGCGCGGCCCTCCTGAACCATTCTCGGAGCCGAACCGTGGATGGCCTCAAACATGGCGTAGCGTTTGCCAAGATTTGCGCTGCCGGCAGTGCCAACTCCGCCCTGCATCTCGGCGGCCTCGTCTGTGATTATGTCGCCATAGAGATTGGGCAGCACGAAGACCTGAAAATCGCGGCGGCGCTTTTCGTCGATCAGTTTTGCAGTTGTGATGTCGATGTACCAGTCGTCGGTGGTAATGTCCGGATATTCCTCTCCGATCTTTTTGCAGAGGTTGAGGAACTTGCCGTCGGTGGTCTTGATGACGTTTGCCTTCGTGATGATGGAAACGCGGCTCTTGCCGTTTTTCTTTGCGTATTCATAGGCAAGGCGCGCAATTCTCTCGGTGCCTTCGGTCGTTGTGACGGTGAAGTCAACGGCAAGATCGTCGTTGACGTTAACGCCCTGTGAGCCGAGGGTGTACGCGCCCTCGGTGTTTTCGCGGAAAAATGTCCAGTCTATGCCCTGATCGGGAATTTTTACCGGACGCACGTTTGCAAAGAGATCAAGCTCTTTTCTCATGGCGACGTTTGCCGACTCGACGTTGGGCCAGGGATCGCCCTGTCTCGGTGTGGTTGTCGGGCCCTTGAGGATGACATGGCAGGCCTTGAGCTCTTCAAGAACATCCGCAGGAATTGCACAGTTATGTGCTACCCTGTTTTCTATAGTGAGTCCGTCGATCTCCTTGAATTCTATTCTGCCGCTCTTAACGTCGTCGGCAAGAAGATAGGATATGACTCTCTCGGCCTCGTGTGCGATGACGGGACCTATGCCGTCGCCGCCGCAAATACCGATAACTATTTTATCGAGCCTTTCGTAATCGACGAAATCCTTCTGAGCTTTCATTTTCTCGACCCTTTCGAGCTGAGACGTGACAACCTTTTTAAACTGCTCGACGGCAGCGTTGATTTTATCCTGCATTTATGCATCCTCCAGTTGTTATTGATAATTGAAAATCAACCGCAAAAAACGGTTTGGCATTATTTCTCGTTGAGCTGCCTTGTGTAGTTGAGCAGACCGCCGGCTATGAGCATGTCGCGCTGTCTCTGTGACAGTTCGAGAAGCACGGGTATCTCAACACCCTTGCTGACATTTATCACAACAGCTTGATCCGCAGTCTCCACCAGCTTTTTGATATCGGGGATACTCAGTTTGTCGCCCTGCTCTATCCTGTCGTAATCATCGGGATTCTTGAAGGTGAGCGGAAGAATACCGGCATTTACCAGATTTGCCCTGTGAATTCTGGCAAACGACTTCACTATAACCGCTTTCACGCCCAAATAGAGCGGCACAAGAGCAGCATGTTCTCTTGACGAGCCCTGACCGTAGTTGTTGCCTCCGACAACAATGCTTTGGCCCATTTCCTTTGCGCGCTCCGGGAACTGCTTGTCGCATACGGCGAAGCAGAACTGGCTCATATAAGGAATGTTGGAGCGATAGGGCAGAATCTTTGCGCCTGCCGGCATGATGTGATCGGTGGTTATGTTGTCTTCCACCTTCAGCGATACGCCCGCTTCAATGCTTTCGGGCAGAGCGTCCGCAACGGGGAAGGGCTTTATATTGGGACCGCGCAGAACCTCAACGCTGTCCATTTCATCAACGCTCGCGGGAGCTATAATCATATTGTCATTGACCGGGAAACTGTTGGGCATTTCGATTTTTACGGCGTCTCCGAGCGTTCTCGGGTCGGTAAGATAGCCGGTCAGCGCGGAGGCTGCAGCAGTTTCGGGGCTGACGAGATAAACCTGTCCGTCTGCCGTGCCTGAGCGTCCCTCAAAGTTTCTGTTGAAGGTTCTCAGTGAAACACCGCCGGAATTGGGCGAAAAGCCCATGCCTATGCATGGCCCGCAGGCGCACTCTAAGATTCGTCCGCCGGCGTTGATAATGTCGGCAAGCATGCCGTTGCTTGCCATCATGGAATAGACCTGCTTGGAGCCGGGTGAAATAGAGAGCGAAACACCGTCGGCTATTGTCTTGCCCTTGAGTATCTTTGCAACCTTCATGAGATCGAGATAGCTGGAATTCGTGCATGAACCGATGCAGACCTGGTCCACCTTGATCGGCCCTATCTCCTCCACAGTTTTAACATTGTCGGGCGAATGGGGCATTGCAGCGGCAGGCTTCAAGGCGCTGAGATCAATATTTATAACCTCGTCGTATTCAGCGTCGTCATCGCTCTTTAATTCGATATAGTCTCCTTCCCTTCCCTGCGCCTTGAGAAAATCTCTGGTCATTTCGTCGGATGGGAAAACGGAAGTGGTCGCGCCGAGCTCGGCGCCCATGTTTGTTATTGTCGCTCTTTCGGGCACGGTCAGTGTTTTAACGCCTTCGCCCGCATATTCGATTATCTTGCCTACGCCGCCCTTGACGCTCATTATGCGCAGCACTTCAAGAATAACATCCTTTGCCGAAACCCATGCTGACAGCTTACCGGTGAGGTTTACTCTGACCATCTTGGGCATGGTGATATAATATGTGCCGCCGCCCATCGCAACAGCAACATCGAGTCCGCCTGCGCCGAATGCCAGCATACCGATTCCTCCGCCTGTGGGTGTATGGCTGTCAGAACCGATGAGGGTTTTGCCCGGCTTGCCGAAACGCTCGAGATGAACCTGATGGCAGATGCCGTTGCCCGGTCTGGAGAAATAGATACCGTGCTTTTTTGTCACCGTCTGAATAAAGCGGTGGTCGTCGGCATTTTCAAATCCCGCCTGAAGTGTGTTGTGATCTATATATGCAACCGATCGTTCGGTTTTTACCCTCGGAATGCCCATTGCTTCAAATTCGAGATATGCCATCGTGCCTGTCGCGTCCTGTGTCAGCGTCTGATCGATTCTGAGGCCGATTTCCTGACCGACATTCATTTCCCCTTCTAAAAGATGGGCTTCAATTATTTTCTGAGCTATGGTTTTTCCCATGGCGGTTCTGTGACTCCTTTCAAATGCGGCCCGCTTTTAACAGGTCGGTAAATGTTGCATAAATAACCATTTTCATTATAAGAATAATTGCTTCAATAATACATCATTATATATTATCCATCATTGATAGAAAATTGTCAATAACAGACGGGTGATAAAATTACTATTTAATAAAAATTTTACCTGCTTCACGAACGATGAAAAAAGCTCCGTCTATAGTCGGAGCTTTTTTATTCTGGTTATAATCAAAAATAATTGTCTCTTTTTCTGTCAGCTCATTGCCGAGAGACAGCCGAGGATGATGTTTGAGCATCTGATGAACCTGTCCGGGAGTTAGCCGATGATTCGGACCCGACCTCCGACGAAGCTGTCTGCGTGGATGCGGAGGACGACTGTGAAGATGCAGAGGACAACTGCGAGGACGCGGAATTTTCCGCCGAAGCTTCAGATGAACCGGCCTGCGATAACTGGTCCTCAGGGTCGGCGTTGACCGAATCCGCGTATCCCGTTACCTCAAACATCTTTTGCACGGCAAACTGAAGCTGAGTGTCCGTTTCCTCGTTGACCAGAAAGAAATTGGTGATTCCGCTGCTTAGCGGCACCTCATAATCGGGCAGGATTCCGACGCCGTTGAAGTTGGGGCTGTACGGCGGATTGAAAAGCGAAGTCGTGAGATTGATTGCTGAGCCGTCCTTGAACGCAAACAGATCCTGCATGGAGCCCTTACCGTATGTTTTTGTACCGATGAGCTCGGCTTTTTCGTAATCACGCAGCGCGCATGCAAAAAGTTCGGCAGCGCTTGCGGTTGTGTCATCCATAAGAACGAGCATGGGCTTTTCGATCTCATTTGAGTCCGATTTGTGAAGCACGGTTGTCGTTCCGTCCTTGTCTACCTTATACATTATAGGCCCTGCGGGACACAGTTTATCAATCATATTCACCACGGAGGAAAGAGTACCTCCGCCGTTGTGCCTTACGTCAAAAATAAAGCCTGAGACATTTTGTCTGAGCATGGTTTCGACGGCGTCGGAGAACTGCTCGTCGGTCGAATCAACAAAGTTGTATATCCTGATATACCCGATATTGCCAAGCTCAAGTATCTTCGCTTCTATTGTGGTCGTCTTGAATTCGCCGGGCGTGACGTTAACAGTCATGGTCTCCTGTCCCCTCGTGACGGTCAGGTCGAATGTGGACGACATGGATTTGATGGAACTGACAGCCGCATCGAATCCCGAATCCTTTACTTCCGCTCCGGCGACGGCGGTAATAATATCACCCTTTTCCAGCCCTGCGTCGCTTGCCGGAGAATTATTCATGACGAAATAGACGTACATGCCGCCGTTGTAATCCGTCACATAGGCGCCTATATCGGAGGATTTTCCGCTCCTGTCAAGAACCGTTTCGTTATATTCCTCCGGCGTGAGATAACAAGAATGAGGGTCGCCGAGTCCGGTAAAAAATCCGTCCATTATCCCTTTGCTCAGGGCTTCCTCATTTATCTCTCCTACATAATTATTCGAAACGACGGCGTCTATCTCTCCGAGTTTTGTCATTATTGCGGCTCTGTCGGGCGAAACGTCGCTATGATTGGCAAAGAGCTGAGAAGAAACGCCCATCGTTATAAACACCGCAGCTGCGGCGACAAAAACAACAAGCGCAATCGCGGCGCCCAATGATATTTTTTTGTTCATATGAAATATAGCTCCTAAGAAACGATTCGGGAAATACAGATACCGTCCGTACCATGACGGCATTTTTGCCGTCCGACCGGTAAAATATATGATCTTATATCCCGGAAAACAGTAGCCCTGCAAAATATGTTATATTTTGCTTCGGGATACTTCGTTTCGGCTGTCCGCTTATAATATCAAAGCAGACAGCCGACCTGATTTATTATTTGAAGTAGTTGAGCGGATTTGTGTAGTTGCCGTTTACTCTGACCTCAAAATGCAGATGGGGTCCCGTTGAATTGCCGGTTGAGCCGACTGCCGCTATTTTCTGTCCCTGCTTGACCGTCTGCCCCTTCGAAACATAAATGGCGCTGCAGTGGGCATAAAGCGTGACATAGCTCTTTCCGTTGATTGTGCCGTGGTCGATCATAACGAACTTTCCGTAGCTCTTCGAGCCGTGGTCGCCTACCTTGTATACGGTGCCTCCCATGGTCGCAATAATAGCTGAGCCGTACGCTCCTCTGCCGGAAATATCGACGCCGTTATGGTTCGGCCTGCTCTTGGTACGGAAACCCGAGGTTATCGTGGAAAGGGTCGGAGTGGGCCACATCAGGCCGGATGAATAGACCTTGCCGCTGATCACCTTGGTGCTTGCACTGCCGGAGCCTGAGCTGCCGGAGCCTGAGCTTCCGGAGCTGGTTTTGCCGCCTCCGGTCGGATCATTATTCTGATTGGCTATCTCCTGACGCTTTTTCTCGATTTCCTTATAGGCCTTTTCAATATCGGCATTGAGCTCCTTCATCTCCGCGGCCTTTTTCTTTTGCTCGGAAAGATAGTAGCTCTCGTTTTTTTCAAGCTCCTTGATGACGGCGTTATTTTCCTCATAAAGCCTGTCGAGCTCGTCCTGTTTTGCTTCAAGCTCAGCCTTTGTGCTGCTGAGGTCTCTGCGGTTATCCTCTATTCGTTTTTTGGTGTCCTCAAGCTCCTGCTTATCGCCCTTCAGACCCTCTATGATGCTGTTGTCATGATCCGATATGGACTTGGCTATCACCATTCTGTCGAAGAAATCGCTGATGCTGCTGGAGCTGAGCACAAATTCGAGCAGTCCGGTTTCGCCCGCCATATAAATGGCGCGGACCCTCTCCTTGTATGTTTCGTAATTTGCGTCGATCTCTTTTTCTTTCTTTTCAACCTGCTCCTCAAGAGTCTCTATATCGTTGTCGAGAATCTCGATGCGCATAACAAGAATATCCAGCTGCTCTATGGTCGCGTTGATCTTCTCCTGGAGCAGATTTTTGTATTCGAGCCGGTTTTCCTTGTCCTGGACAGCCCGCTCATATTGTTCCTTCATCTGCTCCTGCTTGACCTCGAGGCTTTTGTACTTGCTCTGCAGATCCGAAAGATTCTTCTGCAGGCCGGACAAGGTGGCCGCGGAAGCCGAGAACTGGGTTATCAGCAGCGCAACGGCAAGAATTGCGGATACAAGAATTTTTATCTGCTTTTTAAATCGCATCGTAAACGCTTCCTCCTCCGCTTCTCAGATATTTTCTGATGGACATCCGGCTTCCTATTCCGCCGGCGATCATACCGATAACGGCAAACAATACGGCTATCGGGACCATAAGTCTTTCAAACGGTATGACCTGCGTTCCGAGAGTATCCATAAGCACTCCGCCGGCGTTGTAATAGATATACCATATCGCAAAGAATGACGCCGCCGCTGAGAAAAGACCGATCAATATACCTTCTACCATAAACGGAAATACAATAAACGAATCTGTAGCGCCGACCGATTTCATAATGCTGATTTCAAGCCGTCTTGAATGCATCGTTACCCTGACCATATTGGATATGATAAACAGCGAAACAAGCGCAAGCAGTCCGACTATCCATAAACTGATTATGGCTATCATCCTTCTCATTCCGATCAGCTTTTGCGCCAGATCGTACTGGCTGCTCACCTTTTCCACGAGACTGATTCCGGAAACCTCGTTATAGGTCGTCTGATATTTGGTCAGATCCTTGATGGTAAGCTCAAAGCTCGCCGGAAGCGGATTATCATAAACAAGGCTTTCAAACGCCTTGGCATAATCGTCGTTTGACTCGGTGAATGATTTCAGCGCCTCATCGGACGAGACAAAAACGCTGTTCTCAATATTGTCCATTTCCTTGAACCGTATTGCAAGAGCATCTATATCCTGTTGGGTGGCTTCGCTTTTTATGTATGCCTTCATGACATTCTGGCTTTCGACCGATTTGAATGCCTCGTTGATATTGAGAACAAACAGGGTCGAGCAGCCTATCATGATCAGGCAGCAGGACAAAACGCCAAAGGAAGCAAAAGACATGAGGCTGTTGGAAAAAATATTCTTCAGTCCCTCTTTAAAAAGATAACGGAAACTGTTCATTTACCGATCGCCCTCCTTGCCGCTGTCCGCAATGGAGTCCGGACCGAATTTATTCATTGAATATTTATACTCAGCCGTATAATCGTAAAACTCCGGCGTATCATCCGGGACCGAATTGTTCTCATCATCGGCGATGAGATATCCGTCGTCAATCACAACGACTCTGTGTCTGAACTGCCTGATAAGCTCATGCTCATGCGTGACCATGACAACCGTTGTGCCCCTGCGGTTTATCTCGGACAAAAGCTCTATTATTTCATATGTAAGCTTCGGGTCGATATTTCCGGTTGGCTCATCCGCAACGATCATCGACGGATTGTTGACAAGCGCCCTCGCGAGTCCGACCCTCTGCTGCTCGCCTCCGGAAAGCTCGTTTGGCTTGCATTTTGCCTTGTGCAGAAGTCCCACGAGACCCAGAACATACGGGACGCGCTTTTTTATGCTTTTAGGAGACGCGCCTGTAACCCTCATAACAAACGCGACGTTTTCATACACCGTCATCTTGTTTATAAGACGGAAATCCTGAAAAACGATCCCCATCGTGCGCCTCAGATAGGGTATTTCTCTTCTTTTTATTTTGTTTATGCTGTAGTCGTTGACCAGTACTTCGCCCGAGGTGGGTTTTTCCTCGGCTATAATCATTTTCAAAAACGTACTCTTGCCGGCTCCGGAGGCGCCGACGATAAAGACAAATTCGCCCTTGCCGATGCTCAGGCTAATGTCCTTAAGGGCGACCGTTCCGTTGTCGTACACCTTTGAAACATTTTTAAGCTGAACCACAGACACACCATCCTTTCTTTATCAGGAATATGCCGCAGCTTTTATTCTCCGCCGTTCAGGCGAATTTTGCCGACAGACGCCATTAGACGCTGTTGAAGCGCAAAGCGAAAGCAGACTCAGCTCCCCTCAAAGCTTTTCTGTAGTCGCGCAGCGGTTTCCCCGGGGGAAGACCGCCCATGACGGCCCGTTTCGGCGCAGGATATTGGTAAAACAGGAAAAGAACTGTTTTGTTTTTGCCGAAAGCGCTTTTCCTGCTCGGGATTATCAGATTATTAAGATAATACAGCCTGATTATCAGTACTTAACCGGATTTGCGTTGAGATACTTCTTGACCATGAGCGCCACTTTAAACACGATGGCGTGATCAAATTCTCTCAGGTCGAGACCGGTAAGCTTCTTGATCTTTTCGAGGCGGTATACAAGAGTGTTTCTGTGAACGAAGAGCTTTCTCGACGTTTCAGAAACATTCAGGTTGTTTTCAAAGAATTTCTGTATGGTAAAGAGAGTTTCTCTGTCAAGCGATTCTATTGAACCCTTGCAGAACACCTCCTTGAGGTACATTTCGCAAAGGGTTGTGGGAAGCTGATAAATCAGACGGGCGATACCCATATTGTCATAGCTGACAATGGACTTGTCCGCGTCAAAAACCTTACTGACCTCAAGAGAGACCTGAGCCTCCTTAAAGGAACGGGCGAGCTCCTTGATGCCGACGACAGTTGTGCCGATACCGACGAGCGCATGGGTGTTGAATTCGGCGCTGAGAGTGTCTACAATAGAACGGGCGAGCTTTTCAAGATCCTTTGTCTCAATGGTTGAACGGGTTTCCTTGACAAGAGCTATGTCGTTTTCGTTTATGTTTACGACAAAATCCTTGTTCTTGTCCGGGAACAGATTCTGAACAACATCAAAAATCGCGGCGTCGGTGCGAGAGGTGATTCTGATGAGGAGAACGACCCTCGACACATCCGTGCTGAACCGAAGCTCTCTTGCCTTAAGATAAATATCGCCAGGGAGGATGTTGTCGAGAATAACATTCTTTATGAAATTGCTTCTGTCGTACTTCTCGTCATAGTACTGCTTGATATTTGTGAGAGAAATGGCAAGCATGGAAGCGAACTTCGCCGCGCTCTCGTCGATTCCCTCAACAAATACAGCGTAATCGGCCTTGGAGCGAGTCCCGAAGGTTCTGTAGGTCAGACCGTTGCGGACGAGGACCTCAGACGTCGGAATGGTGTCGATAGACACAAAGTTCTGGACCTCTCCGATTCTGCCAAGCTCGCTGCAGGCAACAACTGTGGACGAATCGTCAATTATGCCGACCATTCTTTCAATAGCGTCTTTTGTCTGATGAACAAAGCTCTGAAATAATCTGTTTGACATTTTGTGTAAACCCCTCTTTACCCAGATTTTGCATAAACTCTATTGTGTAATATGCCAAAAGGCAAAAAACTAAGTCGAAAACTTCAATAGTATCATTTTACACAAAAGTCCGTCATTTTGCAATAGTTTCTGCGCTATTATTTTCAAATCTTGCACAAAATTTTAAGAATCTTAACAAATTGCCGGCCAAGGGGCTGTAAATAAAGTCAATTTGTGAGCTTTTATCACATAGTTGCTTTTGTATATATCAATGGGGGTTTGTTTTTAATTATTTGTAAACATTCACATATTGCGCAAAAAATCATCGTCAAACACAACAGATAGTATATCAAACCGCGTTCAGGGGTTTTCTCCGAGCATCAGATAAACTTCCTCCCTTTTTAATGCACGGCATTGTCCCTCCGCAAGCCCTTCGTCAAGACTGAGCGGACCTATGCCCTCTCTTTTGAGATATATCACGTTCAGACCGACGCTGTTAAACATTCTTTTTACCTGATGGAATTTTCCCTCGCATATCTGGACGCGGGCGCAGTATTTGTCGTTGTCAATGTCAAACAGCCTCGCGGGAAGGCATTTTGTGCCGTCCTCAAGTACTGCCCCGTCGCCGAATATTCTCTCGGCGCTGTCGGGAACCGCACCGTCCAGCCTGACAAAGTATGTTTTGTACACATGCTTTTTGGGAGACAGCAGCCTGTGGCAGAACTGTCCGTCATCGGTCAGGATGATAAGACCCACCGAATCCCTGTCCAGTCTTCCGGCGGGAAAAAGATTTTTCCGTCTGAGGCTGTCCGGAACAAGATCCACCACCGTTTTCATCTTCGGATCCCGGCTTGCCGAAAGCACCCCGGCAGGCTTGTTCAGCATTATATAAACAAATTCGCTGTACTCAACCGGATTCCCGTCAAAAAAGACGCGGTCATTTTCGGCGTCTATTTTTGCCGAGACGTTTTTCTCGGTTTTGTTGTTTACTCTTACCCGCCCCGCCTTAACCGCCGAGGAAGCCTCGCTGCGGCTTATGCCTGCCTGCGTCGCAATAAATCTGTCCAGACGAAAAACCGCCATATTGATCACCTCTATGACCGCTTTGGCCCATTATTCCAACTTTAATAATTATAGCAAACAACCGGTCTGCTTTCAATGACAAAAAAATGGTCAAAAAATGAGGAAAAGTTCAGAATTTGCAGCAAAAAAGTGTCCGTCGGGAAAGCCCGGCGGACACCGTAAAAATCATTTATCTCCGGCAGTATCTTAGATAACCGCCGTTTTTTGAAGCATCGCGTTTTAGATCAGACAATACCCTGAGCTTCCATTGCCTCTGCGACCTTCTTAAATCCGGCGATGTTTGCACCGGCAATGAGGTCATAGCCGAGACCGTACTCCTCTGCGGCAGCAACGGAAGAATTATAGATATTTTTCATGATGTCATGCAGCTTGGCGTCAACCTCTTCGGTCGTCCAGTTGTATCTCATGGAGTTCTGACTCATTTCAAGAGCGGAAACGGCAACGCCGCCTGCGTTTACAGCCTTGGACGGAGCAACAACAGCGCCGTTCTCGATGAGGTACTCTGTAGCTTCCAGAGTTGTGGGCATGTTGGCGACCTCGATGTAATACTTTACGCCGTTAGCAACAATCTTCTTTGCTTCGTCGATGTTGACCTCGTTCTGGGTTGCGCAGGGCATGACAACATCAACCTTCTGGCCCCAAGGCTTCTGGCCCGGGAAGAATTCGACGCCGAACTTATCTGCATAATCCTGAACCTTGTCGCGGCCGGACGCGCGCATTTCAAGCATATAGTTGATCTTTTCGTCTGTGCTGATTCCGTCGGGATCATAGATGTATCCGTCAGGACCGGAAATGGTGACAGCCTTGCCGCCGAGCTCTGTGATCTTCTTGACTGCGCCCCATGCAACATTACCGAAACCGGAAACCGCAACCGTCTTGCCGCTGATTTCTTCGCCGAAATGCTTGAGAACTTCAACAGCATAATAAACTGCGCCGTAGCCTGTCGCTTCGGGACGAATGAGAGATCCGCCGTATGCGAGACCCTTGCCTGTGAGAACGCCCTCGTACTTGTTTCTCAGTCTCTTATACTGTCCGAAAAGATAACCTATCTCGCGTCCGCCTACGCCGATATCACCGGCGGGAACGTCTGTATCAGCACCGATATGACGGGAAAGCTCGGTCATGAAGGACTGGCAGAAGCGCATGACCTCTCCGTCGCTCTTTCCTCTGGGATCGAAGTCGGAACCGCCTTTGCCGCCGCCGATGGGCAGACCGGTGAGGCTGTTCTTGAATATCTGCTCAAAGCCAAGGAATTTGATTATTCCGATATAAACGGAAGGATGGAAGCGGAGACCGCCCTTATACGGACCGATCGCGCTTGAGAACTCGACTCTGTAACCGCGGTTGACCTGGACCTTTCCGTTGTCGTCTACCCACGGAACTCTGAATATGATCTGTCTCTCGGGTTCGGTGAGTCTGCCGAGAAGATTGCTTTCAGCGTACTCTGGGTGCTTATCGAATACCACTTCAAGCGACTTGAAGATTTCTTCGACGCACTGGATGAACTCAGGTTCGCCTGCATTGCGAGCTTTGACCTTCTCAAATACCTCTTGCATGTACTGATTCATAATGGTACCTCCTGCATAATTATTCAATGACTGAAAAGCATGTGGATCACTGGTCAAAAATCCGCTTGTTTCAGTTATCAGTTGTAATAATTTTAGCACATAAAAGCGTAAAATTCAATTACGTGTTCAGATTTCTAAATATTTATAAATAATTAATTAATAAATCTAAATAATTATGTAACATTCGCTTTATTATGGTGTCGCTTTAAAGCAAATATTCGTTGTTTTTTATAAATATTTGTTGTTATTTATTATCATTTATGTATCAATATGATATTTGTTCATCGTCGCCCCGTATTCTTCAAATCGGAATTTATCTGTCCGTAATCCCGCTCCTTTTCGTGTCTTTTCAACGACTACCGGCAAAAAAAGCGCGGCCGATCAGACGGCCGCGCCTTATGGTCTTACCTGTTTTACCGAATATCGTCGGGAGGCAGGTAATTGTCCATGGACGGTTCAAGTTCAACGCTTTCAATAACATCCTTGTCCGGATTGCCGGAGCCTGTTTCAAGCGAACTGTTGAAAATGCGGAAAATAAGGCTTTCGGTAACGTCCTCCGACTTCGGGCTCTGTTGTCCGAATCCGAAACGGCTTTGCTCACCGAGAACGGCGCTTTCTATGTCTCCCTCGATCGGCATCGGTATGTCGCTGACTTCAAAATCAATATGCTGATCAATAAACGCATCCGCTTCGGGGATCGCCGTCTCCTGAATGGAAGGGTCTGCCGGAGAAAGGATATCCGGCGCTTCTTTTGCAGCATCGCCGGCTTTAGCGGGCGCTTTTATCCCGTCGCCGCCGGGAACGTCAAAGACCTGTTCGGGTTCTGTTTCAGCCGAAACCTCGTCGATTACTTCAGCAGCCTCTTTTGCCGTTTCGTAAAGGTCTTCCGCTGCTGTATCGTCAATAGCGCCGGAAGCTTCCTTTATTTCCGAAGCGATCTCCGGGGAAACAGGGGCGGCTTCTTCCGGCTGACTTGCAGGAGCAAGCGCGCCGTTTTCGACAATCAGGTCTCCCGGATGGATAAAGTTGAGCTGCACATCGTCAAATGTCGGCGCGTCTTCAGGATCCCTGTCCGGAGTGTTTTCCGTATCCTCGCCGAGGAAGCTCCATCCTTCGCCGCTGAGCATGCTGATAATATCAAGGCTGTCGTCTCCGAAATCAATCCCGTTAAGAGCGTCAAGAGAGAAGGCGCCAGCCTTTTCTTCGCTCTGCCCGGTCTTGTCTTCCGTCTCATCGACCGCAGGCTCAGGAAGTTCTGTGCCCTGCGGCGGGATTATTTCATTTTCCTCGGTCAAAACGCTCAGATCGACAGGAAGCTCGATCTCCGGAATGCTGTCCCCGATTTCGTCGGCGGTATACTCCGGTATCTCATCGGAAGCAGCATCGGCTGTCTGCCCGGAAACAGGCTCCTCGATCTCCCCTGCGGCCTCGACCTCCTGCTCAAGCTCCGGTTCATGTTCGGCATATATGTCTTCTTCGGAAGTCTGCTGCGCCTCGAAAGCCTCCGGCTGCGCGGAATTCAGCGCGTCATCGGAAATGCTTTCGCCCGAAGCGGATACGGCCTCGCTGAAAGCCTGTTCGAGCCGTTCAGCGGAATCGAATTTTGTATCATCGGGCTGTAACTGGGAATATGACGACTGAAGATCGTCAAGCTCCTCATTGTCGTCCAGCTTCCACTCTTCCGGAGTAATATCAAACTGTTCTTCTGCCGGCTGCGGAGCTTTTTCGTATTCAGGCGCATTTTCCTCGCCCGTAAGATCGGGAGAAACCTCATCCGACTCCTTCTCCGGCTTATCCGGCAACGTCTGCTCATCTTTAAAGGCAGGCTCCGGAGCGGCCGGCTGAGACGCTTCCTCCTCGGCGCCGTCTAAATCCGCGAGCTCGAAATCGGGAATATCCGCAAGGGTGATCTGCGAAAAATCCGACTTTGCGTCATTTTCTTTGTTTAATTGCTCTTCCCCGATTGCAGCTGCGGCTTCGGCAATCTCATCCGTCTGTGCGTCAAAAGCGGGGATGATCGGCGTTTCCTCACCGGACGGCCGTCTGTTCTTCCACAGCCGGGACTCCTCGTCATCAAAGGCCTCATCGTAGATCGCACCGTCCGCTTCTTTTCCTCCCTTAAGCTTGCCGTCGCTGCGGATGGAAATAAGCATAATGAAGACAATAAGCAGAAACGCAAGAATGGCAACCGCGAGAATAGCTTCAAGAGCCGGCACCTGAACGGATTTCGAGATGCCCTCCATCAATCCCTTCAGGAACGAAAAATCATTGGGCTTAATCTGATAAAGGCTTACAAGAATCAGGCAAACAGCTGTGAGCATGCCCAAAACGGTAAACAGTATGGCGCCCATGGCTTTTTTCATAAACGAAATCCTCCTGTTCAATGAACATATTTTTGCTGTACGCTGCAAAACCGGAAAATGGCGGTTTGTAGGGAACGGTCTGGAAGCTCCCGGATGATCGTGCGATTTATGCCGGGTTTGAATTGCGTCCGCGATATGCCGCGGTGTCCGCAGGATTATTTATTTTACAAAGGTGCCGCATTCGGGGCACGCAAGCCCTTTAGGCACTGTCTTACCGCATTTCGGGCAGACGGCAAACAGGAAGCCGTCCGGTCCGGCGTCTGACATTTCCGCCTTTCTCTGGTCGAGTGAGGAAACAAGCTCGTCCCAGATGTCAAGCTGAATCTGATCGTCCTTTCCGTCGGTTTCATCGACTTCCGGCGCAAGAACCGTTTCCGGCTGAGCGGAAAGAATCTCCTCCTGTTCCGGCGACAGCTCGATTTTTACCGTGCCACCGCCTTCGACTATTTCTTCCTCGCTCATCTCCGGAACAAATGTATCCTCTTCGGGGAAAGCGTCGGGCTTGGGATTTTCGGCAAAGCCGTCGTCCTGTCCGCAGGGAGTCTTTTCGGTTTCAGCCGTTTCTTCTTCCTCAGCGAAGCCTTCAGACACAGTATCATTTTCGGGGGCCGCGGCAAAAATGCCGGCCTCTGCCTGTTCGACAGTTTCAACCGCCGTCTCGCCCGGCTGCTCGGCGTCGTTTTTCTGTTCCTGAGCAATATCCTCAGCTTCCGGAATTGTATCTTCACCGGGGACAATGCCGGACTCTTCCCCTGTCTCAGCAACGGAGGTCCCGGTAATTTCGTTCGGCTCTTGTCCGGATGCTTCCGGATCATAATCTGTCTTCGCCTCGTCAAGGTTTTCCCCGCCGGACAAAAATTCGTTTATATCAAGAAAGTGCAGATCGAGCTCCGGCATATCCAGTTCAAAATCAAAGCTCTCCGGCACTACGGTCTCTTCCTCAACGGATATTTCAAGTCTTTCCTCATGCTCTTTCGCTTCTTCGCAGGCAGACGGAGCCGACTCGACCGCTTCCGTTTCATTGCCTTCCTGCGGCTCTTCCGCGGATATTGTCTCCTCCTCTACGGTATCGTAAGGAATTGAAAAATCAATATCTTCATCCAGTCTGAAAGGCGGATTGTCTTCGATCTGGCTCTCTGCGGCAATTTCGTCCGTTTCTCCGTACTCCGCAGACGATTGCTCCGCGGCGGTTATCTCCGGAGAATCGCCTTCTTCGGGCGCATCAAAAGCCGTTCCGGCCTCTTCCGCTGTCCCGGCGGCTTCCTGTACCGTTTCTGTCTGCTCGTTCAGGTCAACGGCCGGATCCTCCTTATCCTCTTGAGCCTCCGGCTGTATTTCCGTTTTTTCCGGCAAATCATCGGACAGGCCGGGCGTTTCCTCGGAATCGTCAGCCTTGGCCGGTTTTTCTTTCTCGTCGGAGAACAGAACGATTTCAAAATCAAATTTCGTTTCATCCTTTGCGTCTGTTCCCGACGCTTCATATGAATCCGCTTCATCATTGCGGCCTTCATAAACTATGACGGGAATAACCGCCGGCGTCCCGGCAGCTTCTTCGTCAGGATCCTCAGCCTGCTCGGATTCATATAACAGTGTTTCTTCGGCATTCTGTTCTTCCGCCGGATATTCCGATTCCTCTTCACTGTCTGTTTCGGAAATCCGTTCCTCGTTATCGGGATGTCCGGTCGGCTGAGCCGCCGGCTCCTGAGGATCATCGGTTTCCGCGCCTGTGTCGGAACCGTCCGTATCGGCATCGGCGGGCGTGGAAGGTTCGGCGTCGAAATTTGGCTGCGCGTTTTCGTCGGCAACCGTCATATGATCAATGGTGAAATATGTAAGATCAAATCCGTACTCTCTGATTTTTTCGCTTATTTTTGTGCCTATAAAAAGCGCCGAAGCCTTTTTTTCGCTGCAAAGCAGACCGGCGTTTATTCTGTATGATGCAACGATCTCCCTGATAAACGCTTCTATCAGGTCATTCAGCCGCTTAACGAAGCTCTCGGCAGTCAGGGCCTTTTCGTTTCCGAATATTCTGCTGAGAAAAACAGCGGGGTTTGTCGGTCTGAAGCCGTATTGTCCCCTTCCGAACAGATACCCTTCCCTCTGGCCGTCGGTCGCCAAGGGAATACCTTCGCCGATGCTCCATTCCAATCCGCTTCTCGGCTTTATATCAAGAAAGCAGATATCGCAGCTGAAATATTTATTGTCCTCGATCTCATGGCCAAACGCCCGAACTGCCTTTTTGAGCACAGAGGAGGTAAGGATGTATTTCCCGGGGAGAAAAACGTCCGAAACGCCCTCTGAATAGGTCAGAACAGCGGCGCATCCGTCATCTACGATAAGATTCGATCCGCACTTTATCAGTTTCATCGAACTTTCATGCCGATAGGCAAGAACGTCGCCGCCGTCGCGTTTCCATTCAACCTTGTCAAAAATAGCTTTGCACGATTGACCTTCGTTTCCTGATGATGCCATAAAAATCCCTCTCTCGCGCAGACCCTGAAAGCCGGACCGGTCACGGCGCCGCAGCAGTCAACGGCAGATGACGCAAACAAAAACCGGATTTCAGTATCTTTTAAGCTTTTAGGTGCAAAAATGCAGCCAGAATATTCCTATCTATCATATGATTATACACAAATATTTTGAAGTTGTCTATATTTTTTTTAAAAAATCCCGCAATCGCACTTTAATTCTCCTTAATATTTATAATTATGCAGAAACCCGCTGACGATCCGGGACGCCGTTTTTTTGAAATCTCGCCGTTTATTCGGCTGTCTGTTACGCCGTTTTGGGCTTTATTATTGATTAAAAGTCATAAAATCTTTTTATTTTTATCAAAAATATAAGATTAATTCTTATTTGATTGCTAAATGATTAATAATGCATTATAATAGGTATAATAAAGCGGTTGTTTGGGTCAGAATGGCCGCAAATCCGCCTACTCAAAAAAAGGAGAAAAAGGAGAAAATATGAAAAGAATAGTTTGCTTTCTGATGTCCGTGCTGCTGATTCTTGCCTGTCTTCCGGTTTCGGCGGCAGTGGAAGAAGAACAGAACAATACCGGCATGCAATCATTCGGCCTGCCCGTTGTCAGCATTACAATGGAGGATCCTCCCTCTTCGATCACAAAAACCGAACAGCTCCCGGCGGTTTTTTCGCTGCTGACTGACGACGGTTCCGACATTACAAACGCGAAGATAACCATTAAGGGCAGAGGTAACGCAACATGGAACGCCCCGAAAAAACCGTATCAGATCAAGTTTGAATCAAAGACCAATATTTTCGGAATGGGCAAAGCAAAGAAATGGGTACTGCTTGCAAATTACTACGATCAGGCGCTCGTCAGATTCTATATGGCCGTATGCCTTTCAAACAAACTGTGCTTTGCGTATACTCCTCAGATGAGATTTGTCGATCTTTACATCAACGGAGAATATCAGGGAAACTATACTCTCGGGGAAAAGGTCGAAGTAGGTTCCTCAAGAGTCGATATCTCCGATGACGGTCTGCTGCTGGAGGTTAACAGTCTGCTGGATGAAAATCACAATTTCGTCACCAGAAACAAGGTTCCTTTTTCCATTAAGGAACCGGAATATGACGCCATAACAGACGATATGGACGATGAGAAAAAGCAGCAGATAACCGAAGCCGTAAATGCGGTAAAAACCGAAATACAGTCAATAGAGAACAAATTATATCTCCACAGGCCCGAGTTGTTCGACTATATCGACATGGATTCCTTTGTGGACTGGTACATAGTAAACGAGCTTTATAAGAATATCGATTCCTACTTCAAAAAGAGCTGCTACATGTACAGGGACGCCCAGGGAAAGTTTTTCATGGGACCTGTCTGGGATTTCGATCTCGCTCTCGGCGGAACCGGCAGTGATAATGTGCGCGATCCCGAGGGTTTCCATACAAGCAGCCAGAGATGGTACAGGCAGCTTCGCATTATGCCCGAATTCGAGCAGGCGCTCAGGGCCCGGTGGACTCAGCTCAGAAACGACGGGGTGTTGGATTCATTTTTCTCCGAGTATAACGAAATACTCGATGTTATAAGCAATTCGGCCGAGGAAAATATGAAGGTCTGGCAATATCGCCCGTTTAACGACATCAACGGAAAGACAATCTACACCAGAAACATGGAAATTGATTACGTCAGGCAGTTTTATGCCGAACGTGTCGTGTGGATGGATCAGATGCTGAGCGACGACCCAAGCCCCGTAGCAAACGCCGAAACGCTGATGAGGGGTCTCCCCGAAAGGACCGTCACCATAAACTCCGGAGATTATGTCCGAAAGGTCAACCACGTTGTCGCCTCGCTCACCGATGAGGAGAGAAGCAGGTTAGACGAGTCTCTGCTGGAAAAGCTCGACGGTGTCAAGCAGCGGCTTAAAACGCTTGAGCAATCCCCGGGTCTGAATGATGTAAAGCTCAGCAGACAGGTAGTTCACAGGAACGGCACGGTTGATTTCACAGTTATAACAAGCGCGGATATAAACAAGATCGCCGTGCTGAACGAGAAAAATTCTCCCCTTGGAAAGAGAAACGAAACCGTCACATTTCTTGATAACGGCACCGTAATGCATACATTTTCCTGTTCCTTCGGAACTGCGGGAACCAGAACAATAACCGTCGCTCCCGCCGGCGGCTCTGAGGAATATCCGTCTGAGCAGATAAGGGTGATAGTCATTCCGGAATCGCAGCCTCTTCCGGACAAAACCGGGCTTTCACAGCTTGCGGAGCAGGCAGGTTCAATTGACCTTGATGATATGACAAGCTCCTCGGCAGATGCTTTGATTGCAGCGCTCCAAAATGCGCATGAGGTACTCGACGATCCGCTGTCGCTTCACGCAGACATTGCCAATAGTCTTTCCGTGCTGCAAAATGCCGTTGATAGTCTTGTTTTAAAGCCGATCGGAATAATCAGCGCAAGTACCGGCAAAGACACCGTTCAGAAAAACGAACCTGTTGTTTTCTCATGCATAACCAGTCCAGAAGTAAGCAAGATCGGCTTGTTTAACGAAAGCGGCAACGGCGTCAACAGATCAAATCAAACCGTGTCGACTTTGGAGGACGGAAATCTTTTATATACATTTACCAGCTCCTTCAACAGCTCGGGGCAAAGAAACCTTACCATCAGTGCTTTGAACGGCGAGTTCAGAAACGAGCATGTTGAACTGGATCTGATGGTGCTTAACGAAATATATCGCCCGGCAGACAGGGAAGGTCTGGCGCAGCTTGTTTCCCAGGCGGAGGCTGTCGATCTGAGCGACAAAACAGAGCAGTCTGTCAGCGCCCTGAACACAGCACTTGAAACTGCTAAGAATCTTCTTGCCGACGAAAACGCGGCATACAGGGCGGTGGAAACGGCCAAGGCTCAGCTCATGGACGCTATGGACAATCTTGAAACAAAGCCGATTCTTCCCGGAGATGTTGACAGAAATTATAAAATAGATACAGCAGACGCACTGCTTGTGCTTAAGATGGCAATCGGAATCGTCGCTCCTGACGAAGATCAGACCGCCCTTGCGGATGTAAACGGTGACGGCGCGATAACCTCTGAGGATTCGCTGCTGATACTGAAATATGTCGTCGGTATTATAAAAGAGTTCTGACCGACATTCGGCGCATACAAAAACCGCCCCGAAATCGGGGCGGTTTTGTTTTTTTATTTATCAGGCTTCCTGCAAAGCCTTCAGATCTATCATCCTGATGCACTTGGACGGACATACCTCAAAGCACTTGCCGCAGCCGGTGCATTTTTCCGAATCGACCGTCGCTAAATTGTTGGAAACGGTGACGGCGCCCGACTCACACGCCTTTACACATCGCATGCAGCCGATGCAGGCATTTTTGCACGCCTTTTTGGCGGCAGCACCCTTATCCTTATTGGAGCAGGAAACATCGGCAACCTTATCGCCGTAAACTATCCTTATAAGCCCCTTTGGACATGCCGCCACACACTCTGAGCAGGCAGCACAGCGCTTTGTATTTATTACCGCAACGCCGTTGCATATGGATATCGCGCCATACTGGCAGGCCTTCACGCAGTCTCCCAGGCCGATGCATCCGTAGGAGCATTTGCCGTCGCCGCCGAACATGAGGCTTACTCCCGCGCAGGTTTGTATTCCTCTGTAATCATACAGCTTTTCGGTTTTATCGCATGTGCCGTCACAATGGACCACAGCTGCCCTGCGCTTGAATTCACCGACCTCTTCTCCAAGAACGGCGGCGACATCGGCAGCGCATTTCGCACCGCCGGGAGAGCAAAGACCGTTTGCAGCTTCTCCGGAGGCAAGAGCGGCGGCATAACCGTCGCAGCCGGAATATCCGCAAGCTCCGCAGTTTGCTCCGGGCAGGCATCCTCTTATTTCGGTCACCTTTTCGTCAACGGGGACCGCCATGACGATAGACGCTATGGAAAGACCGACGCCGGCAATAAGACCGATGGCGGCAACAATGATGATTGGAATAATTATATTCATACGTCAGCCCTCCTTATGCGCCAAGTCCGGCGAAGCCTAAAAAGCCGACCGAGACTATTGAAGCGGCGATAAGCGTAATGGGAAGACCCTTGAGCGCTTCGGGAGCGTCCGACTGCTCGACGCGGCTGCGGACTCCGGCGAAGATCACCATGGCAAGCATGAAACCGAGACCCGCACCCAAAGAATTTACCAGAGCCTCTATATATGTCAGCCCTCTGCCGTCAACCGTTTTTGTGAAGTTCAGAAGGGTAACGCCCAAAACGGCGCAGTTTGTAGTAATGAGCGGCAAATATATGCCGAGCGACTTATACAGCGAAGGGATGTATTTTTTAAGAACAATCTCAACAAGCTGTACAAGAGCGGCTATAACGAGAATGAATACGATCGTCTGCAGATATCCCAGGTCGTAAACATCAAGTATATGAACCTGAATGGGATATGTTACTGCGGTTGCCAGCAGCATTACGAAGATAACGGCCGCGCTCATGCCGACGGCAGTGTTGAGCTTTTTGGATACGCCGAGGAAGGGGCATATTCCGAGGAATTTGCTGAGAACAAAGTTGTCCGTGAGGATTGCCGCGATAAATATTGTGATAATGGCAGCCACTATTTATCGCCTCCTTCCGATACTGCCGCAACAGCTTCGGCTTTTGTTTCTTCTTCTGTCTGAGCCTTTTTCTCGGAGGAGCATTCGCCAAGGTTTGCTGAGCCGCAGCTTGCCGCCATCGGGCAGCCTGCGCAGCCGAGCTCTGCCTTTTTGCCGTCGCCCGAGAGCTTGTTTGCAAGAGCCATCAGGATACCGAATACGAAGAAGCCTCCGGGAGGCAGGATCATAATGAGCATGGGGGGAATAACGCCCTGGGTTATCGGGAGACCGAACCATGTGCCGTTGCCCAGGATTTCTCTGATCGTGCCCATGCACAGCAGTGTCGCCGTAAAGCCGACGCCCATTCCGAGCGCGTCAAATATTGACGGAACAACGGAGTTTTTGGAGGCAAACATCTCGGCTCTGCCGAGGATTATGCAGTTGACTACTATGAGCGGTAAAAAGATTCCGAGCGAATCGTTTATCGCCGGTGCAAAAGCCTTTACAAGCATCTGAACCATGGTTACAAATCCCGCGATAATTGTTATGTATGCCGGGATCCTTACCTTGTCCGGTATTACCTTTCTGAGAGCCGAAATAGCAATATTGGAGCAAAGCAGCACCAACGTCGCGGCGGCGCCCATGCCGATGGCGTTTGACGCCATGGTTGTTACGGCAAGAGTCGGACATGTGCCCAGAACAAGACGAAGAACGGGGTTTTCTTTAACAATGCCCTTTGTGAAAGTCTGTATGATCTTCATTGTCCTTATGCCCCCTTTACCGTTTTATACAGTTCTATTGCATCGCTGACCGCTCCGCAGACCGCGCGGCTTGTTATCGTTGCGCCCGAAAGAGCGTCTATCGTACCGCCGTTTTTATCCTTGGAAACGCCCACGATGTCGTTTATCGTGATACCGTTAAACTGACTTCTGAAATTTTCGCCGGTCGATCTCGCGCCGAGACCGGGGGTTTCATCGTCAGCGGTTACGGTTACTCCGGTGATAACGCCTTCATTGTCTATTCCGACAACCGTTTTGACCTCTCCGCCGTAGCCCTGACGGCTTGTTACCATAACATATCCGACCGTCTGTCCCGAGGCGTCCTTGCCGCAGTAAGCGCCTTCCTGGACTTCCTCAAAACTCTGTGCGTCAGGAAGGACCAGCATCTGAGATTCGGCAAGCTTTTCGGCCTCGAGCTGGGCTATTTTGTCAACCGTGACGGCATTGACCGTGCCGAGCAGTCCGGCGACTATTATACAGATCAGGGTGAGCGTTACAGCCGGAATTGCTATCGCTTTAAACTTCGTGTTTTTCATGAGCGGTCTCCCCCTTTCTGTTTTTTCTCCCTGGGTTCACCGAAGGGTTTTGGTCTTGTCAGATTTTCAATATGCGGCGTGAGCAGGTTCATCAGCAGTATTGCATAGGAAACGCCTTCCGGCAGAGCTGCAAAATATCTGATTATCACGGTTACAAGACCGCACCCGATACCGAATATGACCCTGCCCCATGGGGTGATGGGCGAAGTCACATAGTCGGTCGCCATATATATCGCGCCCAGGAAAAGGCCGCCGGAGAGTATCTGGACTCCGAACAGGTCGGGAGTCATTCCCTTGACTCCGAACAGGTCGAGGATTATGGTCACAGCCGCGACCGTACCGATGAAGCAGACCGGAATGGTGGGCTTGATGACGCGTTTTATACAAAGATAGATGCCGCCGATCAAAAGGGCGATAGCGCTCGTTTCGCCCATGCATCCTGTTCTCATGCCGATTGCCATGTTAAGGAATGACGGCAGACCTTCCGTTGTGCCCGAACCGACAATTGCCAGCGGAGTAGCCGAGGAAACAGCGTCAACCGGGCCGCTTATCCACGCGAGCGGATTCACCCACGTCGTCATAAGGGTCGGGAAGGAAACCATAAGCACGATCCTTCCGACCATTGCAGGATTGGCGAAATTCTGACCGAGGCCGCCGAAAAGCTGTTTTACGACAACCACCGCTATTACTCCTCCGAGAGCGCCCATCCATACCGAATCGAGTGTGGGCGGAAGATTCAGCGCAAGTATCAAACCGGTGACGGCAGCGGACAGATCGGAAATCGTATTTTCTCTTTTCAGAATTTTTCTCGCGCACCACTCGGCGAAAACGCATGCTGCCGTTGCGACTACGGTTACGAACGGAACGATCCAGCCGAAGAACACCGTTGCGGCGATAAACGCCGGGACAAGAGAAATGATAACGTCAAGCATTATGCCTCTTGTTGTGTTTGTGTGCTGCAAATGAGGAGAGGAGGAAACTATCATAGTGTTATTCATCTTTATTTAGCCTCCTTCTTCGGTGCGTTTCTTATTATTCGCTTGGCAAGCCTCATGGACTGCACCAGCTTCCTTCCGGCAGGACATACGAACGAGCAGCATCCGCATTCCATGCATGTCATGGCTCCTGCCTTTTCCAGCTCCACGGGATCCTTCTGCTTGAGAAGGTGATCTACCCTTGTCGGCATCAGTGAGAACGGGCACGCGTCTACACATCTTCCGCAGCGTATGCATGCCGACGGCTCGCGCATTTCGGCATCGCCCTCGGAAAAGGCAAGAACGGCGTCATTCTGCTTTAAGACCGGAATGTCTCCTCCGGAAAGAGCGATTCCCATCATGGGTCCGCCCATTATGATTTTCTTTGCGTCATCCTTTATTCCTCCGGCAAACTCCAGCACGTCATTTATCGGAGTTCCTATGCACGCCATGACGTTCTGGGGATTGTTCACCGCCGAGCCGTCTATAGTCAGTCTCTTTGTTATGAGCGGCATGCCCGTGGACATATATCTTGCAAGAAAGGCTATCGACTGGGCGTTCATAACGACGCAGCCGACGTCGGCAGGCAGTTTGCCCTTTGGCACAACCCTTCCGGTCACCTTCTGGATGAGCACTTTTTCTCCGCCCTGCGGATAGCGCGAGGCAAGCGTCATAACCGAAACGGAACCGTCGTTCTGCTCGAAGCCGTTCACGATCTTTTTGATATTTTCTATCGCAAGGGGCTTGTTGTCCTCAATAGCGATAACGGCTCTTTCCGCGCCCAGCAGCTTTTTGATCGCAAAAACGCCGGTAACGACATCCTCGCCGTTTTCAATAAGCTCTCTGTAGTCGCTTGTTATGTAGGGCTCGCATTCGGCGCCGTTGATGATAAGAGTGTCTATCACCGTGCCGACCGGCGGATTGAGTTTAATAAAGGTCGGAAAGCCAGCGCCGCCTAAGCCCACAAGACCCGATTCGCGGACAGCCTTTATAAAATCGTCCTTTCCGTTGACCGCCGGGGGCTTGATCTCTTCACTCAGGGTCATTTCCCCATCCGATTCAATGGTTATCGTTGCCGCCTTCATTCCCTGCGGCATAAGCATTTCTCCAATTGCCTTGACCTTTCCGGAAATCGGAGAATGGATCGGCGCCGAAACGAATTTGTCACTGTCAGCAATCTTTTGGCCGACCTTTACGGTTTGTCCTGCCTTGACAAGCGGCGTGCAGGGAGCGCCGAGATGCATGAGCATGGGAATGACCACCTTTTCGGGCGGAGGCATTACCACGGTTTTGCACTCTGCGGTATTCTTTCTGTGCGGAACATTTGCTCCGCCGTGAGTAGGATAGCCCGCATCTTTTGCTTTATTGAAAATTGAAAGCATATAAAGCATCCTCCGTTTATTTGTAAAAAATTGGATTAAAAACTGTAATACGCAGCAATAAATCAGGAGGGATCCGCAATTTGGTTTCGGGCCGCGCAGCCTTACGCACAAAAACGGTAAAAACCCGCCGAATAATAAATCTGCCTTTTATTGTATCATATTTCGCGCGATTTTAACATACCTATACGCAAATTGGATAAAAAAATTGTTATTCTGCAACACAGCCGGATCCGCCCTGCATATGTTGCGCGTTCATCGGTCGTAAATTGCTTCGCCGTTAAAAAATCTTCCAGCGGCACGGTCTATATAATAGAGAGCAAATCCCGTTGCGGCTCCTGCGGCGCAGCCGAAAACAAGCAGCGCCGGAAGATAATAAAACGTACCCGCCGAGGTCAGCGCCGCAGCGACAGCAAGCTGTCCGAGATTATGCGATAATCCGCCCGCCATGCCGATGCCTGTGCAGCCGAAGACAACGCTTTTTCTGAGCAGCAGGGTTGTTACGATGCAGCTTACAACTCCTCCTGCAAGACTCATCAGCCCCGCCGTAACTCCTCTGGTGAGGAAAACAAAACCGCTTTTGACCAGCGTTACAAAAATAGCTCCGGGCAGCCCGATATATCTTCCTGTCAGCATTGTCAGGATATTTCCGAGCCCGAGCTTTGCTCCGGGCGGCATAAAGGCTATCGGCGGCAAAAGCGATTCAAAATATCCGAACACGAGGCTGAGAGAGGACATAATGCCAAGAAAGGCAACCTTTCTGGAAGCGCCCGAAATATTGTATTCTCGATCGTCCATAATACCTCCGTATAGGTGCAGACCGCATTCGACGGGTTTCAGCTTTACCCGACGACGATATCCGGCTCGTCCGATGCTTTTTCTCCTTTGAGGGTAACCGATACCCTTGCCGGAAGACAGACGGCTGTATCGCCTGCACGGGTCAGTCTTCCGGTATTGACGCAGATTTTGTCCCTGCACTGAGACTCGATGATCTGAGCCGAGTCGGGATAAAGCGCGACGACAACAACAATGTCGCCGCCGACGGTGTAGATTTCCCTGTCGGCAATCCCGCTCAGCCGCTTTTCGTATATAACCTTTCCATCCCTGGATATTTCAGCCGTAAGTCCGCCTCCCTGAGGAACGAAAAGGCGCAGCAGAAAAAATACGGCCGCAGCGGCAGCCGCAAGCGCTATCAACAGATCGCTTTTTTTGAAAAGTGTCAGCTTTTTCATTTCATAATAATAGCCGGCGCTCAATTCACGCCGGCTATGAAGTCAAATTGTTTTACGGTCTTTTGTCGAAAAGTCTCATGATCTCATCGAAGCCGGTATCTCTGCCGCTTTCGGCGTCACCGGCGGCGCCGGCGGAAGATTTGGCCGGATCCTCGGTCTGCTTGGCTGATGCAGTCTGTTCCGCCAAATCGGAATCCTGCTCAGCAGAAGGCTGAGCGAACTCTGTCTTTACCGCGCTGGGCGGCTCGACAAATCCTGTGGCAATGACTGTAACGATCATTTCGTCGTCAAGCTGATCGTCAAGCGCAACGCCGAATATAATATTCGCTTCCGGATGCGCTTCGTTCTGTATCATTGTACACGCTTCATCGACCTCATCGAGATTGATGGTCACAGCGCCGGTAATATTTATGATAACGCCCGTCGCGCCCTCGATGGAGGTTTCGAGAAGCGGGCTGGAAATAGCAGCCTTGGTTGCGACGGCCGCCTTATCCTTGCCGGAAGATCTTCCGATGCCCATATGGGCATAGCCTGCGTCGCTCATAACAGAGGTAACGTCGGCAAAGTCGAGGTTGATAAGCTCGGGAACGATAATAAGCTCGGATACGCTCTGAACGCCCTGTCTGAGAACATCGTCGGCAACGGCAAAGGCATTCTGGAGGGTTATACGCTGCTCGGAGACATGCTTGAGTCTCTCGTTCGGGATGACGATGAGGGAATCAACATGTTCACGCAGAGCCGCAATGCCCTGTTCGGCCTGAGTCATACGTCTTTTGCCCTCAAAAGCAAACGGTTTTGTGACGATGCCTACGGTCAGGATCCCCATTTCCTTTGATATCTCTGCAACAACCGGAGCGGCGCCGGTGCCTGTTCCTCCGCCCATGCCGGCGGTGATAAACACCATCTGCGCGCCCTTGAGCACATTAGCTATATCGTCGCGGCTTTCTTCCGCTGCCTTCTGGCCCTTTGCAGGCACTCCTCCGGCTCCGCGGCCGCCTGTGAGCTTGTTTCCTATCTGAAGCTTTTGTGTGGCGGAGGAATTGTTCAGCGCTACGCTGTCGGTGTTTATTGTGATAAACTCCACGCAGCTGAAGCCGGAGCTTACCATGCGGTTAACGGCGTTGCCGCCGCCGCCGCCCACACCTACTACCTTGATCAATACGGGCGATTCGTTTCTGTCAAGTTCAAATTCAAATGGCATTTATTTGTCCTCCGTTCATTTTAACGAGTTTTGCGCTCGGCTTAACCGGACAGGATATCTCAATCATGCCGTGAGTCCGAATGGCGGGACAGACGGAAAAACCTCGCGAAATATAATTATATTCTGCGGACGCCGAGCGGCGATAAACATCGGCCGCACTCTAAATATAGTAAAAAAACGGCTCCGCGAATCTCTCTTGTACAATATGCATTATATAATATAATTTTACACTATTTTCAGCAAATTACAAGAACTATTTTTTAATTTTTCGTGATTTTTAAAAAAATGTTTCAATCACATATTGTCAACGCTGTTTTTAAAAATTGTTTCGCCCTGCTTGGCCGGAAGGAAGGATACTCTTCCTTCGGCAGTAACGTCGAGCACTCCGATCTCGGTTGTTTTCAGCTTTCCGATAACCTCTCTCGCCCTTTTAAGTTTTGACGTTACGTTCACCGAGTTGCCGATATCTATTCTTATCCTTCCAGAGGCATAAAGGCTGATGTTGAAATTGTCCGATACATCCACGAGGCTTACGTTTTCGATCCCTGATCCGGACAGTCCGGACAGTATTTCGCTGAGCATAACGGTCTCGTCGTCGGTTTCGCAGAGCAGCTTTACGCCGCTGTCGGCATTGAGGACGTCAATGCCGGTTATAAGCGGTATTGACGGCATTTTTTCCGTCACGTTGTCCAGCACCTTCGTTGATTCTCCGAGAACGGCATAACCTTCGTCGGTTTTTACCGTGCATACAGGCGACTCCTCCGTAACCGATATGATTATCCTTCCGGGCAGCCTGCGTTTCATTGTGCATGTGGATATGTAGGGCAGAAGTCTTGTCACCTTGGAGGCGTTTCTGCCGACGTCGGTCAAAAAGAAATTCTCTCCTTCTTTTATGCCGGCAATGTCGATGATTTCCCGGGCGGAATATCTTTCGCTGCCCTCGACCTCGATGCGGTCAATATTAAAAAATAAAACGACGCTCAAAGCTATTCCGAGCAGCAGAGCGGCAATCGCAAAAAGAAAATACCTGATGCTTTTTGTTGTTTTGGCCTTTTTTCTCTCGGCGTTATAAACCGATGATGAGGGCAGGTTGAGTTTTTTGTTTTTTTCTTCTTTCATCCGCTTTTCTCCCGCCGGCTTATCATTCGCGCCGTATCCTCGCGCCGATACCGCGCAGCCTTTCCTCCGGACTCTCGTATCCCCTGTCAAGGTATTGCAGACCGGTAATCTCCGTTTCTCCTCTTGCAGCAAGTCCGGCGATTATCAGCGAAGCCGCGCAGCGCAGATCATGCGCCACCACGCTTGCCCCGTGCAGCCTCTCGACGCCCTCTACAACGGCAACGCGTCCGTCAATCTTTATGTTGGCGCCCATGCGCAAAAGCTCGCCTACCTGCTTGTATCTGTTCTGAAATATGGTTTCTATAAAAATGCTTGTTCCTCTTGACAGCGTTGAAGCCGCCATGATAAGAGCCTGGGAATCGGTCGGAAACCCGGGATACGGCATGGTTCTGACAGTGCCGAAGCTGCCGGGGGCGCCGTCCGAGGTTATTCTTATCTCTTTCTTTTTGATCTCTATGTCGCAGCCGGCATGCCTGAAAAGAGGCAGAACGGCAGACAGATGTCTCGGAACGGCGTCGAGAACGCACACGCTTCCTCCGGCAGCGGCGACAGCCGATAAATATGTAGCCGCGGCAATGCGGTCGGGAATAACACTGTGCTGTGCCCCGTGGAGTTTTTTTACGCCGAATATCGTGATTACATCCTTGCCCGCTCCGAAGATTTTCGCGCCGCAGGCGTTGAGATAGTCGGCAAGATCAATGACCTCCGGTTCACGCGCCGCGTTGATTATCTGTGTTTCCCCTCTGGCAAGGCTGGCGGCAAGCATTATGTTTTCGGTCGCGCCTACGCTCGGGAAGGAAAGGGCGATATCCGCGCCGTCAAGTCCGTTTTTTGCCGAACAGTGCAAAAAGCCGTGCTCCTCGTAGATCTCCGCGCCCATCTGCCTCAATGCCGAAAGATGAAGGTCTATCGGTCTCGGACCCAGCTCGCAGCCGCCCGGAAAGGAAATTTTAGCTTTGCCGAAGCGCGCAAGGACCGCGCCGAGAAATACCACCGACGACCGCATTTTTCTCATCAGATCCTCGGATATTTCAAAGCCGTTCGCGCCCGAAGCATCGATTACGGCTGTCTCCGATTCGTATCCGGTTTTGCAGCCGAGAGCTTCAAGTATCTCCAGGGAATAGCGAACGTCGCTCAGCCGCGGACAGTTATGTATAACGCTGACGCCGTCGGCCGTCAGACAGGCCGCGAGAATCGGCAGGGCGCTGTTTTTCGCGCCATGCACGACAACATCCCCGCGAAGAGGACGGCCTCCTTCTATAATAAGCTTTTGCATTATGGCAAAGACACCCCTTCAATTATTTGTCTTTGAGGTATCTTATGCCGGAATTTTTTGTTAGTGAAACGGCGCGGGACATGAAAAACCGGCAATTTGCCGCCGCTTCAATAATAAGAGTCCGCCATGCCGAAAAAACGTCGCATCCGGGCGTCTATTTATTTTTTTCGTTTTTCAGCGTTTCGAGTATGATGTCATAGATCCTTTCGCGCGCATCGGTTATCGCCATTTTCTTTGCGTTGCAGCCGAGCCTTTGCAGCCTTTCGGGATCGGAAATAAGTCCGTTTACCTTTTCAATGAAGGTCTGAGGAGTCAGATCCTTTTCCTCTATTATCTCGCCTGCGTCCTTATTTACAAGCGACATAGCGTTATGATACTGGTGATTTTCAGCGACATTCGGCGAAGGGATGAGAAGCGAGGCCTTTCCCTGCGCCTGAATTTCACTGAGCGTCATGGCTCCCGAGCGGCTTATAACAAGATCCGCCGCAGCCATGCATCTCGGCATGTCGTCGATATAATCACGCACTGCCGTGTCAATGTCTGAGCCTAAAACGACTCCCTTTTCTTCGAGCAGCTTTATAAACGGGACGTATCCCGCTCTGCCGGTTCCGTGAATAATACAGCACTTGTGCTCCTTCTGATTCCATTTTATCAGTTCGGCGACTGCCGCATTGATCTTATCGGCTCCGAGGCTTCCGCCGAATGACAGAACAAGCGGTTTTTCTCCCATGGAAAGTTCACGCCGTGAGGTCTGCTTGTCGGCGGTCAGAATATCTTCCCTGAGAGGGTTTCCGGTCATCTTGATCACGCAGCCCTCCGGCAGATGTTTTTTCGCGTCCTCAACGGCAAGCATGACCGCCTTGGCTTTTTTGCAGAGCATCTTTGTCGTCACGCCCGGGAAAGCGTTGGACTCATGGATTATCGTGGGTACGCCAAGCTGCTGGCATTTTCTTATAACCGGTCCGGCGACGTATCCGCCGGTACCGATTGCGATATCGGGATTAAAGTCCTTTATAATCCTCGCCGATTCGGAACTTGAGGTAAACATCCTTCTGAACGCGCCGATATCATGCTTTATGTTGGTCCAGTTCAGCTTTCTGCGAAAGCCGCGGACGTCAATGGACGCAAAATCGAAGCCTTCTCTTTTAACAAGACGGCTCTCCATTGAGTCGGCGTTTCCGATAAAAAGAATCTCCGCGTCCGGCTGTTTTTTCTTTATATACTGCGCGACTGCAAGCGCGGGATTTATATGTCCTGCCGTGCCTCCGCCTGCCAATAATACCCTCATTAAATATATCCTCCTGAAGCCATAGCTGTGTTTTGTTTGTTATGAAGCTCATCGGTATCCGTTCTTGGACACCGACAGAACAATGCCCATCTGCATAAGCAGCATTATCATACTCGAGCCGCCGTAGCTGAAAAACGGCAGGCTGATGCCGGTGTTCGGAATGGTATTCGTTACAACGGCGATGTTCAGCATGACCTGGATGCCGAGCTGAACAATAATGCCCAGCACCAGCATGGAGCTGAATCTGTCCTTTGCTCGCATTGCTATGACAAAGCCGCGCCAGATAAGAATCGCAAACAGAATGATGATTATGACGGCGCCGACAAAACCGAGCTCTTCGCATACAATGGCAAAGACAAAGTCATTCTGCGGCTCTGAAACATACATGTATTTCTGCATGGAATTACCGATTCCGGAGCCCATCAGTCCGCCGGACGCTATGGCGTAAAGCGACTGCACCGTTTGCCAGCCGTCGCCTCTCAGATCGAGGAACGGATTCTGCCAGATCTCTATGCGCTTCATGGCGTAATCCATTTTTCCCGAAAAGAATATCAGCCATATAAGAACTCCGACGCCCAGCGCGCCGACCAAAAAGAACCAGCGCAGCTTCGTTCCTCCGACAAGCATCATGATTCCGCCGATGAGACAGATGATTATAGTCGCAGAGACATGGGGTTCTCTGATAACAAGCACAACGGTTGTGGCAAGTATGACCGCAAAGGGCGCGAATCCGTATTTGAAGGTGCCCATTTTTTCGTAATTGTATGCGATCAGGTGCGCGAAGGACAGGATGATCGCCAGCTTGGCAATTTCGGTCGGCTGAAAGTTAAAGCTGCCGATATAGATCCAGCGATGAACTCCTCTGACCGCGGGAAGCACAAGCACGAGAGCAAGGCAGGCATAGGAAAGAAGAAGTCCCGGTATCCAAAACACGCGTATAAATTTTGTGCTGACAAACGACATGAAAATCATCAGTGCGATGCCGAGAATCAGCCACTTGGCCTGCTGCTTGACATAAAACAGTCTGTTTCCGTTATAGTATCCGGCATAAGCATAGCTCGCTGAAAACATCATAACTATTCCTATGGCAAGAAGCGCGATCGTAACAATAAAAAACGTCCAATCGAATGTTCCGACAGTGAAAAGCGACCTTATGCCGCCGTTTCTTTTGCCCTCCATTTTACTGCGGGCAGAGTTTGCAGATGCAGAATCCATAACGTCGCTCCTTTCCATCGTAAATCCTTATCCTGTTATTTATATCCCTTTCGGCGGCCGATTATGCCCCGCGTCCTTCGGATCATCCGAAATAGCTGAGAACAAAAGCAATACCGCAGCCAATGACGGTGATTATGCCGAAAAGTCGGTTTATGGCGATCTCATTTTTGCCGCACATCTCAAAATGATGGTGGATGGGCGCCATTTTGAAAAGCCTCTTGCCGTGGGTCAGCTTGAAGTAGCCCACCTGAAGCATGACCGATGCCGTTTCCATGAGATAGACAAAGCCTGCAAAAATCAGCAGCACCGGCTGGCCGATTCCAAACGCCATGGCGCATACCGCTCCTCCCAGAAACAGAGAACCTGTGTCGCCCATGAATACCTTTGCCGGGTAGAAATTCCAGATAAGAAAACCGAGGCAGCCGCCTGCGACGGCCGAGCTGAAAAGGCTCATTGTCGCATTGTTGCAGACGACTCCCGACAGGACCATAAACAGCAGCGCAACGATCGTCGTTACCGTTGAAGCGAGACCGTCGAGACCGTCGGTAAGATTTACCGCGTTGTTGAATCCAGCGACAAACAGCACTACGATCGGGATATACCAGACCCCCAGATCAAACGTACCGATAAACGGCAGGAAAAGCTTGGTATCGCCCGCCATATACAGCGTTACGGCAAAGCCAAGCGCAACAAGTATCTGCATTCCGAACTTCTGCGGGGCGGTCAGACCGATATTCTGTTTTTTTACCACCTTGAGGTAATCGTCGATAAAACCGATAACACCGGAAAGAATACACAGGGAAATTCCGGCGAAAAGCCTCACCTTGGAAAGAGAGGTTTCTCCCGAATAGATTTCTCTCCAACCGAGAGCATATGTCGTCATGGCAACGGTGATTCCCAGGACTATACCAATTATAAACATAACTCCGCCCATTGTCGGCGTTCCCTGCTTGGACTTGTGCCATCTCGGACCGATATCAAGTATGGTCTGTCCGAATTTCAGCTTTCTTAAATAGGGAATTACTATCCTTCCCGAAACAGCAGTTACCAAAAAGGCAGTCATTGCCGCAATGATGGAGGTTATCGCTATCATTTGAATATTCTTTCCTTTCAGAGGATGATTGCGCTTTTATTGAGCGCGGAATAATGTCAGCTCTTTTTGTGAACGGCGTAAACGCCGTCGAGCAGATCTTCAAACTTCATGGCGCGGCTGGCTTTGAACAAAACCGAATCTCCGCTTTCGATGCTGTCAAGCAGGTATCCAAGAAGCTCCTGCTTGGAGGCAAAATATTTTATATTGTCGTATCCGCTGCTTACGGCGTCGGTGAGATAATGCTTTGCCATATCTCCGCAGCACAGCACAAGGTCGGCGCTTTTCGCGGCCGTTAATCCGCAGCTTCTGTGCAGCTGCTCGGAGGCCTCGCCCAGTTCAAGCATATCGCCTAAAACAGCTATCCGTTTTCCGTGGCACTGCAGTGCGGACAGCGCGCTCAATGCCGCCCTGATCGAGTCGGGGCTCGCATTGTAGCAGTCTTCAATAACCGTGATGTCCCCTGCACTGACCACCCTTTGTCTCATTCCGGACGGGACGTAACCGCCGAGCGCCTCCTTCATTTTTTCCGGTTCAACGCCGTTCAGCCATCCCACGGCAAACGCTGCAAGCGCATTGTAAATATTATGCAGACCGATCGCGGGCAGATATATGCTGTAGTCCCTGCCGTCGTGCAGTATATCGAATCCGGTGCCGGCTTCCTCCGGCGTTATATGCCTTGCTATGAAATCGGCGCAGGGGTTCTCTATGGCGTATGTAACCGGCCTGAAGCCTCTTAGGTCGGCATTGGAAAGATATTCGTCGTCGCCGTTTATTATTACGCAGCTGCCTTTTTCCATGCCGTGAAGTATTTCGGTCTTGGCCTGAAGTATGCCTGCGCGAGAACCTAAGTTCTCCATGTGCGACACGCCGATATTGGTTATCACCGCCATTGTCGGCCTGGCGCATTTTGACATGTTCGAAATCTCCCCGAAGTGATTCATGCCCATCTCCAGCACGGCAGCCTCGGTGTCCTCATCCATGCGAAAGATGGTGAGAGGCAGGCCGATCTCGTTGTTGAGATTGCCTATGGTGCTGAGGGTATTGTATTTTTCCGACATGACAAGGGTTATCATTTCCTTTGTCGTCGTTTTGCCTACACTGCCCGTCAGCGCGACAACGGGGATTTTTTTGAGACTTCTTACATACGCCGCAAGATCAAGTATGCCGCGGCGTGTGTTTTCGCACATGATGACAGGAATATCCGCGTCGACCTTTTTGTGAGCCAAAATCGCAGCGGCGCCGCATTCCTGCGCGCGCCTGGCAAAGGCGTGGCCGTCAAACCGGTCGCCTTCGAGGCATATGAAGAGACTGCCCGGCGACACATCTCTCGTGTCGCGGCAGACCGACGTTATCTCCCCGTCAAATATATCTGTTGAGCCGACAGCCTTTGCTGTCTCTTCCAGCGTCAGCCTCATAATTATCCCTCCAGCCGATTTTTATTACTAAACCGGTGTGTTATTCCAGCATATCGAGCGCCTCTCTGACAACCTCGCGCTCATCAAAATGTATGGTTCCGGTGTTGAGAATCTGGTATGTTTCATGACCCTTTCCGGCAAGAATAATGACGTCCTTGGGCTGAGCGTTTTTAATTGCCCAGTGTATTGCCTCCCGTCTGTTTTCTATGACCTGATAGGGCGTGTCGTATCCCTTTGTACCCTTGAGGATATCCTTGATTATTGCCGACGGATTTTCCGTCCGCGGATTATCGCTGGTTATCACGGCAAAATCCGCGCCTTCCATGACTGCCCTGCACATAAGAGGACGCTTGGTTTTGTCTCTGTCGCCGCCGCAGCCGAACAGCACGACAAGCCTGCCCTCAACCGTTTCGCGCATGGCGGAAATAATATTGACAAGTCCGTCCGGCGTGTGAGCGTAGTCTATGATAACGGTGAAGTCGCGTCCGGTCGGAACGACCTCGGCTCTCCCCTTTACTCCGGTCGCCGTCGCGAGATCCTCGCACGCCTTCTCAAAGGGTATGCCCAGCATCATCGAAGCTACAGCCGACCCTATTGCGTTATATGCCGAAAATCTGCCCGGTATCGGGAATTTTACCCGCGCAGGCTCTCCTTCGGGGTTAAGCATTATAAAACGCACCCCGTCGGAATTGTAGCGCATATCCTTGGCAGTATAATCGGCTTCGTTGCTGCCGATTGAATATTTTACCACCTTACAGTCGAGCTTGTCAATAAGACGCCCGCAGTAGGGATCGTCTGCGTTGACGACGGCGATGTCGCACAACTCGAACAGACGGCGCTTCGCCATAAGGTAATTGTCCATCGTACCGTGATAATCGAGATGGTCCTGCGTCAGATTGGTGAATACGGCAACATCGTAATGACAGCCGTTCATCCTTCCCTGGGCCAGACCGTGCGACGAAACTTCCATCACGCAATGGGTGCAGCCGCTTTGCACCATCTCATAAAACATCTTCTGCATCTCATATGCGTCCGGCGTCGTGTTATGCGCTTCATAAACGCTGTTTCCGGTCATGTTCTGAATCGTGCCGATAAGACCGCATTTAAAGCCGTTTTCTTCTAAAATATGCTTAACTATATAGGTCGTCGTCGTTTTTCCGTTCGTTCCGGTCACTCCGACAAGATGCAGCCTTCTGGAAGGATTCCCGAAAAAGTTGGCGCAGGCTTCGGTGTATACCTGCCTTGTATCGTCCACGATGATCTCTTTTTGCGCGCCTACACTGTGCTGACATATGATTATTCCGGCGCCCTTTTCTATGGCCGACGCGGCATATTTATGGCCGTCTGCGTTGGTGCCGTCAATGCATACAAAAACGCTCCCTTCGCCTACGCGGCGCGAATCGTTGGTTATGTCGGTCACTTCTGTATCATCATACTCAGTTGAGATGTTCAATCCCTTTAAAAGCTCTTTTATTTTCATTGAATCAACCGTCCTTTCAGACCGGACTGCACACCGTCAGACCGGCTGCAAAAAAACTGTGCTGCAAAAAATCCGTTTCTGTCCCTTGCGGAAGACCGGTTTATGCATCGTCAGATGTGGAATAGCGGAAGTCGGCCGTTATTATCGTTCCGGGAGACACCTGATCTCCGACAGGAATGCTTTGGCGGTAGCAGGTCGCTCCGCCCGATGAAAGATCGCTTCCGGTAAATTTTACGTTGAGGCCGGCGTTTATCAGTACCGAATTAACCTCGCTGACCGTCATGCCGATAAGATTGGGGACGGTGACAAGCTCCTGCCCGGAGATTATATCGGTAAACAGAACGACCGTGCCTTCCTTCGAAATGGCTTCGCCGCTCATGGGAACCTGTGACAATACCTTTGTTCCGTTGCCCATTATCTTTACCTTGAGTCCCCTGCCCTTAACACGGGTCTGAGCCTCGTCAACCGATTCGCCCGTGACATTGGGAGTGCTGATATCCAGATCCTTGAGCTCTTTCTCTGTGAATATCGGCTCTACTCCCAGGTAAGGCAGGACGTCCTCCAGAACCGCTTTGGCGACAGGAGAAGCTATCGTACCGCCCGATATGTTGCTCGCGTGCGGCTCGTCGAGAACTATCAGCACGGCAACCTTGGGGTCGTCCGCGGGAGCGAATCCGCAGAAGGAAGCTATACGCAGATCGGTTATCTGGTTGCCGTTTTCGTCATAAATATCTCGCTTTTCCGAGGTTCCCGTTTTTCCGGCGACTCTGTAGCCCGGAATATAGGCGTTTTTCGCGCCGCCCACGTCGACGACCGATTTGAGCAGCTCCCTCATTTCTTCCGATGTTGCCTGAGAAATAACCTGGCGTCTGACCGTTGTATCGGAAGAGGATATTATGTTGCCGTCATCGTCGACCATTTTGTCCACGACATGCGGCGTACACAGCTTGCCGCCGTTTGCTATGCAGCTCATGGCGGTTATTATCTGTATCGGCGTGACCCTGAAGGTCTGGCCGAATGAGTCGGTTGCGAGGGAAATGGGGTTTTGCAGCGTTTCGAGCGAATGGTAAACGCTGTTCGCTTCTCCCGGGAGATCTATTCCGGTATGCTCCCGGAAACCGAAGGCGCCGAAGTATTTATAGAAAAGATCGGCTCCGATCCTTTCTCCGACCTTCATAAAACATGGATTGCAGGATTGCTGAAGTCCCGTTCTGAAGGAAATGGTTCCGTGGCCTGCATGTCTGTGGCAGCTTATTCCGCTTTTCATGCTGGCTATCGGCTTGTAGCTTCCGGTGCAGGTAAACATATCGTCCTGCTTTACCACCTTTTCCTCCAGAGCCATGGCGGCCGTGAAAGACTTGAATACCGAGCCCGGCTCGTATGTGTCGGAAACGGCTTTGTTCTGCCATGAGGTCTGCAGGTACTGCAGCTTGGTCTTTTTGTATTTTTCCTCGTCTTCCTCCAGTTCGGACAGCTTCCTGACAAGTCCCGGATCCACAACCTCGAAAGGAGAGTTTGGGTCGAATTCGCCGGTGGTTGCCATTCCGAGTATGGCGCAGGTATCAACATCCATGACAATTCCCGTGACGCGGTTGGTTACGTTGTTTTCCGTCGCCGCAAGATCGATATGCTTTTCCAGATAATGCTGGATGACCTCGTCGATGGTGAGAACGAGATTTGCTCCTTTTTTCGCCTCGTAGGAGGTCTCGTATCCGAATTCCATTTCTCTGCCGGTCGCGTCCTTCGCCTGAAGAATCCAGCCCGGGGTGCCGGCAAGCTGCGATTCGTAGTAGCTTTCCAGTCCGCTCAGACCGTTGTTGTCGGTGCCGGTAAATCCGAGAATGCTGGAGGCAAACGCCCCGTAGGGATAGTATCTCTTCGAGTCGTCTATGGAATAAAGGCAGCTCAGCTTGTTTTCGGTGATGAACTGTGTTACGGCCTCATAGGTATCGTGGTCGACCTTTTTCTTCAGCACCTCGTAATATCTGTTTTTCCCTGCCTTTTCATAGACGGTATCCCTGTCTATGTCCAGTATTTCGGCCATTCCGTCGGACACAAGGTTTCTTTGCTCCTCATCCTTTACAGCCTTGGGGTTGAGCACGATGGTCCAGACGCTTGCGCTGCTTGCGAGCGGCTTCATGTTGGTGTCGTAAATGGTGCCTCTGTTTGGCGTGACGACCGTTTCCCGAAGCTGCTGGGTTATCGCCCGCTGCTGGTAATCGGCGTTTTTGACAAACTGAATGTTCGCAAGGCTTATTATTAGAATCACGGGAGCAACTATGACGAGCGCCAGCATTATTATCAGCATTTTGTTGATGGATTTTTTGCTGATGCCGCGCCCGGTGAAGCTGTTGTTGTTCTCTTTCATTACTCCTCCGGTATATTTTCGGGGCAGCCGGGCAAAATGTCGTTTCGACAAAGAGCACATGCGGCCCGTTAAAAATCTATTTCATAGTATTATACCACATATAGATTACAAATGCAAAACAAACTCCGTATTTTGTGCAATTAAAGTTTATATAAAAAAGAGTCAAGATCCTGTCTCAACTCTTTTCCGATCCGTTTTCTTGCAGTCATAATTCGGTTTCCCGTGACGGCTTCTCTCAGCCGTTACGGTAATTATTATGCTGCGGTGTTTGAATTATTCCAGCAGTTCCTTAATAAAGCCGGAAACCTGAGAAAAAACATCCGGGGTTTCCTCCGGTTCTATTATTTCCGTTTTGTCGCCGTCGTTGACTGAGAAATATTGTATCTGGTATTTCTGGAGCTTGTCCATTCCGAGCTCCTCAGATTTTTCCTCAAGCTTTTCCACCGACGTTCTCGATTTCAGCTCAAGCGAAAGCACGGTGTAATCCGACTGCGCTATGGCAAGCTGCGACTGCGCTTCAGAGATGTCGTTTCCGATCTCATCGAGCCTTACCCTGCACATAAGGAGACAGAAGAACATCACCACGATGACGACCGCGATAAAAATGGCATAGGAGGCCTTAAAAAAGTTTTCAAGGTGCTTCGCCGTTGTGTTTTCACGCTTTTTGGGCATTTCAAGGACTTCGCCCCTTCTGGGGCGGCTTTCAATGCCCGGCTCGAACAGCGACAGGTCGTATGCTCTTGCCTCGGTATTGTCGTTAAATAACTCCGCCATCTTTATCCTCCCCTTCTCCAGTAATTTTTTAGTCCTCTTCCAGCTTTTCGATGGTTCGCAGCTTTGCGCTGTGGCTGCGTTTGTTTTCAAGAAGCTCCTCATCCGAGGCGATTATCGGCTTTTTGTTCACCAGCCTGCCGCGCGGCTTTTTCCCGCAAACGCATACGGGGAATTCCGGCGGACAGGTGCAGCCCTCGCACCATTTTGCGAATTGCTGCTTAACCATTCTGTCCTCGAGCGAATGGAAGGTTATTACCGATAATCTTCCTCCGGCTTTGAGCAGATCAAACGCCGCCTTCATGCCTTTTTCAAGACATCCCAGCTCATCGTTGACCGCGATCCTCAGTGCCTGAAAGGTTCGCTTTGCCGGATGTCCCTTTTCTCTTTTTGCCTTCATGGGCATGGCGGATTTAACTATCTCCGCCAGCTGAAGGGTCGTTTCTATCGGCTGCCGTTCTCTGTATTTCACTATCTCCCTTGCGATAGACCCGGCGTAACGCTCCTCACCATATACGCCTATGAGCCGGGTCAGCTCGCAAGAGGATAACTCGTTAACAAGGTTTTTTGCGCTGACGCCCTGCCGGCTCATCCTCATGTCAAGCGGCGCGTCATGCTGATAGGAAAAGCCCCTTTGAGCATCGTCAAGCTGATGCGACGAAACGCCTATATCCATAAGCACGCCGTCAACCCTGGTGACGCCCGCCGTCAAGGCGGCTTCCCTGATCTCTGAAAAATCCGTCTGTATGATTGTTGAACATTCATATCCCGACAGGCGCTTTGTCGCTTCGGCAATCGCGTCGGGATCCTTATCCAGCGAAATTAGTCTGCCTGTTGTCAGACGCTGCGCTATCAGCTCGCTGTGTCCGCCGGCTCCGGCTGTCGCGTCTATATAAATTCCGTCAGGTCTAATATTGAGGCTCTCAATTGTTTCCTTTGCCAGAACGGGAATATGATAAACGCTCATTTTTTGTCTCCGTGCCGCCGACCGGACTCTGGTTTATGCTGTCAGAGCATCAGAAGTCGATCTGGTTCATTATCTCGTATACATCTTCGCTCGTGATGGTGTCGTATCTTTCATCCCACTTTTGCTTGTCCCATATTTCCGCGTGTTCGCTTGCTCCGAGGATGACAAGCGCCTTCGTCAGACCGGCATGCTCCTTGAGTTTTTGCGGGATGACCACCCTGCCCTGGGAATCAGGCTTTACCTCTGTGGCTCCGCCGCAGAAATACAGCTTGAGGTTTCTTACCTTCGCGGCAGGAAAACGCTCAAATTTGGCGAGAAAGTTTTCCCACTCGGTCATAGAATAAAGATTGAGACAGTTGTCTATGCCCTTGGTGATGATAAATCTGCCGCCAAGCGCGTCCCGCATTTTTGACGGAATGAAGGCGCGGTTTTTATCGTCCATATTATGCTCATAAGTACCTATCAGCACAGGATCATTCCCTCCGTTCCGCCAAATGGGTGGTCATTTTTGGGATTATACACCATTCATATGGTATAAATCTTCCACTGTCCACCACTTGAATATTATTATAATGCCATCCGGCTGAAATTACAAGCCATTTTTTCCTGAGTCAAATGAAATATTGCCCGGAAATATCTATATGTTGTGTATCTCTTTGATAAAGCATACCAGTTCTTGCAGAACATAGAAAAAATATGCCGAATAAAGCAAAAATTTATCAAAATGCACAAAAAAAGCAGACGCCGTAACGTCTGCTGTAATAATATTCAATTGATTATTATTGCCGATTGAGCCGATTGAAATGTGTTATGCGTCAAATACCTCAAAGCAGCGGTCTCCCGCGCCGCTGAGCTGTGCCAGAGCCACTCCGTAATTGGTAATCGGAACCCCCTGCTCCACGCAACGCATGATCCGGCTGTTCATTTCCCGTTTTGTTATCATGCAGCCTCCGCAGTGTATTACAAGATGATACCGGGAAAGATCGTCGGGAAAATCATGCCCGGCACAAAAATCAAAGCCTGGATTTTTACCTGTCCTTTTTCTTATCAGCGCAGGTATCTTTACCGTGCCTATGTCCTCATGGGTCTTGTTGTGCGTGCATGCCTCGGCGATCAATACCCTGGAGTTGTCGCGCAGAAAATCGATTCTTTTTGCGCCGTCGATCATAGCTTTGATATCCCCCTTCTGCGCGGCAAGCAACATAGAAAATGATGTCAGCTTTATATCCTCCGGCACTATTCCGGCAACCTGTCCAAAGGCCTGCGAGTCGGTCACGACCAGATCGACTTTTTCGCAGTTTTTTATAAGCAGGCCAAGCTGATCCGGAGTCGCGCAGGAGCATGTCATACCGAGATCAAGGCATTCCCTGATAAGCTGCACCTGCGGCAGGATCAGCCTTCCTTTAGGCGCGGCCGAATCAATGGGAATACACATCACGACATGCGCGCCGCCGGATAAAAGCCCGGACAGTATGGGTTTTTCTTCCTCCATGCCGGAAAGTATTCCGTTAAGCACGGCCTTAAGGTCGTCAACAGCGGCCTGATCCGATGACGAGACAAAAAGGGCCTCGGGGTAAGCCCGGCAAAGCTCCCGTCTTGTTTTTCCATCAGTGATATCCGCCTTTGTAAATACGAGCAAATGCCTGATTTTTCTTTTATCAAAGAGGCCGGCGGCTTTTTTGTACTCCTCCTCGGAAAAATCATCGGGATCGGCGCAATAGACCGCGACGTCCGCCCTGTCAAGCATGTCGTAGCTTTTTTTCATGCGGAGCGATCCTATATCCGAAAAATCACCCGTTCCGGCGGTATCTGCCAAAGCGACCGGACCGAATGGTATCAGCTCCATCGCCTTTACCACCGGATCTGTCGTTGTTCCTCTTTTTTCGGACACTATTGCCGCCTGCTGCCCGAGGACCGCGTTAAACAGCGACGATTTGCCCGAATTGGTCCGCCCGAAAAACACTATATGCCGTCTCATGGAAAGAGGCGCCGTGCTCATATAAAATCACTCCTAAAAGCAGCAGGGCATTGCTGCCCTGCTGAAATGCGAATTTTTCCGGTCAATAAATCGCGGTGTTTACCGAAACGCCGTCGATGGCGCTGAGCCTGTCTGTGAACTGAATAATTATATCCTCCTCGGCGTATGCGATGATGCTGATGGCCGCAGCCTTTTTATCATCAAACGGGATGCCGAGCCTGCCCTTTACGATTTCCTGATAGTCGGATACCGCAGCGTTGAACTGTGACTGTGTTTGCGCCGGATTTGCCAGAATGGCGCTGAGCGCGGCGATCTTTTTCATAAGTATCCTCCTTCCGCCGTGTTTTTTCGGCGTTTCTTTACGTTTCATTATATATCCGCACGCTCAAAAAGTCAACGCCGCCGTTTACGGGTCTGCCCGGCTAATCGTTCTTCCGGCGCAAATACTTTATTATTAATAAATAATACATAACTTCCGGGTGAATATGTTGTAAAATCAGTAAAGAGAAATGATCTTTGCGGCAGCCGTTTTACCGCATCTGATTTCAACCGGATATCCTTCTTTCCGACGGGAGATAAATATATGAACTACGAAAAAATGAAATGCCCCGTATGCTCAAAGCCTCTTGACGACCCTTATGAGGTGGTAGTCTGTCCGGAATGCGGCGCGCCTCATCACAGGGATTGCTGGGCGATTTCAAATCACTGCTTCTTTGAGGAACAGCACGGTACGGACGAACAGTGGACCCCGGAAAAAGCCGATGCATCCGAGTCGCCCGATACCGAAGTATACGACGGAGATATTTCTCCCGACGGCAATCCTTATCCGCCCTTCGGCTATCGCTCCGGACAGAGCGATGAAGTGAATTTCTGCTCAAAATGCGGCAGCCCGGTAACACCCGACATGGACTATTGCAAAAAGTGCGGCAGCCGCCTCAGGGGTTCCGCCTATACTCCTATGCCGGTTTTGCCCTTCAGCTTCGGCTTTAATGGCTTCGAATACGAAAACGACGGCGGCGAAAAGATCGAAGATGTTCCCGTTCGTGAGCTCAGGCTTTTTATCCGCACCAAAAGTGATTATTACATCTCCAAATTCCGCGAGATCGTTTCATCGCATGCAAAAGTAAACTGGAATTTTTCCGCCTTTTTGCTTCCCAAAAGCTGGCTTCTGTACAGGAGGATGGCGATCCCCTTCCTCATTGTTGCCGCATTATCTTACGCCGTCCTGATACCTGCGCTTATTTCTTTCGGCTATTACTGCTCGGCGGTCTATGCGCAGGCAGGCTCCTCAAGCGACATGGGAGCAATACTTTCGGTCCTCAATAATCCGTCCGATCAGGTACTGAAAACAATAAACAGCGCCACCGTATGGATGTATGTCAGCATCGGCGTTCGTATACTGATCCATATCTGTGTCGGCTGCATCGGCAATCTGCTTTATAAAAACCACTGCATAAAAACGGTCTCTATGCTTCGCGCAAATGCAGACGTTGAGTCGCAGCAATACCGTTCAATGCTGTATTTCAGAGGCGGAGCAAGAACGACCGTACCGGTTGTATACGCCTTCTTTGCTTACACTCTCTGCAACTTTATAGTTTCGCTTTTTGTCGCTTTATAGCTTAAGACCGGTTTAAACCGTCTCTTTGCGGAGGAATTATTAATAAATGATACCATTCAAAGGGCGTTCATGCCCTCTTTGCGGCAATGCTTTCGGAGAAAACGACGACATTGTCGTTTGTCCCGAATGCGGCACGGCGCACCACAGATCATGCTACGGCAAGAACGGCCGCTGCTCCAATGAAGAAAAGCATTCTCATGGCTCAGGCCGGGAAAAGGACTCTGCCGATTGCGCCGCTTTTTCTCCTGCCGGAGAGGAAGACTCCGGCGGCATGATCTGCCGCAGGTGCAAATACGCAAATCCCGCGGACGCTGACTTTTGCGTCAGATGCGGGCTAAGCCTGAAAAACGATCAGTCCGGTCTGCGCAGCGCGGCAGTTTCCCCTGTTTCGTCGGGTTTTCCCGATCCATACGGCGGAGTCAGACCGGATGAAACTATAGACGGAATACCCGCTTCCGAGCTTGTTTATCTGGTCGGGCCTAATTCATCCTATTATCTGCCGAAGTTCAGCAGCATGAGCCGAAGCCGCAATCCGTTTTCGGTAAACTGGAGCGGGCTTATTCTCGGATCATATTGGCTGGCATACCGCAAAATATATCCTGCCGCGGCAATACTGACGGCGTTGGCCGCCCTGTTCAGTGCGCCGGTTGAGCTTATCCTTAATAACCAGCTTCAAACGGGCGTTCAGGAAAGGGTTTCGGCATTCATATCGTCTGTCCCCGGATTTGTCTTTCCTCTGCTGTGCGTCGGAATTGTCCTTGTACATTTTGTGACAGGCTTTTTTGGAAACTATATATATATGAAGCACTGTGTCAAAAAGGTCAGGAAAATATCCCGCCAGAGAAACGGCGTTGAAAGAATTGAGTTTTTAAAAGCACTTACGCTTGACGGAAGCGTAAGTCTGAACAGGGCTTTTGTTTTTTATCTGCTGTCTGTCCTTTTGCAGTGGCTGATAAACTATGCGCTGCTGTTCGCTTTTAAATAAATTTTAAGGAGAGTAACACAATGAAAGTCACAAAAGCAATCATTCCCGCAGCCGGTCTGGGTACAAGAGTTCTTCCGGCGTCCAAGTCCGTTCCCAAAGAAATGCTTCCCATAGTCGATAAGCCTGCTATTCAGTACATAGTCGAGGAATGTGCCGCGGCTGGAATCACCGACATACTGATCATTACAAACCGCGGAAAAAACGTGATCGAGGACCATTTCGATCACAGCTTTGAGCTTGAGACCAATCTCAGACAGAAAGGCAAACTGGCCATGCTCGAAGAGGTAAGCGCCATCGCCGACATCGCGAATATCCATTATATCCGCCAAAAGGAAACAAAAGGTCTGGGCCACGCCGTTTTGTGCGCAAAGGCCTTCGTCGGCAACGAGCCTTTTGCCGTCTGCTACGGCGACGACGTCATCATGGGCGATATCCCTGCGATCGGCGAGCTTGCGGCGGCTTATGAAAAATACGGCAAGGGCGTCTGCGGCGTCAAGCCTGTTTCTGCCGAGGCTATTTTAAAGTATTCTTCGCTAAAGGTCGAGCCTCTGGAAGAAAGGGTGTTCCGTGTCACCGACATGATAGAAAAGCCCACGCCCGACAAGGTGATGTCGCCTTATTCCATTCTCGGAAGGGTCATCCTGCCTCCTGAGATATTTGACTATCTTGAAAAGACGCAGCCGGGAGCGGGAGGCGAGATCCAGTTGACCGACGCGATGCGTCAGCTTGCCCTGGACGAAACCATGGTTGCGGTCGATTTCTCCGGCAAAAGATACGATATGGGCAACAAACTCGGCATTATGATGGCACAGTGCGAAACTGCGCTTAAACACAAGGAGATCGGTGAGGATTTCAGAGAGTATCTTAAGAAGCTCGCCGAAACCCTGTAATAATCCGCAGGCAATTAACACACCGCACCGATCTCGGGGCTGAAAACCCACGCCGTTAATTGCGGCAAATACCGAATGACTCAGCAGCAGTCCTTTGCATAAAAGGGGCTGCTGTTTTTTGCCGGCTTCAACCTATATTAACGAAAAACCGGTCGGGCCCGGCAAACATTGCAGGATGGCCGCGAAAAAACCTTATCACACATCACGCCAATGCTTCATAAAATGTGCTGTCGCATTCAAGCGGATACCCGTTTGTGCAATAAACCCGGGCAATCATATCGTTTGTGCCGGACTCGCCGGATCGGATCAATACGCGAGTCCGGATCTATTCTTTCCAATCATTGGGGGCGTCGAGCTTGAAAAGACGGTTTGCAGGCGGAAGAAGAAGAAAACACGCCAAAAGAATAATAAGACTCGCGCTTTTTCTGCTGATCCTGTGCGCGCTTATCGTTTATCTCGATTCAAGGATCCGCCCTGTCGTGAAAGGAATGGCGGAAAGCGCGGCTTCCATCGTTTCGGCGAACGTTGTGAACAAAGCAGTTTACGATTGCCTTGCGCTTGAGGATGAACGCGGAGAGGAAATCATTCTGCTCGAAAAGGATTCAAGCGGCGGCATTGTGGCGATACATTCAAATATAGCAAAAATAAACCGGCTCAAGGCGGTAATCACGACCGCGGCTCAGGAGGAAATGATGAAGCATACCGACGGAGCCGTGACCATTCCGCTCGGAAATATTACCGGGATAGATTTTTTGTCGGGCAGAGGTCCGGATATAACCATAAAGTATAAAATGTCCTCTTCGGTGCAGACGGCCGTTACCAGCGATCTTTCCGGCGCGGCTATCAATCAGAGCCGTCACAGAATAATGCTCGATGTGACCACCAATGTTTATATTATGATGCCCGCTTTCAATACCTCCACCAGCTCAACAACTTCGTACTGTATAGCGGAAACGGTCATTGTGGGAGACGCTCCGGATTCATATGCCGAAATGACCGACGATCTGATGAACGGTCCTGATATTCTCGGATAAATCTACGCCATCTCTCCGTTTTTTATCGAAATCATCCTGTCCGCCTTGTACGCGATCCTCATATCGTGCGTAATCAGTACAACGGTTTTTCCTTTCCTGTTGAGCGTACTCAGAATAGATACTATCTCCCCTCCGGTCGCCGGATCAAGATTTCCGGTCGGTTCATCGGCGAGTATTACCGACGGATCCTGGGCTATGGCTCTGGCGATGGCAACCCTCTGCTGCTGCCCGCCGGAAAGCTGATAAGGCCGGTGGCCTTCTCTGTCGCCCATTCCAACGACGTAAAGAGCCTCTCTCGCCCTTTCTTTTCGCTGGCGTCTTCCGACCCCCTGATATGACAGCGCGAGCTCCACGTTTTCCAAGGCGGTCAGAGAAGGCAGCAGATTGAAGCTCTGGAACACAAAGCCTATGGTTTTGCTCCTGATCAGCGATTTTTCTCTGTCATTCTTGCATTTTATGTTTTCTTCGCACAGATAGTACTCTCCGCAGCTCTGAACGTCCAGGCAGCCCATAATATTCATCAGCGTAGATTTTCCCGAGCCGCTGCCTCCCGTAATCGCAATACATTCCCCTGCTTCCACGGACATGCAGACGTTTCTGAGCGCAATTATCCGTCTTCCCGCGGCGGCGTATGTTTTGCCGATATTTTCCAGTCTCATTATTATCATGGGCGATCCTCCTCTGCAGATTGATTATTCTTATTATGAATTGTTTTACAGGCAATAATTCATATCGGTATTTATCGCGTTGAAAATGGGATAATAACTATATCGACAGGAGGACTGATATGAAAATGACCAATGATGATTATTCACAGCTCGTCAGGATCAAAACGCCGCCCAGCCCGATCCTTAAAAACTGTCTGTTCGCCTTTCTTGTCGGCGGAGCCATCTGCTGCGCCGGACAGGCGCTTTTCAACATCTATTCCGGTCTGGGCCTTCAGGAGCAGTCGGCACGCTCATGCGTGTCGGTCACCCTTATCTTTCTGACATGTATCTTTACCGGGTTCGGTGTTTTTGACAATCTCGCAAAAATTGCCGGCGCGGGAACTATCGTCCCGATAACCGGCTTTGCAAACTCGATAGCATCGCCCGCCGTGGAATTCAAAAGCGAGGGCTGGGTGCTGGGTCTTGGTGCGAAAATGTTTGTTATCGCCGGACCGGTTATAGTTTACGGCACGGTCACAAGCGTTATTTACGGCGTGATCTTCTGGGCTGTGACGGCTGCGCGCTGACGCCGCCGCTTACGTCTGCCGAAGCGCATCAAAAAAAGCGTCTGCGGAACAATCCGAAGACGCCTTTTTTGGCTGTTAAGCCGGAGCGGTCTGTTCCGGCTATTTCTTTTCCTCATTCAGAGCGCGCTGCAGCCATATCGCGCCGATGTCCATGGCGTTGTACAGCCCCACCTTTTCACTCTTTTTAACGATTCTTTCCTTGGGCCTTTTGTCCGGATCGGTGCTGAGAAGCTGGATGAGCACCCTGCCGGAAATGTCGATGTCGTTATGCTTATCCGTGGACATGACCTGAAGCATCACCACATAGTCGTCGTTCATGTCGCCGTAATATATGGTGTTGCCGCAGCGCACAAGCGGCTTGTCTTTATACATCAAAAACTTGTTGCTCTTTTCCTCCATCGCGTTATCCTCCTGATTATAATACACTTTATTGTAACATATTAAGAGGGTATTGTAAATAGCCTGAGCGGTTATTATTCGCAGGGGAAGACTGACAAGGCTATATCAGTTGAAAAATGCTCTGTTTTCCATATGGGCAACGCCTTCCGGAATGATCGCGGTTATAATAAAACAGAAAACCGATAATTATCATAATAATACTATCAGCTTTTTTGTCAATATAATCCGGTCAGTTTTTCCATCGAAAACAAAACTTTACTGGCCATTCATATTATCCCTGTCATATTATATCTGTCGCGCTGTTCTTTGCGAATGGCTTTTATTCAATAGTGCTAAAGAGGCACAGGTGTATTTGTACAGGTTATAACAAAATTCTAAAATGCACTTGAATTATTTTGCCAAAACTGTTAAAATATACACGGGGAAACGTATCAATAGTTTTACCTGACAGGAGGTTACAATATGTTTCGAAAACAGGAATGCGTTGCCATGCTTCTGGCGGGCGGCCAGGGAAGCCGCCTCGGAGTTTTGACCAAAAGTCTGGCAAAACCCGCCGTTCCTTACGGCGGAAAATACCGCATAATAGATTTCCCGCTTTCCAACTGCATTAATTCGGGCATTGAAACGGTAGGCGTCCTGACCCAGTATCAGCCGCTGGTGCTAAACGAATACATCGGCTCCGGTCTTCCGTGGGATCTGGACCGTATCCACGGAGGCGTCACCGTTCTGCCGCCCTATCAGCGCAGCAAGGGAGCAGACTGGTACAAAGGCACGGCAAACGCCATTTATCAGAACACTGCCTATATTGACAGATATGATCCCGACTACGTCGTAGTTCTGTCCGGCGACCACATCTACAAAATGGACTATTCCAAGATGATTGCTTTCCATAAGCAGAACAATGCCGACTGCACGATCGCCGTTCTTGAGGTTCCGATGGAGGAAGCCTCCCGTTTCGGCATACTCAACACCAATGAGGACAACTCGATATACGAATTTGACGAGAAGCCCAAGGTGCCCAAGAGCAACAAGGCCTCCATGGGCATCTATGTGTTCAACTGGCAGAAACTGAGAAGGTATCTCGCCGAGGACGAGCAGGATCCCAAGTCCTCCAATGACTTCGGCAAAAACATTCTTCCCACAATGCTCAACGCCGGCGAACGTATGTTCGCTTATCCGTTTGAAGGCTACTGGAAGGACGTCGGAACCATTGATTCGCTCTGGGAAGCAAATATGGACCTGCTCGATCCAAATGTCGGGCTCGATCTTTCCGACTCGGCATGGAGAATCTACAGCAGGAACCCGGGCATGCCTCCGCAGTATATTTCCGAAACCGCCAAGGTACAGAATTCCATAATCACCGAGGGCAGCGTAATCCATGGAAACGTCGATTTCTCCGTTATTTTCTCCAACGTGACCATCGGCAAAGGCGCCACCGTGCGCGACTCCATCATAATGCCCGGAGCCGTCATCGAGGACGGAGCGACCGTTCAGTACGCTATCATTTCGGAAAACGCAATAATTAAATCCGGCGCCGTCGTCGGAGCGCGTCCCGAAACCATGAAGGACAGCTTCAGCGACTGGGGCGTTGCCGTTGTCGGCGACGGAATCACCGTCGGCAAGGGCGCGGTTGTCGCTCCAAAGGCCATGATTGACAAAAACGTAAAGTAAGGAGGGGAAAATAATGAGAAGAAACAATGTTGCCGGTCTGATCTTTTCCAATATGCATGACGAACAAATGCGTGAGCTGACCGCAGTGCGTACAATGGCAAGCGTCCCCTTCGGAAGCCGTTACCGTCTGATAGATTTCATGCTTTCCGGTATGGTAAACTCAGGCATAACAAAGGTCGGCGTCATCACAAAATCCAATTATCGCTCGTTGATGGATCATCTCGGTTCGGGCAAGGCATGGGATCTTTCCAGAAAACGCGACGGTCTTGTAATACTGCCGCCGTACGGTGAAGGAAACGCCCTCTATATGAGCCGCATCGAGGCTCTTAAAAGCGTCTTCAATTTCCTCAAGCACAGCCCCGAGGACTATATCCTCATGACCGACAGCGACTGCGTCGCCAATTTCGATTTTACCAAGCTCATTTCGCATCATTTTGAAACAGACAGCGATGTAACCATAGTATATAAATACGGCAGAATCCCGGACAATACTCCCGACAATATCGTGCTGGGTATAAATCTCGACCATACCATCAATAATATAGAGGTATCCCCCAACGTCGAGGGCGAATGCAATTTCGGCCTGAATATCTACATGTTTAAAAAGGATTATCTTATCCGCATTGTCGAGGATGCCGTAGCCCGCGGCGCAACCCATTTCGGCCGCGATGTCTTGCAGACAAATATCAAAAACGGAAAGTACACCGCTTTCAGTTTCGATACATACATCGGCGTGATCCACAGCCTTGAATCCTACTATGAGGTAAGCATGGATCTGCTCAAAGATGATGTGAGATCGCAGGTATTCCCCAACGGCCGCCCGATCTATACAAAGGACAAAGACGATATGCCGACAAAATACGGTCTGTCCAGCAATGTCAGAAACAGCGTGCTTGCCGATGGCTGTATAATCGAAGGCGAGGTAGAAAACTCGGTCATCTTCCGCGGAGTAAAGATCGGCAAGGGAACAAAAGTGAAGAATTCCATCATCATCCAGGGAACATATATAGGTGAAAACTGCACGCTTGACAGTGTTATTACCGATAAGGACGTTATTATCAAGGACGGCAGAACCTTTATGGGCCACAAAACATATCCGGTGTTCATCAATAAGAACAGGGTCGTTTAATTCCGGTGCGCCGGATCGGCCAACAGACGGGTTACCGAATAACTGCGAGTGATCCGACGCATTTCCGGCGGATCACTCTGAGCATTTGATCTGTTTGAAACGGATCGGATATTATAAGCGAAAGGAAGGCTGACATGAAGGTTTTATATGTAACAAGTGAAGCTCTCCCTTTTATTGCCTCGGGAGGATTGGGAGATGTTGCCGGTTCCCTGCCGCAGGCAATAAGAAAGCGGCTGGTCGGCTGCCGCATAGTCATGCCTCTTTACGAGGATATACCGCAGAAATTCCGCGATGAAATGAAATTTGTAACGAGTATCTCGGTTCCGGTTTCATGGCGCAGACAGTACTGCGGAATCTATGAGGCAAGGCACGGAGGAGTTACCTACTATCTTTTGGACAATCAGTACTATTTCAAGCGCCAGGGTCTCTATGGTTACTACGACGACGCGGAGCGTTTTGCGTTTTTATCAAGAGCGGCTCTTGAGGTCATTACGGCGGTAGATTATCATCCGGACGTCATCCACTGCAACGACTGGCAGACGGCGCTCGTGCCCATCTATTACAGACTGTTTTATCAGGATCAGGAAGGTTACGAAGACATTAAAACGCTGTTCACAATACACAATATCCAATACCAGGGCATCTACAATATGGATATTCTCGGCGATGTTTTCGGTATACCGTGGGAGGCAAAGGGACTCGTCGAATTCGACGGCGCAATCAACCTTATGAAGGGTGCCATGGAAGCATGCGACCGCATTTCAACGGTAAGCCCGACATATGCCGAGGAAATACTCGATCCGTGGTTTGCTCACGGTCTTGACGGTATGCTGCGCAAAAACCGGGATAAACTCAGCGGCATACTCAACGGCATAGATACGGATAATTATAATCCCGAAAAGGACGGACTTATTTACAGGAATTTCTCACCGCAGGACTATTCCGGCAAGGCCGAAAACAAAAGGCTGCTTCAGGAACGGCTCGGGCTCCCTCAGAATCCCGACGTCCCTTTGATAGCGATGGTCACGAGACTGGTTTCACATAAAGGACTCGATCTTGTCAAGCATGTTTTCGAGGAAATCATCCAGGGCGATGTTCAGTTTGTGCTGCTCGGCTCAGGAGACTGGATGTATGAAAGCTTCTTCAGGGAGATGCAGGAAAAATATCCCGGAAAGCTCGCCGTTACTCTCGGCTTTATCCCCGAACTGGCCCATAAGATCTACGCCGGCGCGGACATCTTTCTTATGCCGTCGCAGAGCGAACCCTGCGGTCTGGCGCAGATGGTGTCGCTTCGCTACGGAACTATTCCCATTGTCCGCGAAACAGGCGGTCTCAAGGACAGTGTTCAGGACTGCGGCGACGGGGAAGGAAACGGTTTTACCTTCCAGACCTACAACGCGCACGATATGCTTAACGCCGTGCGCCGTGCGATTCAGACATATTCCCGTCGGGACGAGTGGAAAGTTCTGATTGAGCGCGCTCTCAACAGTGATTTCAGCTGGGGCCGCTCGGCAAACGAGTATATCAAGCTGTACAGGCTCATCACCAAGGTTTGATTGATTAATGATATGATCAAATAATCAGGGCGCCTGCCACACTCCTTGAGCAACGGCAGGCACGTTGATTTTCATGCGGATAATGCCATACTGAAAGTCAAACAAAATCCGCGTAAAGCAATACTCAGTTTCAAATGGAGGTTTTTATGAAATTAGCAGAAGCCCTGCAGGAGCGCGCCGATCTCAATTCCCGGCTGGAGCAGCTCCGTTATCGCCTGCAGGCAAATGCAACCGTTCAGGAAGGCGAAAAACCGGCCGAGGATCCTCAACAGCTTCTTGCCGAAATGAAAGAGTGTGTCGAGCGCCTTGAGGAACTGATGGCGCGTATAAACAAAACCAACGGAAACACCGTCGTTGACGGAAAAACGCTGACCGAGCTTATTGCCAAAAAGGACGCTCTGACGCTTGAAATATCCATAATGCGTGATTTTCTGAATGCAGCGAGCGATCTGGCGGCTCGCGCCTCGAGAACCGAGATAAAGATTCTCAGCACTGTTGATGTCCGGGAGCTCCGCCGGCAGGTCGATGACATGAGCCGTGAGCTTCGGCTGACCGACAATGCCCTGCAGCAGGCAAACTGGACCGCCGAACTGCTTTGATAAGGGTTTTGGGTTTGTGCCTGTTGTTCCGGGTGCGTATTCAGGCGGAATCATTATACCGGTCTCGGTTTAAAAATTGACTTTTTCCGGCGTTTTTTCAAATCGAAATCTGTATAAGCTGTTAACCGACAGGGCGAAGATCAACCTTTTGCGGCGGAGGCAATCACCGCGGGATATGGCGTGCCGGGCAGCGCATTTGTTTATAATTATGCCCAGACAGCGCACAAACGCATTGTTATGCTGTGCTCAGCGCTTACAAAGCATCACCGGATCTTGACTGCCGGCGAGGGTCGGGTACGGGGATATTACCGCCTGAATTCTATTCACCGATTTTTCCATCATTGGACCGTCCGTTTGACCGGACGGTCTTTTGCCGTATATTGAGCGTCCGTACCCGCCAAGGCGTTCGCGGAATAACTGTCGCGCGGCTGAAGCAAGGCTGTCTCTGCCGGTTTTTTGCTGCTCATGGCGCCTTTTTGCCCCGATTTAATAGTTTTCCGCATTTTCTGTCATCGCTTCGGAGATGTATCTGAAAACAGGCTGGGCCGTAGCGCGTCCGTCGCTTGTGTCTTCGCAAAAAACCACAACCGAATACTTCGGCAGCAGATACGGGAAAAATCCCCCGAACCATGAATGTTCCACCCTTTTGCCGTCTTTTATCATTCCTGTCTGAGCTGTTGCCGTCTTTCCGGCAGCCGTCACAATATCCGACCTTGCTTCATTTCCCGTTCCGTCCTCCTCCAAAACCTCGCGCATCATTTGCTGAATACTCTGTGCGGTATCGGTGCTCATCACCCGCACTCCGTCGCTTTTGTTTCTCTCCGCTGCTTTTTTATTGTCATCAACTCTTCCGTTTATTATCATCGGCGCATAATACTCTCCGTCGGAAGCTATGGCGTTCACCATCGCGCAAACCTGCACCGGCGTCGCAAGCAGCTCTCCCTGACCGAATGAAAAATTTGCTGTCGCCGCGCCGGTAAGCGAGCTTTTTTCCGGAAGATTCCCTGATGAGGAAATAAGGGTATCGGCAAAATAAATCCTGCTCCCAAAGCCCAGCTTTACGGCCATATCATATATGCTTTGTCCTCCGATGCACTGACCCAGATTGATGAAATAGGGATTGCAGGATTTTTTCATCGCGGCGGTCATGTCCATCCTGCCGTGTCCCGATCTGTTGCTGCATGCGAAATGCCTTTCACCGACGGTTATTTCTCCCTTACAGCTATACTGATATTTTTCCGTTATCCCGCTTTCCAGCGCGGCGGCGGCGGTGACAAGCTTGAAGAGAGAGCCCAGATCATACGCGCAGAAGGCGCGGTTCAGCATGGGGGAATCCCCGTCGCCGAGGCTTTGAGCAACTTTGAGCGGTGAGAAATCCGGCTTGCTCACGCATGCCACAACATTTCCGCTGTTTACCTCCATGATAACTACGGCGCCCTTTTCGATGTATTTTTCCGCCGCCTCCTCAGCGATTTTCTGGATATTCCTATCTATGGTCAGCCAGACCCCTTTTGCAGAGTCCTGACCGGAGTCGTCTATTGTCGGCTCAATACCGCTCAAAGCATTCCCGAGAGCGTTGACCTGATAGTGTATCCTGACCTGCGGTCCGACCGGTCTAAGCCAGTCGTCAAATGCCTTTTCTATCCCGGCGACTCCGGTTCTGTCTGAATCAACATATCCTATCAGCTGCGGGGCAAGCTGGCTTTCACCGTACCGGTCGAATACCTTCACACTGATTATGTCCTCACCGTTTACCTCTTTTCCGCAATCGTAAATAAAGGGCTTCGCACTGTCCGACATTTTCAGAAAGGCTTCTTTATCGTCCGGTCCGATATGCTCCAGCATGGTTTTTACCGCTCGCGGAGTGGGATTGACGACGCAAACCCATTTTTCCTCGCAGTTTACCAGTTTTCTGAAATATCTGTCATAGATCTGTCCTCTGCCCTGGCCTGCATTCAGCGTCAGTCTGGCCTGCGTCTGCGCGGCAGTGCTGAGCAGACCCGGATCGGCCGACAGGTGTCTGAGCCGCAGCACCAGCCCCGACAGAGCGATCATAATAGCTATATAAACAGCAGCCATTTTCCTGAACACAAAAAACACCTCGCAAATTGTCCACGCTCTTATTATTGCCGCAATGGCAGCGCGATTTTCACTTTACTCCCGTTTATGCGAAAAACCGCCGGAGAATCTTTCTCCGGCGGTTTTTGAAATGACCGCTGAAATGTATCAATGTATCATCAGATATATCCCATACAGTATGAGCAGATGCGCCGGATAGAAGACGTAAAACGCGATTTTGACGATCTGTGAGCTGTAGCCCTTTTCGCCGTTGTACGCGGCGATAAAGGGTATTGCCAGAAGCCCGGAGCAATTAAAGACAATAAAACTTTCCGTCAGCCATTTTGTGTTATTTTTTATGCTGTTGTATACCTTGCCGGTGAAATAAACCGGCACGCAGCAGGCAAGCCCCGCAGCGGGAGAAAAACGGCTGTTGAGGCAAAAATAAAAAACGGTAATCAGCAAAACGGCGTACCATGTATAGTCGCATTTTAAGAGAAAGGCGGCATAACCGAATGCGGCGGTGATGGCGGGAGAAAGAATAACGAGTTTTTTATTTCTCGTTTTCAGCTCGTCTATCGTCCAAATACACAGGAGCCCGAGCAGCAGCGAAATAAAGACATTCTGCGACGATGGATCGAACCACGCTTTGCAAAACGCCAGGTCGAACGGAATTTCGGAAATCAGTGCGAACAGTCCGAGTCTCGCGGCATATTTTATCCGGCTTTTAGTATGCCCAAAGCCCTCCGCGATAAGAAATGCGTATATAGGGAAGGCGATCCTGCCTATCACCCGGAAAACCATTTCCCTGGGAAAGAAAATATAGCCTATGTGATCTGTCAGCATTGAAATCACCGCGACGATTTTCATTTGAAAGCCCGTCATAAAAGCGCTCCTTTCCGCTTTGTTTCAGACAGTTTGCCCGGATGCAGCCGTTTATACTAAAACCGCCCACAACCGTGGGCGGTTTTATTCTCAGATCCGGATTACACCGGATGAACTTTGCTTTGCATGTCGAGAAGTTCTCCGTCCAGTCCGTATTTGCGGTTGCGGCGGTACTCGAAGAACTTGAGAGCGACCTGTCCGAACTGCGCGTAGGAAAGCACATCCTCCTCCTGCTCGACAAATTCAGACGGGATCTCGGCGCGCAGCTTTGTCAGCTCAGGCTTGATGAGATCGGCAGGCCGGCATGTGATGGGCTTGTCGTCGCCGATGATCTTCTTGCGGAAGTCTTCCTTTATGGCTACGGGAGTCTGTCCGTATTCACCGCGGACGAGCCCCTTGAACTCCTTGGTGACCATCTTGTAGCGCTCGCCGCCGATAATGTTGAAAACGGCCTGTGTTCCGACTATCTGGGACGTCGGAGTGACAAGAGGCGGATAGCCCGCGTCTTTGCGCACACGGGGCACTTCGAGGAGAACCTCCTCGAGCTTATCCATTTGTCCCGCCTGCTTGAGCTGGGAAACAAGGTTGGAAAGCATGCCGCCCGGAACCTGATAAAGCAGAGCGTTTGCGTCTACCGCAAGCATCTTCGGGTCAATAAGGCCGCTTTCGATGTACTTTGTACGCAGGGTATCGACATAGCTTCTGATTCCGGTCAGCTTCTTGAGATCAAGGCCGGTATCATATTTTGTTCCGCTGAGCGCCGCGACCATGGATTCTGTTGCCGGATGGGATGTGCCCAGCGCGAGCGGAGAAATTGCTGTATCAATAACGTCAACGCCTGCCTCAATGCCCTTAAGCATTACCATGGAGGCAAGGCCGGAGGTGTAATGGGAATGAAGCTGGATGGGGATCTTTACGGCGTTTTTCAGGGCCTTGACAAGCTCGTATGTTCCGTATGGGGTAAGAAGACCGGCCATATCCTTGATACAGATGGAGTCTGCACCGGCGTTTTCCAGACGCTTTGCATATTTTGCGTAGTAATCGACCGTGAAAACATCTCCCGTTGTGTAGGAGATAGCCGCCTGCAAATGAGCCTTTTCATGCTTTGTGGCTTTTATTGCCGCGTCAAGATTACGCACGTCGTTGAGCGCATCGAAAATTCTTATTATATCGATTCCGTTGGCAACGCTCTTTTCGACGAAATACTGTACAACGTCGTCGGAATAGTGGCGGTAGCCCAGCATGTTCTGTCCCCTGAAAAGCATTTGCAGCTTTGTTTTGGGGCAGTTTTTGCGTATGGTGCGGAGTCTCTCCCATGGATCCTCATTGAGAAAGCGCAGGCAGGAATCGAAAGTTGCTCCGCCCCAGCACTCAAGCGAGGCAAAACCTATTTCATCGAGCAGAGGAAGCATGGGAAGCATATCCTCTGTCGTCATTCTTGTAGCTAACAGCGACTGATGAGCGTCTCTGAGGACGGTCTCAGTGATACCTATTTTAGCCAAATTAGTCACTCCTTAAAGATTAAATATCTGGGCAGCAGAAAACACTTGTCCCGTAAAACAGCATGTTTTCTGCAAAAGTGAGAGTTAGCCTATTGTAATGAGGGTCTGGCCGGGATTTACGACGTCGCCCTTGTTGACCGCTACCGATGTGACGGTGCCGTCGCAGGGAGCCATAATTTCGTTTTCCATCTTCATAGCTTCAAGGATGAGCAGGACCTGACCCTTTGTCACGCTGTCGCCGTTTGCAACCTTAACGTCGAGGATGTTGCCCGGCATGGGAGACTTGACCTCTTCGCCCGCGCCTGCCGGAGCGGGAGCCGGAGCTGCTGCCGGAGCGGGAGCCGCAGCCGGAGCAGGGGCTGCTGCCGGAGCAGGAGCCGGAGCCGCAGCCGGAGCCGGAGCGGGAGCTGCTGCCGGAGCGGGTGCCGCAGCGCCATTGATTTCCTCGACCTGAACATCATATGACTTGCCATTGACTGTTATTCTCAAAGTTTTCATATCGATCTTTTATTTCCTTTCCGCCGCAATTATAATATCTGTCCGCACTGGTGTCTCAATCACCGGACCCTCCGAGCGACATTCGGAGCTTTGCCGCTTGGAGCGGCTGTTATTCCAAAGACGTGTGCCTCACGCCAATGCTTTTAAAAGAACAGGAAAGCAGTTCCCGCTAAATAAGACTCTGATTATTGATTTACAGCTGAATATTGGAATGCTTCTTCGGGAGCGTTGCGACCCTCTTGGAGGAAAGGAGTCCCAGCGCGTCGATTATTTTTTTGCGGATGTCGCCAAGCGCGGCAATATCCTCGACATAGCCTCTTCTGGCAGCTTCAAATGCGCTGCCGTCGGTCATCTTGTATTCTTCGATAAGTCCCGCTCTTTCGGTAAGCGGATTTTCAAGTGCGTTGAGCCTGTCGTTCCACATGACAGCCACAGCCGATTCAACCGGGAGCGCACTAACAACAGCGGTATCAAGCGCGGCGACATAATCCGCGTTTGCGCCGCGGCCGGCCATTGCTATATATGCGCTGCCTATGGCTTCGCCCGTTATGACGGCGATCTTTGCGGTCGTGGCTTCCGCGTATGCGTGCGCCAGCTTTGCAGCGTCGGATATCGACTCAAAGCCCTGGGCGTCTACAAAGGTTACGACCGGAACGGAGAATGCGTCCGCAAACCGGACAAACCTTGCGGCCTTCGCAGCAGCGTTGCAGTCAAGCATTCCGCCCTTTGTCTCCAAAAAGGCGACCGAAACTCCGTTGAGAAGACCAAGACCGCATGTGACGTTTTCACCGAAGTCGGCCTGAAGTTCAATAAAGCTGGAGGCGTCGGAAACCTTGCCGATCATGTCGTCGGTGTTTGTATAATCGGCGTCTGCAGGAGCAACGGCGTCAAATCCGGCAGTCTCTGAAAGATTGTTGGCCGGCAGATAGGAGAGGATCTCCCTGGCTCTTTCGATGGCATCGTCCTCATCCTTTGCCCGGATATGTGTCGAGCCAAGCTGTTCATCCTTATCCTTGGAATTGAGATAATACGGAGCGGAGTCAACATGGATTACAATGTCTCCGCTTGAAGCGATAAGCGCGGCAGTGCCTGCGCATGCGCCTGCGATTATGGAAATCTGAGGAACAACACCCGAAAGATTATTGGCATTCAGCAGAAGCTCGCCGTAGGCCGCCATGGCGTCCACGCCCTCGTCGAGATATGCGCCCTTTGAATCGAATATACCGATAAGAGGCATTCCGTTCATGAGGCTGTATTCATAAGCCTTCCGCATTTTTTTAGCCTGAGCCTGTCCGACTGCGCCGCCGGATACGTTTATGTCCTGCGAAAATGCACAGCAGGGCATACCGTTTATAAGACCGCAGCCTATAACTGCCTGAGCTGCCTCGGAAAGAGCGTCAAGCTCATTAAAGCTGTCCTGATCAAACAGCTTTATCAATCTCTCACGGGCAACACTGTTTTTGAGGGATGAAAGCTCCTTCTGGAGTCTTTCACTTGATTTGTAAAAACCCATGTAAAGTTCCTCCGTAATAAAAATCAAATCAGGAAATATTATACTATACTATCCGAAATAAAACAATGATTTGGCGGTATTTTTTAGGGTAAAATTATTTTTCTTTTAATCCCGACACTTTTTTGAGCGCGGCAACTTCCTTTTCTGTTAGATTTCGCCATTTGCCCTGCGCCAGCATGCCCAACTTTATGCCGCCGTATGCTATTCTGCGCAGTCTTTTTACGTCCAGATCAAGGCTTTCGCACATGCGGCGTATCTGCCTGTTTCTTCCCTCGTATATGGTGATTTCCAGAACGGTACGGCTTTCCTCCTCCAGATGGATGGAGACCTCTGCCGGCTGCGTCATTCTTCCGTCCAGCTCTATGCCGTTTCTCATCTGCTCAAGCTGAACGTCGGTCGGATTGGGAAAAACGGTGACGCGGTAGGTTTTGGGGATGTGCTGTCTCGGATGCATAAGCGCGTTTGCAAACTCGCCGTCGTTTGTCAGCAAAAGAAGACCCTCTGAATTTTTGTCCAGACGGCCTATAGGGTAAACCCTTGTTTTGATCTGCGTCACGAGATCCATGACGCATTTGCGCTGCATTTCGTCACTGGTGGTTGTGACAAAGCCGCGCGGCTTATTAAGCATGATGTATATATTTTCCGAAGCTCTGGGGAGTCTTTTCCCATCCACCGTAATCAAATCACGGCGTTTGTCGGCGCTGTCGCCCAGCTTTGCCCTTCTGCCGTTTACCCTGACGAGTCCCTGCTCTATCGCTTCCTCAGCGTGCCGCCGGGACATAAGGCCGCTTGTGGCTATTATCTTTTGCAGCCGTTCTTTGTTATCGTTCAATTTATGTCCTCCGATTTTAAACGCAAAAAATCCGCCTTTCTGCCCGGTTTGTCAAGATCATCAGCACTGCGGCGTCTTTCGCGGCGTGTTCAGCCGAAAAGCCGGGCGAAAAAATCTCCGATACCCTGCCACAGGGATGGTTTCTTTTCGCTTTTGCGTATGTCTACATCGTCGCCCGCGGTCAATGTAAGCTCGGCTATCGTTTCTCCGTCTAAAACATATTCGGCGTGTCCTATTACCTGGCCGTATTTTACCGGCGCATATAAAAACCCCGGCGCATAAACCTTTATTATCATTCTTTTGCCGTCGCCCCTGTTGAGTGTCAGCGCCGGCAGACTGTGCTCCACCGGAACAAATTCCGCTTCGCCGCCCGTGACCGCGATCGTGCCGGGCAGAACGTCTGATTCAGGAGTATATCGCTCCAGCAGAGAAAAGCCGTAATCATACAGCTTCATATGGTCGTCCCAGTCGTCCGGCGCGTTGAGCGTGACGCAAATCAGTTTCACTCCGCCGCGCACAGCGCAGGAAACAAGGCATCTGCCCGATTTTTTTGTAAAACCAGTCTTTATTCCGCAGCAGCCGTCGTAAAGGCTAAGAAGCCGGTTGTGGTTTTTGAGGGTGCGGCTTGTCGGCGGCTCGCCAAAGGTTACCGTCGCCTGACGCTGTTCTGCCGCAAAAGCAAAATCATCATTTTGCATGGCGGCCTGAGCTATCCTTGCCATATCAGCAGCCGTCGAATAATGGTTTTCTCCGTCCAGTCCCGACGGAGTTTCAAACGACGTGTCTTTGCAGCCCATATCGGCGGCCGTTTTGTTCATCAGCGAAACAAATTCGTCCTTGCCGCCGCTGACCATATATGCCGCGGCGTTGGCAGCATCGTTGCCCGATGACAGGAGCATACCGTAAAGCAGCGCGTCGCGGTTTACCCTGTCGCCCGCGGCAAGTCCCATAGAACTGCCCTCAACGGCAATCATTTCCGGCGTGACGTCTATCGTTTGATCCGGCCTGCAGTTTTGGAGCAGTAAAAGAGCCGTCATTATCTTTGTCGTGCTGGCCATGGAAAGGCGTGCATTTTCGTTTTTGCCGAAGATGAGTCTGCCCGAATCTGCTTCGATAAGAACGGCGGCCTTCGCCGAAACATCCGGAGCGCCGGCGTTTGTTTCAGGACACAGCCCGACCGCAGCGAACATTGCCGCGGCCAGACAGGTTATTCTTTTTAAAAAGCTCATATCATGCTCCGCTGCGCCGGGTCATGCCTTGCGGCAGGATTGCCGGACGGCAAAAACGGCGCTGTTTTTTGTGTCATTTATATGCAAAATCAGAAATAATATGAGCGCTGTTTAAGCCGTCAGTCGTCGGAAAGGGTCAGGTCAATATCGTCGGCGGCAGGCTTTGCCCTTCTGCTTCTCATGTCCTTTACCGTTGTGACAATTTTGTCCACAATGTCGGGAACGGCGGTTATTGCCTTTTCCGCAGGGGAATTACCGCTGGCTATCTGCATTATCTTGGTCTCGCCGTTCGTTATTACGATAAACGCAATGGGCGTAATCGTAATACCTGCGCCTGCGCCTCCACCGAAATTCTGATTGTCCGCCTTTTTGCTGTCAAAATCCGTTCCGCCCGAGCCGAAGCCGTAACTCACCTTGGACACCGGAATAACGGTGACCCCGTCGTCGGTTTTTATCGGGCTTCCGATTATGGTGTTCGCGTCCACCATACCCTTGATTTTATCAATGGTCGAGGACATCATGTTGGACAAATTGGAATCTGCCATTGAAAGTCACCCTTTCTCATAATAATGATATATCATTTGTCGTTTCGTACTGTTTTATTTATTTGCGGTTTTAAAGCCGTGTCCGTCCGGATCTTTCCTTTTATTGCCGGACTGTTCCTTTTTCTTTTTTGCGTCGATAATAAGCTCCTGTTTGTCTATCTTCGAAGAGATCTTCAGCCATTTAAAAAGCGCGGAAAGCAGGACGGGAACGAAAAATGCCGGTATCAGCCACACGTTTATATGGCATCTCACGTCCGGTTTAATAAGAGTGAAATCGGGAATAATGCTCAGCCTTTTTATTCTCAGGCTGCATTTGCTTTGAAAAAAACCCAGCGCAGGAAAGACGGCGGAACATATCGCGGCGTAGGTTTGTCCGGTTTTTGCCGCGTCGTCGGACGCGACGGCAATCGAGAGCTTCTTAATGACTATATGCAGGTTTTTTATCGTTTTCTTCGTTGTGTGCTTTACGATTTCCTTTATTTCTTTTATTACGTCGAGGATAAACCTAAGGCCGTTTTCTTCCCTGGATATTTTTTTCAGGCTTTCGAAAATTCCGCCTTTTTCCTTATCCTTTTTCTTGTCCTTTTCTTTTTTCTCCTTTTTCGGCTTCTTTTTTTTCCCGTCCGAATCTTTCATGCGGAAAACGCGTATGAAGCCGTAGTATAGCTTTATGTCCGGTTTGCCGTCAAAACCGAACGACAGCGTAACGGGAATGAAGAAAAGCGCGCACAAAAATGCAAGTATTATCAGAACGATAAAATACCACTGCACTTTTATCATCTCCCAATCTCAGATTCAGCCGACAATAATGTTTACTGTTTGGCGAAAGAATCATTTTCGGCGTTTTTTTCTTCGGAGCAGTCCTCTGGCATCGCGTCGGCGCGCTCTGGTTTTTCGTCCTGCTGCCCGGGCGGAGTTTCGTCCTGCTGCCCGGACTTTGCGCTTTCGTCCTCTATAATGGAATCTATCGCCCTCTGCTCGCTGTCTGCGACCGCATCCATCCGGGGAAGCGGCGGCAGGCAATCCAGCGACGGCAGATTGAAACAGCGAAGAAAAACATCGGTCGTTCCGTAAATAAGCGGTCTGCCCGGAAGTTCAAGGCGTCCGCGTTCCTCGATAAGACCCTTTTCCACAAGAGTCGTAAAAACACCCGAGCATTCAACGCCTCTGACCTGTTCGACAAAGGATTTTGTGACCGGCTGGTTGTAGCAGATCACGGCAAGAACCTCCATTGCCGCCTGGGACAGCGGGGTGTTGCGCTTCATTTCCATCGCCCTTTTAACAAAAGGCATGTATTCCGATTCGGTGCAGAGCTGGTATCTGTCCTCCAGCTTTATGAGGCATATGCCTCCGGTAATGCCTTTTATGTCCTGACCGAGTTCGTCCGCAAGCATTTCTACGGCTGCCCTGTCGGTTTCGAGCGCCTCGGCGAGTTTATCGGCTCCGATAGGCTCTCCCGACGCAAAAAGCACCGCCATGAGCGCCGATTTCATTTTATCGTGTTCCAACTCTATTCTCCTTCTCTCTGTCTTTCTTCCTGTTCCTCTGCATCTTCCCTGCGCCTTGAGGTGTTCAGGGTCATAAGCATCTCCCTGTCCCTTTCTCCCGACAGGGTCACCCTGCCCGCTCTGACAAGCTCCAGCACCGCCATAAATGTGGCAACAAGCTCCGAGCGGTTGAAAATCCCGTCATAGATGGAAAAATATCTCATTGTCGGCTGTTTTCTCAGCCGGCGGAGGATATGTATTACTCTGGATGACACCGAAACCTCGCGTTGGGTAACCAGCGGCTGAAACAAAGCGGCTGGCGGCGGAACGCGGCGGAAACCTCTTCCCACGGCGTTTAGATATGCGCTTACCAGAAGCTCCGGCAGATGAATGCAGCCGTATTCCTTGTTTTCCTCGGCTTTCATCGGTTCCCGGACGATACGTCCGAAGCCGGTACCCATCGCCTGGAGCTTCGCGGCCATTTCACGACAGAGCTGGTATTCCAGCAGCTGCCCCTTGAGCTCCTTTTCGACCTCTTCGTTCTGCTCGTGTTTGGGCAGCAGCGAAACGGTTTTTATATATACGAGGCGGGCCGCCATTTCGAGAAATTCGCTCGCCACATCGAGATCGTTCTCCCTCATGGCTTCGATATGCTCCATATACTGGTCGACAAGATCCCCCAGACTGATTTCCCATATGCTGAGCTTGTTTTTGCTAATCAGAAACAGCAGCAGATCGAGAGGTCCCTCAAATGAGGACAGTTTATATTGTATCGCTTCCATTTATCATCAGCCTTTTGTCTTTGCTAAAAAGTATTCCCGGTTTTATACTCCCATCAGTCTGAACAGTGCGTCAATACCGAGATAGATCCCGGCGTCAACATACCCTATCAGAGTGTGCAGCCAGTCTCCGACCGGAGTGAACCGGAGGAGAGCCATCAGACCTATTACAAAATACAGCGAATAACGCTCGATCCCGGATATCACCTTATCTGGCAGCACCAACGCGAAAATACGTGAACCGTCGAGAGGAGGAACCGGAATGAGATTGAAAAAGGCCAGCGATATACTCAGAGAAGCCATCATGTTGAACAGCGTGGACAGCACGTAGCAAAACAGCGAACTGGCGGCAAAGATATAAAATATCCTCGCAACAATCGTGGCGGCAATCGCGACTATTATGTTTGAAATCGGTCCGGCAGCCGCGGTCAGAGCCATTCCTGTGCGGTGGTTTTTGAAATTGCGGTTGTTCACCTTTACCGGCTTGCCCCAGCCGAAGCCAAACAGCACAAGCAGCACAGATCCCATGAAATCCAGATGCTTTGCGGGATTCAGGGTCAGTCTGCCCGTCCATTTCTGAGTGTCGTCGCCCAGCTTATATGCGGCTTTGGCATGGGAATACTCATGAATGGGAATCAGAACTATCAGAATGAGGGCGTAAACTATAAGCTGTATCAGCGCGTTTATGGTATCACCCTGTATAAGATAACGGATAATTGTCAATGCCGCGCCTCCTTTTTTCACTGTTTTTGCCGGAATGGTCAATTCCGAATATATTTAGCCGATTATAAATAATTGTATCATAAAACACAATGCATTTCAATCGGCAAACACGTGCTCTGCACAATAATTATTGTCATAAAAATTTAAAAATATTTAAACGAATATGAATAAGCGGGGCCGAGGCGGAGAAAATAACGTCGGGCATATTCATGCCGGACGGTCTTTCGTCCGGTACCGTCAGCCGCTGTGCGGCAAACCTAATTTAAATCAAAGAACGGAGAAATAATATATGAATATGAATATCATCGACAGAATAGCCCTTATTCTCCTGATCATCGGCGGTCTCAACTGGGGCAGCGTCGGCGTCTTTCGCTTCGACATTGTCGCGTGGCTGTTCGGCGGACAGGCAGCGGCGCTCAGCCGCGTGATCTATACCCTTGTAGCGCTTTCCGCAATATGGTGCATTTCGCTGCTTTTCAGAGAACGCGAGGTCATCACCGACGGAGAACGCCAGTAGCCGGTTTTTGCGGCAAAAAAATACGGCTCGGAACAAGATCCTGAGCCGTATTATTACTTATCACCCATATTCCTCTTCCGGCATAATATGTACCGACCGGAAAACATATGCAGGGCGGTGCTTATTATGAAATGCAGGCACAAAAGCAAGAATGTCGCTTTAATACTGATCGCGCTCGGGCTGGGGCTTTTGATCGCACTTTTCTGCTCGCCCGCGGTGCTTGTGGTGCTTGCCGGTCTGGCTTTAATAATAATCGGAGGCACGCTTCTTTTCCGCTGATACCATGTCGTCATTCGGCACTGCAAGAGCAACGACCGCGGCGGATACGCTCAGCGCAGAATGCTTCAGCATTTGCAGGGAGCATTCGCTGAGTGTTGCTCCGGTGGTAAAAATATCGTCTATCAGCAGGATGTTTTTGCCTTCTAAGTCACCTTTGCAGGAAAACATTCCCTTTACGTTAAGTCTGCGCTGTCTTGCCGTCAGGCAGTGCTGCGGCTCGCCGTCCTTTATTTTTTCAAGAACGTCGCCCAGGGGTACGCCGAAATTACCGGAAACCCGCTCGGCAAGAAGCCGCGCCTGATTAAAGCCCCTTTCTCTCTGCTTTTCGGTTCGCATGGGTACATACGCGACCAAATCAAAATCCGTTATTATCGATCTGCCGAAACTCCTTTCCAACGCCATGGATATTTCGTCTGCGAGCTCCGGTATTTCACGCCTGCTGCCGTATTTGACGTTCAGCAGCGCTTTTTTAACTCCTCCTTCGTAGTAAAACGGCGCGACTGCGGAGATGAAGCTATATGACATGGACGAACATACGCATCTGTCATGATCACGTCCGCATTTGGAGCATATGGCGTCTCCCACTCTCGGAAGACGGCAGTGTCCGCAGACCGTCTTTCCGTGTTCAACTACCCTTCCGCAGTATATGCATCTGTCCGGATAGAACATGCTTGTTATAAATTCGGTTATTTTCAAAAGGCACACTTCCGCATCGGCGCCCTCGTTTGCAGGGCGTTTTTTCAGTAAAGATTATCCTCCCCGAGAGGCCCCTCGTTCATAAGAAAATGTTTCAGTCCCGTATATCTCTTTGATACGATATTGTTGTCAACCATGTGGGTCAGCACGCTTTGGTTTCCCACCATTATCATGTATTGCCTCGCCCTTGTCACGGCGGTGTAAAGCAGGTTTCTGTAGTAAAGCTGTCCCGGTCCGGGATAGAGCGGCATCACGACCGCTTCAAACTCGCTGCCCTGGCTTTTATGCACCGTAACGGCATAAGCAAGCTCCAGCTCTCCCGCTTCTTCAAGGGTATAAAATGCCCTGCGGTTGTCAAAGCGGACAATAACGCTGTCATCGTCACGGTCTATGTTCTCTACTATACCTATATCGCCGTTGAAAACTCCGTCTCCCTCGGTTCCGTCGTCTCTGACCCACATTATGTCGTAATTGTTTTTTATCTGCATGACCTTGTCGCCTGCGTAAAGCGTATATGCGCCCGAGCGTATTCCGTCGCTCTGCTCAAATGCCGGATTAAGACGGCTCTGCATGCGCCTGTTGAGCTCGACCGTGCCCAGCTCTCCTTTATGGCTCGGTGTGAGCACCTGGATATTCCACAGCGGAGAAAATCCGTAGGCTTTTGGCAGACGGTTCGCGCACAGATCGACGACGGTGTTTTTTATATCAAACGGATTGTCCTTTTTCAAAAAGAAAAAATCTGAGTCCCGACGCGAAATGTCAGGATACTGCCCGTGAATTATTCTGTGCGCGTTTGTAACTATCAGACTGCTCTGCGCCTGCCTGAACACCTCTTCAAGGCATACGGCGGGCAGCTTGCCCGATTCTATGATGTCGTGAAGCACGTTTCCCGAGCCGACGGAAGGAAGCTGATCGGTGTCGCCGACCATAATAAGGCGGCAGCCCGGACGAAGCGCCCTGAGCAGGCTTCTCATCAGGAGCGAGCCGACCATGGACATTTCGTCGATTATTATCGCGTCGCAGTCAAGCGGATTGCTCTCGTCTCTTGAGAAGGCGGTTACATTGTCATCCTGCCATTTGGCTTCAAGCAGGCGGTGTATGGTTTTTGCCTCGCAGTCGGTCAGCTCGCTTATTCTTTTCGCGGCTCTTCCGGTCGGAGCGGCAACAAGCACCTTTTCGCCCATATCCTCCAGCAGCTTGATTATCGCCCTCAGAATGGTTGTCTTTCCGGTTCCCGGACCGCCCGTCAGCACAAGGATGCCCTTGGATATTGCCGCAGAAATGGCGCGTTTTTGCTGCTCGTTGTATTTTATGCTCATGGATATCTCGCACCCGGCTATTGCCTCGTCAATGTCGGCAAGCATTTTTTCCGGCTTGTACGACGCCATCATGAGCAGTTTTTTGGCACAGTAAAGCTCGGCCTCATATGTTTCGGGCAGAAACAAAAAGCTCTTTTCCCTGATGCTGACCCGCCTGAGTCTGAAAGAACCGCACATTTCATCCGAAGCGGACTGCACCGTTTCGCTGTTGACTCCGAGCAGGTTGACGGCAATGGCGATCACTTTTTTCTCCGGCAGACAGGTGTGCCCGTTTACCGTGTTGTGCCGTACTATGTGCAGAATACCCGCGCTCAGGCGGTTTTCGTCCTCATAATGCATGCCGAAGCTCTGCGCAATGGCGTCGGCCCTTTCGAAGGAAATGCCGACGCCCGGACTGCACAGCGAATACGGATTTATTTTGACTCTGTCCACAAGTGTCGAGCCGTATTTTTTGAAGGCTCTGAGCGATTCCGCCTGCGTCAGACCGTGCTGACCCAAAAACAGCATGGCCTCCCTTATGCCGAACTGACGAAGGAAATCCTCGCTTATCGTTTTGGCTTTTTTCAGTGTTATCCCCTTTATTTCGCAGAGCCTGTCAGGATCCTTTTCTATTATTTCAAGGGTTTTTTCGCCGAATTTTGAAACGAGCTTTCGAGCCGTTGACGGACCTATTCCCTTTATCGCTCCGTTGGACAGATATGTCAGGATCGCGGCCGCGTCGGTCGGCAGACTTCTTTCGCACGCCTCTATGCGAAACTGCCGCCCGTAGGTTGCGTGATCGTCCCATACGCCCATAAGCCTCAGCTGCTCGCCTATATTGATCTGCGGCAGGATCCCCACGGCGGTTATGAGCTCATCCCCGCTTACGAGCTCCAGAACGGTCCAGCCGTTTTCGGGATTGTTGAACACCACCGTGTCCACCGTGCCCTCAATCTTTACGCTTTCCTTTTCCATGCTGTTTTCACCTGCCCGTCTGCGGTTTCATTTGCTCTCCGTCCTGCCCCTTCTCGTGCGAAGACTCTGCGCTATGTTTTTTTCTTCGGAGTATTCCAGCTCGCTGTACCTCCGGCAAAGCAGCAAAGCGACTTTTTTCGCTTCCTCGTCCATGCCTGTGTTGAGAAGAATTATCCGAGCGTTTTTTAATCTGTCGAACCATCTGTTCCTTTTTACAACGCACATGACGGTGTATTCCATCTCTTTGCCGTCGCCTTCAAACGGAATAACGATACTTATATCCGGGCTTTTCGGCGGCACAAGCAGCAGCAGGATAACCTCGCGCGCGCAGAAAACCACTCCCAGCGCCGTCAGCAGCAGCAATATGATACAGAAAACTATATCGGGCACATTTCTCACCTCTGTACATTTTATGGCGCAGCGGTTTTTAGGTGAGAGCTTTGCCCTGCTTCAAATAATCAGACGGTCGCCATTCCGGCAATAGCTTCCAGCTTCTTTTCTCCTATTCCCTCAACATTGATCAGCTCGTTTACCGATTTGAAATCTCCGTAAAGCTCGCGATATTCTATGATCCTCCGCGACAGCACCTCACCGATCCCCGGAAGAGAGCAAAGCTGTTCGGCGGACGCTGTGTTTATGTTTACTTTGCCGCCGTCAGCTTCGCCGGCAGAAGGAGCGTTTCTCTCAGGGATCATACGGCCGCCGTCGTCTTCATTATTCTCCTGCAAGCCTGACGGAGACTGCCGCTGTGCATAAGCCGTCCGGCTCTGCGCCTGCTGTGTTTTGGTGCTCAGCAGTATGTTCCCTCCGTTGAGAGAGGGCGATGTGATCGCGATGAATACTGCCAGACAAATAAAAAGAGCGATTGCTGCCGCGATAAGATATTTCTCATAGGGCGGATCGTCTTTTTTCTGTTCGCCGCTATCGCGGTGATCGTCAGGCAGCCCGTGTCTTTCCGTTTCCGCAGCGGGCGGATCGTGCGGCGAAGGCGGCTCTGAAGGCGCAGAAAAACAGTCGCCGGTGACAGAAGGATAATCTTCCTGCGCATCGCCGTAGTCCTGCCTGCTGTATTCGGGAGCATTGATATCCGGACCCAGTCTTTTTATTATATCCGGAATAATAATCTTGTCACTGTCGTTCATGCCGTTCCGTTTTCCATTGAATCTATCAACCGTCCGAGGGCCTCAAGATGTCCCTTTGCCTGTTCAAAACATTCCTCCGGGTAAAAGCCTTCGGCGGCAATGAGCCTATGCGCGGGCGTTTCCTCTATGCGGTCCATACGATAACGCGCTCCCCTGTATCCGTAATCGCTCAGCGCGTTTTCCGTTTTGTCCGAATAAACAACGGGTACAAGCGGCGTATTGCAGCGAACGGCAATTATCGCCGAGTGGAACCTTGCCGATATTATAAGCCTGCTTCGTGACACGGCTTCAATAATATCAGAGCCGTCGCCTTTGTGTATTATCGTTTTGTCTATACAGTCGCCTGCAATCTCTTTTATCCTTTTTGCCGCGTGAATATCGGTTTCCTCATCGTTTTCAAAACAAAGCAGGGTCGTTTTTTCGCCGGTTTTATCATAAAAAAGCTGTATTGCCTCAGCCATCTTTTCGAAATAACCGGGAGTCTCTTTCCCCTTCATGCCGAACGTCGATACGCACATTCCGCGTCTTTGCCCGGTAAACGGCTTTATGCCGAGAGACAAAAGCATATCGGGATAATACTCGCAATGTACCTTTTTTGCGTGTTTTTGCAAAAAGCTCAGGGATTTTTTGTCGCGCACGGTGACGAGATCGTTCTGTCTCAGCTCTCCCGAAGCTACCCATTCGGCGGCTTTCAGGTAAAACGGTCCGGTATTGCATCCGATCGTTGCGATCCTGCAGCCGTTTTTTCTTATTCTTTCAACGCTTTTCCATTCAAAAAATCTTCTTTTGAGCGAGCCGCGGCGCATTATGATGAAAATGGATCCGCCGATTTTCAAAAACAGATCGTATGGACAGGGGTTTACTCTGCTCATCTGCTTTGTAGAATATGGCGATAGTCTCAGGTTTTCTATGTCGGAAAACTGCGGAAGCAAGTCCTTTGCCGGGTTTTCCAGCTCAAAAATATGTTCGGGGAAGCTGCGGCAAAGCAGTCTTATCATAAGATCGTCGCCGAAATTGTTGTTAAGAAAGGCCGAAAGAAAAATTTTCATATGACCAATCCCTTTCAAACGATTAACTGTGTAAACAATCATCACATTTTGTAAATTCATAAGCATTTACATATATAATTAATGTTACTATTGTTGCCGCGCAAAGTCAACATTATTGAGTAATTTATTCACATGGCTCTTTGCATTTTACGGCGGTGTGGTATAATAACCGTGATACTATCAGGAGCAGCGGGTTGAGACAATGAAGAAACTGAATCTGCCGACAGGCGTCGAAAACTGCATAAACACGATCACCTCCCATGGATTTGAAGCTTTTGCCGTAGGAGGCTGCGTCCGTGATTCTCTTTTGGGAAGGAACCCGAAGGACTATGATGTTGCCACAAACGCGGCGCCCGACGATATAATCGGCATGTTCCCAAAAACAGTACCTACCGGGATTGCCTTCGGCACGGTCACGGTTATGATGGATTCACTGCCCATCGAGGTCACAACATACCGAAGCGACGGCGAATACGACGATTTTCGCAGGCCGACAACCGTCAGCTTCGGCAGCAAAATCGAGGACGATCTGTCCCGCCGCGATTTCACCGTAAACGCCATGGCTTACAATCATGAAAGCGGCCTCGTCGACCTTTTCGGCGGACAGAGCGATCTGCAAAACGGCGTCATCCGCTGCGTCGGAAAACCCGCCGACCGCTTCTCAGAGGATGCTCTGCGCATAATGCGCTGCTTCCGCTTCGCGCTGCGGCTTGGCTTTGATATCGAGCAGGAGACCCTTTCGGCGGCTCTTGAGATGTCCGGCAACCTTGAAAAAATAAGCGTCGAGCGCATTGCCGTCGAGCTTACGGGCTGTCTTGCCGCGAAATGTCCCGCGCGGCTTAAAACCCTGCTGGACACAGGCTGTCTGACATTTTTGGGTATGAACGGCGGCTCGGATCTGTCCCGGCTTGACCGGATAATGAACGACCGCTGCGCCCGTCTTGCAGCCCTGCTGCTGCTTACAAAAACCGAAAACGCCTTCTTGAAAAATCTAAGGCTTGACAACAGAACGATAAACACGGTGTCGGTTTTAACGATGAACAGCAGCGTTAAGCCGCCCGTAACCGCGCCCGATATATGCCGCCTTCTCGGCGCATTGCCGTATGAGCTGTCCGAGCAATATTATTCTTTAAGAGAGGCGCTGTACGACGACGATACAAAAATCAGCCGCAATATGCTGAGATATGTCGTTGACAATGACCTTCCCTATAAGATATCCCATCTGAAAATCAACGGGAATGAGATAATCAGGTCGGGAGCCGCAAAGGAAGGGCGCGAGGTCGGCATAATTCTGAACAGACTGCTGCAGGCGGTTATCGACGATCCGTCGCTCAACGAAAGGCAAAAGCTGCTGTCTCTCGCTGTTGAATTATTCCAACAGTAATGATATAATTATAAAATACCTTTGAAACTAAAACGGCATAACATATATCAGGAGGAAAACATGGAAAAATTCTATATTACGACGCCGATATACTATCCCTCGGACAAACTGCACATAGGTCACGCCTACTGCACCGTCGCCGCCGACACAATGGCGCGCTACAAGAGACTTCAGGGCTATGACGTCATGTTCCTCACCGGAACCGACGAACACGGCCAGAAAATCGAGCAGAAGGCGCAGGCCGCGGGCGTTACGCCCAAGGAATATGTAGATAACATCGTCGCGGGCATAAAAGACCTTTGGAAACTTCTCAACATTTCCAACGATAAATTTATCCGCACCACCGATGATTACCACGAAAAGGCTGTGCAGAAGATATTCAAAAAGATGTACGACAAAGGTGACATCTACAAGGGTCAGTACAAGGGCTGGTACTGCACGCCCTGCGAATCCTTCTGGACTGAGACACAGCTTGTCGATGGAAAATGTCCCGACTGCGGCAGAGAAGTCACTCTGTCGGAAGAAGAGGCCTATTTTTTCCGTCTTTCCAACTACGCCGATAAGCTGGTGAAATATTACGAGGAACATCCCGATTTCATTGAGCCGCAGTCGCGTCTGAATGAAATGATAAATAACTTCATAAAGCCCGGGCTGGAAGATCTCTGCGTTTCCAGAACCACCTTCAAATGGGGCATTCCCGTCACCTTTGACCCCGATCATGTCGTATATGTCTGGGTGGACGCCCTCTCCAACTACATCACCGCCATGGGCTACGGCTCGGATGACGACAGCCTTTATAAAAAATACTGGCCTGCCGACATTCATCTTGTCGGCAAGGAGATAGTGCGATTCCACACTATAATCTGGCCCGCAATGCTTATGTCCATCGACGAGCCGCTTCCCAAAAAGGTGTTCGGTCACGGCTGGCTGGTCATCGGCGGCGGCAAAATGAGCAAATCCAAGGGCAACGTCGTTGATCCGGTCGTTCTTTGCGAACGCTACGGCGTTGACGCAATAAGATACTTCCTGCTGCGTGAGATTCCGTTCGGTTCGGACGGCAACTTTACAAACGAATCGCTCATCAGCCGCATAAATTCCGACCTCGCCAACGATCTCGGCAACCTTGTTTCCAGAACGGCCGCCATGATAATAAAATACTTCGGCGGAACCCTCATCGCAGACCGTGAGGAAGGCGAATTTGACGATCAGCTTAAAGAGCTCGCGCTCGCAACCAAGGAAAACGCCGAAAGGTATCTCGACGGAATGCAGTTTTCCAACGCGCTGACCGAAATATGGAAGCTGATCTCCCGCACCAACAAATATATCGACGAGACGACCCCGTGGATACTCGCAAAGGACGAGAGCCGCAAGGCAAGACTTGCAGCCGTTATGTACAATCTCGTCGAAGCCATCAGAATAGCCGCGACGCTCATAGCGCCGTTTGTTCCGTCAACGCCTCAGAAGATCGCCGATCAGCTCTCCTTCAACGAGGAAGCGCTTAAATGGGAAAACGCCGGCAAATGGGGCGTTCAGCCCGCGAGCTTCACGGTCAAAAAGGGCGAAACTCTTTTCCCGCGCATCGATACAGAGAAGGAACTCCGGTATTTGCAGGAAAACAATATGCCGAAGACCGGACAGACGGAAGAAAAACCCGCATATGAGAGCCTTCCCGAAATAACCATAGACGACTTTGCAAGGGTGGAGCTGAGAGCCGCCAAGGTCAAGGTGTGCGAACCGGTCAAAAAGGCAAAGAAGCTGCTTCGTCTTGAGCTTGACGACGGCTCCGGCGAAACAAGACAGGTCGTTTCCGGCATAGCTCTCTGGTACAAGCCGGAGGATCTCATCGGCAAGACGGTTGTCGTTGTGGCAAACCTCAAGCCGGTCAAGCTGTGCGGCGTTGAAAGCCGGGGCATGATTATGGCAAACGATATGCCCGACGGCAGCGCAAGGGTGGTTTTCCTGGATGACAGCGTGCCGGCAGGAGCAAAATTAAGATAATGGACAATAACATCAATGCGTCCGCCGTATCAACCGGCGGACGCTCCATGCAGATAAACAAAAACGAGATAAACGGCAGTTTTGATTTTGTCGATTCGCACGCCCATTATTATGACGAGGCGTTTGATTCCGACCGCTATGATCTGCTGCAAAGAATAAACGGCGCAGGAGTAAAAGCCATCCTCAACTGCGGCGAGGATTATATCAGCTCCTATAAATGCATCGCCCTTGCCAAACGGTTTGGGTTTTGCTATGCCGCCGCCGGCGTTCATCCGCATGAGGCGGCAAAATGCGGCGTCGGATGGCTCGAAGAAATAGCATCGCTGATGTCCCATCCAAAAGTGATAGCCATAGGCGAAATCGGGCTCGATTACCACTACGATTTTTCGCCGCGCGCAAAGCAGATCGAGGTTTTTGAAAAACAGCTTCGGCTGTCAAAGGAGCTGGATATGCCGGTAATAATCCACGACCGCGAGGCTCACGGCGACACAATGAATCTGCTGCGCAAATACCGTCCCAAGGGGGTCGTGCACTGCTTTTCCGGCAGTGTTGAAACCATGCGTGAAACTGCTGCGCTGGGTATGTATGTCGGGCTCGGCGGCGCTGTCACCTTCAAAAACGCGAAAATCCCCGTCGAGGTAGCGCGGGAGCTCCCGCTCGACCGTCTGCTGCTCGAAACGGACGCGCCGTATATGTCGCCCGTTCCCTACCGCGGCAAACGGTGCGATTCGCTGATGATAGCCGAGACCGCAAAAAAGATAAGCGAGATAAAAAGCGTCCCCATCGAAGAAATATATAGGACGACGACGGAAAATTTCGAGAGGCTGTTTGCGGTTAAAGTGAAACCGGATTAAATCCGTCGCCGACGGCAGCGCCTCGCGACGGCAGCGCCGTCAAATCATTAAAGCGCAGCCAATTCATGACAGCGTTAGCTGCCAAACCGCAAAAACCTTAATGCTTATGATTTGCCGCTTATGCGGCATAAATCGCTGTCTTTTGGCAGCATGATTTGACCCTTCAGGTTATGATTTGCCGTCCGCGGCGGCATTAACATTACAAAGGACGTGATTCATTGACCATCTCATATGTTTTAGGAAACTCGCTCTATCTCAATCTTACCAACAAGTGTCCCAACAACTGCGATTTTTGTGTGCGCAACAACACCGATCATCTGGGCGACGCGGAAAGTCTCTGGCTGGAACGGGAACCGTCGCATGGTGAGATAATCAACGACCTCGAAAAACGCGACCTCGATTCCTTTGACAGCATTGTATTCTGCGGCTACGGCGAGCCTCTCGAGCGTCTGGATGAGGTCGTCGAGGTGTCGAAATATATCAGAAGCCGCACCGATAAGCCCATACGCATAAATACCAACGGCCTCTCCGATCTGATAAACGGCAAAAACTCCGCCGAAAGGCTGAGGGGCCTTGTCGATATAGTCTCCATCAGCCTCAACGCCTCGGATTCTGAAAAATACGACGAGGTCTGCCATTCAGTCTACGGCCGGAAGGCATTCGGCGCTATGCTCGAATTTGCCTCGGCCTCCAAAAAATTTATTCCGCGCGTAATACTCTCGGTCGTTGATACCATCGGCGCTGAGGAAATCGAGAAATGCCGCGCTATTGCCCGGGAAATCGGCGTGGAATACAGGGTGAGGGAATATATTGAATGATACGCATGGCCGGAACTTTTCCGGCTTTGTTTTTTTGAGCCGTACCAAAAGCAAAAGGATATGCCGCAGAAAGCGCCGCATATCCTTTGTTGTTTAGTAAAACCAAATTCTATTAGCCGAAATATCTGTCAAGGAGATCTTTAAGAGCCTTGCCGTGTCAGAGATGGTTCAGGCTTGTGGCGACCAAAATTCCCCCTATCAAGAACGCTCCGATTGAAACGAGGTGCCCGAGATACTGATTAATGATTATTGCTACAAAATTGAAAAAGCCAATGCCGATAATGAAGGCGCCTATCCAGCCAACCATTATCCAGCCATCCGGTTCTGGATTTATTGTATGGGCAACGATTATAAAAATAATCACAGGTATCAGCAAAGCAGCTATGCCGAGGAAGACAAGGAGGGTATATCCGAGAGGATACTTTTTTCTGAATTCTTCATCGGACGCCGGATCAAAATAAGACATCGCTCCCCTTGGAGGAGTCATTCCTATTTTTCTCTTTTTCTTCTTTTTTGGCTTTTTGCTCATGCTCTTTTGCCGCCTTTTCCGAAAAGTAAAAGGATATGCTGCCTTAAATGATAGCATATCCTTTGAAAAACTTCAAATTCTATTAGCCGAAATATCTGTCAAGGAGACCTTTAAGAGCCTTCCCATGTCTCGCTTCGTCGCGGGCCATCTCATGGACGGTGTCGTGGATGGCGTCGAGGTTGAGGGCCTTTGCTCTCTTTGCGAGGTCGGTCTTGCCTGCTGTCGCGCCGTTCTCGGCGTCAACACGCATCTGGAGATTCTTCTTGGTGGAGTCGGTCACGACCTCGCCCAGAAGCTCAGCAAATCTTGCCGCATGATCAGCCTCTTCAAAGGCAGCCTTTTCCCAGTAAAGTCCGATCTCGGGATAGCCCTCGCGGTATGCTACTCTCGCCATGGCGAGATACATGCCGACTTCGGAACATTCGCCTGTGAAATTATCTCTGAGATCCTTCTTGATATCCTCGGGAGCGTCGGCAGCAACTCCGACAACATGCTCGGCTGCCCATGTCATTTCGCCCTGCTGGACGGTGAACTTCGCGCCGGGAACTCCGCAGATGGGACATTTTTCGGGGGGTGCGTCTCCCTCATGGACATAACCGCAAACGGGACATACATACTTCATGGTGATTTCCTCCATATTATTATATTTTTTGCGTTTTACGCATTTTTGACCTTTTTGCATTCTCTGCAAAGTCCGCTGAAAAGCACAGCGCAGGACTCGATTTCAAATCTGCCGGTTTCCTTTGCCTTCGGCATTTCGCCGCAAAGCTCAACGTCGAAAACCGCGCCGCAGACCCTGCATCTGGCGTGAGCATGCGGCGTGAGGGTTATATCAAAACGGTCGGCTCCGTCGGAAACCGGTACCCTGACGGCGGCTCCGCTTTCGACAAACGAGTTTAATATGCGGTATACGGTGGCGCGTCCAATTGACCGGTCGAGCTTAACCGCCTCTTCATAAACCATTTGTGCGGTCGGATGATTCCTCATTCCGCAAAAGGCGGCTCGGACGGTTTCCTTTTGGCGGGTGTTGCGCTCTTTTTTGGAGGGCCCATATGCCTTATTGGTTTTGTTCGGCATAGTCAGCTCCTCCTCCTCCTGCTTTTCTTATTGATATTATATCTCATTAAGCTGGATTTGTAAAGGGAATAACAGAAAAAAATATAAAATATTTTGTTAACACGCGCGCATACACGGCAATTGTGTACTTGTGCAACCATTCTTCTTTTGCTATAATAAACCCATCACAAAACTGCAAAGGAATAATCCCATGCTCGATATATGTCTTCTCGGCTGCGGAGGTATGATGCCCCTGCCCGACCGCTTTCTGACTTCGCTCCTCGTGCGCTGCAACGGACGCTGCACCCTCATCGACTGCGGCGAAGCGACCCAGCTCGCCATCCGTAAAAGCGGCTTCGGCTTCAAAAATATCGATACCATACTGCTTACGCATTTTCATGCCGATCACACCGCCGGAATACCGGGTCTGCTGCTGACCATCGGCAACAGCGACCGTACCGAGCCGCTTCATATTTACGGCCCGCTCGGATGCATTAATATAATTCGTAGTATCTGCTCTATCTGCGGCGAGCTGCCCTTTGAGGTAATGATCCATGAGCTGGACGACAAAAAGGACAACAGCTTTAAGATCGGCGAGCTTGAGGTAAAAACGCTCGGGCTTGATCACCGCATCGCATGCCTCGGCTATTCTCTCAAACTGCGCCGCGCGGGCAAATTCAACCCCGACAGGGCAAGGGAGCTTGGCGTTCCGGTACCGATGTGGAAAACGCTTCAGCAGGGTCTTGCCGTCGAGGTCGGCGGAAGGGTCGTTTATCCCGGCGAAATAATGGGCGAAAACCGCAGGGGGCTCAAGATCAGCTATTGCACAGACACCCGTCCGACGCGGCGCATGCCCGATTTTGTGCGCGGCAGCGACCTTTTCATATGCGAGGGTATGTACAGTGAAGAGGATAAAAAGCAAATGGCGCGCGACAAAAAGCACATGCTTTTCTCCGAGGCCGCGTCCATTGCAAGGGCAGGAGGGGTGAAGCGTTTGTGGCTTACCCACTACAGCCCGTCGCTTGCCGACCCTGTCGAAAGTATCGGTGCTGCAAGGGATATTTTCCCCGATACCACTCCCGGAGAGAACAATTTGCAGATAACTCTGAGATTTGAGGATTGATGCACCGCGGTCATAAATAAATCGCCGGGTTTTCGGTATGAACACACCTCGGATTTTTATTCCGCGATCAAAATATTTTTATTGACTCCTAAAATAATTGCTGATATAATATAGAAAATGCAATAATATGTTATTTTAAGCTGATTAATGCAAAAACATACCGAGCCGTCCATCTGAGGGGTTGATTTCTTTCTTCCCCTTGGATTTTGTATGTTCTGAAGCGTTTTTTGTATTAATTTACTAAAAATATCATTATTTTCTTTGCTGTTTGTTGTCTTTTATTACCAAACAGCGAATCATAAAGGTTGATTTCATGAAATATCAAGGAAAGACCCTCAGACACGAGCAGAAGTACTACATCAACTGGCCGGAATATGTTATTCTGCGCGAGCGGCTCAAGCACTGCATGCACCGTGATCGGAACAATTATGAGGGCACCAGCAGCTACCATATCCGCTCGCTGTATTTTGACGACGTCTACAATTCGGCAATGGAGCAAAAGGAAGGCGGAGTCTTTCACCGCTCTAAATACCGGATACGGATCTATAACAAGTCGGACAGCATAATACGGATAGAAAAGAAAGAGAAATTCGCCGAATACATCTCCAAGAGCACCGCGATAATAAGCAGGCCGCAGTACGAAAGCATAATGGACGGCGACTACAGCTTCATGCTTTCGAGCGACTCTCCCCTTCTCCGCGACGTATATATCGCCAACAAAACGCGGCTGCTTAAGCCTTGCGTCGTGGTCGATTATATGAGAGAGGCCTTTATCGCCAACGAAGGCAATGTCAGGATCACCTTTGACAGCCGCCTGAGAGCCGGAGTGAACGGAATCGATATTTTTGATCCGCAGCTTATCACGGTGGACGCCTATCCCCCGAGGCTGCTCGTTCTGGAGGTTAAATTCGACGATTACCTGCCGGCTCATATAAGACAGATCGTCCAGCCGGCAACCCAGTACCATATGGCAATTTCAAAATATGTTCTTTGCAGACAAAAGGCAATGCAATACAGCGGAAGGAGCGAATTAGCTTGAACACATTGGCATATTCATTTTCTGATCTTTTTAAGAGTAAGTTTGTTGAAAACTGGGAAGCGAGCGCGTTTTCCATCACCGACATGATCCTGTCATTCCTGTTTTCTCTTGTGGTGGGACTTGCCGTCTACGCGGTTTATAAAATATCCTACAAGGGCGTTGTCTACAGCCACAGCTTCAACGTGTCCCTTGTTCTCATGTGCGTCATCACGACAGCAATTATTATCACGATCAGTTCCAATATCGCTCTTTCACTCGGTATGGTCGGCGCGCTCTCCATCGTGCGATTCCGCTCGGCTATCAAGGACCCCGTCGACATAATATTCTTGTTCTGGGCGTTGACCGAAGGTATAATAGTCGGAGCGCAGAATTATCTGTTCGCCATTATTTCCACATTGATTATCGGCGCGATCTGCATTGTCTTTTTCAAACTGCGCACCAAAAAGACGATCTATCTTCTTGTCGTTGTTTATGAATCCGGCCTGACACAATACGTCATGCAGGAGCTCAGGGGCCTTGATCCCAAAATCAAGAGCAAAAACGTATCGCGCAACAGGACAGAGCTTACCGTTGAAATCAGTGTCAAGGGCAAAACAACCTCCTTTGTCGATAAGGTTTCTCTCATCAACGGAGTTTACAGCGCATCGCTCGTAAGCTACAACGGCGACTATGTGGAATAATATCCTGACGAAGCTATTATAATACAGCTCAGCAGGTTAATATATTTTAATATTACTATGTATTACTGGAGTTGAGGAAATGGCATCCAAAAAATATGTCCTGACAGAAAAAGGCAGGCAGAATCTTGTCGACGAGCTGGAGCAGCTTAAAAACGTCACAAGAAAAGAAAACGCCGAGAGACTGAAAATCGCTTTGTCCTTTGGCGATCTTTCGGAAAACAGCGAATATGACGAAGCTAAAAACCAGCAGGCGAAAGACGAAGCCAGAATTATCGAGATCGAGGAAATACTCAAGAATTCCACAGTCCTCGACGAAAGCGATCTCAATACCTCCGTTGTAAATATAGGCTCCAAGGTAAGGATTTACGACATGGAGTACGATGAGGAGATGGAATACCATATCGTCGGCTCCACCGAAGCCGAGCCGCTTTCCGGAAAGATCTCCGATGAGTCCCCTGTCGGAAAGGCCCTTATGGGACATCTCGCAGGCGAAGAGGTCGACATAGAGGTGCCGGACGGAACTCTCAAACTGAAAATCCTGGAAATATCAAGATAAATATCCTCTGCCGCAAAAGGCATAGGTCTGGATGGCGGATCGGTTTGATTGATCCGCCATAAATGTTTATAAAAGTATCCGGTCTGACCCGCAGCGATTAAAAAGCTGACGCAAAAAAACGAAAGGAATAAATAGCATGGCAGAAAACAACAATAACGCTCCTGCCGCCGAGCGGGAAAATGCAGTTAATATAAGCGAAATCGAAAGAATACGCAGAGAAAAGCTGTCCGCGCTGCAGGAAAGCGGAAACGATCCGTTTGTCATAACCACCTGCGAGCAGTCGATACACAATGCCGAAATAATTGCGCGTTTCGATGAGCTGGAAAATGCCGACGTTTCCATCTGCGGCAGAATAATGACATGGCGAGACATGGGCAAGGCTAATTTTATAGATGTGCATGACAAAACCGGCAGAATACAGGTTTACGTCCGCCGCGACGATATAGGAGAGGAAGAATTTGCCGCGTTCAAAAAGTGGGATATCGGCGACATTGTTGAGATAAAGGGCTTTGTTTTCAAAACAAGGCGCGGCGAGATTTCGGTCCACTGCAAGCAGATCCGTCTCGTCTGCAAGTCGTTAAAGCCCCTTCCCGAAAAGTTCCACGGCCTCACCGACACCGATACCCGCTACAGGCAGCGTTATGTCGATCTTATAATGAATCCCGAGGTCAGGGATACGTTCATAAAGCGTTCCAGAATAATCGCGGCAATCCGCCGCTTCCTCGACGAAAAGGGCTTCATGGAGGTCGAAACCCCAATGCTTGTCTCTAACGCGGGCGGAGCAGCTGCGCGGCCCTTTGAGACCCACTTCAATGCGCTCGACGAGGACTTTAAGCTGCGCATCTCCCTCGAGCTTTACCTCAAAAGGCTTATCGTCGGCGGACTTGAGCGCGTTTATGAAATCGGCCGTGTCTTCCGCAACGAGGGGCTTGACACCCGCCACAATCCGGAATTTACTCTGATGGAGCTCTATCAGGCATACACCGACTACCACGGTATGATGGATCTCACCGAGGAAATGTACCGCTATGTCGCGCAGCAGGTGCTCGGCACTACTACGATAGTTTACAACGGCATAGAAATGGATCTGTCCAGGCCGTTCGAGCGCATTACCATGCTCGACGCTGTCAGGAAGTACTCCGGCGTAGATTTCAACGAGATAGAAACGCTTGAGCAGGCGCGCGCCATAGCCGACGAAAAGGGCGTAGAATACGAGCAGCGTCACAGGAAGGGCGATATCCTCAATCTGTTCTTTGAACAGTTCGCTGAGGAGCATCTCATCCAGCCGACCTTTGTCATGGATCATCCGATCGAGATTTCTCCGCTCACCAAGAAAAAGCCGGAAAATCCCGATTACGTCGAGCGTTTTGAGTTCTTTATGAACGGCTGGGAGATGGCCAACGCCTACTCCGAGCTCAACGATCCGATAGACCAGCGCGAGCGCTTTGCCGAACAGGAACGTCAGCTCGCCGCCGGAGACGAAGAAGCCAACCACACCGACGAGGATTTCCTCAATGCTCTTGAGATAGGTATGCCGCCCACAGGCGGAATCGGCTACGGCATAGACAGGCTGTGCATGCTGATGACCGACAGCGCCGCTATAAGAGACGTGCTGCTGTTCCCGACAATGAAGCCTCTTGACTGATTAACAGTGAATAAGGCTCATTAGGGTTCATTAACATGGGCTTACCCCACAGCTTACCCCAAAACATGAAAAAACCGGGGTAAGCTGGAGAAAGGTAAGCGGCAGAAATACAACACGATGCAAGAGTCCCCGACCGGGTCATTCGGACGGGGACTTTGTTTTTATGCGTACAAAATAAAACCGCCTGATATTCAGGCGGTTTGTATAGACTTTTGCGTCTGATGACGCAGCCGAAATAAAGCTCAGGTCGTCTTTATGCTGAAGAAAACATATTATTCGGATCGGAGTCAATAACAGTTTTTGCTTCTGATACTGCACTTGCAAAGTCTTTGTTTTCCCATGACCAGACAGAGAAATGATCAATTCTATGAGATAGTCATGAGTACGCGCCGCATCGAAATCAATGTTCCAAAATCCTGCCTTTGATGTACCATAGAGAACCATATCTCAGCCGAAGACTCCGGGGTTAAAGATTGTCTGCAAGCGTCAAGGATCAGTATTTCTCCGCAAGCTCCTTGAGTCTTGATACGTTTGGTCTGCCGTTGAGGATCGCGCCTTCGATTATCTGTGCCTTCGGTGCGCTTGGCCGTAAAGAGTCGACGGCCTTTCCGAAACCCGAGCCGCCGGAGGTGGCAAACAGCACGATCTTTTTGCCGCTGAAATCATACGCTTCAAGGAAGGTATTGATGATCGTCGGGGCTATATACCACCAGATCGGGAAGCCGATAAAAATGGTATCATAACCGGCGATGTTCGCATCGGCATCGGCGAGAGCAGGACGCGAGGATTTATCACGCATTTCAACAGAGCTGCGGCTCTGCTTATCCATCCAGTTAAGATCGGCTTTTGTATACGGGGCGGCAGGCTTGATCTCGTACAGATCGGCTTCTGCCGCTTTCGCCAAATCCTTTGCGGCTCTTGCGGTGGTGCCGCTTGCAGAGAAATAAGCAACTAATTTCTTACTCATGACTTTTCTCCTTTTTCGATGATTTTATTTTTTCGTCTGAATGTTTTTAGAACGAGGGACAGCAAATATGCCGCGAAGCCCCACGCGAGGAGCATAATAAGGTTTTCGAGTATCACGAGCCACCATGCCTTATCATAATCGAGCATAGCAAAAGCAGCCCTGAAAAACATATAGTCAAAGAAATTTGCCTTGAAAAACAGATAGAATCCATAAACCGAAATACTGCCCGCCGCCGCTCCCAGCGTGATTATTACGGCTTTTTTCTTTACCTTTGAGGTGATGGTGCCGAAATGCAGTCCGAGATGCAAGCCCATCAGCACAAACGACCAGTGCGACAGCGCAAGGTGCCCCTGACGGACAACGGACGGCGGAAGCGTCCCGTTCATAAAAGGAGTCGCGAATCGGCTCATTATCATGCCCGATAAAGCCGTACAGACGAAGGACAGCGCCAAAAGGATATTGACAACCAACCGAAAGATTCTCAGCGGACTGTACTTACCCCTGAAGATCGCCGCATAGTATCTGCGGTTTAGAACGTTATGCAGGATCGTCAGCGCAAACATGGCGACCCCCAGCCACTCATGCATGAGCTGTTCGGTTACCTGAAACGCCATCAGCAGCAGTAATGCAGCTGTCAGCGTCACATCGAGAACCCGTTTGACAATATTATTTGACTTCACTCGCAGCGCTCCCTTCACGCGTGCCGCCTCATTTAAATTATAAGCCGAGTCCGTCGACCCATCCGGCAATATCTGATGAACCGCTCAGTCGTTTGCCTTCGAGCCAGTTTCCGCTTCCGGCGTTCGCTTCAAGGTTTGTTCCGCTTGAACCGATACCCGATCCGCCTGATGTACAGAACGGGATCACGGTCTTGCCGCTGAAATCATAGCTCTCGACAAAGGTATCCATGATGCGCGGTTCCTCGCCCCACCAGATCGGATATCCGATGAAAATGACGGAATAATCGTCGAGTGAGGTCGTGTCACTGCCGATAGCGGGACGAACGGATTTATCGTTCTGTTCCTTGGTTGTGCGGCTTTCCGAATCATTCCAGTTCAGGTCGTCCGCTGTGTATGTTTGGGCGGCAGTGATCTCATAGATGTCCGCGCCGGTCACGGAAGCTATCTGTTCCGCAACGCCCTTTGTCGTGCCTGTCGCCGAAAAATAAACAACCAGCGTTTTTGTGCCGCCGGTCTCAGGCTCACTGGCTTTTTCAGTCGTTTCCTGCTTATCGGCTTCGGAGGTTTCGGTTTTTTGAGGGGCATCCGATGTGGTTTCGGAGGATCCGTCCTGTTGTGAATCAGACTCTTTAACCTCGGCGGAGGCGGCTGGGGCAGTCTGCGTTTCACCGTTTGACGACGCTCCTGAGCAGGCGACAAGGGCAAACAAAAACACCATTGTCAAAAGCAAGGCTGCAGTTTTTACCAACTTTGTTTTTTAGTCATATGCAACACCGTCCTATTTCAATTTGCTATATGCTTCTGGGTCAACAGGCTCAAGCCATTCGGTCGACGCGTCTTCGCCATCGATCTCGACGGCGAGATGTGAGAACCATGCGTTCGGCGCGGCTCCGTGCCAATGCCTGACATTCGCGGGAATGTTGATAACCGTTCCGGGCGTCAGCTCGACAGGCTCCTTGTCCCATTCCTGATAATAGCCGCGTCCGCCGACGCAGATAAGCATCTGACCGCCGCCGCTTTTTGCGTGATGGATATGCCAGTTATTGCGGCATCCAGGCTCAAATGTGACATTGTAGATCGGTATCTGCTCTGTCGAAACGGGAGCCAGATAGCTCTGACCGGCAAAGAACTCTCCGTATGGGTTCGGTTCTCCGATCGGGAAGAAGACCTCACTTTGGAATCTGTCCTTTTCGGTCGGCGCCGGAACCTCTTCGTTCCACACCTCCTTAGCCAGACGAAATACCGCCCAGCCCTTCGGCCAGCCGACATACATGGTCGCGTGGGTGATTATCGCGACGATCTCTTCTTTGGTGACGCCATGTGCCTTGGCATTCTGCAAATGGTAAAGAAGCGAGGAATCGGTGATTCCCGACGCCATCAGAGAAACGACTGTGACGATACACTTGGTCTTGACGCCGATAGCCTCTTCGTTCCATACTTCTCCGAATAAAACATCGTCGTTGAGGTGAGCGAACGCGGGCGCGAATTCGCCGAGCTGCTCCCGGCCTGCCGTTTGTATGATCTTATTCTTCATATCGCATTACTCCTTTATGTATTGTTTATCGTTATCGGTTATACCGGATTGATCGCTGATATATCGTTCAACATGCATATGCAGATCATACTTCTCCCGAAGCTCTGCAATCCTCCGCATCATCGGCGACGCATGATGACGGTCGAGCGAAGCCTGATCCTTCCAGCTGTCTATCAGCAGTACGGCAGCAGGATCGCTGAGAGGAATAAAGTATTCATATCTCATATTCCCTTCTTCAGCGCGGATAAGCTCCGCCGTTCCGCTGCTCTCCATTTCTTCCGCGAAGCGCCGCGCGCAGTCGCTTTTGCCGCTGTAATAAATATTTATCGTGATCATGTTATCCCTCCAACAGCTTTACGGCGCAGACATATGCCAGGTCGTAGATGGAGTGGAAGGAGAACCCGACATTTGCCCGCTCCATCGCTCGCTTCTGCTTATCCGTCACGACCGAGTAGGGATAGATACCGTAGACAAACGGAAAGAACGAGTACAGAAATATCTGTCTTGCTTCCCCGCTCATTTCCGGACAGAATTTTTTGAGCAGTCGATCAACCGCTTTCAGCGACGCGCCGTATGCCACCTTGAACTCAACAAGCCGCTCCTCCCGGCTGTTTTCTTCCATGTCGTAGTGATTCATACTCATGAGTTTTAAAAGCAGTTCACGCTTTTCAAGCGAAGAAGCCAGCGCCCTTGCGACAGCGTCCTTTGTCATGCGCTCGCTGCTGCCGGTTATATCCTCTAAATCGGCCACCCACAGCTCGTATTCCTTCTGCAAAACAGCGAGGAAGATTTCTTCCTTTGTTTCGAAATAGTTGTATATGGAAGCGCGGGAAAAGCTCGTGTATTCCGCGATCAGTTTAATTGTTATATCCTTGAAACTCATCTCCCTATAGAGAGTTTTGCATGCTGATATTATTTCCTCTTTACGAGCATTGGCCAGCTCGGGAGAACCCTTCGGCATAATCTTCACCTGTAACGATTTATTCTGACACAGTGTCAGTATCTATATCATACACCTATTCTGACACAATGTCAATATGTTATTTGGTTTTTTATCCGATATGTTTTCAATCGCAAATCAGCTTTAGAAGGATCGACAAAGCAGGGTACGGTATCGTCCGGAAGGATAAACCGGATAATAAGACCTGGACGGTCTGTGAGTGCGGCGAAACGGTCGGGCAAAGCTGATCGGTCTTCAAAATCCGCCGTTGCATGCGTAACCTTTCGAGCGTGCTCAGGCAGCCTAATTATGAAACTGCCTGCTGATTCTTTTAATTGAAGCAATGGACAAAAGGCGGTTTAAATGCTATAATTCAGATAGATACGGTCAGCCATTCAGAAAAAACGCGACGGTCAGGATTGCGCGGCAAAGCAAGTCAGCCGTTTCATATAAACAAAAAGGGGAACATAAAATGGAATTGATACAGAGCTTTTCGGTCGATCATACACGCATTGTACCCGGCATTTTTACAAGCAGGGTCGATCGTCTGGGCGATTATTCGGTTACAACATATGACATAAGACTTAAAAGACCCAACAGGGAGCCGGTTATCGACGTTGCGGCAATGCATTCGCTTGAGCATATTATCGCAACCTTTCTTCGCAACGACCCTGATTGGAAGGACGAGGTCGTTTACTGGGGGCCTATGGGCTGTCTTACCGGCTTTTATCTGATCCTCAAGGGCAGCCGCGCTTCGCAGGAGCTTTTTGAGCTTTTGCTCAGAGCATTCAAATCCGTTGCCGATGCGCAGGAGGTGCCCGGCGCCGCGCCCGTCAATTGCGGAAACTACCTTATGCACAACCTTGAAATGGCGAAATGGTATGCAGGGGAATTTGCCGCATATCTCGAAGAAAACGCCCAAAACGGCGAAATATTTGAATATCCCAAGGCGCAAAGGCTCGTGACGGATGACGGACAGCATTTCTATGATTCGTAATCGGCCTTCAGACAGGATGGCGGTTCGAACCCGCTGCGCCGGCACAACCGCAGCAAAACAAAAACCGGCAAATGAAGATAAACGGCTCATAAAAAGCATCGCTCATCCCTGTTCCGAGATAATTCCGGCACAGACGCTATGCGAAGCAACGGCATATCTGAAACAAGGACTTACCGATAAGAAGCGCCCTGCTCAGAAAAAACAGTCCTTGGCGCAAACGGCTTATACATAATGATACGTGAGGTGATAATCATGTCATTCAAAAAATACCGTTATGACGGTTCCCATCCCTTTAAAATATCCAAATGCTCCACAGATGAAACCAGCCTCTGCGTCGACCGCAAGGACGCGGAAGCGAAGATGTCGGAGAACAACGGTCTTATCGACGAGCTGCAGGCAAGGCTTTATGCCGAAAAGAAAGAGGGCGTTATCTTTCTCTTTCAGGCGATGGACGCCGCCGGCAAAGACGGCACCATCCGCTCCGTGCTGACCTGCCTTTCTCCGCACGGCGTACATGAGGCAGCCTTCAAGACGCCGAGCTCCGACGAGCTGGCGCATGATTTCCTGTGGCGAATCGCCTCTCAGGTCCCGGCAAAGGGCGAGATAGCTATTTTTAACCGTTCCCATTACGAGGACGTCCTCATCGGCAAGGTCAAAAAGCTGTATCTCTCCCAGGCCAACGCCAGGCGGATCGACCTTGACAAGGTCATTGAGCACCGGTATGAGGACATCAGGAATTTTGAAGAGTATTTGTACAGGAACAATGTCCGCACCGTCAAAATCTTTCTGAACGTATCCAAGGACGAACAGGCGAAGCGCTTTTTGTCCCGCATCGAAGAACCGGAGAAAAACTGGAAATTCAGCGGCAGCGACTATGAGGAGCGCGCCTATTGGGACGACTATCAGGAGGCGTTTGAAAGCGCTGTAAACGCCACGTCAACCGAGCACTGCCCGTGGTATGTCGTTCCGGCAGACCACAAGTGGTATATGCGCTACGTTGTTTCCGAGATAATTCTCGCTACCCTGAACGATATGGATCCGCACTATCCGGAGGTAACCGACGACAGGCTTGCCACCTTTGCCAAATATAAGGAAGAGCTGCTCAAGGAGCTCCCGGCAGACGGCACCGCCAAACCTGCAAAGAAGAAAAAGGACAAGGAAAAGAAAAAAACTGCCGAAGCAGACTGACGCTTTTCAGTCGGCATGAGTCATAACGGCTGTATTTATTATCCTAAACATCCTGCCGGACGCTTATTTGCCTTTATCGCGCCGGTTGCGCCGGGCAAAGGAAAAATCGAAGGTATCGAGTACAGAAGATACGGAAACAACACAGACTGAAATCAAATCGAACGGATATAATGAAAAAACTTTGGAGGTATCACATATGCGCATACGCAGTATTATTGCGTTATTACTTGCTTTTGCCGCGGTTTTCTTCCTCGCGGCATGCGGAGGATCTGCAAACGGAATCGGTTCCGGCGTTCCCTCGGTCAAGGGCGCGTCGTCGGCCGAGGAGCTGATGAATCTTTGCGTGGAATACTTAAATACCGGAGATTACAGCGTGATCGAACCCTACCATGACCGTCAGGCTTACCTGGCATATGTCTTCATAGATGATCTCTACGATGATCTGGAGCTGACCTTCGATCAGGCAATGGAAAAGGCCGCCCTGCTCTTCGGCAGCGCAGAGGCTTTGCAGAAAGAGGATCCCGAGCTTGCAGCGCTGATCATGGAAGAAACCAATGCCGAGGACCCCGACGATTTTATCAACGACTATCTTGACGGCGTGCGTGAAGGAATGCTCAACGGCGACATTTCTCCCGACAACCCCAATTATGAGAAGCTGTCCAAAATTCTCGCCGATCGTGACAAGGGCGTGAACTATATTCTGGAGCACTATCCCGAGATCCTGAACCGAGCTATCGAGAACGGCGCCACCATCGGGCTTGATGGGGCGATGAATACGCTTCACGGCTATACCGTGCCCGACTATGAGGATTTTGCCCGTTTCAAGGGAATGGAATGCGAATACCGTCCCGAAAAGGTATATATCGACGAAACCGGCGTCTGCGATCTTGATCTCGGCACGGTCATCGACGACGGAAGCTCATGGGGAATCGGCATGCTCTACCGCGTGCAGAATGAGAAATATTATCTTTTGGGCTTCTCCACTGTGGTCGGCGGAGTCGGCGGCTGATTTTGCAAAAGTGCCCCGATGCAAAGCCTGCTTCAAGCCGTTCTGCATCAAAACGGATAAGATACAAAAGGCCCGCAGTCAGACGACTGCGGGCCTTGTTTTGTCATTCTTCTATTTTCCCACGTAGACGGTGTTGCTCTCCACCGCTCTGTCTATGGCGCTTATAACGCCCATGATGGACGCTATGTTAATGTTGCTGTGTATTCCCACGCCGAAATAGTGCTTTTTATCCGGCGCTTTAAGCTCGATATATGAAACAGCCTTGGCATGAGAGCCTGCTCCGATGGCATGCTCGTTGTACGATATAAACTCATACCCGCTGACTCCAAGATGACCTAAAGCGTTGAAGAAGGCGTCAATAGGTCCGTTGCCTTCGCCGTTGATGGGTATATCCATGCTGCCGTTGAACACAGTGCCGGAAAATACAGATACCGATGCTCCGTCGCTGCCGCTGTCGGTAAGATTGTGGCGGCCAAGCGAAAACGGGTTTGTCTTATTGACAAATTCCTTCATGAATATGCTGTAAATATCGCTCGCTGAAAGCTCGGTGCCCAGTTTGTCCGCCTCGGCCTTGACGACCGCGCCGAGCTGCGGATGCATCGCCTTTGGCAGAATATAGCCGAAATTCTGCTGCATAATAAACGCAGCGCCGCCCTTGCCCGACTGACTGTTTATTCTGATAATCGGCTCGTAGCTTCTGCCTATATCCATCGGGTCGATCGGAAGATACGGCACCTGCCATACTCCGCTTTTGTGGCTTCGCATATAGTTTATGCCCTTGTTTATCGCATCCTGGTGGGAGCCTGAAAACGCCGTAAATACAAGATCTCCGGCATAGGGTTGTCTCTCGGGAACCTGCATCTTTGTGCAGTGCTCGTAGATCTCGCGCAGCCTTGTGATGTGGCTCAGATCGAGCATGGGATCGACTCCCTGCGTGTACATGTTGAGCGCAAGCGTCACAATGTCCACATTGCCGGTGCGCTCTCCGTTGCCAAACATCGTGCCTTCGACGCGCTCCGCTCCTGCCATCATGGCAAGCTCGGCGTCGGCTATTCCTGTTCCCCTGTCGTTGTGAGGATGAACGCTAATGACCGCGTTTTCCCTGTCGGGCAGATTGCGGCAAAAATACTCCACCTGATCGGCAAAGCAATTGGGTGTACTCAGCTGCACTGTGGACGGAAGATTCAGTATCACCTTATTCTCCGGCGAAGCGTGAAGCTCCTGCATGACCTCGGAGCATATATCCACGGCAAACCCGCATTCGGTTCCGGAAAAGCTCTCGGGCGAGTACTCATACCTGATGTTTGTTCCGGTTTTTCTTTTTTCCTCCCCCAGACTGTAGACCAGTCTTGCCGCCTCGACTGCAATATCGGTAATCCCCTGCATATCCTTTTGGAAAACCACCTTGCGCTGCAGGGCCGAAGTGGAATTGTAAAAATGCAGTATCACATTCTTCGCGCCGTCTATAGCTTCAAATGTCCTGCGAATCAGGTGTTCTCTTGCCTGAACAAGCACCTGTATGGTTACGTCGTCGGGGATGAGGCCGTCGTCGATTATGGCGCGAAGTATTTTATACTCGGTCAGCGAAGCAGAAGGAAAGCCGACCTCGATCTCCTTGAAGCCGACGTCGCACAGCATTTTGAAAAATATCAGCTTTTCCTGCAGGTTCATCGGTTCAACGAGCGCCTGATTGCCGTCGCGAAGATCGACGCTGCACCAGACCGGCGCCTTGGTTATAACATTTGAAGGCCAGCGTCTGTCATCAAGCTTTATCGGATCAAACGGGACATACTTTCCTTTGCAGTCCATTGTATTATTCCGCTCCTCATAATCAATTCACTGAATATTTATTGTACCACATAAAAATAGATTTGTCACTTTCTTTTTGCGGCAAAAACAGTTTTTTGTATCTGCCTCCTCATCCCGAGCGGATTTGTCCCGGCGGCATAAAAATAATTGTGCCGGACAAAGCAAAATCGCCGCCGTTTATTTGCATTCTTTTTATTTTTATGATATACTGTTTTAACTGATTTTTTATTTAAAATGAGTTATTGCGGTCTTTTTCCGCTTTCCAGGGATTTTACCCTTTATATTAAATCTAAATGCAGAACATTCAATCTGTCAGCAACGAAACGGAGACATGAAGTTATGTGCGGAATATGCGGTTTCACAGGCCATATTGCCAATAAAAAAGAGGTCGTCGATGAGATGACCAGAAAGATAACCCACAGAGGCCCCGACAGCGAAGGCACTTTTACCGACGATGATATTGCCATGGGTTTTCGCCGGCTCAGCATCATCGACCTTAACGACGGTTCTCAGCCCATGTACAACGAGGACGGCAATCTCGTCATCACCTTCAACGGAGAAATATATAATTTCCAGGAACTTACACGTGAACTGAAGCAGAAGGGCCATACCTTCAAAACCCGTTCCGACACCGAGGCTCTCATTCACGCCTATGAGGAATACGGTCCCGATATGCTGTGTCGTCTTAGGGGCATGTTCGCATTCGCGATCTGGGACAGGAGCAAAAAAGAGCTTTTCGCCGCTCGCGACTTTTTCGGCATAAAGCCCTTTTACTACACAATGATAGGCGACGATCTCGTTTACGGCAGCGAAATAAAGAGCATTCTCTGCCATCCTGATTTTAAAAAGGAGCTCAACCCCGACGCGCTGGAAAGCTATCTTTCCTTTAACTATTCGGTGCTTGAGGAAACTTTTTTCAAGGGCGTTTTCCGTCTCTGGCCCGGGCATTATCTGAAATATTCGAACGGCAAAATCGAAATAACAAAATACTGGGAGCCCGAATTCAGGCCGGTCGAGCGCACCCTGGAGGAATCGGTAAAGCTGGTCGACGAGGTCATGCTCGATTCGGTCAAGGCCCACATGATCTCGGATGTTGAGGTCGGCTCATTCCTTTCCAGCGGCGTCGATTCCAGCTACGTCGCGGCCTGCTTCAACGGCGACAAGACCTTCACCGTCGGCTTTGACTATGAGGAATACAGCGAAATCGACCATGCAAAGGAGCTTTCCGATTATATAGGCATAAAAAACTACGGCAAACTGATTACAACCGAGGAATACTGGGCTTCGCTGCCTACCGTGCAGTATCACCTTGACGAGCCGCTTGCCGACGCTTCGGCAGTCGCGCTTTATTTTCTGAGCCAAAACGCCTCACAGCATGTAAAAGTATGCCTCTCCGGCGAGGGCGCGGACGAAGTCTTCGGCGGATATCCCATCTATCAGCAGCCGATACATCTTAAAAAGTACAGCTGGCTGCCCATGCCTGTCCGCAGGGTCATAGGCAAGGCGGCCGAAAAAATACTGCGCAGAGGGTTCAGAGGGCGCAGGCTTATGATGAATCTCGGCAAAACCGTCGAGGAAAGATTTATCGGCAACATCAAGATATGCACCGAAGCCGACCGCGAGCGTCTTCTCAAAAATCCGACAAAGCGCTATACTCTCAAAGATATAACCGGGCCCTACTATGACCGCGTCAAGGACGCCGACGACGTAACCAAGATGCAGTATCTCGACATGCATCTCTGGCTGTGCGGCGATATTCTGCTCAAGGGTGACAAGATGAGCATGGCAAACTCCCTTGAAGTGCGCGTGCCCTTCATGGATAAAAAGGTGTTTGAATTTGCCGCCACTCTGCCCACCGCTCACAAGGTAAACGAAAAGACCTCAAAATACGCCCTCAGACTTGCGGCAAACTCCCATATGCCGCCGCAGTCGGCAAATCGCAAAAAGCTTGGTTTTCCCGTTCCCATCAGGATCTGGCTGCGTGACGACAAATATTACAGCATAGTGCTCAAAGCGTTTGAGAGCGAGGCCGCAGGCAGATATTTTAACCAGAATGAGCTTTTAAAGCTCCTGAATGAGCATAAGTCAGGCAGACGCGACAACAGCCGCGTCATCTGGGTAATATACACCTTCCTCATCTGGTACAAGGTGTACTTCGGGGATTGATTCTGCCCTTTCCGCGTTTCCGGCGCAGATCCCATCGTTTCGTAATTATCATTTTAAGCAAAGTTGGTTCAAACTATGAGAATAATGCTTTTGGCGTCTGACAGTAAATATGCCTTCCGTTTTCGAGGCGATCTGCTCGGCAGAATGGTACGTCTCGGCCACGAGGTATTTGCCGTTACGCTGGACAGGGAATATGAAGAACAGTTCAATGAAGCAGGCGTCAGTATTGTGGATATCAGCTTCAACCGAACAAATACAAATCCTTTCACCGATTTGTCCATAATCAAGAAATACAAAAGGATTTTCAAGGAATACAAGCCCGACATAATCTATGCCTTCACGGCAAAGCCTGTCATCTACGGCTGCGTTGCCGCCGGACGCTGCGGCATCGGAAATGTGTATCCCCTGATTCCGGGACTCGGTTCCTCCTTCGGAAACGCCTCCTTCAAAGGAAGGCTCATGGAAAGCATAATGACGAGGCTTTACAGGCGCTCGCTTTCCAACGCAACAAAAGTTTTTTTCCAGAATACGGATGACATAAACATTTTTACCGGCAAGGGAATAGTTGACAGAGAAAAATGCGTCAGGGTAAACGGAAGCGGAGTTAATACCGATCGCTTTGCCTTCTGTGAAATGCCTGATGGGCTCTCCTTTCTGCTCGTATCCCGTCTGCTTCGCTCAAAGGGGATAATCGAGTATCTCCACTGCGCCGAAAGGGTCAAAAGGGAACATCCCGACGTATGCTTCCGCCTTATAGGCGGCTTTGACACAAACCCCGATTCCCTGAGTATTGACGATATTCGTCCCTTTATAAACAACGGCACCGTAAGCTACAACGGATATGTCGATGACGTATATCCCTATCTGTGCGGCAACTCGGTATTCGTCCTTCCCACTTATTACAACGAGGGTCTGCCGCGCTCCATTCTGGAGGCAATGTCCGCAGGCAGACCGGTAATAACAACCGCATGGAAGGGCAGCGTTGATGCGGTTGTTCACAAAAAGACCGGTTTGCTCATCCCGATAAAGGACGAACAGGCTCTCGAAAACGCCATGCTGTACATGATCGAGCACAAAGACAGGCTCGCCGAAATGGGAAAAAATGCGCGCGTCAGATGCGAAGAGCTTTTCGAGGTCGGCAAGGTCAACGAGAGCATTCTGAAAACAATGGGCTTGGTATAAGTTTTCGGGCGAAGTCCGGAGCTTTCGCTCTTTTATACATAAAACAGAGCCGACATTTTTGCCGACTCTGTTCAGGTTATCTCTTCTTTTTTACCCTTTATCATGCGCGGTCGCTTTTGACCTCCTCTGTCGGAAACCGGATTATTATCGCTTTCTTCCCGGTCCGGCTGCCGCGGCTTCTTCTGAATAACCTTTTTACCGCGCCGAAAAGCCTGTCCTGAGCGTCGGCAAGACGATCCTCAAAAATCAGCCCCAGGATAATACCGATAACCGCGATGCCTTCGATAATACTTCTTATAGCAAAGCCCGTTGACATAATTATTACCTCCCTGCCGTCAAAATAGCTTGCGCTTTGTTGTAAAACCAATATAACACACGACGGTCAAAAAAATTGGCATATTATGTCATCTGTTTTATATTATTTCAGTTTTTTCACCCGTCCTCCCAAACGGAATAAACCTTTTTACTCTGAAATATTACTTTTTCAGGTATTGAAATTCTCTTTTTGTAGTGCTAAACTATAGATAATTGAATGTAATTGATTTTTTTGGCTGCCGAATGGCACCGGCATGGTATTTCCCTGAAAATGAACCTGAAAAGGAGAAATTATAATGGCGCTTTTTGAAAACATGGCATACATTTTTATATTCGGAGTGATCGCGGCCGCGTTTCTTCCCGCGACGCTTGCCGAAATCATCGGATTCGGTGGTCATAAGGTAGCTTCAACCGTAATCGGCTCGGTCGTTGGAATTGCGATCTTGCTTCTGGCGCCGACAGCCGGAATTCCGGCAATGATTGCGGCCGCCGCCGTTTCGCTTATCTCGAGCATCGTTCTCGATAAGGCGTTTTGATCAAAGCAATAACCGTAAAATAGCAAACCGCCTCGTTTGTTGGGCGGTTTGCTTTTTTTGCCGTGAATTCATTTTTTTCTCTCGGATGCGCATCCTCCCGAATAATCTGGCCGGGTGTTTCTTCCGAGTTTTTGCAGCATGGATTTGTCCGACGCGATTGTCGATCCGGATGTTGTCAGCATGTTTCCGGTTATCGTGGCGCTGGCTCCGCCTCTGAACGCCTTTTCGCCGTTGTTGTCCATCAGAGCTCTTCCGGCAGCAAGCCGTATATTTGCCGTAGGATTAATATATCTGAAAAAAGCGACCGTCCTTAAAATGTCCTCCTGGCAAAGGGTCGGTCTGTCCTGAAGCGGAGTTCCTTTAATCGGCGTCAGGGCGTTTATCGGTATGGACTGTATGCCCAGCTCCGAAAGACTGACCGCCATATCCAGCCTGTCCTCCCATTCCTCACCCATTCCGATTATGCCTCCGGAGCAGACGCAAAGCCCTTCTGCCTGCGCGAGCTTTATTGTTTTTATCTTGTCGTCATATGTATGGGTAGTGCAGATATGCGGAAAGAATCTGCGCGACGTTTCTATGTTTGCGTGATAGCTCTCGACCCCGGCATCGCTCAGCCGTCTGAACTGCAGGGCGGTGAGAAGCCCGTGCGAAGCGCACAGCGACAGCCGGCATTTGCTTTTCATGAGTTTGTAAGCTTCTATCGCCCTTTCAAAATCCTCTCCGTCAAGACTTCTGCCCGACGTTACGACGGAAAACCGATCAACCCCTTCTTCTTCGTTTGAAAGAGCGGCGCTCAGTATACTGTCCGCGTCAAGAAAGCCGTAAGAAACGCAGCAGGTGTCGTTGTGCGCCGACTGAGCACAGTATTTACAATCCTCGCCGCACCGTCCGCTTCTTCCGTTTATTATAGTGCATAGATCAACCTTGTCCCCGCAGAAATGCTCACGAATAATATCCGCGCCGGAGCAGAGCTCATCCAGTCCGCAGTCTGTAAAAAATAACAAGTCGTCCTGTCTGCCGAGTCTTTTTCCGCCGATAATCTCCTCTGCAAGCTTTATAAGATCCATATTATTCTCCGTTTCTTCCGAGATTTTCTTTAGCATTATATTACATGAGCAGTGTGCAGTCAAGCATATATTCCGTCCTCCCCGGCACAAGTCATCCTGCTTTGAGGATCGGCTGCCGTCAGGATAAAACAGGTTGCCTCAAACAGACAGCTCTGATTTCTAAAATATGAATATATAGTTGCTTTTAGCGCTGGAATAAGGTATAATTTTAATATGTGAATATTTTTTCACGAAGCGGCAAACCGCCTTAACAATGAATTTGTTTTCAGCTTTAATTACAATAATACGGGGGTTCATCATGGCCAAGAACGATAAGACCGAAGAAAAGAAAATGACCGAAAAGCAAAAAGCTCTCCAGACCGCCCTGCAGAATATTGAAAAGCAGTTCGGGAAGGGCGCCGTCATGAAGCTGGGTCAGAACACTTCCATGAACATTGACAAAATACCGACCGGCTCCATAGCTCTCGATTACGCTCTCGGAATCGGCGGCGTTCCGGTTGGAAGGATGATCGAAATATACGGTCCGGATTC
>JAFYGK010000007.1 GCA_017543285.1 Clostridia bacterium | reverse complement strand
TATGACGCCACAGCCGAAATGATGGAGGACTGGGCCGAAATGATGGGCATAGAGTATGTACACATTGATAAGGACACCGACATATCCGACCTCAAGCAGAAGCTGTTTATGGCGGATCTGGCCTGGAAACTGAAGTAGGACCAGACAGATATAATTTAATTACCCGTGATATTTTAAAGCCGGCTGATCGTATTTGACCAGCCGGCTTGTTTGATGTTATTATCTTGTTTTGATGATGTTTGCCAATACGGTACTTTGATTTGGTTAAAAGCTGCTACTACTCGCCGGCCGTTACGGTTTCATTGTATGGCCAGAAGAGGCTTGTAACGTTTTCTGAGATCTTTTCAATATCGCTTCCGGTAAAGAGCGAGAGAACTCCTCCGGAGCTGCTGTCGTAATCCTGAATAAGACATATTTTCTCTTCACCTTTAAAGCAGAAGGATTCGACGTTTACGGCTATCGTGTAGCTGTTTGTTCCGTTGTAGCTGATAAGTGTGTTACCGCTTCCGCTGAGCGCTGCAACAACGCCTTTGTCATCCATAACGAATTTGCCCTTTCGTACCGAGTCGGCAACCTTGTACTGGCCCTCAACGCCGTTTGTCTTGAGGTAAAGCTCGCCTTCGCCGTTGCTGTCAAGATTTGTCAGATAGGCAATATTTCCGGTTTTTTCGTTGATTCTGTAGTCGCTTACGTCATCCATAAGCTTGGCTGTTAAGCCCTTTTTATCGAGCTGCATAAGGGTTCCTTTTTGCTTTGAAGCGTCATAGTCGGTCAGGTAATAAAGATTTCCATCCGACTGAGAAATGGCGCTGTAGCTGAATGCTCTGGACAGCTCGGTGACCTGACTCTTTGTAGAGCGATAAAGCGTTATTGTTTCTGATTTTCCGGTTTGTCTTATAACCTTCATCGGGTCGTCCATAAGCTCGCTGAGCCTGTACCGCTTTATGGATTCTGTTTCCCGCTTTGCAAAGGCGATAAGTCCGTTATCCAGGTCGATGGCATAATACTGGTCGCAGTCATTGGAAACTTTGATAATGCTTCCGTCAACAAAACAGTAGAGAACGTTGTTGGTTACAGTAATTGTCTGATCTTTGAGGGTATTTCTGACCTCGTCCCGTTTTGCCTTTTGACGATAGGCATTCATGGCTCTGTCATAGGATTCTGAATCAAAGGTGGAAATGGTTTTTGAGCTGAGCGTAGGATTACCGACCGCTCCCTGAACCGGAGGGTTCGGAACCTCGGTCGTGACGGTGTATTCCTCTCTGGTCGGTTCATGTATTATCGCGTCACTGGAAAGATCTTCATCATCGACGATTTCATCATATTTCAGTATGGTTGTGGAACCCATTGTAAAGGCGAAATTACCTTTTTCAGATACTTCCGAAACGCTTGTAACGCCGTCTACTATTTTGATCGGTTCTCTTGACATTAATTTGAGCTTGAAAGTGCAAAGAACGTCTTCAACATCCAGCTTGTCCAGCTTGTCAACACTTTCAAGGTTTTCTGAGGCCGTCATCGGCTCAGAACCGTCGCCGCTGTCGCCGGGGACGTCAGATGTTGAGCCGTCCGACGACGGATCGTAATAGGGGACATCCGTCATATTGTCATAGGGAATGTCGGTCATATTATCATAGGGGACATCCAAAGGGACATCCGTCATATTATCGAAGGGATACTGCTGTGTGTCGTCAGTATACGGGTCGTACACATAGGCCTGGTCGCCTGAGCCGTTGGTCAGGGCAACCGAAACATCGCTCTTCTGGGCGATGTTTTTCTGATTAAGCTGCAGAACGCTGTCGGCGGAAGACTCCTGATCGCTCGCAGACGTCTGAGATGCGGCGGGTACGGACGGGTCGGTACCGTCGTTTGATCCCGCGTCAGCATTGCCGGTTGAAATTGAATCATCGTCGGACGCATGGGATTCCGGGTTTCTGAGCAGATCGGTGAGGTTTTGCTGTTCCTCGGGATCGCCTTCGGACAGAGTGAGGTAATAAATACGTTCAAAATCATCCGAGCAGCTGATCACCCTGACGACATTGTTATCTATTCGTATTTTTTCGCTGTTATCACTGAGCTTTTTAATATAAACCGTATCGAACTGTTCTCCACTGTTCTTATGGTACATTATATAGTTGTTGTCATTGGAAAAACCGAATGAAACGACGTCCCGTTCCTCAACGGCTGTTTCGTAATATAGGTTGCTGACGTAGAGCTTGCCCTTGCCGTCGGCAACATCCTTGAGATATGCCACATAGTTTCCGTTGCGGCTTACGGCAAAATCGCCCATAACATTGCTGGCTATTCTGTTTACAGCTTCGTCGGAGCTGTCGCCTGATTTGCGGTAGCAGAGATTGTACTGACCACCGTTTGCCGCCTCAGCGCTGTCGGCATAAAAAATGATGCTGCCGGTGTTGTTTGTCTTAACAAAGGATGTAATATCCTGACCGGAACCTGCCGTGTATTCAACTGCGGTATAGCTTTCGTCCCAGCCGGAGGGCAATACGCACAGTTCGCCTGAGCTTTTGGAATATATTACCGGAAAACCTTCGGGATTGACCGGAGCAGGAGCGTTCTGACGCTTTTTTATGTGACCGACAAGCAGCAGGACAGCCGTGATCGCTATGGCTGCTATCAGTGCTGCAAGCAGTATCCAGCGCAGTATGCGCTTTTTTGGTTTTTTGGGCTTAACAGGCTTATTCCACGGCTGGAGAGCATTCTCGCCGAAGCCGATGTCCTCACTTTTTGGGTCAAGCTGCAGTCCGGAAAGCAAATCGCTGTTGTCATCCATGAGCTTTACGTTATCCATCACTGCCGACTGATTGACCGTCGGCTGCTTTATTTTTACATAAACCGGAGTTACTCCGACGCTTTCCTCCGCTTTGGGAGGCTCCGGCACAGACTGTCCTTCACCGTATTCGCCGTTAAGATATTCGTTATAATTTTCGCTCATATATTCCTCCCGAGAACCGAGCCGGCGCCGGATCGCACCGCGCGGATCTCCAGCCAGTGTTTTTCTTAAATCGGGATCTATGCGGCAAAAAATACATACTTTGCCGCATACCACGACACCATATATTATAGAACTTCAGGTGGTTAAAGTCAACAAACTAAAGCTACACTATTTTGTAAATAAATTGTGATAGCGTATCCTGCTGTGTGCTCATACGTTATTATATAATTTACATTTTATTATTTTTGTATTATAATGTATCTATTATGTTAATTATAGAGTAATTCTTTCCGGCTGGTTCATGCCGGAAAAAAAGGAGATATTGACGATGGATTGCCCAATCTGCGGAGCTGAAGTAATCGACGGCGTATGTCCCGAATGCGGTTACGGAGCAGAAAACAGCAAAAAAGAGGATAACGAGTTTGAAGATATATTCAGCGATTCTCCGGTCGGGATGGTAAAGGTCGGCGGAGATGAGGATGAGAGCTACAATGTGGTCGATGAGGATAACAATATCATCGACGAATATTTTGATGATGATTTTATTGAGCCGAGCGAAATAATAAAAAGAAGCATTGGCGGCTCAGGCTTTAATTTCGATTTCAAAAGGGTGCTTTTTCTTGCCGCCGCTGCTCTTGCCGCCGTGGCTGTTATAACCGGCATTGTCTTTTTGATCAGGGGCATTATATTGGGCTCGGTCAAATATTCCGTCGGCAGCGAAAACGCCGTGAACATTGGCGACACCGTATTTTTCGCAAATCCGGCTGACAGCTACAAGCTCTATAAAAAGAATAACTCCGGCGATGCTCCGCAAAAGCTCCTGGACGAGAGCGTCAGATATCTTACCACAGACGGTTCCAGGATTTATTTCTCGCTTTTCTATAACGACGACACCCTTTGCAGCATACTTCCGGACGGATCAGACCGACAGTTGGAGCTTACGCAGCACCCGGCTCGCTACAACGCATATTTCGGCGGGTATCTTTATTATGCCAATCCCTATGAAAACAACCAGATCTACCGCATCGCACAAAACGGCGAGATCGAGAGGATAGCCGACGCCAACGGCACCGATATAATGGTCACATCGAACTTTGTCTACTTTATTGACAACGGTACTCTTTCGGGCGTTTCGCTGAAAAACGGAGAGCGCACGGATTTCTTCATGAATGTAGACGAGCTTTCCACCGATGGAAAAAATCTTGCGTTTGTTACCGACGGCAAAGTTTCATTCTTTGAAAACGCCAAATCAAGGCTTAACGAATCGGGCTTCACGACAGATATTACCGCTGCTTCAAATGTTACGGTCACAAGGGACGCCAGGGAGTTTTATTATATAGACAACGACGGCGGAATAAGGCTTAAAAACATTTCTTCCGGCGAAGAAACTGCCGTAACTGCGTCGGGCGGATATGATTTTTATTACTATATGGAGAATATAAACCGTATTATCGCCATTGATTTCGACGGCATGACCGCCGTTTTGACTTCGCGCTCAGGCGATGAAAAGCCGATCACGCTTGATGTGATCAATCCGTATAAAAACAGTTACGCCGAGGCCGGAAACGCCGTCAACGAAGGCTATGGCGCAACCGACGGGGAAAATCTCTACTACCTGAACTATGCGAAAAAGAGCATGGAAAAGGTTAAATGCGGCGAAAACATCTCAGATTCCGAGGTGCTTGCGGCCGTACCTGCCGATCAAATCGCGTGCAGTGACGGATACATCTATTACGCCGACTTTTCCATGAACGGCCTGCTTTACCGAATAAAGCCGGACGGAACACAGGCGACGAGGATATCCTCCGACGTCGCTTCCAATGTCATAATAAGCGGAGACTGGATCTACTACCTCACATCCAACAGTGAACTCGGTGAAACTTATATCAGGCGCGCGTCAAAAAACGGTATGGTCACAAACACTCTGATCACAGCAAAGATTTCCAAGATGAATGTTTACGACGGCTGGATCTACTATTCCACAGTGGATCCCGAGAGCCAGACAGCCGCCATATACAGAATGGCTACCAACGGAGAATACAATCAGGCAGTTGTGGAAAAAATTCCGCTTTCAGACGATTCAACCGAAATCTTTGCCATATACGACGGCATGATCTATTACAAAGACGTATCGTCCGGCCTGATGAGATGCGACCCGGACGGAGACAGCGCCGAGCTTGTCAGCGCCGCTGACATGCAGAGCTTTGCAATACAGAACGGTTTTATATATTATTCTGACAACGGAGACGGCAACAAGCTGAAGAAGGTCCCGATAGACGGCTCCTCCAGGGAACAGACCCTGGCCGGACAGATCTCCTTCGGTATCAGCATTTGCGGAGATGATATAATATTCGGCTCATATGAAGGCGCCTCGCTTGATTTTGCGATCTACCGCGTCCGCACCGACGGCTCAAGCCTGACGAAAATAGGATAATATCCGCAGATCATGAATAAATAAACGTCGCCCTGAACGCGGCGTTTATTATGCATCCAAAAGCAAAATATTAAATGATTAAACGATAATAATCGCACAGAACGATGTATAAATATACTTTATTATCACGGAGGCAATTCGTATGACGGGAGTGCTTTTCAACACGGCGACAGTACTCATAGGAAGCTCGGTCGGGCTGCTGCTGAAAAAGGGGATACCCGAAAGGGTGAGCAAGGCGGTAATGATCGTTCTCGGACTGTGTACCCTTTATATCGGTATTGCCGGCGCGCTGAAAGGAGAAAACACGATAGTACTGATAGTATCCATGGTGTTCGGCACTATAATCGGCACCCTGCTCGATCTGGACGGAAAGCTGAACAGGCTGGGCGGACTTGTCGAAAGAAAAATGAAACGCAGCGGCGAAAACGCAACAATAGCGGAAGGCTTTGTGACGGCGAGCCTTCTGTTCTGCATCGGCGCGATGACCATTGTCGGCTCTATTAATTCCGGACTGCGCGGCGATCATGAGCTGATCTTCACAAAATCCATCCTTGATCTGTGCTCCTCCTGTATGCTTGCGAGCGCATTGGGAATAGGAGTGCTGTTTGCGGCTCTCTTCGTGCTGCTGTTTCAGGGATCGCTGGTGCTGCTCTCCGGCCTGCTCGCAGGAGTGCTGACCGATCCTGTAATTGCAGAGATCACCTGTGCCGGAAGCGTAATGATAATCGGATTGGGCTTCAATCTGATAGGATTGTCAAAATTCAGGATAGTGAATATGCTGCCCGCGATATTCCTTGTGCCGGGCGTGTATTATCTGGCACAGCTTTTACCGATTTGAAACGGGCGGCAAATACATATTCGCCGCTTCCGGAGACTGTTAAATCAATTCCTCCGGTCTGCTTTAAAGCGACTGATTCCATTACTGAGGGGAGTCTCTTCAAACGGCTGCATCAAAACAGCTCCCTCTCAGAGGGAGCTGTTTTCCGGCGGCAGAGGAAAACATATTACGGTCACCCTCTTGCCTGCTTTTTCGAATAAATCCTTTACACTTTTTGTTCCGCGAGATTTTCCGTCCCAGAAGACAAAGACCTCATCGGCATAGCCGGCCATCCGCTCATTTCTCTTAATCGGCGCGGCCTTGCCGTTTTTTTCGTATTCGGGCAAAAACTCGGTCAGCTTTATGTTTCGGCTGAGCGCATATTCCCGCGCGACGGAATCGACTCCCTTCGCGCCGCCTGAAACAATTTCGGTTATGTTTTCCGGCAGATACGCGCCTGAGTCGCAGGGCGCTGTACACCGGGAGCCTGCGGCAGCTATTATCATTCACAGACCTCATTTAAATATATTTTAGATATATATTATATCCATTATTGTAATTATAGCACACGGTAAACATAAAATAAATATGAAATATATTTATTCAGAGGTTTATCATGGCAATCAAGAGTTTATCAATCAGAATAGACAGCGACATGCTTCACAAGCTGCATGTCGTCGCGGACTACGAAGGCAGGAGCGCCAACAGCCAGATACTGATTCTGATAAGGGACGCCATCGAAGAATATGAGCAAAAGCACGGCGTCATCGAGCTGGGCGGAGAAAAAGGAAAATAATCAAAAAACTCCGGGTTTTGTTCCCGGAGTTTTATTTTCTAATGATGTTATTCAGCGAAAAACCTTAATGTCTGTCGTCAAGGCTGACAAATCTTGTATACTGTCCCTGCCAGTACAGCGGTATCGTTTCGGTGCGTCCGTGGCGGTTTTTAGCTATGATGCATTTTGCGCTGTTTGGATCGGCCGGCGCGTCGCCTACGCTGTCTTCCTTTTCGAAGTATTTCTCTCTGTACAGAAGGAGGACGACGTCAGCGTCCTGCTCAATGGAGCCCGAATCACGCAGGTCGCTGAGCTGGGGCATGTGATCGGTGCGCTTTGCCGATTCACGGGAAAGCTGTGAAAGAACCAGTATCGGCAAATCGAGATCCTTCGCCATGAGCTTCAGACTGCGCGTTATCTCGGATATTTCCTGAACGCGGTTTTCCTTTCGCCTGTCGGGGGTCATAAGACCGAGATGGTCAATGACCACCAGATCGACGCCGCCCAGTCGAATTATCTTCGAACGAATATCATTCGGCGATATTCCGCCGGTGTCGTCTATGTAAATATCGCTGTGAGCCAGAAAATCGGCCGCCTGCGCAATGTTTTTCCAGTCGGAGGCGTCGAGCATGCGCCCGCGGTGAAGCTTGTCGTTATCCACGCCGGAAATGGAAGAGATCATACGGCTGACAAGCTGTTCGGCGCTCATTTCAAGTGAGAAAAAGCACACTCTTTTACGGCATCTGGAGCCGGCGTGGGTGACAAAATTTGTTGCCATAGAGGTCTTTCCCACTGCAGGTCGCGCCGCGAGAATGATCAGATCAGATGGGTGAAGCCCGTCCAGCACGGCGTCAAGTCCGGAAATGCCGGTCGGAACGCCGGCGTATTTGTCCGCGTCCGGAGAATTGAGCTTTTCTATCCTGCCGTAAAAATCGACCGAGATGACCTCGCTGATTTTTCTCAGCCCCTTTATGTCGCGGCTTTCTCTTATTTCGGATATCCTGCCCGACGCAGCGTCAAGCAGCTCGTTTGCGCTGCCGGAGCCGTCCTCGGCGTTTTGAATTGTCTGACGCGATACGAGAATAAGCTCCCGTATATCGTGCTTTTCACGCACTATTTCGGCATACCGCCTGATATTTTTTACCGAAGGCACAAGTTGACCGAGCTGGAGCAGATAGGATTTGCCGGTCGTTTCGTCATAAACATTGTCGCTCTTCAGTTCCTCAAGCAGCGTGATAAAATCAATGGGCTTGCTGAACTGAAAAAGCATTATCATCTTTTCATAGATGGCTCTGTGCTGCGCGAGATAAAAATGCTGCGGCTTCAGGATGGGCATAACCTCGTTGAGAGATTTGGGGTCTATCAGAATAGCGCCCAGCACCGACTGCTCCGCCTCGATGGAATGGGGCAGATTGGATATATCCATATCATTGTAGGATGACTCAGGCAACGCCTTCACCTTCTTTCGGGCCGGCAAAAACGGCATAATTATGGCTGCGGGGTTAAATCATGCGCGGTATAAGCTATCAAGTCCGGGAGAAACAATTATCCGATGCGTATGAGGGCTGCGCCTTCATACGCACTTTTCCGTTTTTCAGCGAGTCGCTTTGCTGCTTTTCCATAACGCGCGCGGCAAATCAAATCAAGCCTCGACCACCTGCACGAAGAACTGGGCGGTAATTCCGGGGTGAAGTTTCAGCCCGGCTTCATAGCTGCCAAATGATTTTATGTCGTTTTCCAGCAAGACCTTCTTTTTGTCTATGTTCAGGCCATACTGCTTATTGACGGCATCTGCTATTTCCTTTGCGGTGACCGAACCGAACAGGCGTCCGCCCGAACCGCCTTTAGCGGATATTTTTACGGTTTTGCCGTCGATCTTGCTCTTTGCTTCGTTCGCGGCCCTTTTTTCCTGCTCGGCTCTGTATTTTTCGGCGTTTTCCTTGTTGCGGACTTCGCTCATTGCCTGCTTGTCAGCTTCGATGGCAAGCCCTCTGGGCAGAAGAAAGTTTCTGGCGTAGCCGTCGGAAACATTAACCATTTCTCCCTTTTTGCCCTGGCCCTTTACATCGGCCTTTAATACTACCTTCATATTGAAAAGCTCCTTTCCATCATTCAGTTCAAAATGCCGGATGGCTTTGTATTTTTATCCTCGACACTATTCTATCACAGTACCGCCTTACTGGCAATTACTGTTTCAAACTTTGTCAATGGCGTCGGTAAGCATTTTTACCGCCTGCTGCATGGTGACGTTTTTAAGCTGAGCGCCTGCCATTGTCTGATGTCCGCCGCCTCCGAGAGCCTCGGCGACAAGCTGAACATTGAGCCTTCCAAGGGAACGTGCCGAGATCGACACTCCGTTAGCATCGGGGTAAAGGACAAAGGAGGCGTCGGCGTCTTCGATGGATAACAGCTCGTCAGCCGCCTGAGCCGAGCACAGTCGGATGTTTCCGCTGCCGCTCTGCGATTCGATACACGCGATAGCGCAGTCCTTATACATTTTTGCAGAGGATATTATGCGCGCCTTCAATCTGTAATCCTCGATGGAACCGTTGAAGAGTTCCTTAACACTGATGGTATCGGCGCCCTTTTTGCGCAGATAAGCCGCCGCCTCAAAGGTACGCACACCTGTGCGCATGGTGAAGTTTTTGGTGTCCAGCATGATTCCTGCGAGCAGGGCCTCCGCGTCTGTTTTGCTGAGAGTGGAATCGTCCATATACTGCAGCAGTTCGGAAACCATTTCGCAGGCGCTTGACGCCAGCGGCTCGTGGAAAAAAATGATCGTGTTGTCGATGAAATCCACCATTTTTCGGTGATGGTCGATAACTATGACGGTTTTTACCGAATCGACAAGCTCAGCGCTCTCGACTATTTTTTTATTATGGGTGTCGGCTACCATAAGTATTGTCTTTTTGCCGACCCTCTGCATTGCCTCTTCCGGCGAAATAATGATGTCGTCTATGCCCATGTCGTCAATTCGCGAGATCAGAGGTTTTGCAAGAGAAGTGTTCCTGTCCAGAACGATATTGCACGGCTTTCCGAGCGTCCTGACTGCTCTCCAAAGACCGACGCAGGCGCCGACGCTGTCAAAGTCGGAGTTTTTGTGTCCCATTACAAGTACGTTGTCGCATTTGGAAATAAGCCTTGTCATTGCTCCGGCGATGCTTCTCGTGCGGACCTTGCTGCGCTTTTCAATGCCTTTTGAAACGCCGCCGTAAAACTCATATCCGTCGGCGGTCCTGACCGCCGCCTGATCGCCTCCACGCCCCAGAGCCATTTCAAGGGCTTCCTGGGCCATATCCTCACACGCCTTGAGGGTTTTTCCGCCTCTGCCGACGCCTATGGAAAGGGTTGCGTTTCTGTGATCGCCTCCGACCGACAGGGCGCGCACCTCGTCAAGCACGGAAAACTTGCTGTCAATTATCTGCTTAATGTGCCTTTCTTCCATTACCGCGAGGAAGCTGTCGTTGTCGGTCCTTTCATAAAAGCCGCTCGTGTTTCCTATCCAACGCTCGAGGATGGTTTCAATCTGCACCGAAAGCTGCGCCTTTTCCGAAGCTTTTGAGTTTCGCAGCAGATCATCCATATTGTCGATCATGATATGCAGAGCGGTCGGACGCGACATATAGTATTCCTTATATGTTTTGCGCAGAACCGTTTCATCGTTTATGTAAATCGAATATATTACGCCGGTTTTGTCCTGACTTTTGCTTGTCCATGCGCCCAGTATTTTATCCTCATAAATAAGGTCTGCTTTTCCGTCCGCCATAAGGTTGAGATCAGCGTCGGGAAAGACCGAATCGAACGAAGCGGCGACAAAGTCCCTGCCCTTGAAGATCTCCTTTTTCATGGTTTCGTTGTACCAGATGATCCTGCCGTTTTCATCTACCGTCATACAGCTCAGAGGACCGCGCGGTGAGCCTTTGCCTCTGAGCCGAAGGGCGTTTTCCGAGCGCTTTATGCTTTTGTAGCACTGTCCCTTAAAGTCGATTATGCTGTAAAGGGAGGCGGCGATGGCCGCAAGACCCAGTATCAGCAGCACGGCAAAGGCGACGTGATTGCCGGATGCATATGTGATGATAGTTGCCGCGATGATAACGGCGCAGCAGAAAAGCAGAGCGTAGGTAATAAGGTAAGGCTTGTTTTTCATTTGGTCAGGACTCCTTTTTACAGCGTTGGAGCGGTTTGGGAAGGTGGTTCAGAGTTCGGGAAAGATAATGCTGTACAGTCGGGCTAAGATTTATCGAGCAGGCAAGGGGATAATACGCGCCGGGCGTAAATCCCGGAGGCGGACGCCGGCTCCGGGGCTCGACAAAAAGCCGCGGCTGATTATTTTCCGAGATCCTTGTCGGAGGCGATTTTCCGTGAATTAAATCTCCATTATAATCGGCAGGATCATCGGGCTGCGCTTGGTTTTTTCGTAAAGGAATTTGGAGAGATCATCCCTTATGCGGCCTTTCATAGCGCCCCATTCGCGGATGTTATTGTCAAGGCAGTTTTCTATAACGTCAAGAACCAGTGAACGCGCCTCATCCATAAGCGATTCCGATTCCCTGACGTAGACGAATCCTCTGGAGATAACGTCAGGCCCGGTTATTATATGTCCGTCCTCGGCGTCCATTGTAGTGACGACGACGATAATTCCATCCTCGGAAAGGTGCTTTCTGTCGCGCAGAACTATGCTGCCTACGTCGCCTACTCCGTAGCCGTCAACCATGATCTTGCCTGCCGGAACGGTTCCCGTGCAGCGTATCTCATTTTCGTATATTTCTATCTGGCTGCCTATTTCGGGGATAAAGATATTTTCGTCGGCTATGCCCATTGAACGCGCAAGGCTTGCATTGGCCGTCAGGTGCTTCATTTCGCCGTGAACCGGAATAAAGAATCTCGGACGGGTTATGCCCATCATCAGTTTCAGCTCTTCCTGACAGGCATGGCCGGAGGTATGCACCTCATACATCTTTTCATAAATCACCGTGCAGCCCAGACGCATAAGCTCGTTTACAACCTTGCTGACGGTTTTTTCGTTGCCGGGAATGGGGGTGGCTGAAATGATTATAAAGTCCTGCGGACCGACGATGACCTTCCTGTGGTCGGCAAAGGCCATTCGCGACAGCGCCGACATGGGTTCGCCCTGGCTGCCTGTGGTGATGAGAACTATCTGTTCGGGGCTGTAGGAATTTACCTTGCTGATGTCAATGATTATTCCCTGCGGAACATTGAGATAGCCCAGCTCCATTGCGATGGATACGACATTTATCATGGAGCGTCCGGAGACAGCGACCTTTCTGCCGTGAGCGACTGCGGCGTCGATTATCTGCTGTATACGCTGGATATTTGAAGCAAATGTAGCAACGATGATACGCTTGTTTTCCGCCTTGCTGAAAAGGTATTCGAATGATTCTCCGACCGTGCGCTCGCTGGTGGTGTAGCCCCTGCGCTCGGCGTTGGTGGAATCCATAAGCAGAGCCAGAACGCCCTGCTTTCCAAGTTCGGAGAAACGCGCAATGTCTATCATCTCGCCGTAAACCGGAGTCGAGTCTATCTTAAAGTCGCCTGTCTGGATTATCGTTCCGACGGGAGTGCTGATAGCGAAGCCGACCGAGTCGGGTATGGAATGGTTCACGCCGATAAACTCCACACGGAAGCAGCCCGTATGAACAATCTCGCCCGCCTCGCAGACGACAAGCTTTGATTTTTTTGAAATGCCGTGTTCCCTGAGCTTTGCGTCAACAAGGCTGAGGGTCAGCTTTGTTCCGTAAACCGGAACGTTTATCTCCCTGAGAAGGTAAGGCAGAGAGCCTATGTGATCCTCGTGACCATGGGTCAGAAATATGCCCTTTATTTTTTCCTTATTTTTTTCAAGGAAGGTAAAATCGGGGATGACGATATCGACTCCGAGCATGTCGCTGTCCGGAAACGCCATTCCGCAGTCAATTATAATAATTTCGTCATTGTATTCATAGGCGGTGATGTTTTTTCCTATTTCGTTGAGTCCGCCGAGAAAATAAATCTTAATCGGAGAGACGGCCTCGATTTCCCTTCCGGGATTTACCTTGCCCTTGTTGCCATGCTGGGCGCTCCGCTTGACGGAGCCTCTCCTTTTGACCGGTCTGACGGTCGTCTTTTTTTGTGTTTTCTGTGTTGCCACTAAATATATCCTCCATAGTGTACGATTATTGTTTTTATTATGTAAAGGTCCCTAAAGCACGAACAGGGACGGAATGATCAAATCAATGTGAAAAAGCGCACATTATGCCACAATAATATGCATTATATATCATTTAATAATACCGTTAAAACGGATTTTTGTCAAGTCGAAGATGCTTGCCAAGAGACATTTTACAGACGTTTCTGTTTTTATTATAGCCCCGGCAGACCGGTGATATGTCAGGGCGGGATCAATCGGCAAGGACATTCGTGCGACGGTTTGCGGCATTGCTTGACTTATGCCGCAAAAGAGGTATAATTTATACATAATCTGAAAAAATAACATAATCAGGGCGTTGCTGCCCGCTTGGAAAGGTAAGTGTAAATATTATGAGCGAATGTTCGCATGATTGCTCCACATGCAGCGCAAACTGCAGCGAAAGACAGCCTGACAGCCTTATTGAAAAGCCCCATGAGGGATCGAATATAAAGAAGGTAATAGCCGTTGTCAGCGGAAAGGGCGGCGTCGGAAAATCTCTCGTAACATCTTTGATGGCGGTTAACATGAAGCGCAGAGAAAGAAACACCGCCATACTTGACGCAGATGTTACCGGACCGTCCATCCCCAAGGCTTTCGGCATAAAGGAAAAGGCAAAGGGCACAGAGCTCGGCATTCTGCCGTCTTTGACAAAATCGGGAATAGAGATAATGAGCGTCAATCTGCTGCTCAAAAACGAGACCGATCCGGTAATCTGGCGCGGGCCTGTTGTCAGCGGAGTCATCAAGCAGTTCTGGCAGGAAGTCATCTGGAATGACGTTGACTTTATGTTCGTAGACATGCCTCCGGGAACAGGAGACGTGCCTCTGACCGTATTTCAGTCTCTGCCCGTAGACGGAATAATAATCGTAACCTCGCCGCAGGAGCTTGTCTCCATGATAGTGGAAAAGGCCGTTAATATGGCCAACATGATGAATATTCCCATTTTGGGAATCGTAGAGAATATGTCCTATTTTGTGTGCGATGAATGCGGCAAAAAGCATAGTCTTTTCGGCGAGAGCCGCATCGAGGAAACGGCGGCAAGACTTGGAATAGATACGGTCGTCAGACTTCCGTTAAGCAAGGATCTTGCGTCTGTCGTCGACAAGGGTCTCGTTGAGCTCTATGAGGGAGACGAGCTCGACGCACTCACAGACAGAATTGAGGAGCTTTTAAATGAATAACGCCGGAACATTGGGCTATCCCGAGCTTCCGGATGCGCCGAAGGTTTTTTCATCCGGAGATGGGGAAAGGTATGCCGAAAAAGCCGTAAGCCTTTTTAAAGAGGGATGCAACTGCGCCCAGGCGGTGTTTACCGCTTTCTGCGATAAAACCGGATTTGACAGGCGGACAGCGCTCATGCTTTCGTCCGGTTTTGGCGGAGGAATGGGCAGACTGCGCGAGGTATGCGGCGCCGTCAGCGGTATGGTTATGACAGCTTCTGCAATCTGCGGATATGACGATCTTTCCGATCATGGGGCGAAGAGCCGGCATTACGCTCTCGTACAGCACATGTGCGGAAGATTCAGGGAACAAAACGGCTCAATAGTCTGCCGCGAGCTGCTCGGCCTCGGCAAGGGAGCAGACGACCCTGCTCCGTCAGAGAGAACCGCCGCTTTCTATAAAAGACGGCCCTGCGCCGAATATGTCAGGATTGCCGCTCGGATAATCTGCGAGACATTTGCGGAGGACCGACAGCAAAATACGTCGGAGGCCCGGCATGACTATTAAACAGTTCGTCAAAAACATCACAGCAACCCTGCTGACCTCGTCGGCGCTGTGCCTCGCCCTCGGAATCGTGCTCGTCATTGTTCCGGGAATGTCCGCCGCCATTATATGCTACGGCCTCGGCGCGGCAGGAGTTGTTTTCGGCATTGTCAACATAGCGCTGTATCTCACATCACAGGATCAGCGCAGCATAATCGCAGGCGCGGCGACCCTGATCCTCGGCGCGATAATCCTTTTGCGCCCGGACATAATCGTTTCTGTTTTGCCGACGATCCTCGGCGTGGTCCTTATCGTCAACGGAATAGCGATAGTACAGATAGCTTTGGAAACACGCCTCGAGCTGGACAAATGGTGGATAATTCTAATCGTAGGCGTATGCAATACCGCTTTGGGCATTATTGCTATGCTCAACCCATTTACGACAATGGAAATCATCATGATGTTTGTCGGAATCTGCCTGATATTTGCCGGCGCATGCGATATTTTTTCCCTGCTCTTGTCTAAAAAAGTGATCGACAAAATAAAGCAGGCGGCGAAAACCGGCAAAGAAGAATACAACGAAATAGACTGAAGAGATAAACCGAATAAACTGCAGTGCCGGACAAAAGGTCCGGCATTTTTTACCCGATCACGTTAAAAACGCCCGATATTTTTTAAAAAATAAAGGGAAAACAAAGTTTTGTGCGTATATATAATAAAGAAGGAGTTTTTCGAACGATAACAGGGACAAATATAAACTGAAATTTGGGTGATCTGTATGACAGTACGCGAAATATACGAAAACCGCGAAGCGGAATTTTTGTCTCGGTATGCCGCTAAGTCAAGGGATTCGCAGGGAAGACGGGCGCCCATTGTTCCTTGCCCGATAAGGACATGCTATCAGCGCGACAGAGACAGGATACTGCACTGCAAATCCTTCCGCAGACTAAAGCACAAAACACAGGTTTTTTTGGCGCCCAAGGGCGACCACTACCGCACAAGACTGACGCACACTCTCGAGGTTTCACAGATAGCCAGAACCATTTCGCGCGCGCTATATCTGAATGAGGATCTGACCGAAGCTATTGCGCTGGGTCACGATCTGGGACATACTCCGTACGGTCACGCGGGAGAACGCGCGCTCAACGCCGTAGCTCCCAACGGTTTTGCGCATTACCGGCAGAGCCTGAGAGTCGTCGACGTCCTGGAAAACGACGGCAAAGGGCTCAACCTCACTTATGAAGTGAGAAACGGTATACTTTGCCACACAAAGGGCGAGGAAGCCGCGACTCTCGAAGGCAGGGTAGTGCGCATTGCCGACAGGATCGCCTACATAAATCACGATATTGACGACGCGATAAGAGCGGGCGTACTGAAAAACAGCGACATCCCGTCCGACATCAGAAAAGGGCTGGGCGAGGGGCGCACCGACAGGATAGACACCCTTGTCATGTCGGTGATCGAATCAAGCACGGACAAGCCGGAGATAAAAATGCACGACGACGTGTTTGCCCTTTTCGACAGCCTTCACCGCTTTATGTTTGACCGGGTTTATACAAACTCTATAGCAAAGGCCGAAGAAGGTAAGGCGGTGGATATGATAATGAGGCTTTACATCTATTTCTGCGAGCATCCGGACGTGATGGAAAAGCGCTTCAATTTCGCCGTAACCGATTCGGTCGCTACATCGGTGTGCGATTTTATCGCCGGAATGAGCGATAATTATGCAGTCGAGGTATACGAAAGCATCTTCGTGCCCAAGGGCTGGATGATATAAAACTACCGCTCCGCCTCTTTGCTATCGGCGGCCAGCACGCAGCAGAGAAACCCGGCGGACGTGTTGTTTGCGGGTTTTAGGGCTCCGGAGATATTGGCCGGTTCGGGGAATAAGGATGAATCATGAAGGGAAACAATACAAAGGCGATCAGAATTCCGGGCATCCTGCACGACGACAAGGGGAATCTAATAAGCGGTACGGTTACGGCCATCCTTTCGACGCGCAGCGACCACGACATTATTGCACTGCAATTTGAGGAAAAGATACAGATATCGCTCGCCTTTATAAATGTCGAAAAGGCGGTGCAGTCGGCAAACAGTGCCTATTTCGGCGGCAGAGTCAATCAGGAAGGCTTCGCCATGGAACATGTCATCACCGTCGGCACGGTTGCCCTTGGCAGCGATAAGCTGACCGCGAAAGAGGGCAGGGTAACCGTGGCCGCAACGAGCAGCGGAAACAACAACAGGATATCGGTCCGCTTCGAGGGAAAGGCCGAAATCATCGTCGATTACGCGCCGGTCAGACTGCTCGCCGATGAAGCTCGCGGGGGAAAGATTTTTTCCTGAAGCCAAGCACAAAAGCCGATTTTTCACATAACGCGTCTTTTGAATTGCATTAACCTGTTTCGCAACAGCCGGTCGATCGGCGTATAGCCGGAAAAAAGACGCGCAGGTGAAAGGAGCCGAACAAATTGCCAATAAGTCAGGATTTTATATATGAGCTTAAAGCGCGGAACAGTATAGAGGATGTAGTTTCCTCATACGTAAATCGTCGCCGCGCCGGACGAAACCAGACCGGTCTTTGTCCGTTTCATAACGAAAAAACCCCTTCGTTTACGGTATTTCCTGAAAGCGGAAGCTTTTATTGCTTTGGCTGCCAGGCGGCAGGCGACGTAATAACATTCATTAGGCGCATTGAGAATTTAGACTACATAAACGCGGTAAAATTCTTAGCCGACCGCGCCGGAATGACCATGCCGGAGGACGGACAAAGCGACGCTTCATACATGCTGAGGACAAAAATCCTTGAGATAAACCGCGCCGCTGCGAAGTTTTTTCACAACAATCTGGCAAGGCCCGAAGGAAGACGTGCCCTCGACTATCTGCGCGGCAGGGGACTGACCGACGCAACGATCAGGAAATTCGGTCTGGGGGCCGCGTTGGACAGTTGGGACAGCCTGATAAAGCATCTGCGCGAAAAGGGCTATTCACGCGGCGATATAATAGCCGCGAATCTGGCGGTCGGAAAAAACGAAAGATATTACGACCGTTTCCGCAACAGGGTAATGTTCCCTATAATCGACCTGCGCGGCGCGGTGGTCGGTTTCACCGGGCGTATTCTGGATAAAGATAATCAAAGAGGGAAGTATGTAAATACAGAGAACAACGTCGTATATAAGAAAAATCGAGAGATCTACGGATTGAATTTTGCCAAAAATTCCAACGGCGGGAGGATAATACTGTGCGAGGGCAATATGGACGTTATTGCCATGAATCAGGCCGGCTTTGAAAACGCAGTAGCCGCTATGGGCACCGCCTTCAATCATGAACATGCGCGTATACTCTCCAAATACTGCGAGGAAATCATAATCGCCGGTGACAACGACGAAGCCGGAAGACGCGCCGTCATGAAGGAGACAGACGTCCTGCGCGACGCCGGACTGAAGGTGAAGATCCTTGAGGTGCCCTCCGGAAAGGATCCGGACGAGTTTCTGCGTGAAAACGGCGAAAAAGGCAGGGAACTGTTTGCCGACCTTCTGAAAAACGCCGTTACCGATGTGGATTACAAGCTCAGGATCACAAACGGCGATATAGATATGACCTCTGCCGAGGGCAGGGTCGAATACTCCAAAAAAGCGATAGCGGTGCTGTGCGATATAGACAACAGACTGGAACGGGAGATTTACGCCGCAAAGCTGGCGCAGCAGCTCGAAATATCCAAGGAAAGCGTCATGCAGCAGATAGAGCAGATGAAAAAGCGCCGCCGCAGGGCCGACGCAAAAAAACAGTTCAGAGAAATTGGACTGAGGATCGGCGGCTACAGCGATAAGATTAATCCGGAAAAGGTAAAATTTCTGCGCGCGTCCAGAAGCGAGGAGCAACTGATCTCGCTCCTCATAAACAACAGCGACTATCTGAAAAGCATGAAGGAAAAAGGCTTGCCGGATCTTTTTCTGACAAGCTTCAACAGGCGGCTTTTCAGTGAGGCTGCCTCATCCATAGAAAGCGGCTATACCGAGCCGGAGGACATTCTTGCCGATCTCAACCGCTGCTTCGAGCCGGAGGAAATATCGGCAGCCCATTCCATCGCTATGCTGCGAAGCGGCGAAGGCATGGGCAAAGGCAACGGCGACATCGAGGAGATAGACGATTTCTGCCAGATACTAAGGCAGGAGAGGGAAAAGGTAAGCGCGGTCACCGCTGCATCCATGAGCGAGCAGGAAGCCGCGGAAGCATTCGAGCGGTTAAAACGCTCAAAGCTTGAATAGCTTTTCGGCTATCCCGGTAAAAAACCGAAAGAGGAAATAAAAAACATTAACATAAGACAGAAAAGGAATTGGTGATCTATGGCCAACACAGAAAAGAAATCAACGCTTGACGAACTGGTAGAACTGGGAAAATCAAAGGGCCGTTTGACCGAAAAGGAAATATCCGACTATCTCGAAGGTCTGGATTATGATCCCGACCTGATGGAATCTCTCTATGATACGATCGAGAGCAATAACATTGAAATAGTTGAGGATCTCGACCTTTCGGATTTTGACAACCTCAACGGAATACTTGATTCTCCGCAGAGCGACGAGGTCGACGCCGAAGCCGCTGCCGACGCCATTGCCATCGACGACCCGGTAAAGGTATATCTCAAGGAGATAGGCAGAGTGCCGCTTCTGACCCCGGAGGAGGAGATCGATCTTGCCGTGCGTATATCAAACGGCGATATCGCAGCAAGAAAAAGACTGTCAGAGGCCAACCTGCGACTTGTGGTATCTATTGCCAAGCGCTATGTGGGACGCGGAATGCAGTTTCTCGATCTTATCCAGGAGGGAAATCTCGGCCTTATAAAGGCGGTTGAAAAATTCGACCACACAAAGGGGTTTAAGTTTTCTACCTATGCCACATGGTGGATCCGTCAGGCCATAACCCGCGCTATTGCCGATCAGGCGAGGACTATAAGAATACCTGTTCACATGGTCGAGACAATAAACAGGGTCAAAAAGGTACAGAGTCAGCTGCTGCACCAAAACGGACATGAGCCGACCACGGAGGAAATAGCCGACGTCCTGGGAATGCCGATGGACAAGGTGCGTGAGATAATGCGCGTTGCACAGGAGCCCGTTTCGCTGGAAACACCGATAGGCGAGGAGGAGGATTCCCATCTGGGGGACTTCATTCCCGATGATGAGGCCTTAGCTCCCGCGGACGCGGTTTCGCACACACTTTTGAGAGAGCAGCTTGCCGAGGTTCTTTCCACTCTGACTCCGCGTGAGGAAAAGGTCCTTGTGCGCCGCTTCGGTCTGGAGGACGGACGCTCCAGAACGCTTGAGGAGGTCGGCAAGGAGTTTAATGTCACAAGGGAGCGTATCCGCCAGATAGAGGCGAAGGCCCTCAGAAAGCTTCGCCACCCCAGCCGCAGCAAAAAGCTCAAGGATTTCCTGGACTAAACGCTGAGGCGCAAGCAAGAAATTAAAAAACTCGCTCCAAGGAGCAAAAATATAAAGACCACCGCAAATTGCGGTGGTCTTAAATATGCCCTGTTATACTTCCGTCACCCTGCAAGAAGCATGCACAGCAGATCAAAATCCGCCTTATCAACATTTCCGCTTTTATCCATGTCAACAGCGTTTTTGTATATCTCGGTTTCAGGATGATCTCCGCTGAGATACCGGCTGAGCAAAACGCCGTCCAGCAGGTCGACCCGACCGTCGCCGTTTGCGTCGCCTCTGCATATAAGCAGAAAGTCAATCTGTGCCTGAACGCCGTAAAAACTTATATAAGCCGTGCTTTGCCCGGGAGACATCTCACCGAAATCAATATCGGCATTCTTCAGCGGGTAATTTTTTGACGTTCCGTCGTCAAAGAAAACCATGACGGACGCCGCGGAAAGGTCGGGCTGTTCATCCAAAACAACGCAGCCGGGAAAATCATTGACAGCAAGCGAAACCGGTTTTTTAAAGACAGCCGTCAGCACCGCGTCGTCGGAAACGATGAAGGAGGTATCGTACAGTCCATTAGAGTCGCTGTATCCGATAAAAAGACCGTCCTCGGTATCGTCAAGCGCTTCCAACGAAATAACGTCACCGATCTCAACGTCGGGATATTCAGCGATAATGTCATTGTTCATTTTGATTACCACATTGCAGGGCTTTGAAAGCACAGCGCTATCCCTATCGGAAAAGAAGGGCAGGCCGTCGTTTTCACCGTCCCGGCGGGTCCAAAGACTCCAGCCGTTTTGCACAGCCTGGTTTAACTCATAGGCAAACCGACGGCTTTTCATTTCGGTTTCACTCAGCGCGTTTTCACCGGGACGGTCGGACAGAAAGAAGCTATGCCGTACCCCAATGCCGTCAGGGGCAAGCGGACAGCAAACGGATGCATCCAATGCGGACGCACTGTAGCAGTTTTCGACTGTTGAGCTGTTCGGACTGTTTCCGATCACGATACCCGCCGCTGTATCCGCGCTGACAGAGCCTGCCGAATAACTGTTCGCTATGAGCGAACCGTTTGCATCGCACGCAATACCCGCGGCAACATCCGCCGAGAGGATTTCGCCCCTAAAGGCGCAGTCGGTGATCTCACAGTTTTCGGCTTTTCCGACGATGCCTCCCGCGCCTTTTGTGCCATTGATTACGCCGGAATATCCACATGCGGTGATTTTGCACCCTTCGGCCTTTCCGACGATGCCTCCCGCGGATCCGCCGGCACAGTTTATTATGGCATCGCCGGCGCAGCGGTATATCGTACCGGAGGACATTCCTGCTATCGCGCCGCATTTTCCTGCGAAACCGATGCTGCCCGAAGCGGTGCAGCCGATTATTTCGCCGCTGTTGACGGCAGCTATCATACCCGCAAATGAATTTCTGTCGGACGTAAGAGATGTTATTTTGCAGTCGACCGAACAGTTTTCTATTATGCCGCCGTTGTCCATGCATATGCCGCCGATATTCCCGCGGGAAGAAAAGGAGCAATCTTCAAGAGCGATGTTTTTAATAATGGAGCTTTTTCCGGTGCGTCCGAACAGGCCGCACGCATCGGCCGAGCCGTCATAGAATGTCAGCCCGGTGATACTGTGACCCCGACCGTCGAACGTGCCGTTGAAGGGGCGTTCCGACGAGCCGATCGGACGATAATCGTGCAGGTCACTCATGTCGATATCGCAGGTCAGAGATATGTTTACTCCGCTCAGATCGTCGCCCGATTTTATCATTTCAGAAAGCCCGTTAAGCTGTACCGCAGAGCTTATTTCTATTGACGACGGGTTGAGAGAGTCGAGAAGGCATTTCAGCCTTGCGTCACAGTTGATCATTTCCTGGCTGCAGACGTCATTTTTTTCGAGAAGCTGCCGTGCATATTGAAGCTGCGCCTGAAGCCGATTCCATGAAAATACGGAGTAATCGCTGCCGTTCAGCGTTTCCGGCAGTCCGACCGTTTGCGTCAGCCCGGATCTGTCGGCACCGACGGTGAAGGCTTTAATGCAAAGATTGTTTAATCCGGCGCTGCTGCAATCGGCCCAATAACCTGAGCCGGGAACCGAAAGAAAGCTCTGACCGGGTCTGGACCCGTGATGGAAGTTCCCCTGCGATTCTCCTTCGACGGGCGCCAAAACCTCGTAATCGGTCGAAGTCAGGGTCACTATGACAGAAAATCTCTGCGCTGCCGGGAGATTTACGACGTCTGCAAGATCAATGGTGTGATAGCCGTGTTTTTTGAGGCTGCCCGATCCGGAAGATGAAAGCCTGCCGGTATCCGGATTTCCGGAAACGCCGGTGTAAATCTCGATCCTGTAGTTAAGATTGTCCTGCAGGGTATAAAAGGATACCGCTTTGAGCGTTTCTTTTGAGTTCGAGGAAAAAATGTTGGCCATTCTGATGCTGCGCGAGTCCGGGAACGAAGCGGTCATATCAAATCCGGCTCCGTCATAAAGATAGCAATTGTCGTATCTGCTTATATCGTCGGCCTCAAAGCAGTAGAAGGATTTGAGCGAAGGCTCTTCATATGATATCCAGAAGCAGCCTTCTTCGCCCCATGAATCGCCCCAGCTGTTTTTAATCAGCCATGCCCCGTTCTTAGACGGTCTGGCAGACGCGTTGAAATTGCTGCGGTCAAAGTCGTCGTCCCAGCCTATCAGAACGACTCCGTGATTTGCCGGCAGTCCGTCGCTGATTCCGCGGTAGTAGCATTTCGGACCGTTTCCCTTGCTGTAGAGAGCGGTGTCGTTGTTGTAGGCTACCGAAACGGCTCCATAGTCAATAACCGCCTGCTTTACAGCGTTATGGTCTGTTTCGTCAATGTTGATTATATTGCGCAGATGTGCATAGCTTTCCTTTTTGGTATAGTCGGCAAGCGATACCGAATCGGGGTCGGAAGGGTCGAATGCGGAATACTCCTCCATCTGCGGGCCGATCCACTGGCTGTAGGCCGCCGCCGCCCTGAGCCAGTTGCCGCCCTGATTAAACGGATTGCTGCTTTCCGCTCCGTCGCCGTAAGTGGGCGAGTCGGTTTGCGTATCAATACCGTTGAAGGTGAAATATACGAGGTGCGCCTCGGAAAAATCCACTTCTCCGCAGGCGACGCCCTGATTCAGCACCGAGGTTTCCATACAGCTCGACGAGGCAAATGCCCAGCATGAATCGGAGTTTCCCTGCCTTTTTGCCGAGGTGACAAGCCCTTTCTCACGCGAATCGTATTTTGCCGGATAATCAAACGAACCTGAACCGTCCTGCGCAATTGAATAAAGCTGGATACTGCCGTCTGACACAGCGGAGGATTTTTGTCCCGGAACAGTATAATCGCTGTATCCGAACTGCGAGGCGGAGCTGCTGATTATCCTTTCAGAAACAATTCCGAAATCATTCTTCGGCTCCGGTTGTCCGCCTGTTACAGCGGTCGTTCCGGTCAAAACAGAAAGAAACACGATCATTCCCGCGAATCCGCCGATGAGACTCCTTGCGATCCTTTTTATTTTCATAAGTATCTTCCTCAAAATAACGATATGAATCGACCTGAGATAATTATAACCTCCGCATCCGGATAAGTCAAAGGCAGGCGACGCTTTTGCCTTTGAAGGTCAGATCCATTCGAAATACGGAATGTAAAGGAAGCCGTGGCAGCAGGGATATGAATTCTCCGTTAACTTTCGCCGCATGCTATTGCAGTTTCCGCCTTGATAAAGTATGATTAGACTATAGGGACGCGCGTCAAACGGACGGCGTACAAAGAGTGTTTTTGGTTTTTTTAAAAACCGGAGGTGTGAAATGAAAGCAAAAAGATTTTTCGCGGCTTTTCTGTTGCTGCTGGCCGTCATCCTGTCTGCCGCTCCGGCAGCTCCGGCAAATTCCGCGCTGAGACGCTGGCACGGATCCGACGCATCCGGCGCGATCGTCAGGAGCAAAGAATGTCCCATAATCGTACAGGACGAGCTTCTGACCTTTGACATTCCGGATTTTCCGAAGGAGGAATATAACAACATTAAAGATTTCGGACGGTATCAGGCGAAGGTCACGGCCCGGTATACCTTTTACAACCCGACCGACGAAACGGTGACTGCTGATATTGTATTCCCGTTTGGAGCGACTCCGAGCTATTCCTATTATTACAACGAGAGGACCGATACGGCCTACAGCATGATAGATTACGAAAAATATGACATCACCGTTAACGGCGAAAAAGTTGAAAAGTCCCTTCGCCATACCTTCTACATGGAAGGATCGCGCGGCATAATGGATTTTTTCCCGAGCATACGCGACGGTTATGCCGAGGACGCCTTCTTTGATCCGCAGATGACGGTCACCGAATATGTTTACAGGGTCAGCGGAGTAAAGGATGGCGGTTCGGGCATGGATTATTCGAATGCTGCCGCCGATTTTCCTTTGACCGGCAGTGAAAGAAAAATATACATCGACAGAATTGCCGGTTATTCAGATCTCAAAAACGGCGTCGCCAGAATCAATTTCTGGGTGGAAAATGACATGGAAATAAGGCTTTACGTAATGGGCGAGCCTCTTACAACCGAGCCTGAATGGGTGTTTTACGACGATACTCCCGACGGCAGAAGAAGGGTTGCTCCCGGCGTTATGACCAAGATTTAACAAAACCGGATGGACTTTGAGCAGTTTGCTCTGATGAATCGTCCCTCCGACAGTAAAGTTTCAAAGATCGACTGGTATAATGCCGTTGTTGATTATTTCACGGAATTTTCCGATCCGGACAATACTCTCATAGAGCCCTTTGATATGCTTGGAGCCGGTTTTTCGGAGTATATCATGCCGTGGTACGAATACGAAATAACCTTTGCGCCTCATGAGCAGACGGTGAACGCTGTCGAGGCGCCTATGTATCCGACGATAGACGGAAGCTATACGCCCAGCGCTTATGATTACACCTATCTGCTGTCTCCGGCAAAAGCGTGGTCGCAGTTCGGCGGGCTGCACATCGTTATCAATACGCCGTACCATATGATAAAAAGCAATTTGAAGGGCTTTGAAAAGACGCAGACCGGTTATGAGGCTGCTCTGTACGGCCTTCCAAACGGCGAGCTGGAATTCAGTCTGAGCGAGAGCAGAATGACCCTTCCGTCGTTCACATTTCCCGCAATGCTTCTGGCTGCCGGGGCAGTCGGGATACTGCTGTTTGCGGGTTTGATCGTCCTTACAGTAATCCTGCTGGACAGATACTTTAAAAAGAATGCCGGCGCGCCGCGCAATCCGCCGGCATAGCCCGGAAACGGCGCAAAACGCGGCAATCCTGCTGCAGACTGCCGCGTTTTGAAAGGATTATTATTCGTCGAAGAAATCGCTTCGATTGCTGTTGTTTGAACTGTTATTGCTGTTGTTTGAACTGTTATTGTTATTGTTATTGCT
>JAFYGK010000006.1 GCA_017543285.1 Clostridia bacterium | reverse complement strand
CGGAAAAATGATAAAAAAACTCAAGGGAAGTATCTGATTCCCGTCTTGATTTGATGCAAAACGACCGGCACAAAGAAAACAAGAGGAGAAACCTTTTATGAAAATAGTTTCCCGAAGAGGAATTGAAACCGCCAGGCGAATTTCTTCGCTCGACAACCCTATTTATGAGACCGAAGGCGCCAGCTTTTTGAAAATACCGTTTCCCGGCTGCACGATGGAGGAATTTATCCCCGATTGCACAGAGGGCGAATATGTTCCGCAGTTTGGCAGGCTGGGAAGAAACGGCGATGGTTTCGGAGTGTTTGCGCCCTATTGCGGAAGATATCAGGGTGCGGAATATATAGATCACCAGGTTTTAGGAAAAACCCTTGCCGTAAAGTTATCGGTCGAGCATGGAATGTCCATGCCGCCGTTTGAGCCGCTTAAATCGGACGCCCCGGAGAGCGACGAAGTGATACGCGCCGCCAAAAGATCGGGCATTATTGATGAGACCGACGGCAGACCGCTTTATCAGAAGCTTATAGAGATAAGAGACAATAAGCCTGATATAATCTTTGCCGACTGCATTGAAGACGAATGCTGCGAAACCGCCTCGATCGCGCTGCTGCTTGAGCATGGCGAGCAGATAGCGAAGGGTCTGGAGCTTGCCGCCGTAGCTGCCGGAGTTTGGAAATACTTCATCGCGGCGTCAAAGATAAAGGGACACTTTAAAGCTATAAGACAAAAATATCTCAATGCCGAAGTGATTTTTACCGAAGGCAAATATCCCGTAAGAAGCGCCGTCAGGAACTTCTATTCAAAGAAAAAAGTGGCTTTTCTGGGAGCGAACGCATGTCTCCAGCTTTGCTGCGCGGTCGAAATGGGCTCCTGCCAGACAACGTGCATAGTCACTGTTGAAGGAGACTGCGTAAAGCATCCGAGCAATCTCGAGGTTGCAGTCGGAACCCCCATTTCGCACCTTATAGAAATATGCGTTCTGTCCTCCGAACCGAAGTGCATTATCGCGGGAGACATAATAAACGGCTGTGCCGTCACCGATCCGATGACCCCTGTCGTTCCGTCGATGAAGTGTATAGTCGCAATGGAAAATCCGCCGGAAATAAAGGAGACGAGCTGTACAAAATGCGGAAGATGCGCTAACAACTGTCCGCAGAATCTTTTGCCGTACAGACTGACAGACGCCGTAAACAGCGGGAATGAAAAACTCGCCGATGAATTGCAGATAACAAAGTGCGACGGCTGCGGCGCATGTTCCTTTTCCTGCCCGTCGGGAATAAACATCAGGGCGATAATCAAGGGCGCCGATATGGATATTGCAAATCAAGACGCAGAACTTTTCGAAGCAAAGCCGGCGTTACTCCCCGAAAAAACAGAGACAGGGAAAGAAAAGGAAGGCCTTGCCGCCTCGTCGCTTCCGGAGCCGTCCGAAGCGCCGGCGCAGGAGAGCGATACCGGAGAAACCGACCGCAAAAGTCAGATCATCGGTCTTGAGGTCCTGTCTGCCATCAATCAATCGGAGAGCGAGAAGGAGCAGAATCAGATACCTTATAATCCGCAGTCCTCGTATGTCTATACGCCGCTGCATGACGACGGTATAGAGGGCCTTATCCAGTCGTCCGACAGTTCCGATACCACAGTCAGCCTTAATGAGGAATATAAGATCAAGGATTATTCCGAGTATCTCGATATAGATTTCAGCATCTTCGATACGTCGGGTTCTCATGATGTCAGCGCTTATGACGGATCCGAACAGGACAGATCCGCAGAAGAAACCATGACCGCGGAGGATAACGCGGAGCATGTTTCCGGATATACGGACGAACTGCCCTCAATTGTCCGCCGGGAGTCTGATGGGGACGCCGCAGGGAATATTGACGAAACTGTTCATGATGAACCGGAAAAGGCAGAAAAAGATGTTGAGCCCGACGGCGTTAAAAAGAAGCTCCAAAGGTTATTCCGCAGACGCAGCGGCCGCAGGGGTTATGAGCAGGCGACCGACGGGGCCGAAAAAACAACAAGCCCAGAAAGCGACCTGAATCCGGAAGAACAACCGAACGGGGAAGCAAATGAGGACGGAATTGTTTTCGATTTGAGCGGCTTCAGGGTTGCCGGAGTTTCCGACAGAGCTGAATCTCCGGACGGGCAGGGCTTCTTGCTGAATATTGATACTATCACACGCAAGCTGAGTGATATAAATCATGAAGAAGAGCCTGATGGAATTTCTTCGGAGGCGGCGGATTTATACGCTGCCGACCCCTCTGATGATCAGAAGCGCGGCCAACCGGCTGACGCTCAGAACGAAATGCCGCCGGAAGCCTCTGTCGACACCTTGCTTTACAGTGAAGCCGGACAAATGTCGACGGATACTGAACCGGGCAAGCAAATGACCTATGCCCAGACAAACGGTTATTTGTACGAGGATGAGAGCAATACACAAACAGCGGCCGATTCCGACGATTCTTCCGATGAGTTTGACTTCGACGCTTTTATGTCAAGCATTAACGACGATATAGAAAAGACAAACAGGACCCTTGAACAGATACGCGATCTGCTTGGCCCGGAATTTGACGATACCGGGGAGGATAAGGCATATCCCCCGGAAAGCAAAGCGGATTCGGACGGATCGGAATCAAGATCTGAGGACGTTTCTTCCGGACATAATGAAAAGCGCGATTCCGCTTCGGATCAAAAAAGCAGCAGAGCGATCTACGACTTTTCGGCCGGGGAATCGGATGATCTGAATGATCTGATGTCTGTTTTTGATCTGCTTGACAGAAAATGATCCGCTTATCTTGACGTTTTTGATAAACCGCCCGACGACGGTTAATCGGAAAGGATGATTTAATAAAAATGCAGCAGGTAATAAAAGCTCCTTTTTCCAGAACGGAGGAACGGATCTGGAGCATTTCGGCCGATGTGATAATTGTTTGCGTTGTAATGCTGATTCAGTCGTTTTTTAACTTCGGTTACAGCTCTGTTCTGATTGCCCTCGTCTGCACCGCGGTTACTGTCGCCGTGGAATTTGCCGCTTCAAAAATAGCAAAAATACCGCTTACACTCGGGGATCTTTCCGGAGTAAAATCAGGTCTTTTGCTGTCGATGCTTTTGTCTCCGGCATCTCCGCTTTGGTTTGCTGCCCTGGCCGGTCTGACATGCGGACTGATCAGAGCGGCCTATATAAAAAAATCCGCAATGCCTGTTATTCCCGCGGCTTTGGCAGCCGGAATCATCTCGGCTGTTCTCCCGAATATAATGTTTGCATACACGGCTCCGGCGGGACTTCTCTCATCCGTTGCAGGACAGAGCGCCGTCGTTTCGGCGAAATCGTCCGCACGGTGGCTAATGGAGGGTTCGGTTTCGCCGTATTCCACTTTTGAACTGTTCCTCGGAATAGCCCCCGGGCCGATCGGCGCGTCCGCGATAGCGCTTTGTATGTGCGGCTTTATTTACCTGTGCCTCAAGCGCTCGGTAAATGTTTATGCGGTCGCTGCGTTTGTTGTTGAGTGCGCTGTTGTTGCCGGCGCTTTTCCGCGCGGTGATTATTCGGTGATCGAATCTATATTTTACGAGCTTTTCAGCGGATCGCTCATTTTCTGCGGAGTGTTTTTTATCGGGGATAAATTTACCTCTCCCAAGCACCGCGTCGCTTCCATGATATACGGCGTAGTGGCGGCTACATTATGTATTCTTACAAGATACCTCGGCATATATGAGCAGACGGCATGGTTCGTCGTGATAGTGATGTGCCTGTGCTCACCGCTGCTTGAATATTTCATCTGGAAGGTATTCAAGGCATAATATGTAAAAAATAATTATAATTCGGTATTGACATTGCAGTATCGTTTTGATATAATTCTAATGTTAATGCATTGGCAGAATCGGCCATCCGGCTGCTTTTGCATGCCTATATTCATTCCTTGCTCCGGTCGATGAATCGGGGCCTGATGACCAAAAGGAGGTGCAACCGCAATGGCAAATTTAACGGGAAGCTATGAGTCGATCCTCGTCGTCTCTATGAATCTCGGAGAAGAGGGCATCAATAATACCGTTGCTAAGTTCAAGGATCTTATTGAAAAGCATGCCACTCTCGAAGCTGTTGACGAATGGGGCAAGCGCAGGCTTGCTTATCCGATCAACTACCAGAACGAAGGTTACTATGTATTGTTTACCTTCACAGCTACGGCTGAATTCCCGGCCGAACTTGATCGTGTTTACAAGATCACGGACGGTGTTCTCCGTTCTCTTATCGTCCGCAAGGACGCATAGCAAGGAGGTCGCACTGCATGCTTAATGTTGTAGCGCTTATGGGGCGCCTGACGGCCGATCCCGAGCTCCGTTATACTCCCAACAATCTCCCTGTAGTATCATTTACCCTTGCAGTCGACAGAAGTTATGTCAGACAGGGTGAGCAGCGGCAGACCGATTTCATCGACGTTGTCGCGTGGAGAAATACGGCTGAGTTTGTCAGCAGGTATTTCCGCAAGGGTCAGCTCGTTGCCGTAAACGGCAGCATACAGACCCGTTCCTATGAGGATAAGCAGGGAAACCGCCGCAAGGCCTTTGAGATCGTGGCGGACAACGTTCATTTTGCCGAGCCTAAAAGGGATTCTTACGGACAGGGCAATCAGGGCGGATACGGCTCCTATAATCAGGGCGGATATTCTCCGCAGCCCGCACCCGGCTATGAACAGTCTGCTCCGGTACAGCAGCCGGCAGTTCCTCAGCAGCCGGCGGCATATTCGAGCGGTGAAGCCGGCGACTTTGAGCCCATCGAAGACGATCTTCCATTCTGATATTTTAAGAGAACAGATGATTTATTCTTATGAAAGGAGTAACACCAAATGGCATATGATAGAAACGACAGACGCGGCAGCCGCAAGGGCAGAAAAAAGGTTTGCTCTTTCTGCGTCGACAGGATCGAAACAATAGATTATAAGGATGCCGCACGTCTTCGCCGCTTTATTTCCGAGCGCGCAAAGATTTTACCCAGACGTGTAACAGGTACCTGCGCACGTCATCAGCGTGAACTGACCGTTGCTATAAAGAGAGCGCGTCACATCGCTCTTCTTCCCTACATCAGCGACTGATATAACCTGTTTTTAAAACCGCTGTTCAATATGAACGGCGGTTTTTTTAATCTGCCGACCGTCCGGCGCAAATGAACGGGCTCACATCATTCCGCTTAGTTTTGCCAAAGATAATATATGACCGAAAAAGCATAATAATATGGAAAGTGGGAGTCGTTTGTGGTATAATTTTATATAACAACTACATTGAGGTTTAAAAAATGAGTATAAAAAATTCAAACGACGAGCCTGCAAAGGATGTGCTGATAGGCAGAAACTGCGTTCAGGAGGCTATTAGATCGGGGAGACCCGTCGATAAAGTCCTTGTAGCTGCCGGTGAGCGTTCAGGCAGTATTGCTGTTATTATAAAAAGGTGCAGAGAGTTGAAAATTCCGGTAAAGGAGGTTTCGCCCGTCAAGCTGGATGAAATATCCTGCCATGGCGTACATCAGGGGATAGTTGCTTTTGTCGCCGCAAAGGAATATTGTTCGGTGGATGATATTATCCGCTGCGCCGCCGAAAGAAACGAGCCTCCGTTTATCGTAATCTGCGATGAGCTGAACGACCCGCATAATCTTGGCGCGGTCATCAGGACGGCCGAAGCAGTCGGAGCCCACGGGGTCATTATCCCAAGCAGACGCAGCGCTTCCCTCAGCATGACGGTCGCCAAGTCCTCCGCGGGCGCGCTGGAGCATATGAATGTTGCAAGGGTCGGCAATATTGCCGCGACAATAGATCAGCTCAAAAAGAACGGCCTTTGGATATATGCCGCGGATATGGACGGAGAATGCTGGTGCGAAAGCGATCTGACCGGCGCCGTCGGTCTGGTTATCGGCTCTGAGGGCAGCGGAGTAGGCCGCCTTATCAGGGAAAAATGCGATGTGATATTGTCGCTTCCCATGTACGGCAGGATCAATTCGCTCAACGCGAGTGTTGCCGGCGGCATTCTGATGTATGAAATCGCCAGACAGCGAAAGGGCATAAAAGCCAGATGACCTGCGCTTAAACCCATCCGGAGGAAGGAGGAGAATGCAATATTGAAGGACGAAACCAAAAGGCCTGACGAACCTGATGAGGAGAAAAATGAGATTAAAGCCGAACTCAACGATGAATCGCCGGAAAGCCACGGCTTTCTGGACAGATTAAAGGCAAGGCTTTACAGCGCTTTTGACGACAATACAGACAGGCCGTCATTTGATTATGATGAATTCACATCCTTTGAGCAAAGACGCAGCATAAGGGGGGCTCTTAAAACGCGCATTATGCAATCAAAGCTGCGCGTGCTGCTTTTGCTGCTGCTTTTTGCCGCCTCTGTTGTTATTGATCTCATTCCCGCGATCATGCCGGGCATAATTCCCGATCTTGCTGCCTCGCACGTCCGCGTGTTTTACATAATCAATCTTTCATTCATGGCGATTGCGTTTGCAATAAGCATTAACAGCATACTGTGCGGTATCGCCGGTTTTTTCAGACGTCGTGACCCGGGAGACTGCGCGTCGTCAGCCGTTTTTCTTGTTGTCGCGCTGCATACGCTGCTCGCATTTTTCTTCCCCGATATGTTCGATTCACCGCAGACCTTTGTTCCTTTTGCGCTGCTTGCGCTGCTTTTAAGCCAGCTGAACAGAGTGAAGATCTACAACAGAATATATATCAATTTTGCGTTCGTTTCCAGGGATGAAAACAAATACGCAAGCCGCGTCATTGATTATCCGCTTATCCGAAAGGAGCTGTACCGCAGCTTTATAGGCGAAAACCTTGCTGCGGGCAGCACGAAGACGCGCTTTATGTCGGGTTTTTTTGAAAATTCCCTGCAAAGCAATCCATGCGAAAAATCGGCGAAAAGAATCAGCATCCTTGTTGTCGCGTTTATTCTTATCGTGCTGCTTGTGCTTTCATCCTCTCAAAGCTCAGGCCTGTCCGCCGGATCGGCTTTATACATCTCCGTATGCGCCGTATGCCTTTGCATGCCGCTATATTCCTCCTGCGTTTCAAATGCGGCGCTGTACAAAAAATCCCGTTTAATGAGAAAGAAATTCGGAATGATCGGAGGATTTTCGGCCGCGGCCGAGCTGGGAAGAGCAAATTCGGTCATTCTTGACGCACGGGAGCTTTATCCCGGCAGCAAGGTCAGGCTTGTGGGCATGAAAACATTCAGCGGAGAGCGCATCGATCAGGTGCTTTCCGATTCGGCGGCTCTTGTTCTTGAAGCCAACTGGCCTTTGGCGCCGGCTTTTGAGCAGATAATCGGCAACAGATACAATATACTGCCCAGGATCGATTCTCTCACCATTAAAAATGAACACGGTCTTACCGGCTGGGTAAAGGGCAGAAGGGTGATAATTGGCAGCGCGTCGCTTATCAGCTCATACGGGATCGTCCCCCCGTCGAAGGACTTTGAAGACAGATATATAAAAGACGGACAGAGCGTCATATATCTTGCTTCGGCAGGAGAGCTTGCGGCAATGTTTGTCGTGCAGTATGAGCCGGATAAAAAGACAGCAAAAAAGCTCCGGTTCCTCACAGAAAACGGAGTTACCTTGCTTGTCAGGACAAGCGACCCCAATGTAACGATAAAAATGATTTCAGACGGCTTCGGGATTTCATCCGACTCGGTCAAACTGCTTTCGGTAGAAGCAGGCGAGGAATACGAAAAACTGCGCCACAGGGCGACAGACAGCGAACCTGCCTTGGCGGCAGGCAGCGAGGATAATGATTTCCTGCTCGATTCCGTGATAGCTGCAAAAAGGATCCTGATTTCAAATTCCCTTGTCCGGGCAGTGCAGAGGATCGCCTGCGTTCTCGGTATGATCATGGCGGCTTTTCTTGCCCTGTACGGCGGTATTTCACAGATAGGTCCCGCGCAGATTGCGGCTTACCAGTGCTTCTGGGGACTTATCGTCGCCGCTGCTTCGGTATGGAAGACCTTATGACAAATTCCGGCGCATATTTCGGAATTTTTTACAGTAAAAAATCGATAATCTATTGACAAATTATTGATTATTGTGTTATTCTATTATTGTTGTGTATTTGTATAATTGTATTGTGGAAGGAGCGTTTATTTTGAAGCAGTATGCAGCAAAAGATATAAGAAACATTGTATTGGCCGGTCATTCCGGCGCCGGTAAAACATCCCTCGCGGAGGCTATGCTTTATCTTGCGGGCATGACCGACAGACTCGGCAACACGGCCGACGGAAACACGGCACTTGATTTTGACCCGGAGGAAATCAAAAGAAAAACTTCGGTATCCACCGCAGCAGCTCCGCTTGTGTGGAAGGACACCAAGATCAATATAATCGACACTCCCGGCCTTTTTGACTTTGCGGGCGGCGTTTGCGAAGGCATGCGCGCAGCGGCAGCCGCAATTATTCCCGTTTCAGCAAGAGACGGCGTTGCGGTAGGCACAGAAAAGGCATTCAAGGCAGCGTGCGACAGCAATGTAGGCGTATTCTTCTTCATCAGCAAGCTTGAAGCCGAAAACGCCAATTTTTCCAAGACGCTTCAGGCCCTCAACGATAATTTCGGTTCGAAGATCTGCCCGCTTATCGTCCCGTGCGAAAACGGAACATACGCAAATCTCATCGAGAATAAGGGATATACCTTCAACAAGGGCAAGGCGACAGAGGTTGCCATGCCTAAAATCGCCGAATATGACGATTTTATGATGACCATAAACGAAGCCGTAGCCGAAACAGACGAGGCTCTCATGGAGAAGTATTTCGAGGGCGAGCCCTTCACAGAGGCAGAGCTTGCCGCGGGTTTCTCCAAGGGCGTCAAGTCGGGTGAGATTTATCCCGTTCTCTGCGGCGACAGCAGAAGCCTTGCCGGCATCGAGCTGCTGCTCAACACCATAAAAGCTCTTTCTCCCAAGGCAAGCGACAGAACGGAAATCGCAACCGACAAGGATGGAAATGAAATAGAGCTTACCACCGATCCCGACGCTCCCGTTGCTGCGATCGTATTTAAGACGGTTGCCGACCCGTTTGTCGGAAAGCTTTCCTATTTCAAGGTTGTATCCGGTACGATGAAGCCCGATACCCAGCTCAACAATTCCAGAACCGGCTCTGCCGAGCGTATCGGCAAACTGCTTATCCCCGTGGGCAAAAAGCAGGAAGATACTCAGTTTGTCGTTGCCGGCGATATTGGCGCCGTTGCAAAGCTGGCCAACACCATGACCGGCGACACGCTGAGCGCACAGAGCAGACCCGTTACACTCAGACCGGTTAATTTCCCGCATCCGACACTGTCGATGGCGGTCAAGCCCAAGTCCAAGGGCGATATAGAAAAGATCTCCACCGGTCTCAACCGTCTTTCCGAAGAGGATCCCACAATCAGCATCGAAAACAACGCAGAGACCAAGCAGCTTGTTCTCTCCGGTCTCGGTGAGCAGCACCTTGATGTTATCTGCTCCAAGCTCCGCTCCAAGTTCGGCGTCGATATGAGTCTTGAGGCTCCCAAGGTACCCTATCGTGAGACCATCCGCAAGAAGGGCAAGGTTCAGGGTCGTCACAAGAAGCAGTCGGGCGGTCACGGCCAGTTCGGTGACGTTTGGATCGAATTTGAACCCTGTGATGCCGACGATCTCGTATTTGACGAGAAGGTATTCGGCGGCTCCGTGCCGAAGAACTTCTTCCCCGCGGTTGAAAAGGGTCTGCGCGACGCTATTCAGAGCGGTGTCCTGGCAGGCTATCCCATGGTTGGTTTGCACGCCACTCTGGTTGACGGCTCCTATCACCCGGTCGATTCTTCAGAAATGTCCTTCAAGATGGCCGCGTCCCTGGCATACAAGGCGGGTATCCCGCAGGCAGGACCCGTCATCCTTGAGCCTATCGGCAACCTCAAGGCTTATGTTCCCGACAGCAACATGGGCGATATTATCGGCGATGTAAACAAGCGCCGCGGACGTGTTCTCGGCATGAATCCGCAGGAAGGCGGTTATCAGGAGGTCGTGGCAGACGTTCCGATGGCTGAAATGGCAGACTTCACCAACTCCCTCAGACAGATCACTCAGGGCAGAGGCTCATTCTCCCTTACTTTTGAACGCTATGAAGAAGCTCCCGGCAATGTAGCTCAGAAGGTAATTGAGGACGCCAAGAACGCAAGCGAGGATTAATATAATTCCATTCCTTCGTTTGCTCCTGCGCTGTTGAACGGGATACGACAGCTAAAACGGCAATTCAAGCAGAAGGATCGAAAAAATAATCGGTTCTTCTGCTTTTTCTGCGCGACAAAACTTAGCATATTCTTTTCGATTGTTTTTCAAAGGAGATACCAGATGACCTCACAGCACCTTATAAACCTGAACACACTGACCTATAACGAACTTGACGGACTGATAAAGCTTGCAGGCGAAATAAAACGTCATCCTGCGAGATATATTGACGCCTGTCATGGTAAGGTCCTTGCGACGCTTTTTTACGAGCCGTCCACAAGGACTCAGATGTCATTCCAGACGGCCATGCTTCGTCTCGGCGGAAAGGTCATCGGCTTTGACAATCCTCAGACCTCATCCGTTGCAAAAGGGGAAAGCCTCAAAGACACGGTCAGGGTGGTCAGCGGATATTCGGATATTATAGTCATTCGCCATCCGCTTGCCGGTTCGGCAAGGGCGGCTTCATTTTTTTCCAAGGTTCCGATTATAAATGCAGGCGACGGAGGCCATTTTCATCCCACACAGACGCTGACCGATCTGGTCACGCTGAAGGAAGAAAAGGGGAGGATCACAAACCTGTGCATTGGCTTGTGCGGAGATCTGATGAACGGCAGGACGGTACATTCTCTGATTTCGGCAATGTGCTCTCTTGAGGGCAATTCCTTTGTGCTTATTTCCACAAAGCAGCTGTCTGTTCCAAGCTATATCAAGGATATGCTTAACGCTGCAGGCGCAAAATACATCGAGATGAATTCCCTTGAAGAAGCCATGCCAATGCTGGACGTTCTTTACATGACGCGTATACAGCGGGAGCGCTTCGGATCGGACGAGGAATATGAACGCCAGAAGGGCGTTTTTGTACTTGACGCCAAGAAAATGAAAAGAGCCAAGCAAGACCTCAGGGTGCTTCATCCGCTGCCAAGAGTCGATGAAATTACGGTTGACGTTGACGACGATCCGCGCGCGGTATATTTTGAGCAAACCGAGTATGGCATGTACGCCAGGATGGCTCTTATTCTGGAGATGACCGATAACGCTGTCAGGACCATAAAAGGCGCTCCCAAACAGACCCATGCAACACCCTGCTCAAATCCGCACTGCATTACGAATACCGAGCTTTATCTCCCCAAGCTTTACCGCGAAAAATACGGCATAATGACGTGCCGTTATTGCGATGAGCGCATTCTTGAAAGATAATCGCTGTAAATCGGCAGGTGGCCGTCAAGTATCCGCCTGATTTTATGTTTTAACACTTCTCAATCGGAATAACACGCAAAATAGGCGCAGACAAGAAGATTTGACTTGTCTGCGCCTAAAATGATATTTTAGTTATGCAAAAGTATTATTCAGATTTGATGTTCCTGAGCTTTTCAAGGCAATCCACGCAAATATTGTTTCCGTTGAGCTCCGCGGCAATTTTGTCGCCTCCGCAGAAGATGCAATTAGGAGTATATTTTCTCAGTACAATGGCGTCGCCATCCCGTGAGATATCGAGAGCGTCCTTGACATTGATGTTAAGCACTCTGCGCATTTCGATAGGCAAAACAATGCGGCCAAGCTCGTCTACGCGTCTTATCATACCGGTTTCCTTCATAATAACAACTCCATTCTGCCTTTCAGCTGATATTTTTGAATTTCTCTATTTCTGGAATTATCGTATATTTATATGATAATATATTGTAAATAACATGTCAATACTGTAATTTTTTAAATTTTATTGTCTAAATTAAGAACATTAATAAACAACTAACCGGTTACAAATACAAAAACCGCTCACGGCCGGAAAACCGTGAGCGGTGAATTAAAATTCATAAAACAGGTTGACTATTCATTCTCTTCGCTGGATTCCTCTGAAGATTCAGACGAGGATTCCTTTGATGACGTAGGCTTGGATGATTTGGACGACGATGATTTGGACGAGCTGGGCTTTGATGACGGAGCCTGACTCGGATTTGCGGATGGCTCCGCAGAGGTGGTGACCGAGCTTTCGGGCAGACCGGATGTCCAGCCGATATGAACACCGTTGCAAACGGGAGGCATGTTGCCGGGTCTGTAATAGCCGGTACCGCCTGACGGGCAGCCGGGTCCTATAAGATCGCCGCTTGCCGCGCAGTAGGTTGCTTTGCGCACCGTCGGATCCTCTTCAAACTTCTTGACCGTCATGCCGGAGTGTATCTGCTTCATAACAGCGCGCCATGCGCCCGAAGCGCCGTTGTGGAGATTTCCTGAAAGGTGTCGCGGATAGTCGTAGCCGAACCATGTGGCCGCTACATACGCCGGCGTACCGCCGCAGAAGGTGACGTCATAGGTTTGCGCCGCGGAGCCGGAAGTACCGGTCTTGGCAAACATCGTCCAATCGGAGGAGAAACGCGCCGAAGAGCCTGTGCCGCCGGGGCCGGCAACCGTTCTGAGAATCATGTTCATGACCCATGCGGAATCGGATTCAATAGCCGTCTTGGGATTTGCCTTATGCTCGAGCAGAACGTCGCCCTTTGCGTTTGTCACCTGATAGTAGCACCAGGGCTTATTATATTTTCCGCCGTTTCCGAAGGTCTGGAAGCCCGCGGCCATATCCCTTGTATTTGTGCCGTAGGTGAAACCGCCGAGGGCCAAAGCGGAGTATGTGAGGTCCGACTTGACAGCGCCGGACTTGAGGACCTTATATCTGATAAGGTCGAGGCCGAATCTTTCGGTCGCATACTCAAAAGATTTTTCCAGTCCGATCTTTTCGACAGTTCGCACCGCGCATGTATTCAGAGATCTCATTACGGCGTACTGTACCGTAACAGGCGGGCCGTAACCGCCGCCGCCGTAGTTGGGCGGCCACTTTCTGCCGTTGACTGTGATCGGCTGGTTTTCTATCTTGGTCGAGTAGGTGATCGCATTTTCATTGATGGCCGGTCCGTAGGCGCCGAGCGGCTTCATTGACGAACCGGTTGAACGCTTGGACTGTGTGGCGCGGTTGAGGTCGCGGACGACGGTTTTTTCACCGATGCGCCCGATAACGCCGACAATTCTTCCGTCGTAACCGAGTACTGTCATCGAGGACTGCGGCTGTATGGCCCCGCGCTTGCTTGGGAAATTGCTCGGGTCAGCATAATGCTTTTCCATTATCTCCTGAATGCGGTCATCAACGGCCATGTATATTCTCAGTCCGCCGTAATAGATCATTCGGTTTGCGTATTCTCTGGTGTAGCCGAGTTCATCCTGAAGATCCCTGACTATCTGCGAAACGACCATATCGGTATAGTCGCTCTCGATATACATGGAATCGCTGTATTCCTCCTGCTCGGCAAACTGCAGTTTTTCATTGACGGCGTCTTCATACTGCTTTTCATCAATATACCCCTGAACAAACATCTGCCTGAGCACAACCTCCTGGCGCTCCTTGTTGTAATCGGCATGTATCAGAGGATTGTATTTTGTCGGGAACTGGGTTATGCCGATAATCGAAGCGCATTCGGCAAGACTTAGCTCAGAGGCGTTTTTATTGAAATATTTGTTTGCGGCCGCCTGAATGCCGTTGCAGCCCGATCCGAGATGGATCGTATTCAGGTAGGCTTCGATTATCATCTCTTTGGAATATTTCTTTTCCAGATCGAGAGCGCGCATGATTTCCTTTATCTTTCTGTCAAAGGAAACCTCGTCCTCATTCGTTACGTTTTTAATAAGCTGCTGCGTCAAAGTCGATCCGCCGGCGTTTCTGCCGTAGATGCTTACCAAAGAGTTTGCAAACGCGCCGACGGTTCTTTTCCAGTCAACGCCCTTGTGTTCCCAAAAGCGCTTATCCTCAATCGCAACGGCCGCATCGACGGCATACTGCGGGATTTCATCAAGATTTGCCCAGATTCTGTTTTCCGAACCGTGCAGTCTTGTTACTTCATAAGGCTTTTGGGTCTGCGGATCCATAGCGTAAACTATGGATGTTTCGTTCAGACTTAAATGCTCAAGCTCGACGCCTGAGTTTGAATCAACGAGGTTGAAAACATAATAGGCGACGCCGGACGCGACAATGGTGCCGGCAATGCAGAGCACAAGCATAATGGTGAGCAGAGCCTTGAGCATGAAGTAGAATACTCCCACGAATCCGTCAAGCGTTCTGCTGGTTGCTCTCAGCGTTTGGTTTTGCACCCGTTGATCGTCAAAATAACCCATTTAACTGCATACCTCCCAAACAGATTATTTTCCTGTTTACTGTTGTTATCTAACGCCGGATCACCTTATGGGCACAAACTGCGCAAAAAGCAAGGCGGCTGTTTCTTTTCGTTGTAAACATGATTATAACTATTATACCACATTATGTTTGAAAAAGAAATCGGTAATTTCTTAATTTATACTTAATTATTGAGTCCAAGGCTGTATATCGCCGCCGTTTTTACCGATAATATCAGCAGGAAATTGCAACAAAAACCGGTAAAAGCTTTAACAGGCGGTGATAGAATTGTTGAGAAAAATACTCGGTATCTGCTGCACACTGTTTGCCATGGCTTCGGCAATATCAATGATATCCGATCTGTCAAAAGAAAGAATTATGCCGTACGCACGGGTTGAATCGTCCGAAAGGACAGACTTGCAAACGCCGCGCGACGGCAGCCCGGGAGGCAATGTGCAGTCTGAAGCATTGCCGGCCTCAGACAAGGAATCCGACCGGGACGCGCAAAGAGGATATATGCTGCTGCAATGCTCCGACGGAATAGAAATATACAAAAATGGCGAGGACATACCGGTGAAAACAATAAAATTCAATGTCGCGTCCCTGCCTCCGGGCGACAGGCAGATCCTCAGCGCGGGTCTTTTTGTTCCGGATGAAAAGCGGCTTCAGGCCGCAATAGAGGATTACACCGGCTGAATCGGCGCCTTATGACGTTAAAGACGGTTCCGAACCGTCTTCGGATTCGGTTATCTCCGTGACGCTTCTTGATATAACAATGCCATCGTATGTCAGCTTAAACTGTACACGGGCAGAGAAGCGTCTCCCGCATCTTTTACAGATGAGAACGGCGCGAAATGCCCTGCCTTTGAAATCCCATGAGCTGTCCCTGCTCATTTTCAGAGTCGGAGCGGCGACGGCGGGAGTACACAAAGGGCACTGAAATCTGAACTGTTTCTTATCGACAAGAGGATTTGCCATGTCCTTGAGCACGGCGTTTTTGAATTCTATTCTGTCGTAAAACTCCTTCACGTCCGCTCTGAAGCAAAACTCGCGAAGCGTTTCGGCATTGTAGACCCTTCTGAAAATAAGGGCTGAGAGAAGGCTGTCGTCAAAAGCTCTGTGAAGTTCCATGCCTTCGGGATCTATTCCGAGAGCTTCTGCGGCCGCCGAAAGCCCCAGCGTTTCACCGTTCTCGGCGCCGATATGATTCTGGGCAAGCGTCTGCAGATCGACATACTCTTTGAGAAAAGGAATACAGTCGGTATCAAGGTATTGGCGATAGTTCTCCAACATGACGAGCAGATCGGATTTGCCCCACGACATCATTATGAAATCTTCGCCCGACCATCGGGCAAAATCATCGAAGGCCTCTTCAAAGGCGCAGCCGTCCTTAAGTTCCTCCTGAGTGATATGAGTAAGCTGCTTTACCAAGCTGGAAAGCTTTTGTGTTATTACGGGTTTTATGAGACGTCTGAATTCTCCTGTTATATTAAGCCGGTCATCCAGCATTACCGCGCCGATTTCGATTATTTCATTGTAATATCTGTTCAGTTTCTTGCTGAAACAGCCGTTCCATTCAAGATCAACTATTACATATCGCATATGTTGTCTCCGGTTTTTTCGTTCTCGGAAAATTGCTGTTTATTATTATAGCAGATATATCAAAAATGTACAGCCTTTTAACCCGGAGGATTTGGCTTTCGAATATTGATTTTTGTTGAATTATGGTTTTGATTGTTATATAATATATAATACTACTGCTGCGAATCAAAAGCTGTTTAGCTTTCTTTTTTACTTATTATTAGTTTTTATAACGCGCAGATAACCATTTCGGTCATATCGTGTGATTTGCCCGGAGGCAGTTTAACGATAACGGCCGGATTGAGCCGGGACGGATCATACGGCCGGACGCGAAGTCCGCCGAAAGATTTGTCCGATTATTTTACAGTATTTTGCAGGAAACAGGAATGGAGAACGCCGATGAAAAACAGCCTGTACAGTCCGGAGTATTATAACAGCCGCGAGCTGTCGTGGCTTGAATTTAATCATAGAGTCCTCATGGAATCGCTCAACGAATCGCACCCGATATTTGAGCGCATGAAATTTCTCAGCATAACCGCCACAAATCTGGACGAATTTTTTATGATTCGCGTGGCGTCAATGCGCGACCAGCTGCACGCAGACTACAACAAGCCGGACGATGCCGGGCTAAAACCCGCAGATCAGCTTGAAAGAATATCCGCGCGCGCCCACAAAATGATGAAACGCATGTGCGATATATACCGCGAAAGTATTCTGCCCGAGCTTGAGAAAAACTCGATACATATACTTGAAACCGATAAGCTCAACGAGGAGCAGCGCGCATATGCCTCAAAGTATTTTATTAAAGAGGTTTATCCCGTCCTGACCCCCATGGCGGCAGATTCGGCAAAGCCGTTTCCGCTTATTCTGAGCAAGAGTCTCAATATAGGAGTGCTCCTGGAAGGAAAAGACGCCCTGCAGTTTGCGTCGGTTCAGGTGCCGTCCATGCTTCCGAGGCTTGTCCGGCTGCCGGATAAAACGGGATGCTCTTTTGTGCTGCTCGAGGAGCTTATTATTGCGAATCTTGACAAGCTGTTCCGCGGGCAAAAAGCAGTAGCCTGCGGGCCGTACAGAATAACAAGAAATGCCGACCTTACTTTTGAAGAGGAGGAGGCGGCCGATCTGCTTGAGGAGATAAAGAAATCTCTTCAAAGAAGAAAATGGGGCTCGGTCATCAGGCTTGAAATCAGCTCCAAGGTGCCGAAAAAGTTAGTTAAAACACTCAAAAAGTCGCTCGAGCTGAACGAAGACGAGATATATCCCATTGACGGCCCCATAAATCTTGATTTTCTGATGAAACAGCTCTATTCCGTGGAGGGCAATGACGAGCTTCGATACAGGCCGTACACTCCGCGATATCCGGAATTTATGATGGCAGAGGATATATTCGCCGAGATAGCAAAGAAAGATATTCTGCTCCATCATCCATACGACAGCTTTTATCCGGTGCAGAGACTTTTGGAGGACGCCGCCGCCGATCCCGATGTTCTTGCAATAAAGCAGACCCTATATAGAGTCAGCGGAGACTCTCCCATAGTCAAGGCGCTGTCCAGCGCCGCGAAATCCGGCAAGCAGGTGACAGTTTTGCTGGAGGTAAAGGCACGCTTTGACGAAGAAAACAACATCCAATGGGGCAGTCGTTTGGAAAAGGCAGGATGCCACGTTATCTACGGCCTGCCAAAGCTCAAAACCCACAGCAAGATAACCCTTATAGTCAGACGTGAATCCGGCGGCATAAGACGTTATTTACATCTCGGTACCGGTAACTATAATGATGTTACGGCGAGAGTGTATACCGACTTCGGTCTTTTGACAGCTGATGAAACCATGGGCAATGACGCCACCGAGTTTTTTAACTGTCTTACCAGCTTCAATACGCCAAGTCATACAGAAAAGCTGATAGCTGCTCCCGTAATGCTGCGCGGCGAATTTGGCCGCCTGATAAGCCGCGAGACCGAAAACGCCAAAAAAGGCCTTCCCGCGTGGATCTTCATAAAAATGAATTCGCTGCTTGACCGTGAAATGACGGCGGCCCTTTACAAGGCGTCACAGGCCGGCGTAAAAATCCGGCTGCTCATAAGGGGAATTTGCAGTCTGAAGCCGCAGATCCCCGGAGTCAGTGATAATATCGAAGTTCATTCCATAGTCGGCAGATTTTTGGAGCACAGCAGAGTATTTGTTTTTTGCAACAACAATAATACCGAACTTTTCCTTGGCAGCGCAGACATGATGCCCAGAAATCTCAACAGGCGTGTCGAGCTCATTTTCCCGGTTGAGGACAGGGACATTGCCGATCATATAATGAATACAATGGAGCTTTATTGGAGCGACAACTGCCAGACGAGCGTACAAAACAGCGAAGGAAAATACAAAAAGATAAAGCCCCAGTCTGAGCACGTCAACGCCCAGGAGGAGCTTATAAGGCTTGCTTTTGCCGAGAAGGATTACAACTGATGAATTATAAAACTGATTTCGGAATATGGAGCGGTATTTTTGCCGTTCCGAGCAGCGTCGTGGACGAGCATCTACGGCTTGCCGGAGCCGCGCAGCTCAAGGCTCTGCTTTACTGTCTGCGTCACAGTCAGAAAAGCGTCTCGGATGAAGAGCTTTCCGGGGCTCTCGGTATATCCAAGGCCGACGCCGCGGACGCGGTTCAATACTGGGTGCACGCCGGCGTGCTGAGCCGGGGAGATGACAAGACCGCCCTTCAGGCTGTCCGTACCGGCGCAGGAATAATCCCTTCCGATTCCGCCGAGAATAATATGATCGTCGGCTCCGAGGACATGAGAAGAGTATCCGCGGCCGCAGAGGGAGCGGAAAGAGCGCTCTCCGCTGCTCAAAAGCATATCCCCGCGCCGAATGTCAGACCGACCGGTCCCGAAGTAAACCGCAGGGCTACGGAGGATCCGGAGGTTTCATATCTTTTACAGGAGGCTCAGCTTCGTCTGTCTCGTATGATTTCGCCCGGCGAATCGTCAACGCTTGTTTACCTGCACGATTATTACGGTCTTCCGTCGGAGGTCATTTTGCTGGCCATGGAGCTAGCGGCAAAGCGCGGCAGATGCAACATGAGATATATAGAAAAGGTTGCCGTTCAGTGGTCCGACGAGGGAATAAACACCCTCGAGGCGGCCGAGAAAAAGATAGATCAGATAGAGCTTGTGGAAAGCAGCTGGAATCGGCTGCTTGTCATGATCGGACTGGACAGACGCGCCCCGACGCCCAATGAGATGAAATATCTTACAAGATGGCTGGACGAATGGGGATTTTCACTCGACGCCATACGGCTTGCTTATTATGAATGTGCCGACAATACCCACAAGGTTATATTCAGATACATAAACAAGGTGCTGGAAAACTGGCACAATGCCGGGGCGCATACCGCCGCCGAAATAGAAAAGCTGAAAGCCGAAGCGGAAAGACATAAAACAAATAACAGCAGCAAGAAAAACCAGAGCAAAAAAGAAACGTCTTTTGATCTTGACGAGTATGAAAAGCTGACCAACGTAAACCCGACCATTTAAAATAACGGAGTGTTATGATGTCATACCGCAGCGAACTTTATAAAAAAGCATTGGAAGAGCTTGAAGACCGCCGCAGCAAAGCGGTTTTGGAGCAGGCCGAAAACAGAAGTCTTGCTTTTTCCAAAATCCCTGAGCTTGAAGCGCTTTCGAGAGAAATAAGCTCGGTCGGAACCAAGCTGTACCGCATATACGAAAGCCGCGAAAATGTGGCGCAGAGGGTAGAGGAGCTTTCAAGGGAAAACATGAAGCAAAACGAGCGATTTGAACGCCTGCTCACGGAAAACGGCTTCGCCCCTGATTTTCTGGAACTGAAATACTTTTGCCCAAAATGCAGGGACACCGGATTTGTCAACGGAGAGCAATGCGAATGCCTCAAGGCGCTTGTTAAAAAGGAGGCTTCTCTGCGACTCAATTTTACATCGCCCGTCACGCTGAGCGATTTTGATTCATTCAGGCTTTCCTATTACGACGAAAAGCCCGACCCGAAAACAGGAGTTTCTCCGCTTTCGAGAATGAAGGCGATATTCGAGTATTGCCGCGACTGGGCAAATTATTTTTCCAGGTCGTCAAAGTCTATTCTGATGCAGGGCAAAACCGGACTGGGCAAGACGCATCTTTCTCTCGCCATAGCCAGATGCGTTATCGAGCAGGGATATGATGTCGTATACGGTTCGGTGTTCAATCTGATGAGCAGGATCGAACAGGAGCATTTCGGAAAAAAGGAAAACGAGGACAGCTATGAGCATTTGCTCAACTGTGATCTTCTCATTCTTGACGATCTCGGCACCGAGTTTTCTTCGGGTTTTACCAAAAAGGCCATTTACAGCATAATAAATACAAGGCTTTTAGCGCAGCTTCCGACAATCATCAGCACCAACCTTTCCATGGAGGAAATGCTCGAGACCTACTCCGACAGGGTCGTTTCCCGTCTTCTCAACGGATATGACAGGCTCGTGTTTTTAGGCAGGGATATCCGGTTTGAAAAGCGCAAAAAGCAGTAAAGCGCCGTGCTGAAAAATCACCGATCAGGGGAAAAGAAATGTTCAGAAAAATGCTCAGACAAAAGCAGCAGCTTACGGAAAAGGAATGTATCGAGATTCTGAAAAATGAGCCGCGCGGAGTACTTTCCGTACTTGGCGACGACGGTTATCCTTACGGGATTCCGATAAATTTTTGGTACTGCGAGGAGGACGGCAGCCTTTATTTTCACAGCGGAAGGACCGGACACAAGGTCGACTCGATAAGAAAATGCGACAAAGCCTCCTTCTGCGTGTATGATCAGGGCTATCGACGCGACGGCGAATGGGCGCTGAATATCAAAAGCGTAATTGTCTTCGGCAGGATAAGGATCATCGAGGATCACGACAGAGCCATCGAGATTTCCAGAAGGCTTAGTTATAAGTATACGTCTGACGACAACTATATCGAAGAGGAAATCCGCAGATTCGGTCCGGCGGTTCTGTGTTTCGAGCTGTTGCCGGAGCACCTTACCGGAAAAATAGTAAACGAATCGTGATTTGATATTTATAAGATATAAACTGCTTTTCGATATAGCAAAAAGCGCTGAACTGACGGTTTGGCGGAGTTTTTAAAAAGAGGTGATTTTGCGTGCTGGAACTTAAAAATATATCATTTGAGGTTTCATCCGGGGGCAGAAACAGAGAAATCGTCCGCAACGTGGATATTACCATTCCCGATAATAAGCTTGTTGTTATTACCGGACCGAACGGAGGAGGAAAATCGACCGTTGCGAAATTGATTGCAGGAATAGAAAAACCCACATCCGGCAGGATAATAATGAACGGAGAAGATATTACCGATTTGGGAATAACCGAAAGAGCAAGACTTGGAATCGGATTCGCTTTTCAGCAGCCGGTGCGGTTTAAGGGCATAAATGTAATAGATCTTATACGCATTGCGGCAGGCGGAAAACTCACTGTCGCCGCCGCCTGCGACTATCTGTCGGCGGTCGGACTTTGCGCAAGAGATTATATTGGCAGAGAAGTAAACAGCAGTCTTTCGGGCGGAGAGTTAAAGCGCATCGAGATCGCCACGGTGCTTGCGAGAGGATCGGTTATCGCCGTGTTTGACGAGCCGGAAGCCGGAATTGATTTGTGGAGCTTCCGCAATCTTATTGAAGTATTCCAGAGAATGAGGACCGAGATAAAGGACAACTCAATACTCATTATTTCCCATCAGGAAAGAATACTTGACATAGCCGACGAAATAATCGTTCTGAAGGACGGAGCCGTCCAGATGCGCGGCAGCCGGGATGAAATCTTCCCGAAGCTCGCGGGAACACCGTCAGCGGTGCAGGAATGCAGAAAAAACGGACCGTGGAAGGGGGCTGAACCGGCATGATAAAGCTCGATGAGATTCAAAAAAGATTGCTCAGGGAAATCGCAGATCTGCATACCGTTCCGGAAGGCGCATACAATATCCGTTCAAACAGCCAGTCGGCAGGCAGGCAGTCCACGGCAAATATAGAAATAGTACCCAAAACCAGCGTCAGCGGCCTTGACATCCGCATTAAGCCCGGGACAAAAAACGAGAGCGTTCACATTCCTGTCGTGCTGACCCAGACGGGAATTAAGGAACTTGTTTACAACGACTTTTATATCGGCGAGGATTGCGACGTGACCATTGTCGCCGGCTGCGGGATTGATAACTGCGGCACGCAGGATTCCGAGCATGACGGCATACACAGGTTTTATGTCGGCAAAAACGCCAGAATAAAATATGTCGAAAAACATTACGGGTCGGGCGATGGCTCCGGCAAGCGTATACTGAATCCGGGCACTGAGGTTTATCAAGAAGAAAACAGCACCGTTGAGATGGAGATGGTACAGATCAAGGGCGTTGACGACACAGAGCGTACAACGACCGCAGAGCTTGCCGAAGGCGCCAAGCTCGTTGTCAGAGAGCGCCTCATGACCCACGGAGACCAACGCGCAGTCAGCGCTTATGTCATTTCACTCAACGGCAAAAACGCCAGCGCCGATATTGTCTCCCGCTCGGTCGCCAGAGACGATTCCTTCCAGAAATTCGAAGCCAAGATAGTCGGCAACGCGGAATGTCACGGACACACCGAATGCGACTCCATAATCATGGATAACGGCAGGATACTTGCGGTTCCCGCGCTCGAGGCCAACGATGTTGACGCGGCTCTCGTTCATGAAGCCGCGATAGGAAAGATAGCCGGCGATCAGCTTATAAAGCTGATGACCCTCGGCCTGACCGAACAGGAAGCAGAAGAGCAGATAATAAACGGATTTTAAGATAAATCAAATGCTCCCGCAAAAAAATGCGGGAGCAGCTTTTTTGAGAAGATAAAGCGGTTGCCGGAAGAAACCGACGCATCCGCCGACTTCGACGGCGATCATTCTCATCAGATTATAAACATTGCATCCCCAAGGCTGTAGAACCTGTACCGTTCTTCGACTGCTGTCTTATATGCGTTCAGGGTCTTTTCTCTGCCCAAAAAGGCAGAAACAAGCATTATAAGCGTGCTTTCGGGAAGATGAAAATTGGTAATAAGGCCGTCGATGCATTTGAATTCATACCCGGGATAGATAAAAATATCCGTCCAGCCGCTGCAGGCTTCGATTCTCCCCAGCCTCGTCGCAACGCTTTCCAGCGTGCGCGTGCTTGTCGTGCCGACCGATATGACGCGGCCTCCGCTTGCCTTTGTGCTGTTTATCAGTTCGGCCGTTTCCGTTGGAAGTTCATAATGCTCGCTGTGCATTTTATGGTCGAGGATATTATCCGCCTTGACAGGGCGAAATGTTCCAAGGCCGACATGCAGCGTGACATATCCGATACCGACGCCCATATCGCTTATTTTCTGAAGCATTTCCGTGGTAAAATGCAGTCCTGCCGTAGGCGCCGCGGCCGAGCCAAGCTCACGGGAATATACCGTCTGGTACCTGTCCTTGTCCTTTAATTCTTCTGTTATGTAATGAGGCAGCGGCATTTGTCCGACTTCATACAGAACGGGATAAAACTGCGAAGGATCATCCAGCTCGAATCTGACGATACGGTTGCCGCCTTCCAGCACCTCAAGCACCTCGCAGGTAAGACGACCGTTTCCGAAGGTGAGGTGTTTGCCAGGCTTTGCCTTTTTGCCGGGCCCCGCGATTACCTCCCAGACAAGCTCCTCGCGCTGGTTCAACAGCAGCAGCTCTATGTCCGAACCGGTATCGGCGCGCTGTCCCAAAAGGCGCGCGGGCAGTACCTTTGAATCATTAAGAATAAGACAATCTCCTTTTTTCAGATAGTCGGTCAGATCGTAAAAATGCCTGTGAGCGATCTCGCCGGTCCTTCTGTTTATCAGCATCATGCGCGAATGGTCGCGCTTTTCGATAGGCTGCTGGGCAATAAGCTCCTGAGGAAGATGGTAATTGAAATCGGATTTTAACATAAATTTTTTCTCCAAAAAAGTAAAAATTATTACAGAATACAGAAAACTAAAATTTGTTTGACATAAGTCGTCTTCAATGATAATATTATTATAAATAAATGTATGCAGACGCGGCTTTGCAATACTTATTTATTATATTGCAAACGGCCGCTCTTTACAATACCAAATCACATCAAGCCGTCGGTTTTTTGCAAATCCCTTGCCGCAGAAGACGGCTTGGACGTGAAAAGAAAAAGCTCTTTTCACGCGCAGGAACGGAGGTCATTATGAAAAACTATAAAGTAGGCATCATCGGCGCAACGGGTATGGTAGGACAGCGTTTTATAACCCTTCTGGCCGAGCACCCCTGGTTTAATATCGAGGTTCTGGCTGCAAGTCCGCGCTCTGCCGGAAAAACGTATTCCGAGGCAGTCGGAAACCGCTGGGCGATGACTACCGAAATCCCGGAAAAAATCAAGAGCATGGTAATCATGGATGCTTCCGATGTAAAAGCCGTTTCGGAAAAGGTTGACTTTGTTTTCTGCGCGGTAGATATGAAAAAGGACGAGATAAGGGCGCTCGAGGAAAAATATGCGAAGGCCGAATGCCCGGTTATCTCCAACAACAGCGCAAACAGATTTACCCCGGATGTTCCTATGATCGTTCCGGAGATTAACGCAGACCACGCGAAAATAATTCCCAGCCAGAGAAAACGTCTCGGCACAAAGCGCGGCTTTATTGCCGTCAAATCGAACTGCTCCCTCCAGAGCTATGTTCCGGCGATCAACCCCCTGATGGATCTCGGCGTAACCAAGATCCTTGCCTGCACATACCAGGCCATTTCCGGCGCAGGCAAAACATTTGAGACATTTCCGACAATTATTGACAACGTAATTCCTTTCATCGGAGGAGAAGAAGAAAAATCCGAAAAGGAACCTCTGAAGATATGGGGCAAAATCGAAGGCGACGAAATAAAGCTTGCCGATTCTCCGCTTATCACGGCTCAGTGCTACAGGGTTCCCGTATCCGACGGACATACGGCCGCTGTCTTTGTATCCTTTGACAGGAAAATTTCCAAGGAAGAAATAATAGAAAGATGGAATAACTACAAAGGCAGAGCGCAGGAGCTTCAGCTTCCCAGCGCACCGAAGAAATTCCTGCATTATTTCACCGAGGATGACCGTCCGCAGCCCAGACTTGACAGAATGCTCGAAAACGGCATGGCCGTATCAATAGGACGTCTTCGCGAAGATAACATTTTCGATTATAAATTCGCGTGCATGTCGCACAATACTCTCAGAGGCGCCGCCGGCGGAGCCGTTCTCATGGCCGAGCTGCTTTGCGCAGAGGGTTATATCGACTGATCTTCACAAAACAATAATCATTAATTATATATCCGTATCAACGGGTTTAACGGAGGTACACTCATGAAAAAGACTGTTTTCAAGGGCTCTGCCACAGCGATAGTCACTCCGATGTATCCTGACGGCTCTGTGAATTTTGAGAAGTTCAGGGAGCTTCTGGATTATCAGATAAATTACGGCACCGACGCTGTGGTCGTTTGCGGAACGACCGGCGAATCGGCAACGCTCAACACAGAAGAGCATGTTAAAACAATTGAATGCGCTGTGCAGCATGTTAACGGCAGGATCCCCGTTATCGCCGGTACCGGCAGCAACGATACAGCGTACGGCATTGAGCTTTCAAAAGAGGCTGAAAGCCTCGGAGCCGACGCCCTGCTGATGGTCACGCCATATTACAACAAAACCTCTCAGAGCGGCCTGATCAGGCATTTCAACGCTATGGCGGACGCCGTCAGCGTTCCGGTTATTCTGTATAACGTCCCCTCAAGAACCGGCTGCAATATTCTTCCCAAGACCTGTCTTGAGCTTTCAAAGCACGAAAATATTGTCGCCATAAAGGAAGCCTGCGGAAATATTTCCCAGATAGCTGAAACCATGGCCCTTTGCGGAGAAGAACTGCCCGTATATTCCGGCAACGACGACCAGACGGTCCCCATCATGTCTCTTGGCGGTATCGGTGTAATTTCTGTTTTTGCAAATATTCTTCCCAAGACCATGCACGACATCGCCGCAAGCTGTCTCGGCGGAGATTTCAAAACCGCTTCCGCGCTCCATCTCAAATATCTCGATCTGATGAACGCCCTTTTCTGCGACGTCAATCCCATACCGGTAAAGGCTGCTATGAACATGCTCGGTCTCGAGGTCGGCGAACCGCGCCTTCCTCTTGATTTACTCAATGAAAGTAATTCGAAATTCCTTGAGGGAATCCTTTCAAAGCACGGGATTTTATAATCAAAAAGCATAATCGGCATTAACATCGGGCTTTACCGAAAAGCCCGATGTTTTTTAAAAATATTCTTGACAGCAAAGGAAGATAGGATCATGAAAATATTACTGAGCGGCTGCAACGGCGCAGTCGGTAGAATGATAGACAAGCTCTCGGTCGAATCGGAGGATTTTGAAATTGCCTGCGGATTCGATATCAATTTTGACGATACCGGGAGATATGTTATATATAACGATCTGAGTCAGTGCAATGAAGAAATCGACGCAGTGATAGATTTTTCCCATCCGAACGCCCTCACATCGGTGCTCTGCTTTGCTTTGGACAAAAATCTTCCTGCAGTGATCGGCACAACCGGTCTCAGCGACGATCAGAAAGCGAGCATTGTAAAGGCCTCGGAGAAGATCCCGGTATTTTTCACTGCGAATATGTCTCTCGGCGTAAACCTGCTGCTCGAGCTTGCGGCAAAGGCTGCAAAGGTCCTCGGAAATTCGTTTGACATAGAGATAATCGAAAAACATCACAATAAGAAAATCGACGCGCCGAGCGGCACGGCGCTCATGATTGCCGACACGATCAGCAACAGCCTTGATCATCAGGTAAAGTATGAATACGACCGCCATTCCAGAAGGATGAAGCGCGACAGGAACGAGATCGGAATACATGCCGTCAGAGGCGGTACCATAGTAGGCGAGCATGAAGTTATGTTTGCCGGACGCGATGAGATCCTTACGATTTCGCACACCGCGCTTTCCAAGGAGGTTTTTGCGACCGGAGCCGTCAATGCGGCAAAATATCTGATCGGCAAAAACGCCGGTCTTTACAGCATGAAGAATATGCTTTCGGACGAATAATGATCGGAAGATCATTATTCACCGCCAAAACAAATGAAACAGGTCGGATGCCTGACAAGGCAAGTCGACCTGTTTTATTATCTTTATAACTAAACTATCAAACAGATAAGTCCCGTGCAGCCCTCGTTCGTTATTCGCTCG
>JAFYGK010000036.1 GCA_017543285.1 Clostridia bacterium | reverse complement strand
TTTATCGGCATCGACCGCTGGGGAAAGGAATACGCCTCCTTCAATAAGCCGCTCTGCGAAAGAAACGCAAAAGCGGAGGGCGTGAAAAACGTCACGTTCAAGCGCGGCGACGCCTGCAAGCTCGATTTCCCGGGCGGGACCTTCGACGCGGTGACGAGCAACTACGTTTACCATAACATCCCGACAAATGACCGTCAGGCGATTTTACTCGAAACTTTGCGCGTGCTGAAAAAAGGCGGCGTTTTCGCCCTGCACGACATCTTTTCAAAATCCAAATACGGCGATATGCCCTCGTTTGTGAAAAAGCTGAAGGATATGGGTTATGAAAAGGTAGAGCTTATCGACTCGACCGGCAGATTCATGACGAAATGGGAAGCGGTCCGGATGGGACTTTCGGGCTCCGCGCTTCTGGTAGGGAGAAAATGAAAACGCATATTGAGAAAAACACCGTGCAGGAAACGCTCGTCATCCCGCTTTACGGCCGCAAGCTCTGCACCGAGCAGTTCCCGAACCTGTTCCGGGATGAGAAAGCGGTCGGGCTGATCGATCGCATCGACTACGATTTTTCCGTACTTGAAAAGAGATCGAAGAGCTTCGCCCACCGTTTCGGCGCGCTGGAAGTCGCCATGCGCGAAAACGATCTGATGATCGAAGCGAAGGAATATCTGAAAGATCATCCCCGCGCCGCTCTTGTCAATCTCGGCTGCGGACTGGATCAGACGGCGGAAAACTGCGATAACGGAAAGTGCACGATCTACAATCTCGACCTGCCCGACGTGATCGCCGTCAGAAACGAACTTTTGCCCGAAAGCGACCGGATTAAAAACGTCGCCGCCGATCTGAACGATCAAAAGTGGTTTGATGAGATCGACGCGCAGAACGGCGTCTGCTTTCTCGCCGCGGGGGTGTTCTATTATTTCAAGACCGAAGACGTCAGGAAGCTGTTTTGCGAAATGGCGAAGCGTTTCCCCGGAGGAAGACTGGTCTTCGATACCGCAAACAGGCGCGCCGTGAAGATCATGCTGAAAACTTGGGTGAAGGAAGCCGGCATCACGTCCATAGCCGATCATTTCAGCGTTGAAAGCATAGAGAAAGATATTATCCCGTGGATGAAAAACGCGCACGTTTCCGCGCGCGGTTATATGCTCGGCTATAACGATCTGAAGGATCCGTCAGTCCCGCGGCTGTTCCGCTTAATGGCAAAGCTCGGAGACGGTTATATGAAAATGCAGATCGTCAGAATGGATTTTACGGAGTGAATGAAAATGGGACTCTTCAAAAAATTCGTCAATCAGACAAGAAAGCCGGAGGGCTTTCTCGGTAAAATGATGGTAAACGGAATGAACGGCGGGCACGCGAAGCTCGCCGACTGGGGGATGACGCATCTTGACGGGATCGCTCCCGCCGATATCGCCGAGCTCGGCTGCGGCGGCGGACGGAACACAGCGGAACTTTTGAAACGCTATCCGAAGGCAAAGATCACCGCGCTCGATTATTCGCCTGTCTCGGTCGAAAAGGCGAAGGAACTCAATAAGGATATGATCGCGGCGGGCAGATGCGCCGTGATTTGCGGCAATGTCGCCGAGCTTCCTTTCGAGGAGGGTGCGTTTGACCTTGCAACCGCATTTGAAACGGTCTATTTCTGGCCGGGTCTTGAGCATTGCTTTGCCCAAGTGTACAGAATACTGAAGCCGGGCGGCGCGTTCATGATCTGCAACGAGTCAGACGGCGCCGATGAAACGAGCCGGAAGTACGAAAAGATCATCGACGGGATGAAGTGTTACACGGTCGAAGAAATATCGGCGGCGCTGACGGCGGCGGGCTTTTCCGGCGTCAGATCCGATCATTATAACGGAAAACCGTGGATCACAGTCATCGCGAGAAAGTGAGGGCGTTATGCTGTTGACCTTGCTTTTGGCGCTGATATTCATCGCCGCCGTTTTCGGCGCGCTTTACGCCATTGTAGGACTCATTCAGAACAGGAAGCTGATGACGACCGCTCCGAAAGATATTCAGGCGGCGGCAAAAGATCACCCCGAACGCTTTCGCGGCGCACGCGCGCTCGGCTGGGCGCTCGGGATCGCGTGCCTGCTTATTATGATCGGAGTATTCGTTTACGGCGGTTACGAAGGAATAAAAAGCGGATTTGTTTTTTGGCAGTTTTTCCTGCGCTTCATTCTCATCCTGTATATCTGGAAAGCGTTCGATATTATATGCCTTGACTGGCTGCTTCTTACAAAATCGCATTTTTTCCAGCACTTTTATCCCGAAACGGCAGGATGCGCGGGATATCATCAGTTCGGTTTCAACCGCAAAGGACAAATCATCCGCATCATCGTGTTCCCGTTCGTCGCGGCGGCGTTCGCGGGAATATGTATGCTGTTTTGAACGGAGGGAACATCAATGAAACGTTATACGCCGGAAGCGCTCGTGAGGGCGAGCCGTTATCAAAACTATTTTCCGACGCTCCCGGAAAACGTCAAGCACGATATCTACGCCCGGATGAACGTTCTGATCTCTGAAGAAAAAGAATACTGCGACCAAGGGCAATTACAAGCATATGGCGCAGATCCTGACCTCGATCGCGCTGTACGAGACGCTTCAGCGTCACGGAAAAAGCGAGGAAAAAGCGTATAAAATCGTCTCGGAGGAGATGTGGAAATTCCTCGACCCGTCCGGGATGCAAAAGCTCGCGGGAAAGAGCTTTTTCCTTCCGCTTATGAAGAAGATCGTTCCGTTCGGATTCAAAAAAGGATCCGGCACAGGCTGGAGATATACCTGGCACAGGGATGATCCGAAGAATGAGTTTCACTTTGAATGCAACGAGTGCATTTATCAGAAGATCCTCAAAAGACGCGGTCTTCTGAAGCTCGGCGCAATGTGCTGTCAGGCCGATATCATCAACTACGGCAATCTGCCGTATACCGACTTCATCCGCACAAAGACGCTCTGCCGGGAAGGCGACCTCTGCGATTTCCGTTTCGTCCGTCATGATACCGATGCGGGCAACGGTTGGGAAAGAACAAAGAGCGTGTAAATATGTTTTGGGACAGAGTCGCCGGCGTTTACGACGTTTTCGCAAACGTCATAAACAGAAAAGTACATATAGAACTGAAAAGAGTCGTTGCAGGTCTTATCTCCGAGTCCGACGAGGTGCTTGAATGCGCCTGCGGGACGGGAATGCTCAGTACGGTCATCGCGCCGCGCTGCAAAAAGCTTGTCTCTACCGATTTTTCGGAAAAAATGCTTGAGAAAACGAAAAAGAAGTGCGCCGGATACGCAAACGTCGAATTACGGAAAGCCGATATCCTTTCTTTGGATGAACCCGACGGCAGCTTTGATAAAGTCGTCGCCGCAAACGTGATACATCTGCTCGATGAGCCGGAAAAGGCGCTGTCCGAGCTTGCCCGTGTGTGCCGACAGGACGGTACGCTGATCATTCCGACTTATATGAACAGGGACAAAAACGGCAAAACGAGCGCTTTTGCAAAGACAGTCGGGAAAGCCGGCGCGGATTTCAAACGGCAGTTTACCGAAAAAAGTTATAAGGATTTTTTACGGAAAACGGATTCGATGACGTTACGGTCGTTCCGATACACGGAAGGATCCCCTGCGCCGTCGCGGTGATCCGGCTGAATAAGGAGGATGGTTCATGAAAAAGACAACGGAGGACTATGTGAAAATGATACGCCTCTTGCAAAAGAAGAACGGTACGGTTCGCAGCATCGCCATCGCCGGAGCGTTCGGCGTGTCGAGACCGACCGTTTCCAATATCGTAAAGCGTCTTACTGCGGAAGGTTATATCACAGTGGGCAAAGATCACCTCATCGAACTGACTGAAAAAGGTCTTTTACTCGCTGATGAAACGATCGAGCGCAACAGGACGATCCGGGAACTGCTCATCAGCCTCGGAGTCGAGAAAAGCGTCGCGGAAACGGACGCCTGCGAAATGGAACACGCCGTCAGCGCGCAAAGCCTCGCCGCTCTGAAAACCCTCGCAAAACGCAAATGTATTCAAGCTTGACAGAACAATGAAACAGCCATTTCCAAAAAAGTGCGTGCAGTTACCAAATTACGCATCAAATAAAAGATTCAGCGGCGGGAGCGATCCCGCCGCTGCGCGTTATTTCATCTTTTTTTCAAAACGGAACATTCCGTCGAATCCGTCGCCGTCGTCATAGTTGTTGACTTCGCCGGTTTCGGGATCGTGCGGATCGGGGTGCTTGCAGTTGAAGAACTCGACGATATGAAAACCGCATTTGTTCACATAGAAATGAATATTACGGGTTTCAAAATACGGCGTGCAGGTCTCCCATACCACCGTTTTGGGATAAAGCCGCTCGACCTCCCGCCACGCGGCAAGTCCAATGCCTTTGCTATGAGCGCAGGGATCCACAAACAGCAGGTCAAGGTGATTGCGCTGCGTTTTCTCATCGATCACGACCACCAGACCGCCGACGGTCTTTCCGTTGTCGCGGATGCGGTACGCGGTGCCTTCGTCGATGCTTTTTTCGATCGTCGCGCGGGAAATGATCTCGCCCTCCTCCTCGAAATGCGCGTCCCGTTGCCCGAATTCCTCCGTCGCGCCGTATTTGAAGGCGCGCTGATTGTCGAGGATGAACTGCTCGCGGTCGTCGGGTGTGAGAAGCGTAAGAGTGACGTTTTTCGTTTTCATAAAAACCTCCTTAAAATAAGCCCGGCAGCAAAAGAGTTTCCCCATTCGCTCCGAGCTCACTCGACATCTTATCCGACAGGCGGCCTGCAAAGCAAACGCTTTACGATCCCCTACGCTGCGGCGTACTGTCCTCCGATGACCGTTCTTTGATTGTACGGTTACTCTATCACAAATCCGGAAAAATGTCAAGACGTACAAGCGGCAGGTGTGGTCCCGCCGCTGTGTGTTATATAGCTCCTGTTTCGAGCAGTACGCCCGCCTCGATCATCAGCCGGACGCCGAGACGGAAGCCACAGGAGAACACTTCGATTTCGGCAGGAGGGTGCATTTCGTTGATCGCCGCGTCGTACTTTTCGAGCGTTTCAAGCTGTTTGTCGGTCAGTGTTTCGCTGAGATCATTTCGGTTTCTGTCCATCAGAGAAAGAAGATAACCGCGACATTGGACTGATCGACGAACTGCCCGAGACGATGGCCGTAGAGCAAGAAAAACCCATCCAGACAGAAGTGGCATAAACAAAGGCAACACAAAAGGAACGCGGGGCTGTGCCAACCGGCACCGCCCCGCAAGGAAACAAATCACTATTCAATTCGACTGTTCAAAAAGTTTCCCTATGATAGGTGCGGCGAGCGGCCTTTTGCTTTTGTTCAGCTTATTCCTCGTCTGATGCTTCGGCATTATCGGGTTTTTCAGGGATCTCCTTTGCGCTATCATCAGCCTCCGCGGCTTCCTCAACCGCCTTGGCCGCCTCCGATGTTTCCGCGTCCTCTGCCGCGGCCGGCCTTTGCTTTATCAGCTTATGCCCGAAGAAGAACATTACAGCGCCCAGCGCAAAGATGAACAGCGATATAAACTGCGAGGTGGAAAAGGGCCCGACCGAGCCTCTGTAGTCCGCCCGGAGAAACTCAACGCAGAATCTGCCTACACTGTACAGGATAAGATAAAGCCATCCTGTCCTGCCCTTTGCGGGCTTTTTGCGGTAATAAAGAATCAATACAAGCGCAATGATAAAATCCCCGGCGCTCATTATAAGTTGAGTAGGAACGAGCTTTACGCCGTTGGGCGCCAATTCGGAATGGAAGAAGGTTATGCCGATAAAGCTGTCGGTCGGACAGCCGTAGCAGCAGCCGGCGAGAAAGCATCCGATCCTGCCGAAGCCCTGGGCAAGAGCCACCGACGGAATACAAATGTCAAAATACTCAAGAAAACCGATTTTTTTGATTTTGCAGTAGATGAGAGCAGCGAGAACGCCTCCGATTATTCCGCCGTAAACAACAAAACCGCTGCCGGAAATGAGCAGAATGGGATCGTTGATGAATATTTCCGGCTCGACCGCAACGAAGGTCAGTCTCGCGCAGATAAAGCCGAATATCAGTCCGGTGATGGCTATGCCATAAACGTGATCGTCGCTGAGGCTGTGTTTTTTTGCGCGGTACGCGCCCGTGAAAATGGCGACAAGTATGCCGATACCAATCATAAGTCCGTAACCGTATATGGTGATCGAGCCTATTTTCAAAATCTCGTTATACATATGATTATCCTTTCTGTTTCGCTGTGCTGTACCGACCTCGAACCGGTATGCTAAATACATTTTATTATAAAAGCCGGACGATGTAAAGACTGCGGCTGCTTTTTAACCATTTATTCAAAAGTGCAAAAAAGTGTGAAATACTTTGATTCAATGAGAAAAAGCAAGAAACAAAGGGATATTTTAAAGAAATGCGGATTTTTAAACCAAATTTGACTTTTTCTGACTTTGACCTTAACTTACCATTATTATATAATATATTTAAGGTCAAAGAAAGTCAAACAGCAGATAAACTCAGGAAGTGATAAAAATGACCGTAAGCGACATAATAGCGGCTCAGATTAAGGCCATGCTGGAAAAAGCCGAAGAAGGAACTGCTGAAATCCAGCGCAATGAGCTCGCCAATTCCATAGGCTGCGTGCCGTCGCAGATAAATTATGTTATAACCTCGCGGTTCACGCCCGAGCACGGCTACATCGTCGAATCGCGCAGAGGAGGCAAGGGTTATATCAGGATAACGCGGATAAACTACGACAGCTCCACTGCGGCAATGCACATAGTTAACGCCATAGGCGACGAGATAAGCGAGAGCGACACACAACTGTTCCTGGAAAACCTTATCGGGCGAAAGATTATTACCAAAAGAGAAGCGGCGATCATGTCGGCCGCCACTGCCGAAGCGTGTTTTCGAGAAATTCCGCCGCAGATCAGGGGTAAAATAAGAGCGGCGATATTTAAGCAGATGATAACTTCGACGCTCGTTTCATACTGAAATATAAAAAAGAATATCGGACAATCTAAAACCATCGCCGCGGCAGACGGTTCGGTCCTGACGCCAAAGGCGGCCGACGCGGTTCACCGATATTCATATTCACCTGCATCCGACTTTACCATCAAAGGAGGCTGACTCTATCATGTTATGCGAACATTGCGGCAAGAACGTCGCTAACACACACGTTAAAAGAACGATAAACGGCAAGACCTATGAGGCCATGCTCTGCCCCGAATGCGCCGCCGAAATGGGCTTCGGCTCGCTTATGGGCACGATCAATTTAGGCTCACTGCTCGGCTCCACCTTCACAGAAGCGCTGAGCGGAAAACGCATCGCGGAAAACCAGATCGTCTGTCCGCAGTGCGGAGCTTCTTTCAGCGATATTACACAGACCGGCAGAGTCGGCTGCGCCAAGTGCTACGAGATATTCTACGACCGGCTTGTTCCGTCGCTGCAAAGGATCCACGGCAAGACCCGTCACGCCGGAAAGCTGCCCAGCGGCGCGGGCATAGAGGCAAAACGACGGAACGAGCTCGATTCATTGAGACAGCAGCTTGCACAGGCGGTGGAAAATCAGGAATACGAAAAGGCGGCGCAGCTGAGAGATTCCATCCGCGGTATCGAGGAAAAGGAGGGCGACGGCAATGAAGGCTAAATGGTATGAAACTTCGGGCGACTACGGCGACATTGTTATTTCCACAAGGATCCGTTTGGCGCGAAATTTAGCGGAATACCCCTTTCCCGAAAGGATGAGCGCATCACAGCGCCGGGAATGCGAAAACAAAATAAAAGAGACCGTCCTCAACAACGGAGCCGGCATATCAAAGCGGTTTAAGTATCTGGAGCTGGGACTGCTTCCGCAGGCTCAGGTCGTGTCGCTGGTCGAGCGGCACCTTATCAGCCCTGAATTTGCCAAGGACAACGACGCAAAGCTGCTTCTTCTGGACGATGAATCGGTATCCGTTATGATAAACGAGGAGGATCATATCCGTTTGCAGGTAATGCGCTCGGGACTTGACCCCGACGGCGCGTTTGAGCTTGCCGACAAGCTGGACACCCTGCTCGACGAGCAGCTTCATTTCGCCTTCGACGACAACCTCGGTTATCTCACAGCCTGCCCGACAAATCTCGGCACCGGTATGAGGGCGTCGGTGATGCTGCATCTCCCGGCGCTGCAGGAAAACGGCTCCATCGCTCAGCTGAGCTCGACCATATCCAAGCTGGGTCTTGCCATCAGAGGCATCTACGGCGAGGGCAGCCGTCCGCTCGGCGCGATCTATCAGATAAGCAACCAGGTGACCCTGGGCATCAGCGAAAAGGCGGCGATAGCCAATCTGCGCGGCATTGCCGTTCAGCTCATAGCGCAGGAGAAATCCCTGCGTGAAAAAATGGTGCTCGATGAACGCACGGTTGACAGCATATGGCGCAGCTACGGTATCCTGACGAACGCGCGTATGATAAGCTCGGACGAGTTCATGCAGCTTATCTCCAATGTCCGTCTCGGAGTTTCGGCGGGACTGATAGATTCCGTTTCCATGGATACGATAAACAGGCTGACGGTAAACGCGCAGGCCGGCATGATATCCATGCATGAGGGCAGAGACATGACCGCCGCCGAGAGAGACAAGGCGAGAGCTGAAATGATCCGGACGGCGCTTGCATCATAGCGACAGCCGCACTAAAAATCCGATCGCCGCAGGAGCGGCCGCGAAGCCGGCAGGCTTTTAAACCGCTGTCTGCGGCGGCTCATGCAATCCGATACCCTAAATCCAACCGCTGCCGACGGCGGCTCATGCTGTCGTCGCAGCTAAAGGAGGTTATATTATGTACAGCTTTAAAGGTTTTTCCGATCCCGCGAACAGCGCGCTCAACAACGCTATTGAGGCGGCCGGTTCGATGGGTCACACATATATAGGAAGCGAGCATTTGCTCATAGGCATTTTGCAGCTTGATTCGGGAGCGGCATTCGACGCGCTGGACAAAAACGGCATAACCGCCGAAACGATATCCGACAGACTGGAACAGCTTGTCGGCGCCGGATCTCCCACTCAGCTCACCCCTTCCGATTTTACCCCGCGGAGCAAGCACATCCTTGAGCTGTCCGCGGCGATAGCCCGGAGCACGGGAGCGCCCCTCGTCACACCCGAGCACATTCTGCTCGCCATATTGCAGGAGGGCGAAAGCTATGCGGTACGCTTCATCACAGAGGCAGGAGCTTCTCCCACGCAGCTTTCTCAGGAAATCGTGTCCAATTCCGGATACGGCCGTCAGGAGCAGAGCCGCGGTGGTTCGGCAAAGAGCGGCAGGGGCGGCAAAAAGCTGAAAATGGACGAATACGGACGCGACCTGACTCAGGCGGCTCTTGACGGTGATATCGACCCGGTCATCGGCAGGAGCGAGGAGATCCAGCGCGTCATACAGATACTTTCGAGAAGGACCAAGAACAACCCCTGTCTGATAGGCGAGCCGGGCGTCGGCAAAACTGCCATAGCAGAGGGACTCGCGCTTAAAATAGCTTCCGGCGAGGTGCCGGAGACACTGCGCGGCAAGAGGATTTTTTCTCTTGATCTGACCGGCATGGTCGCCGGCACAAAATACCGCGGCGACTTTGAGGAACGCATCAAAAACGCCCTTAACGAGGTGCAGAAGGAGGGCAATATCATCCTCTTTATCGATGAGCTTCACACCATCATCGGAGCCGGCGCGGCAGAGGGCGCGGTCGACGCGGCAAATATTCTGAAGCCGCAGCTTGCCAGAGGAGAAATACAGGTAATCGGCGCGACAACCCTCGACGAATACCGCAAGCATATCGAAAAGGACGCGGCGCTCGAGCGGCGTTTCCAGCCGGTCATGGTGGGCGAGCCGACTGCGGAGGAGGCCGAGCAGATACTTCTTGGCCTGCGCGACAAATATGAAGCGCACCACAAGGTTAAAATAACCGACGAAGCCATAAAGGCGGCTGTCAAGCTGTCTGTAAGATACATCGGAGACCGCTTTCTGCCTGACAAGGCTATCGACCTCGTCGACGAGGCATGCTCCAGAGTGCGTCTGCGCCAGTTCACGGCTCCGCCCGATCTGAAGGCTCTTGAGGACAAGCTCAAGGACGTCGAGGACCGCAAGGCGGCAGCAGCTGAGGCGCAGGATTTCGAGAACGCCGCCGTTTTGAGGGACGAGGCAAGAGACATCAGGGCTCAGCTCGATGAGGCCAAGGAAAAATGGTCGGAGCAAAACGCCATGGAACACGGCCGGGTAACTCCCGACGAGATCGCGGCGATAGTTTCAAGCTGGACCGGCGTTCCGGTATCACGTCTGACCGAAGAGGATTCGCAGAGACTCCTCAAGCTGGAAGATACCCTGCACGAGCGCATTATCGGACAGGACGAAGCAGTCACTGCGGTCGCAAAGGCTATCCGCCGCGGAAGAACAGGCCTCAACGATCCCAAACGTCCGACAGGCTCATTCATATTCTTAGGTCCGACAGGCGTCGGAAAAACAGAGCTTTGCAAGGCCCTGGCCGAAGCCATGTTCGGCGACGAAAACGCTATAATCAGGCTGGATATGTCAGAATACATGGAAAAGCACACGGTTTCCCGTCTGGTCGGTTCTCCTCCGGGCTATGTGGGCTATGAGGAAGGCGGGCAGCTCACCGACAAGATAAGGACAAAGCCCTATTCGGTCGTGCTGTTCGACGAGATCGAAAAGGCTCACCCCGATGTATTCAACATGCTGCTGCAGATCCTTGAGGACGGTATCCTGACCGACGCGCAGGGCAGGACGGTCTCCTTCAAGAACGCAATTATCATTATGACCTCGAACGTCGGCGCGCGTCTTATCACAGAAAAACAGCGCAGCCTCGGCTTCGGCGGCGATTCCGACGCAGCCGCTCAGGACGAAAAATCCGTCAGGGAGGCCGTGCTGGGCGAATTGAAGCGCACCTTCCGTCCGGAGTTCCTCAACCGCGTGGACGACATCATCGTATTCCACAAGCTGAGCGAGGAAAACATTGAGGCCATCACAAAGCGTATGCTGTTCGTCCTGCAAAAGAGGATAAAGGCGCTGGACATTGACGTTACCTTTGACGACAGCGCGGTCAGGGAGATTTCCAGAGAGGGCTTTGACCCGATCTACGGCGCGCGGCCGCTCAGAAGAGCGATACAGGCGAAGATCGAGGATCTCATCTCCGACAAGATGCTTGAGGGCGTCATTAAGGCGGGCGACAGCGCGGTATGTCTCTTTGACGGCGAGAGGTTCGATCTGAAAAAGAATGAGGTCCGATAAACGGTCTTTCCGAAAGATCGGGACAGGATCACGCTAATAAATAAACCGAATAGCGCAGCGAACGGGAGCGGATGTTCCCTGTCGCTGCGCATTTATTATTTTCAAACAGCAAAAAACAAAAAATTTTTATTATACCGTATTGACAAATCAGGGTTTTACTAATAATATGTTTATAGATTTTCAAAGCCCCATACACCGGGCACGGGTTAATTAGGAGGAACAGTAATGATTTTTGAAAAAATTGCGTCCATCCTCAGCGAGCAGCTGGGAGCAGATAAAAACGACATCACCATGGATACCAATATCGCCGAAGATCTCAACATTGACTCTCTTGACATGGTCGATCTGGTAATGTCCCTCGAGGAAGAATACGGCATTGAAATTGCTGATGATCAGATCGAAGAAATCGTTACCATTGGTGATCTTGTTGCCTTTATTGAAAAGAACGCCGAGTAGTATACGGTTTATTCAAAAATACAAAACAGGAAACGACCGACCGGCGCGCTTTTTGCCTGCGGTCGGTTTTGCTTTGATCCGCTGCCGATCGCTGATAAACGGTGAATTGAAGAACCGGAATGTTTTCCGGGAGGGTCCCCGCCTCTGAACGGTAATCGGCAAAGCATCGGAAGGGCGTTTATACTTCCGGGTACCGAATATATTTATTATATAAACATCAGCCGTTGACAAAAAACGGACACAGCACAAAGACAAGGAGAATGAGGATATGAAGGTGCTTATAATCAACGGAAGCCCCAGAACTGGCGGCAACACATCAAGACTTCTGAAGGAAGCGACCGGAATTTTTGAGAGAGAGGGCGTCGGATACGAGATATATCAGATCGGCGGCAAGGCGGTTCGCGGATGTATGGCCTGCGGCTGCTGTTCTGAGCATGAGGGCTGCGCGATCAAGGACGATGTAAATGTCTTGGCACAAAAGCTCGATGAATGCGACGGGCTGCTTGTTGCCGCTCCGGTTTACTACGGTTCTGCAAACGGAAGCGTGATTTCCCTGCTGGACCGTCTCTTTTACAGTTCCCGCTGCGATAAGCGCATGAAGGTCGGCGCGGCGTTTGCCGTAGCACGGCGGGCGGGGACAACGGCGACCTTTGACGAGCTGAACAAATACTTTACGATAAACCAGATGCCGATAGCTTCAGGAAGATACTGGAACAACGGCTTCGGCAGAGAGAAGGGACAGACCTCCGCTGATGAAGAAGGCCTCCAGAACGCCCGTATCGTCGCCCGGAACATGGTATTTCTGATGAAGTCGATCGCCCTCGGAAGGGAAAAATACGGTCTGCCCGAAACCGAACAGACGGTTATGACCAGCTTTATAAAGTAAGACCGAAAATGCCCCGCGCTTTTTACTGATTCGGACAGGTATCGGCTTTTACCGCCGGGATTTCGGCCCTGATAGAAAGCTGAAAAGGCGATTTGCCGTCTGACGGATGATCGACGCAGCATCCGGACTTCGGACATTTTAACGGAACGCAGGGCGAGCGGCCGCCGTGAGACCGGCAAAAAGACAGATGCCTGCAGCGGAAAGAAAACCCCGCGATTAATCGGGCCCGACCGATTGCAAATCTCATTATTATCAAGTATAATATATTCGGTAAATATTTACTCAGCTAAAATCGGTCCGACGGAGGAAATAAATGTCTGTTCAACAGGATCATATCAGAAACTTCTGCATAATCGCCCACATCGACCACGGAAAATCCACCCTTGCCGACCGCATTCTTGAAAAAACACAGGCGGTCGCTCTGCGCGATATGTCCGATCAGCTTCTGGACAACATGGACATCGAGCGCGAGCGCGGCATCACGATAAAGGCGCGTGCCGTTACCGTCAGCTACAAGGCGGACGACGGCGAAAACTATATACTCAACCTGATCGACACGCCTGGCCACGTTGATTTTAACTATGAAGTGTCGCGTTCGCTTGCGGCATGCGAGGGAGCGGTTCTCATCGTGGACGCGTCGCAGGGCATCGAGGCGCAGACGCTGGCGAACACCTATCTTGCGGTCGATCACGGACTGGAAATAGTGCCGGTAATCAACAAGATCGACCTGCCCAGCGCGGACCCCAAGCGCGCCATAAATGAAATAGAAAATATCATCGGCATACCCGCGCAGGACGCGCCGCTTATCTCGGCCAAAAACGGCATAAACATAGACGCCGTGCTTGAGGATATAGTAAACAATATCCCCGCGCCGACCGGCGACGACAATAAACCGCTGCGCGCGCTGATATTTGATTCATATTACGACAGCTATCGCGGCGTTATCGTATATGTCCGCATTATGGAGGGATGCCTGAAGGCGGGCGACACCATCCGCATGATGGCGACCGGCGCCGAGTTCGGCGTTGTTGAGGCAGGCATAATGCGCCCGACCAGCCTGGAACCCAGCCCAGACGGACTACATGCCGGGCAGGTTGGCTATATAGCCGCTTCAATCAAGACGATAAGCGACGCGCGCGTAGGCGACACGGTTACGCTTGCCGGCAATCCCGCGCCCAAGCCTCTTCCCGGCTACCGCAAGGTTAGCCCCATGGTTTTCTGCGGCATATACCCGGCTGACGGCGCAAAATATCCCGATCTGCGCGACGCGCTGGAAAAGCTGCAATTAAACGACGCTTCGCTTTCCTTCGATCCCGAAACCTCCATCGCTCTCGGCTTCGGCTTCCGCTGCGGTTTTCTGGGGCTGCTGCATATGGAGATCATACAGGAGCGCCTTGAGCGCGAATACAATCTTGACCTCATCACGACCGCTCCAAGCGTTATCTACAGAATAACCAAAACAGGCGGCGAGGTCTGTTATATCGACAACCCCACCAATTACCCCGATCCTTCGCAGATAGAGCTTGCGGAGGAACCTGTCATCGACGCGCACATTTATTCGCCGTCGGAGTATGTCGGCAACATCATGGAGCTTTGTCAGGACAGACGCGGCGTATTTCAGAATATGGACTACATCGACACCGACCGGGTCGATATTCACTATGTTCTGCCGCTGAACGAGGTCATCTATGACTTCTTCGACGCGCTCAAATCTCGCACCAAGGGTTACGCCTCCTTTGACTATGAGATGAAGGGCTATGAAGCCTCCAAGCTGGTCAAGCTGGACATCATGCTCAACGGCGAGGTAGTGGACGCCCTTTCCTTCATCGTTCATTCAGACAAGGCATATCCGCGCGCCAGAAAGATAGCCGAGCGCCTCAAGGACAACATCCCGCGCCAGCTTTTCGAGGTGCCCATTCAGGCGTGCGTCGGCGGCAGGATCATTGCCCGCGAGACGGTCAAGGCCATGCGCAAGGATGTTCTTGCCAAGTGCTACGGCGGCGACATCACAAGAAAGAAGAAGCTGCTTGAAAAGCAGAAGGAGGGCAAAAAGCGCATGAGGCAGCTGGGCACGGTCGAGGTGCCGCAGGAGGCCTTCATGGCGGTGCTGAAATTGGATGAATAATGGAAAGGGATGATAATATGAATTCAGCTTCAAGCAATATCATTTCAATTAGCGAAGCCAGCAAAAATTTTGCTGCGGCTGCAAGCATAGCCGACAAGAACGGACAGGCAGTTATAACCGAGGATGACAAACCAAAATACATTCTTTACGATATTGACAGCTCTCCGATTATTGATATGACAGACGATGAAAAGATTGATTTTGTCGCAGCGAGGATATTGAAAAAATATAAGCCTGCGTTTTTGGAGCTTGCAAAATGATTAAGTTTTCTAAGGATAAAGTACTGCTGCTTCATAAACTAATAGCAGAGGAAACCGGCGGCAGTGTCGGCGTACGCGACGAGAGCCTGCTGGAGTCGGCGCTTGAAGGCGCTTTCGCTTCTTTCGCCGGTGAAGATTTATACCCGAGCAAGGAAGAAAAAGGCGCTCGGCTGGGGTATACCTTGATTTCAAACCATGCCTTTGTTGACGGAAACAAACGCATTGGTATGTATGTGATGCTGACCTTTTTGGAGGTCAACGGAATCAGGATGAACTGCACTAATGAAGATGTCGCAAACGTCGGTTTAGCGGTTGCATCTGGTGAAATGAGCTATGAACAGTTGCATGATTGGGTGGTTGCTCATAGGATTTAACCGACATCTTGCTTTTGGTGTTTTTTGTGCTCAAGCTGGATGAATAATCCACAGACAGGTCTATAATAAAAATTGCCGGACAGCGGTTTAGCTTGTCCGGCTATTCTTTTTCAAATTTGATTATATCCTCAACCTTGCAGTCGAGCGCGTAGCACAGCGCGTCGAGCGTTTTCGTGCTTATCGCTTCGCCTTTTTTCATGCGGTGTATCGTGTTGGCGGAAAAGCCCTGCTTGAAAATGAGGTAGTATTCTGTCAGACCCTTTTTGTAGAGGGTTTCGTAGAACGGCTTATAACTAATCATGCGGCATCACCGATTTCATATTAACATACTCAACCTCTTGACAATACTCAATATATTGACTATAATTTGGGCAAACGGTTTATTTTATTGAAATTAGGAGGAAGGATTTATGAAAAAAACCATGTCCGTATTAATTATAATCTTTATATTATGTACAATCTTTTCTGGATGTTCAAGTACTTCAAGCAGCTCCGTTGCTGATGTTGTTGATAATCCGTCCACTCAAAACGAAACGACGTTATCTTCAGCAAAATATGAATATCCCACGAAGGCAGAATATTTAGAAAACTGTCGGAAGCTATGTTCGGAAACTCATTCCGATTTGAAAATCATTAATATAAGAGATGTTGGTGATGAAGGTAGCTTTGAGTTCGAATTAGAATTCGTAGGTAATAATGTCGGAAAGGTAACTATAGGCGTTCCAGTAGCTGGTCAGCCAAATGAAGGAAGAGTTACTGAAATTATAAGTATTATTAAAATGCCAGATGTATTATCTTCTGATTTGGAATCGTTCGTAATGACATCTACTTTGATATCAGCAATTCCTCATGCTGCGATGCTTAATTATTTAGGAGAAACTCAAAAAACGCCAAGCGAGCTTGCTTCGTCTTTTCTGCCAAAGAAAGATCGAGAAGTATCCGGAGGAGTAGTACTTGAAACTAAGTATAATAACTCTGAATGCAAAATGTTTTTTAACACAAGTACCGGGCAAACTTCAATGTATAGCGGCGATATTTCGTTAGACTTATTTGATACAACTATCGGAAAATTGGGAGTAAATACTCAAGGAACTCAACAGAATCCTAATTCTAAAAATAATTCGAAGTCGCAGCAAAAAACTACAAAATCTCCAGCTCAGACATATTCCAAGCCTTCAACATCAAGTTCACCTTCTGACTATATCAGAGACAGATATTCATTAGTAACCCCAGATGAAATCGATGAAGTTGGTTATACGGGAACCGTCGAAGCAGATGGCGGACTTAATATGAGATATGGACCCAGTGTAGAATATGGAAAAATACGTGCTATTCGCAACAGAACAACTATTTCGATACACGGTTACCAAAATGGATGGTACTTTATTTACTACAAAGATACCTATGGATGGGTCTCGGCTGAATTTGTTGAATAATGCTTTAATGGGAGAAAACACTATGAACAAATTATTTACTGCATTAAGCGTAATCTGTTTTGTTATTATGATTGTCCTTATTGGAATGACGTTTTTAACAAGAGACATGAACTACCAAAGCAATCTGCTTTATCCTACAAGTATAACGTTCTTTTTAGGTACAATATTTGGTTTAATCGCAAAAAATACCGGGGGAGGCAAAGGCAATGATGAGAAATAAAAGAGCAAGGTGTTTAGCAGCAATTATTGCAGTAATTGTAGTAGTCATCACTTTAATGAGCGGTTGCGATTTGTTAAACAAGAATAAGGAAACGGCAGAATCCTATGTAAAAGCCAGTGCATATAGAGATTCAGGCCTAGTTGCAGATCATTTTAAGACGACAGAGGTTTATAAAAGCGGCAGCAAGACTCTAATGGCAGTCAAATTCGCTTCCGATAATTATGATTGGTTGGGAAGCTACTGCGTTTATTTAGATGATGGCATTGTCCGTGGTTGCACTTCTATGATGCACCCCGATTATAACTACACTCAAAATATCGCAGAACTTAAAGCGTTATTTGGACTTTTGTAAACCATTCTATAAACACACAAGGGCTGCCACACCGGCAGCCCTTTCCTTTTCTTTCCCCTTTCCCTTTTCCCCTACTCTCTCCCCAGATTCACTATCGCGTACCACGTCAGCGGACCGACGAAGCCTGTCACCGGTCTGCCGACGAATTGCTGTATCACCCTCACGGCGTTTTCCGTCTGCGCGCCGAAAACCCCGTCAACCGTCAGCGAAGGAATGTTGGGATACCTCGCGGCCGCCCTGTTTATAAGCGTCTGCAAATTGCTCACATTCTGCCCTTGCGCTCCGCGCGTCAGGAAAACGCCCGGGAAAATCTCGATATAATCGGGCGTATACTGCGGCAAAACGGAAAGCAGCGAATCATAGACCTCAAGAATCTTGCTGTAGGTCTGACGCCCGACAATACCGTCGACGGTCAGACCGTACTTTTGCTGAAAGGCGCGCACCGTCCGCTCGGTCTGCGGCCCGAAGATGCCGTCAACGCTGAGAATGGGTATATCGTCGTCAAAGTAGGATATCACATAGAGATAATACTGGATATATCCCACAAGATCGCCCGCACTGCCGAGAGATATGGCGCTGGCGTACATGGGAGCTATCTCATCAAAGCGCAGTCCTTCGCCCTGAAGCTCGGCAAGGCCCTTGACCCCGTTGAAAATATCCTTTATCCGATACCACGTCGCAGGTCCCACAATGCCGTCCGGCGTGAGATTGAAAATACTCTGAAAACGCTTTACGGCGTTTTCCGTTTCCACCGAAAAAACAACGTCCTCGGTGAGATTGCTGCCTATTGCGGGATAATTTCGTCCTATGCGGTTGAGCTCGATTTTCAGGAGTCTTATTTCTTCGCCCACCATTCCGACCCTGAGCGGTCTGCCGGGATATGAAGCCGTATTGTCCGATACAGGCGCGTTGAACACTATACTGATGTCGTTTCCGTAATAGTACTGCAGTATCTGATAAGCGTTTAGCCCCTCCTGAGCCAAACCGACGCTTCCCCATTGGGACAGTCCCCGGCAGAACGCCGTCGTTCCGTTGCAGTACTGTGTGAAAAGCGGCTGGATAAAGCCGTTGCGCACGACGTAGCTGTTGAACTGCTCGTCGACTATTCTTGAAACCGAATCATATACCTCCCTGTTGGGGATGAATTTCTGGTCGTAACGGGTGTCGTTGGTTATGTCAAAATCATAGCCCCGGCTGCGGTACCATTCGGTGTATATGCGGTTAAGCGCGAACGTGGTCTGTGCGAAGATGTTGGCGCGCAGCGCGGCTTCCGGCCATGTGGGATATATCTCACTGGAGGCGACGTTTTTCAGGTAATCAATGAAGGGCACGGTCGCATTCTGCGCGTCGGAGCCGGGAGGGCCCAGATGAACGGTTATGTATTTCGGTATAACCGGCTGTAAGGGCAATTTTCATCACCTCACAAACGAGCGGAGTATTATCGACTGAATTGTTTCCACCGAGTCGAAAATATCGAAGGTATAGCTTATGGGGCGCAGTCCGGCGATCCGCGCCGTCAGGTCGTATATTGCCGCCGGCATGCGGCTCCCGCTTTCCAGAGAAAGATCGCGGCTGGGCGCAGGCAGTGAAATATTGTCTATTATTCCGCTGCTGTCCGTCCTTCCCGTGAAAAATACATGGACTCCGTCGGAAAATCTGCGGCTGACTATTATATCGACTCCCGAAAGCGGTATGGACTGCTGCGCCGCGTATGCCTGCACCTTAAGGGTACCGCTGCACCGGTTTTGCATCAGGAACTGCGCGTAGGACATCTCCGGATACTGTACATCCGGAAGCATAGCCGGCGTTCCGGCGCCGCCTGACATCCTCGGATCATCCGCCGCTCCGACGTTGGCCGGATCCTTGGAGGATGTGCTGCCGATAACCGTCACGGTCCGTCCCGCGTTTTCCGTCAGGTTCTGTCCGCCCGCTGATCCCGCCGGCTGCGCGCCGCGCCATTCGTCAATTCCCTGACGCCACTGCTCCATACCGCGTCTCCATTCATCCATTCCCTGACGCCACTGACGTATACCGTCCAAAAGCTCCGTTTCTCCCGACCGCAGCTCTTCCTCATGCGGACGGTATCCGTCCGGCAGGGTATCGGCGTCAAAAAACACCTGTTCATCGGTTTTGCCGGCGTCGGGATCGGCAAATTCCCGATCACCCGCCAAACCTCCGTTGAGCGCCATGCCGTCCTCAAAGGAGCTGTCTCCGGCGGCGTTGTTTTCAAAAATGCCGCCGCGCGTCAGGCCGCCGCCGGAAGGATCCGCACCGAGCGCCATGCCGTCCTCGAACATGCCAAAAGCGCCGTCAGGCCTGTTTTCGGCAGCCGGTCTGTCTCCGGACAGCGATCCGGAAAGACCCGCGCTTCTCCCTGGCGCAAACAGATCGTCGGCATTGATAAAACCGCTGCCGCCGAGCAGACTTGTTTTTTCAAACGGGTCGAAGCTCCGATCCGCGCCGGTCAGACCTGAAAGCAAGGCTTGCTCAGACGGTTCGTCTGCAAATCCGCCGGAATATGAATTATCCCCGTTTTTCCTCACAGGGCGGTCCGAGGCGTCTTTTTGTCCGGATCGTTCGCCCGCGCCGCCGGTAAAGCCGACTGCGGCGGCCTTGCCTTCCGTCTGCGGAATATTATGCATGCCGTTGTCGTCTCTCATGCAGTTGGCGCTTTCATGGCAGTTGGCGTTCTCCGCGTTTTCGATATTGCCGAAAGCCCCGGGAGAGCATTTGGACGATTCGTCGGAATCAACGCCGACGTCTGTTCTTGCATTTACCGGATCTCTGTCCTCTTTTTTGTTCACGGGCATATTTATCGGTGAGCCGTCGCAGGATGCTTCCTGCCGTGCGGATGCCTCCCGCTGTCCGCCGGAGTTATTTTCGGGAGACGAAGGCCTTGTTTTTGCCGATTGCCCGGCAGCGTTCCGTGTGCTGCGCAGCAAATCGGGAGCGCTCTGCTGTCTGCCTCCGGATGTATTTGTTCGGTTATCCGGATATTGCCATCTGAAATGATTCAAGCATATCACCCTTTACATTTTATCGGGATTTACCCTTTACAGTCATTTTATCCGGCAAATAAAAAAGCGTTACAGCTTTGCCGCATAAGCCGCGCAAAAATCGTCAACGACAGAATACGGTATCTTTAAGATATACTCATTGTATTTGTTTTTTATGTTGTCTTTTTTAATAATGATGCTATAATAAAATTAGCCAAAAGGTGTTTTTGCTCTATTGTTATATTAACCGCGGCTTTTTTAAACAGAAGCAAGACGACAAAATACAAATCGGATAGGTGATAAAATGAAAATCGCACTTTTTGTCGAAACTTATCTTCCGTATATAAACGGAGTTGTCACCCATATAACCGTGCTTCGCAACGGGCTCGTGCAGTTGGGTCATGAGGTTCTTATAGTAACTGCCGATCCCGGCGCAAAGCGTCACTATATTGAGGACGGAGTCCTGCATTGTCCGGCATACAGCTTCAAGAGGCTCTACGGCTACGGTCTCGCCAATCCGTTCAGTCATCGCCGTCTTGAGATAATAAAGGAATTTGACCCCGACGTTCTGCACATGCATCAGGAATTCGGCGTCGGTCTGTTTTCCGCAAAGACTGCCGAGCGGTTGGGCAAACCCTTTGTTTACACTCTGCACACAATGTACGACGAGTATGTTTTCTATATAGCTCCCAAGCTCTTTGCGCCCACCATAAAAAGACTCTCCCACCGGTACGCCAGATACCTTGCCGATAAGGCGGACGCTCTGACAAGTCCGTCGGCAAAGGCCGAAGACTTTTTCAGGCGATGCAAGGTTCAAAAGAATGTCCGGCTCATACCAAACAGCGTACAGATGGAGCAGTTTGCCCCGGAGAACTTTTCCGAAGAGCAGTTGAGCGAAACCCGTCAAAAGCTCGGCATAAGGCCGGGCGAAACGGCGGCTGTATTCGTCGGCAGGATGGGCAGGGAAAAGAGCGTTGACCAGCTTCTCAAATACTGGGCAAGATTTTTCGGCAAAGAGGAGGACAGGCTGCGTCTTATCTGCGTCGGCGGCGGTCCCGAGCTTGAACCGCTCAAAAAACAGGCGCAGCAGCTCGGCATTGCCGATAAAGTCACCTTTACCGGGAGAATAGATCACGATGACGTTCCGCCGATATATGCCGTATGCGACATGTATGTAACGGCGTCGCTTACCGAAATGATGTCGGTTTCCATGCTGGAGGGTCTTGCAGCGGGTCTTCCTGTCGTCCAGCGATACGATCCGCTTAATATCGGTCAGTACCGCGAGGGCGTTTCCGGCTATACCTTCAAAACCGAAGAGGAGTTTGAAAAGATAGTTAGGCGGCTTGCCGGTCTGAGCGATGAGGAAAAGGAGAAAAAGAAGCGGGAGGTCAGGGAAAGCAACGCAAAAAACGGCGAGATACAGCTCGCCAGATGCATGCTCAGGGTTTACTCAGAGGTTTCGGGCATTCCGGTGGACGAAGAGGACGCGGAAAAATAGAATAAGATAAAAAATCTGCGCCGGCTTTGAGGATAAAGCCGGCGCTTTTGTCAGTAAACCCGACGGGCTGTTTGCATTATAACGGGAATTGCCCGGTATATTTTCTTCCGCTTTTTACTCCCGAAAAAATGTGCGCATATGCTTTGCATCAGAGGTCCGAGCGCTGCTTTGGCAGACAGAATGGGATTTCCGGCCCCGGAAGAAAGGTTATGCGGCGTCGGCGGCGGGCGGCCAAACTGCCGCGGATCGGGCAGCGGAGCAATAAAGTTCGGGGAATGTGCATATACTTCCTTTATAATGGAAAAATAGAATCGATGATCGATTGCCGGCAGCGTTTTTAAGCGACAGGCCGGCCGGGAAAAGGGAGGCGAGCAAAATGAACAATAAGCACGGTGAAAAATATACGTTAAGTAATGACTCTTTACCGTATGACGAAGAGTATTATTATGATGACGAACCGGACGGAGATTATACCAATGAAGAGCTTGGCGTAATTCCGTTCGCAGCCCAAAATGCCGGAATTATCGATTCGGGCGATGAGAGCTTTACCGGTCTGCCTTATATCCATGAGGAGAGCCGCAGGGCGAAAAAAGACGGCAGAAAGAAGAACAAAAATATCAGATAACAGAAACAATCCTCTGACCCGCCAGGTCAGAGGATCAGTTTTATTATGTCTCCCGGTCTTTCCGCGATAGCGTCCGCGCCCGCGTTTTCAAGCTCCTCACGGCTGCCGTAGCCGTAAAGAACGCCTATGCTGGAAAGCCCGACCGTTTTTGCGCCGGCAATATCATAGCTTCTGTCTCCGACCATGACTGCGTCTTCCGGGTTGCCGATACCCGCGCTTTGCAGCACATAGCTGATGACTTCGCTCTTTTTTGTCCGCGCGCCGTTTGGCATACCTCCGCCGACAAAGGAAAAATAACGGGCAAGGCCGTAATGCTCTATAATGCGCCGCGCAAATATCTCCGGCTTGGAGGTTGCCACATAGAGATTACTGCCGCCGTCCTTAAGCGCGGAGAGCGTCTGTTCAACGCCGTCGTAGACGTAATTTTCAAAAATGCCTTTGTCGCGGTAGTATTCGCGGTAGTATCCGACCGCCCTGACAGATTCTTCATCGGAAAAGCCGAAATACTTCCTGAAGGAATCAAGAAGCGGCGGGCCGATAAAGCCGTAAAGCCCGGAGGGATCGTCCACGGAAATACCGTATTTTTTCAGCGCGTAAATTATTGAATTTGTTATGCCGACTCCCGGGTCGGTCAGAGTGCCGTCGAGATCGAACAGTATGCGGGTGTAATGTTTCATAATTGAGAGTATGGCGCGGCGGTCGGAATTCCCGGCGGCGACAGCCGGACCGGAACAATTTCAGGCCTCTCAGGACAGGATTGCCGTTGTCGTCGCGTCCGCCGTCCATTGTCCGCTCCGACGGCAAACCGCCTGGAGGGCTGCCGTCAGAAGCATCTTCCGTTTTCCGTTTTCGGGCAGCGTTCGGTCACCTTGCCGGTGTCGCACTGATAGCAGACTTCGTTTGTAAGCGCCTCGCCGCTGAAAAACTCATCCAAGTTTCTGAGGGTTATTTCGGCTATAGCGCCGAGAGCCTCCTCGGTCAAAAACGCCTGATGGGAGGTCAGCACAACATTGGGGCGCGACACAAGCAGAGACAGCACGTCGTCCTTGATTATCGAATTGGAGAAATCCTCAAAGAAAAGATCGGCCTCCTCCTCGTAGACGTCCAGACCTGCTCCGCGAACCGTTCCGTCGTTGAGGGCGTTCAGCAGAGCGGTCGATTCAATGAGAGCGCCGCGCGATGTGTTTATGATAAACATGCCTTTTTTCATCTTGGAAAAGGCGTCCCCGTTGAGCATATGATGGGTCTGATCGGTCAGCGGACAGTGCAGGGAGATCACATCGCTGCTTTTGAATATGGTCTCGATGTCGGTATATTCAACATCGGGGATATCGGCAGGATAAAGATCATACGCCAGCACGCGCATGCCCATACCCCGGCATATGTCTATGAACGCCCGTCCTATTTTGCCTGTGCCGATGACGCCGGCGGTTTTTCCGAAAAGATCGATACCGCACAGTCCGTTGAGGCTGAAATTGAAATCCCTGGTGCGAATGTAGGCTCTGTGAATTTTGCGGTTTACGGTCAGCAGCAGGCCCATTGCGTGCTCGGCTATAGCGTGGGGAGAATATGCCGGCACCCTTACAACGTGGATCTTGCCGTAGCTTGCCTTGAAATCGACATTGCTGTAGCCTGCCGAGCGCATAGCAAGAACGCGTATTCCGCTGTTGTACAGCCTGTCCACGACCTCGGCGTTTATTTCATCGTTGACGAAGGCGCATACTCCGTCGAAGCCGCTTGCCAGACCGGCGGTATGCGCGGTGAGCTTTGCGTCGAAATAGACAATTTCGTAGTTTTTATTTAGACGGTCGAACCATTCCTTATCGTATGGCTTTGCGTCGAAAAAGGCTATTTTTTTCATTCTGCGGAACGCTCCTTTCGGACTGACCTGCTTTTTTCCTCACAATACAACAGAATCATTATACAACGGGGGACTGATTATGTAAAGACGGTAAAAATGACGGTCGCCGCGGAAGGACCGGCCGTTCCGTAAAATAAACCGTTTGCCCTTATGCTGCGATGGATGCACCGGGAGCAAATCCGTCGGTTTGCCGCGCGGTCTGTAATATAATATCTGACGTCAAAAATCAGATTATGCACCTTTCACAAACTTTTGTTTTGCTTTTTACTAATATCTACAAAAAAACTGCCAGTATGTTATTGACAACACCAAAATCACATGATATAATAATGCAGTTACTTCATGAAAAGTATCGCGCTAAGTGCGCCCTTTTTCAGGAAGAACAAATTTACAGGAAAGGAGGAAACATTAATTGCCGACCTTTAATCAGCTGGTCCGCAAGGGCAGAGAAACTCTCGAGGTAAAGGCAAAGGCTCCGGCTCTTCTCAAGGGTCTCAATTCCAAGAAGCGCGTTCTTATCGACCAGAACTCCCCACAGAAGCGCGGCGTTTGCACAGCCGTTAAGATCATGACCCCCAAAAAGCCGAATTCGGCCCTCAGAAAGATCGCCAGAGTACGTCTTACCAACGCTATCGAAGTTACAGCTTATATTCCCGGTATTGGTCACAATCTCCAGGAGCATAGTGTTGTTCTCATTCGTGGCGGACGTGTTAAGGATCTCCCCGGTGTCCGTTACCACATCATCAGAGGTACGCTCGACACACAGGGCGTTTCGCAGAGAATGCAGGCTCGTTCCAAATACGGAGCGAAGAGACCAAAGGCTGGAAAGAAATAAGACAATCACTTCGGTTGCTTAAAGTCCGCGGCGAATAAAACGCGCGGAAAAACAGCAGGACCGCATAAAAGGCGGTTCGAAGCAATGCGATGTTGCCATATATTATAGAATTTATTAAAGCTGCGGCTTGTTGAATATATAACATGGTGGCCTTGCATTGGACAACGGAAGTTTTAGTCGCTTTCGAGTACCTATGATATCATTACATTAATGAAGGAGGGAAGCGAAGTGCCAAGAAGAGGCTCCATAGCAAAACGTGACGTTTTGCCTGATCCGCTTTACAATTCCAAATTAGTCACAAGACTGATAAATTTCGTCATGTATGACGGCAAAAGGGGAGTAGCCCAGAAGATAGTCTATGATGCGTTTGACATCATCAGAGAAAAGACAGGCAGAGATCCCCTTGAGGTTTTCGAGCAGTGCATGGAATCTGTCATGCCTCAGTTAGAGGTCAAGGCCCGCCGTGTCGGCGGCGCCACATATCAGGTTCCTATGGAAGTCAGACCGGCAAGAAAGGAAACGCTGGGTCTGCGCTGGATAACTCTTTATTCCAGACAGCGCAACGAGAGAACCATGAAGGAACGCCTTTCCGGCGAGATCCTCGACGCTATCAACGGAGTCGGCGGCGCCGCAAAGAAGCGCGACGACACACACAAGATGGCCGAAGCCAACAAGGCTTTTGCACATTTCCGCTGGTAGTATTCTTTCGGCAGCCCGGCTTATTGCCCGGAATTCGATCGTCCGCAAGACCGCGGCGCCGAAAAATCAGCTTAATTATTTGAACAAGATTCCTTTTATCAGCATTTCAACACAGGAGGATTTATGCCAAGACAAGTATCGCTGGAAATGACAAGAAATATTGGTATAATGGCTCATATTGACGCCGGTAAAACGACGACAACAGAGCGCATACTGTTCTATTCCGGTATCAATCACAAGATGGGCGAGACTCACGAGGGCGCCGCGACAATGGACTGGATGGAGCAGGAGCAGGAAAGAGGCATAACAATCACCTCGGCTGCTACAACTTGCTTCTGGAAGGGTCACAGAATCAATATTATTGACACACCTGGTCACGTTGACTTTACTGTCGAGGTAGAACGCTCGCTTCGTGTGTTGGACGGCTCCGTTACGGTATTCTGCGCCAAGGGTGGCGTTGAGCCTCAGTCGGAAACGGTCTGGAGACAGGCCGATAAATACAAGGTTCCGCGCATGGCTTACATCAATAAGATGGACATCATGGGCGCTGATTTCTATTTCGTCGTCAACATGATGAGAGAACGCCTCAAGTGCAACGCCGTACCCATTCAGCTTCCGATAGGAAGAGAAGAGACCTTCAAGGGAATCATCGACCTGGTTGAGATGAAGGCGTATGTATATTACGACAACATCGGCAAGGACGTCAGAGTCGAGGAAATCCCCGAGGACATGGTTGAAAAGGCCGAGCAGTACAGAGCCGAGCTTTTGGAGCATGTTGCTGAGCAGGACGAGACACTTCTCGAGAAATATCTCGGCGGAGAAGAACTCACCGAGCAGGAAATAAAGGATTGTATCCGCAAGTCTACCATTGCTAATACAATGGTCCCCGTGGTATGCGGCACATCTTACAGAAACAAGGGCGTTCAGAAGCTGCTTGACGCCGTTGTCGACTATATGCCGGCTCCGACCGACATCCCGGCAATCGAAGGCGTCAACCCCGAGACAGACGAGCCCTGTCAGCGTCATTCGAGCGACGAGGAGCCGTTCTCGGCTCTCGCCTTCAAGATAATGACAGATCCGTTTGTCGGCAAGCTGTGCTTCTTCAGAGTGTATTCCGGAACGCTGGATTCCGGTTCGTTCGTCTACAACTCGGTAAAGGGTCAGAGAGAAAGAATCGGACGCATCCTCCAGATGCATTCCAACCACAGACAGGACATCACGACCGTTTATGCCGGCGATATCGCCGCCGCGGTCGGACTCAAGAATACGACGACGGGCGACACCCTCTGCGATGAGAAGGCTCCTGTCGTGCTCGAGTCGATGGAATTCCCGGATCCGGTTATCAGGGTCGCTATCGAACCCAAGACCAAGGCCGGTCAGGAAAAGATGGGTATTGCTCTCTCCAAGCTGGCAGAGGAAGACCCGACCTTTAAGGCCTACACCGACGAGGAAACGGGACAGACCATCATAGCCGGAATGGGCGAGCTGCACCTCGAGATCATCGTTGACAGACTCATGCGCGAGTTCCGCGTCGAAGCCACCGTCGGCAAGCCTCAGGTCGCTTACAAGGAAACCATCCGCCGCACGGCAGACGTCGACGAGAGATACTCCAGGCAGTCTGGCGGACGCGGCCAGTACGGTCACGTCAAGATAAAGATCGAGCCCAACGAGTCGGGCAAGGGATACGAGTTCATCAACGCCATCACAGGCGGCGTCATTCCCAAGGAATATATACCCGCGGTCGATATGGGTATCCAGGGCGCGATGAAGTCGGGCGTTCTTGCCGGATTCAACGTGGTGGATGTAAAGGTCACACTCTACGACGGCTCATATCATGAGGTGGACTCCTCAGAAATGGCCTTCAAGATCGCCGGCTCCATGGCCTTCAAGGAAGCCATGAAGAAGGCTGATCCCGTTCTGCTTGAGCCTGTCATGAAGGTAGTGGTCACCGTCCCCGAGGAGTATATGGGCGACGTTATCGGCGATCTCAATTCCCGCCGCGGACAGATCCAGGGTATGGAAGCTCTGCCGGGCGGTCAGCAGATCAGCGCCATTGTTCCTCTTTCGGAAATGTTCGGCTATGCTACCGATCTCCGCTCCAAGACGCAGGGCAGAGGACAGTACGCGATGGAGCCCAGCCACTATGTTGAGGTTCCCAAGTCTGTTTCCGAAAAAATCATCACAGTACGCGGCAGAAATAACGATTGACGGGGTTTTGCGCCGGCGTATATGTAACAAATTCTCACATCTGTTTTTGCTATTCATATTGATGTATGGCAAAATTATGTTAAAATAATATAGTATGCTGTTGTTCGTACAGCACAAAAAACCAATTATTTATATTTTCTTATTATATAAAAGGAGGATAATCCCATGGCAAAGCAGAAATTCGAAAGAACCAAGCCCCACGTAAACATCGGTACCATCGGTCACGTTGACCATGGTAAGACAACACTGACCGCTGCTATCACAAAGGTTCTCGGCTTCAAGGGACAGGCTGCATTCGTCGACTATGCAAACATCGATAAGGCTCCCGAAGAGAGAGAGCGCGGTATCACAATCAACACCGCTCACGTTGAGTACGAAACCGACAACCGCCACTACGCACACGTTGACTGCCCGGGTCATGCC
>JAFYGK010000035.1 GCA_017543285.1 Clostridia bacterium | reverse complement strand
TCATCAAAAAATTCCCCGTCGAGGCATAAAAAAGATAACTTCTTCCAAAATTATTTTATTTAAGCAAACCGCCGTCCATTTTCGGGCGGCGTTTTGCTTTGCGCTTGTATCTTTGCCCGAATAAGTGTATAATTAACAAAAAACTCAGGAGCGACACATGAGCTACAGCGTTTATCTCAAGAAGAACGAGGAAAAGAGAATAGCCGCCGGTCACCCGTGGGTCTACGCCAACGAGGTGCAGCGTATCGAGGGCAAGGGCAAAAACGGCGATCTGGCGATCGTATACGACAGCGCAGGCCGCTACATCGGAAAGGGCTATATCAACCACCTGTCCAAGATTCTGGTGCGCATTTTCATCCGCGATTCGGCCGAGCCGGATAAGGAGCTTTTCAAATCGCGCATTGCCGCGGCAAACGACTACCGCATAAAGCTCGGCTATACCGACAGCTATCGAATGGTTTTCGCCGAAGCCGACGACCTGCCCGCGCTCATTATCGACAAATACGGAGATGTGCTGTGCATGCAGATACTGTCGCTGGGCATGGAGCTGAACCGGCAGATTATCACGGATTCGCTCGTCGAGCTGTTTTCGCCGCGCGGGATCTATGAGCGCTGCGACGTGAATGTGCGCGAAAAGGAGGGTCTGCCTCTCAGAAAGGGCATTGTTTACGGCGAATTTGACCCGCGCGTCGTCTTTGAGGAAAACGGGCTGAAAATGATAGCCGACCTTGAAAACGGGCAGAAAACCGGATATTTTCTCGATCAGAAGGAAAACCGCCTTGCTCTCAGACGTTACTGCAAGGATAAAACGGTGCTCGACTGCTTCTGCAACGTCGGAGGTTTTTCGGTAAACGCCGCCTTTGCCGGTGCAAAAAGCGTCACCGCGCTGGATATTTCACAAAAGGCGCTGGAAGACGTCATGGAAAATTCGCGGCTCAACGGACTCGGGGACAAGGTCAGAACGGTGCAGGGCGACGTGTTCCAGATGCTGCGAGAATACAAAAAGACCGGAGAAAAATTTGACGTTGTCATTCTCGATCCGCCTGCCTTCTGCAAGTCTGCGAGCGAAGTTAAGGGCGCATATCGCGGCTACAGGGATATAAACATCCTCGGCATGAAGATAGTGGAAAGCGGCGGTTTTCTCGTTACCGCCTCCTGTTCACATTATATGACGCTTCCTCTTTTTGAAAAAATGCTCCGTGAAGCCGCGCGAGACAGCGGCAGAAGGATACGCACGGCAGAAATAAAGACCCAGTCGCCCGATCATCCCGCACTGCTTGCAGCTGATGAAACGACTTATCTGAAATTCTTCGTTTTGCAGGTTGTTTAGAATAACCGGGAGCGGCTTTGCATATGCATTATCTGCAAGATGATTTTGCGAACGGTATACTTCGATGAGGTTTTATTAAGGAAAGGCCTTGGTTAATTTTCCATAAAATCAAAAAAGTTTTAAAAACCCATTGACAAAACTCCTGTTTTCGTGTATCATATATAACGTTGTCGCGAGAGATTGCGGCAATGGCAAAATGGGAGCATAGCTCAGCTGGGAGAGCACCTGCCTTACAAGCAGGGGGTCACAGGTTCGAGCCCTGTTGTTCCCATTTGTGGCCCGGTAGTTCAGCTGGTTAGAACGCTAGCCTGTCACGCTAGAGGTCGACGGTTCGAGCCCGTTCCGGGTCGCCACATTTGCCTCTGTAGCTCAGATGGTAGAGCAGGGAACTGAAAATCCCC
>JAFYGK010000034.1 GCA_017543285.1 Clostridia bacterium | reverse complement strand
TGAGAACCTTGTTTCTTCTCTTGCGGGTCATCATTGCGCCTTTTATACGAGCCATATCTTAAACTACCTCCGTTACTAATCTGATTAAATATTATTTATAAGGGATTAAACGCTTGACGTTGGCTGTATTGGTAACGTCGGCAGGAACGACCTTTCTGAGGTTCCTCTTGCGCTTTGTGGATTTCTTAGTAAGGATGTGAGACTTGAAGGCATGACCGCGCATAACCTTACCGTTCTTAGACAGCTTGAAACGCTTTTTAGCGCCGCTGTGAGACTTCATCTTAGGCATTTTATAATTCCTCCTGAGTTAAATTTTATTTAGTAGCCTTGGACGCAAGGAACATGAGCATATGACGCCCCTCCAGCTTTGGCTGTTTCTCGATCGAGCCGAATTCGGAGCAAGCCTCGGCAAATCTTTTCATTATCTCAAGACCCTGTTCCGGATGACCCATTTCGCGTCCTCTGAAGCGAATGGAAACCTTGACCTTGTTGCCGGCTTTGAGGAATTTCTTTGACTGGTTGGCCTTTGTTTCAAAGTCATGGGTATCTATGCCGAGGCTCAGACGGGTTTCCTTAATCTCGACGATATGCTGATTTTTCTTGGCTTCCTTTTCCCTTTTTGCCTGCTCGAAGCGATATTTGCCGTAATCCATAAGCTTGCAGACAGGCGGGATTGCCGTGGGAGCGATCTTAACCAAATCCAGATTCTTTTCAATGGCTAATTTCTGTGCGTCGCGCGAGGACATGATGCCAAGCTGGGATCCGTCGTCGCCGATGAGACGCACTTCGCGATCTCTGATTTCTTCATTGATCTGAAGTTCCTTGCTGCTGATGAGAAAACACCTCCACTGCTCAAATAACAAAATAAAAATGCGAACGAGCAAAAACCCGTCCGCAATAATAAAGGCCAGCTGAATAAAAACCTTTGAGATTATTGACACATCAAACATCCACGAAAGGAGTCGGAAGGTGAGGACGGATAATCCTGCTTTATTGCTAGAAAATTATAACACACCGTTTCCAGTACGTCAAGTGTTTTTTGCAAAAATATTTTGCTCTATCGGCGGGGAGCGTACCGCTATCTGCTGAAAAGATTTCCTCCGCTGCAGTCTATTGCGACTATCAGCGGCATATCTTCTATTTCAAGACGCTTTACCGACTCGCAGCCCAGATCGTCGTAAGCGAGCACCTCGCAGGATCTGACGCACCTTGCCGCAAGCGCGCCCGCGCCGCCTATGGAGCAGAAATAGACAGATTTGTTGCGGATTATCGCGTCGCACACTTCGCTGCTGCGCGGACCCTTGCCTATCATTGCGACAAGGCCCATGTCGAGGAGCTTGGGCGCATAGGGATCCATGCGGCTTGATGTGGTCGGGCCGCAGGAACCTATCGGAAGGTTTTCGGGCGCAGGAGTCGGACCGGCATAGTATATGACCGAGCTTTTCAGGTCTATCGGAAGCGGCTCGTTCTTGCCGATCGCCTCAAAATATCTTTTGTGCGCCGCATCGCGCGACGTGATTATCTGTCCGCTCAGAAGCACCCTGTCTCCGGCTCTGAGCCTTTCGGCCTGCTGCTTCAGGCTGCTTGTGTGAAGCTCATACTGCATATAGTTTCCCCTTACTCCTTATATAAACCGCTTTCTCAGGAAAATCTGATTTTCCGACAAAAACACGCCCGTGCAAACAATAATCTCCGGGAAGGGCGAAAGCCCTTTGCCCGGAGCTTTTTGCGATTAAGTATAAGGCGTCAGTTCATGAACATTTTCATCCATTCGTCGAATCTTTCATCTTCGCTTGATTTGCCGCTTTGTTCGGGCTTTGTTTCGCCCTGCGGCTCAGCGAAAAAAGTTTTCCTTGGCGTCCCCGGATTCAGCCTCGCCGTTTTCGGCGGGCGCTTCCTGGGAAAGCCTGTACCTGTCAAAGGATTTGCTGTCTATGTCGGTGATTGCGCTGTCGATGCGCTTGTTGGTTTCGTTGAGTTTGTTTTCAAGGTTGCTCATGGTTTCTCTGAGGGAATACTTGACAAAGTCAAGATCATCCTTGAGCGCGGTAAACTCACCGCTGATCTCGCGGAGAGAGCCGTTTGCTCCGCCGATAACGCCGTCGAAATCACCTGAAACCGCGGCGAACCTTTCGTTGTAGAGAGCGTCCGCGCCGGCGAGTATTTCCTGAACCTGCTTTTCGGCGTCGGCAATCTTTTCTGCAGCAAGCCTGTCTGCCTCGGCGATCTTTCTTTCGGCCTGAATATCGGCGTCCTTGATGGTCTGCTCAGCCTGCTCGTTTGCCTTGCGGATCCTCTGTTCGGTCTGGACCTTTGCTTTGAACAGGGCCTGATCCGCGCGGTCGTTTGCTTCCTTGATGGTGGCGTCCGCCTGTTTCTGCGCGTCTGTGAGCGTCGCCTGAGCCTTTTCCTGGGAGGCTCTGTAATTTTCCTGAGCCTTTTCCTTGGCAAGGCTGAGAGCCTCTTCCGATCTTGATTTTGCCTCGTTGACTATCTTTTCAGCCTCTGTATGGGCGTCGATCCTTATTCTGCCGAGTTCTGCGCACGCCTCGTCGTAGCGGCGGCTCTTCTCTTCGAATTCCTTGATGCGGGCTTCGAGCTCTGCATACTTCCTGTTGTTGTCGGCGTCTGTTCGCTCGATTACAGCGGACTGAGCAGCGGCGGCGGGTGCGGAGGCAGCGCTGTTTTTAAGCTCGTTGTATCTTCTCTGGAGCTCCTGGGCCGCCAGACGTGTATTTCTCAGCTCTTCTCTGGCATTTTTGTTATCCGATTCGAGCTGTTCCTTTTCTTTGGTCAGTTCTATAACCTTTGCCTCGAACTGCTTTGCTTTTTCGGCTTCTTTCTGAGCCTGGGCAATTGACTTTTCAACCGCGGTTCTCGCCTTGTCAAAGTTGCTCTCCAGTTTGTCCTTTGTCTCGCTGACAGACGTCAAGGCCTCTTTGAGCTTGACAATCTGGTTCTGCATGGCTCTGATTTCCTCGGGATTTCCGCTGCCTACAACGCTCTGGAGAGAGTCTCTCTGCGCGGTCAGTTCCTCGATCTGCTTTTGCAGCTTGGCCTCATTGTGCTTGGAGCGTTCGCTCATCTGATCGATGTAGTTGAGAACGTCCTCCTTATTAAAGCCACCTACGGTAGCGGTGCGGAAATATGCTCCTGATTTCATAAAAGCTTCCTCCTAATTATGGTGGTTTATATTGTCAAGAGATGGATTAACGGAAAAATAATAGCATGTATTACCTGACATCGTAATAACCTTTTTCGCTGAAAACGAGTTAAAAAATAAAAAGGAAAACAAAACGCGGCAATACAGTATAATTATTTAAATTATAACACACTTTTTTACATAAGTAAACTGTAAAAGATAAAAAACTTGCGCGTCTGCGGATGTCAAAAATTGTGCGCTGTATCATGAGGCGGGAAAAGGGCATAATATAACAAAAGGTGTAAAGGAGAGGATAGCATGCCGGATACAGATTCCGTCAGACTGCTCAGAGAATGCGACGCAGGAATCAAAATGGGCGTAGGTTCGATTGACGACGTAAGCTCATACGTCAGCGACGAGAAGCTCAGGCAGTGCCTTGAGGAGAGCAAAAGAGATCATGAGATACTGGGAGATCATCTTCGCGAAAGGCTGGACGCTTACGGGGACAAGGGCAAGGATCCGAACGTCGCCGCACAGAGCATGTCGTGGATAAAGACCAACGCTAAACTGGTGTTCGACCGGTCCGATTCGGTTATAGCCGATCTGATAACCGACGGATGCAATATGGGCGTAAAATCGCTCAGGAGGTATCTCAATCAGTACAAAGCGGCTGACGATGAGAGCAGAGCGATCGCAAAGCGGCTCATCGCCGTGGAACGATCGCTTGCCGACAATATGGTTGCCTATCTGTGATACCGGACGCCGACCGAAAGACAGCATTCGGTATGTCCCTGACCGGCATCCGGCAAAAGAGAATCCCCGGTTTAAAACCGGGGATTGATTCGTTAAAAGACTTAAATGCTTATTATTCCGAACGCGTTGAGCACGGAGGAAACGAGGATCGCTACGATGAGAATGGGCGCGACATACTTTATTACGACCGAGAAAAGACCCTTTCCCTTGAATTTTGACGTTTCCTCTACCTCGTCGATGATGGCCTTGGGTTTGATGATAAAGCCGATGAATACGCAGGTGAGGAAGGCGACTATCGGCATGAGCACGCTGTTGCTGATAAAGTCGAAGAAATCGAGGAACTGCATATCGATGATCTTTACGCCCGACCACAGGCTGTAGCCGAGGGTCGAAAGCAGGCCGAGAAGGATGCTGCCGATAAGAACGATAACGCAGGCGAGCTTTCTGCCCATCTTGAATTTATCGCGAAGGATGGAAACAATTGCCTCCATGAGCGAAATCGCCGAGGTCAGCGCCGCAAACAGCACCAGAAGGAAGAATACCGCGCCGATTATCGCTCCTCCGGGAATGGACTGGAACACCTTGGGGAGCATGCCGAACATGAGCCCCGGGCCCGCCTTGAGGGCAGCCTCGTCGCCGCCGGAGAAGGAGAAAACTGCCGGAATGATCATCAGGCCGGCAAGAAAAGCTATGCCGGTATCGAATATTTCTATCTGTCTGACGGAGGATTCCACGTTGACGCTCTTTTTCATGTAAGAGCCGTAGGTTATCATGATACCCATTGCGAGCGACATGGAATAGAAGAGCTGACCCAGCGCTCCCAGAACGGTATTGACCGAGAATTTGCTGAAATCGGGGGTTACATAGTAGAGCAGACCGTCTAACGCGCCGGGTAGGAACAGGACGTAAACGGCGATAAAAACAGTAAGCACGACGAGGATCGGCATCATTATCTTGCTGACCCTTTCAATGCCCTTTTCTACTCCGAGAAATACGACGGCGGCAGTTACTGCGATAAATACAAGGAACCAGATGACCGGCTCTGTGGGATTTGAAATGAAATTGCCGAAATAATCGTCTCCTGCGGCCGCCTGTGCTTCGCCGGATGCGAACGCGACAAGATACTTTGTTACCCAGCCGCCGATAACCGAATAATACGGGAATATGATGATGGGAACGAGGGCGACAAGATAGCCGAGAAATTTAAATTTCTTGTTCAGCTTTTCAAATGCTCCGATGGCGCTGAGGCCGGTTTTTCTGCCGAGAGAGATTTCGCCGACCATCAGCGCAAAGCCGAAGGTAATGGCAAGGATAATATATATCAGCAGAAAAATTCCGCCGCCGTATTTAGCGGCGAGATAAGGAAACCGCCAGATATTGCCGAGTCCTACCGCAGAACCGGCTGCGGCGAGAACAAAGCCGACCTTCCCGGTAAAGCTGCTTCTTTTTGTGTTCATTGATTATACCTCTTTCTCTCCTTAATCGGTCGAAATAACGTAAGCATTAATCCGACCATTTATATATTTTACTATAAAAATAAAGATAATTCAACGTATTTTTGACATATTTGCAGCATTTATACAATTATTGTATATTTTGACGAAAATACATACGGCTATTTGCATAATCTTATACCGCCTATATCGGTCAAAGCTCCGTCTCCGAGGCAGATATAATCCATCCGGTGCTTTGCAAGAAAGTCCCTGATCGACTCAGAATCCGGATGGGTATGTAAATCTCCGCAGAAGGCTACCGTTTTGTCTGAGATGAGTCCTGAGGCTCCGCCGATAAACCCGCAGCCGTAGCCGTCGAGCCTTATACTGCCGGGGGATATCATAAGCACGTCGGCGCCGTTTTCCGTCAAAGCGCGGAAAAGCCCCCTGTCGGCGGTTATCGCGGCGGTTTCCGAAAGCTTCAGCACAGAGCAGCAGGCGTAACCCTGTCTGACATTGCAGACCGTCAACCCTTTGCCGAGCCTACGGGCAAAATCAAATACGGTTTCGTCCGCACTGTCAAAGCGGCAATACGCAACGCCGTTCATCACCAGGCAGTTCAGCGCAATATCGCCGGGATAAACGCCGCCTAATTCTATTGTGCTCGATTGAGCGTTCATTCCGAGCGGCCTTATTTTTTCAAGTGCGGTGCTCTGGCTTTTGTGCAAAACCGCCGTATGAGCGTCGATAAAGCAGGAAAGCATATCGGCATGCCGGCAGACCGGCCGAGGAAGACTGCCGCACGGAGACGTTTCTATCACGTCAATGCCGAGCAGCTTCAGATCATTTATGTATTCGGGGTATTTCGTGCTGCAAAAAACGTGCGGCATAGTCATATCCTTTCGCCCTGCCGGGGAGCCGCCTGAATGGCGGCTCCCCGTATTCATCGGTCAATCTCCCTTGAGCGCGTCGACCGGCTTCATGCCCGCCGCTTTTGCCGCGGGATAGACGCCGAAAACAAGTCCGGCCGCCACCGAAACGGCGGCGCACAAAACGAGACTTTCAAACGGCGCGTATACAGATATTCCGAGCAGCCCGCTTCCGGCGAGGCACAAAAGCTCACCGAGCGTTATGCCGAAAATGCAGCCGACAAGGGAAATAAAAGCCGATTCGGCAAGAAATTCAGCCATGATAGCGGTTTTTCGCGCGCCTATGGCCTTTTTTATGCCGATTTCTCTCGTACGTTCTCTGACCGAAACTATCATGCAGGTCATAATCCCAAGCCCGGCGACAAGCAGTGAAACAAAACCTATTGCCGACATCACCATTGTAATCATGTCGAGCATGTTTGTCAATTTATCGCGCTGCTTCGCAAGATTTTCCGAATAGTATTCTCCTCCGCCCGACGAAAGGCTTCCGACTATCGCGCGCGAAGCCGCGTCGGCGTCGCAGGAGCTTTCGAGCTGTACTGCTATCTGATTGTAGCTTTTGCTGTCCGACATACTCATCAGCGACGAATACGGCATATATACAAAGGACGGGATATATGCCGAAACGCTTTGCAGCAGAGAGCTGTCGGCTTTAACGATACCGATTATCTCCATATCGGCATATTTTCCGCCGAGCAGCACGCCTATGGTTTTTCCGACGATGTTTTCACGCCCGTAGCGGTCCTCGGCCATGGTTTTGTCTATAAGACACACGCGGGCATTAGAGGAAACGTCTTTGCGGCTGATGTTTCTTCCGTACAGCAGGTCGAGCGATATAAGGCTGTCGCAGCCGGAGTCTATTCCCCAGACGAGACAGTCGGTCTTGCTGCCGCGGAGGACGGATTTGGTGTATTGCGTGACTATGGGGGTCGCTCTTTCGACAAAGGACAGCGACTTTATGCTGTTTAGCTGTTCGGCTGACAGCCCGCCGGAAGAATCGGCGGATGCTCCGACGGTTATTCCGTCCAGACCGAGCGAATCAAGTTCCCGTGTCACGAGCGTTTTGCCTGTCTGTCCTATCGCACCGATGACGACCACTGCCGAAACCGACACCGCTATAGCCAGAACGGTGAGGCTATGGCGCAGACGTCGCGTCCATATTTCCTTGAATACCGTTAAAATATCCATGCCTCGCCTCAAATCATATCCTTTTGCGCCGTCCTGCGCGCCACCCTCGCTCCGTTTGACGGAACAATGTCCGGATCGAGAATTATCTCGTCTCCCGCGCTGACTCCCGATACCGCGACGACCCCTGAGGTGAGCTCGTCCGATGTGACGATATCGGTCCTGCGCGCGCTGTTCATCGAGTAGACGTAGACGTATTCGACAGAATCCTCGTCCTGTCTGATGCATTCATAGGGAATGATTATTTCCTGTCTGCTCTCGCCCGTGGAAATAACCGCGCTGACGTTAAAGCCCGGCTTTATGGCTTCGTCCTCTTTGTCTATCGAGATCACCGCGTCGACGACGGTCTCGTTTGACATCCCGTTGAGCCTGATTTTCGCCGCCGGATAAACCGTTTCAACCGTTCCGGAGTAGCTTCTTCCTCCCAGACCGACTCCGGAAATGACAGCGCTCTGGCCTTTTTCCACGCTGCACACATCCTTTTCGTCAATAGAGACCAGCGCCTCAAGCTTTGTCAGGTCGGAAAGCGTACATACGGGAGAGCCGGGCAAAGCCGTTTCTCCCTCTCGGACATTCAGCTCGGTCAGAACTCCTGAAATGTCGGCGTTTATATTTTCGGGTATTTCTGTAAAAGCAACGGGTCTGCCTGAAGTCATCTGCGAAAAAACTTCCGCGTATCGCTGCGATATTCCTCCGGCTTCGCCGGAGAGCCGCGCCGCCGATGACAGCATGGCGTACGTCGCCTCTCTGTCAACGGTGAAAAGGGTCTGTCCCTTTTCTATTCTGTCTCCGACGCCGACTTCGACGTCCTTGACCGCGACCGGCATATCCAGCCGTATGCTGCGGCTGCTGCATGCCTGGACGATTCCCGAAGCAGTCACTTCGTCGGTCACGCGGGTCGGAACCAGAACCACTGTTCTGACCGAAGGGATATTCGACCGGACCGCCGACGAATAAATAAGTATCAGGAACACCGACAGGACTGTAAAGCAAAACAGGAGGATATATTTTTTCAAGGATGCGGACACCGCCTTTTATTGAAAATCTGCATATCTGACCGCCGTTATTATTTTGCTTTGTCACACGCCGGATTATTCGGCGGGAGATAAAGCTCGGAAAAAAAGATCCTCCGCGGCTTTAAGCCGCGGAGGATCCCGGTATAAAAACCTTTCCTTCAAACAAACCGTCAGGAGAAAGGATCAGATTCTGCCCGTTTTGCATTATGGCATCTATATAATAAACCGCGCTCACAAACGTCCGGTACACGAAAGCATACTTTCTCCAAAATGCCCGGTCGCCGCCGGCAATATCGGCATGATTCCTCTTTTTCACGGCAGAAGGCGTATGTTCCGGACTGATAAAACAGAGTCCGCAGACAGGGCTGCGGACTCAAAAAAACAGGATGAAACCGGGGTGACGGCCGGTTGCCTTACAAGGATATTGTGCCGGCGACGGTCAGCTCGACGGCTCCAGGAGTGACGAAAAAGCTGCCGTCGGCGCTTCTTGCGAATGTTGCTGCAGGAACGGTAATCTGACCTGGAACGGTTGAAAACCGTCCGGTCGCTTCGCTGTAGTTATAGTTTGCCGGCTCCGCCCATGGGGTCGAGTTGAAGGAAACAGACAGGCCGGTCAGGATGGGGTCGAACAGATCGGTTACCGCCGCGTTGTCGCTCGCGTCGGCGTCGGTATTGCCGTAGTTTTGTATAAGGAAGGTATAGGTTACTTCGCTGTTTTCGGTCACCTGGTCGGGGGAGATGCTCTTTGTTATGGTGAGCTCCGGCTCCTGACGGGGAGTTATTGTCTCGCTTGCCGTGACAGGAGTCGCCGCGCCGGCGCCCGTTACCGCAGCGGTATTGACTATACTGCCGTCAATGCCGAGCGGAGCATATTGGTTGACTTCGGCCTCGTAGATTATCATATAGTTGCCGTTTGCCGGAACATTTATGCCGGAGAAGACCGCCGGAGCACCGGGAGAGACCGTCGGGGGAGCAGCCGGGGAACCGTTGATGAAGGCGATTACCGAGCCTTCGACATAAGTCAGGGGATAAAGGGTTTCCGCGTCATATTCATATCCGCCGAGATCGTCGGTGACGGTTATGCCGGTCAACGGAGTATCGCCGGAGTTGACTATGCTGATGACATAGGTCACGCTGCTTCCCCGGGAGTATTCGTCCATTACGGCCGTTTTGACGGCGGATAGTACCCCTATAATCTCACCGACCGCAATGTTGGAGTTTACGACCGAATCGTTATATGATAATTGCGCCTGATTGGTAAACTGGGGCATGGTTTTTTACCTCTCATATTGAATTGCAGAAAAGCTTCTGCATCATCATTTTATGCGCTTTGCGGCGGAAGGGTTCCGGCCAAATACCTATCGCCTCCGTTTGTTACGGAGGCGATAAACGCTACCAGACCCAACTATCTCCGGTCTGAGGATTGGAAACCTCGCTTCGGGAGACGCCGTCTGAATTGTTGTTTTCGTTTGAGCCGCTTTCGTTTGCCGCCGCGGCTCCCGGGGTTATATCGTCTGAAGCTGCCGCTGCGCTTGAAGCGCCGCCCGTCAAGGACCTGGCCTCGTTTGCTGCGCCGCCCTGAACGGCAAGCGTTCCGTTGTCGGTCAGCTCATATATTACGTCAACTCCCGCTCCGGTCTGGGTATCTCCGGAAAAGCCGTGCATGAAACCGTCCTTTTCCGCGGAGGAAACGTCGCCGCCGACCACCTTTCCGTTGAGCACGAGCATATTCGCATATACCTTGGATTTGGCGTCGGGATAGTTGGTTATCTCATATGTCCATTTTTTCACTCTTTTGCCCTTGTATTTGGAAAGATCGAGCGACTGGAGCTTCTGCATGATGTTGTATTCCTCATAGGTTTTGTCGAATTCCTCGGGAATAAGCTCCTCGGTCACGCTGACAGGCTCACTCTTTACTTCCCAACCGAACTGCTCAAGAAAGGATATCCTCTGGTCGGAGGTGGAAGCGCTGTAGCTTATCCCGCTTTTGGCGGACACCGTTTCGGCCTCCTCATTCCCTCCGGAAAAAAGCACAATCAGCAGTATTATTACGGCTGCCGCAATGCCGAGCCCGAGCAGCATTTTCCCCTTTGAGGTTTTTACCGAATAAACGAACATTTTTGCAAGACCCCTTTCGTGGTTTTGGCGTTTGATAAATGTTATGCCGCCTTTTGGCGGAATATGCGGACGGCGCGCATATTTGCGGACGACCGCGATCAGGATATGTCCGCGCCGGGCTGCGCTCCGGCAAAGTCTCCTTCCCTGACGTTAATATGTATTCATTGCGCGGGAAAGATATGACGAAAAAATGTCCGCAGACCGTTAAAAGAACCGGCACGACGCGGGTAGGAATACAAAGGATTGAATTATTTCTTCACATATGTTATAATTCACCTGACAGCCAGATTTTGCTTGACCCACCATTCTTATAAACGAAAGGATTTACATAATGAAAAAGGTCATCGTAACAAGCGACAGCGTATGCGATCTGTCCCCGGAGCTTTGCCGGAGATACAACGTGGACATCCTGCCGCTTACAGTTAGTTTTGACAGCACAAGCCACAAGGACGGAGTCGACATCACCCCGGACGATGTTTTTAACTTCTACAAGGAAACCGGACATCTTGCAAAAACGGCTGCGGTGACTCCGCTTGAGTATTCGGAGTTTTTCAATGCCCGTCTTGACGGAAACACCGAGATAATCCATTTCTGTATAAGCTCGGATATGTCCAGTTCCTATGCAAACAGTATGCTTGCGGCCTCGGAACTTGAGGGGGTTTACCCGATAGATTCGAGAAATCTTTCCACAGGGATCGGTTTGCTCGTCCTTCATGCATGCGATATGGCGTCGTCCGGAAAATACACCGGAAAACAGATTGCAGACGAAATCAATTCTCTCAGGGACAAGGTATACGCCAGCTTTGTCATCGATACACTCACATATCTCTGGAAAGGCGGACGCTGCTCAGGCGTCGCCGCCCTCGGAGCAAATGTTCTCAAAATCAAGCCGTGCATTGAGGTCAAGGACGGCAAGATGGGGGTAGGAAAAAAATACAGAGGCAAGATAGGCGACGTCATGGTGGAATACGCCAGGAATAAACTGAACTCTGTTGAAAACATACGAACCAACAGGATTTTCATCACAACAAGCGGCACCTCCCAGGAGAATATCGACCGCGTGAAAGAGGTCGTCGAGGCGTATGCCGATTTTGACGAGATCCTCATAACCACCGCCGGCTGCACTGTCGCAAGCCACTGCGGTTACAATACGCTCGGCATTCTGTTTATTGCCGGATAGCAGGATATAAACGCAATAAAAGACCGGAAAGAGAACCGATCCTCTCTTTCCGGTTTTATTTTACCGAAATATGTCCTCCGCAGGGCGGGATTTGTTGATTTTTGAGCCGGCGGATGATATAATTATTCTGAGTAATAATTTATTTTTTCATGCTGAGGCGGCGAAACGACGGTTTTGCCGTTTGCACACAGTTACCCGATAAAAACGTCTGACGGAGGAATTATATGCAGGGACTGATTTTAGCCGCCGGCTTCGGCTCAAGATTGCAGCCGCTGACCAATACAATGCCGAAATCTCTCACCGAGATAAACGGCAGACCGCTGCTGATAAACGCGCTCACGCTTTTGGCAAAAAACGGCGTTGATGAAACGGTTATAGTCGTCGGACACATGAAGGATAAGATCATGGAAACAATAGGAAATGATTTTGCCGGCATGAAGATAACATATGTCGAAAATGAGCTTTACCGTTCCACCAACAATGTTTACTCCTTCTATCTGGCAAAAGATTATATCCGCGACGATACCGTTATGCTGGAATGTGATCTCTTTTTCTGCGACGATCTTATCAAATGTATAATGTCCTCAAACGCCGATTGCGGGATACTTGTCAGCCCATACAACCGAAAAACGATGAACGGCACCGTGATAGAAGCCGAAAACGGCAGGGCAAAGCGTCTGATAATAAAGCGGGACCAAAATGACGGATTTGATTATACGAATATGCTTAAGACGGTCAACGTCTATAAATTCAAGAGGGATTTTCTTTTGGACAAGCTCTTTCCGGCGGTCGAGCTCTATGTCAGGACCCAGAGCGTAAACAGCTACTATGAGCTGGTACTCGGATCGCTCATCTATTACGGCAATCAGGATATAGAAACGGTGGAAATAGACGAATCACGCTGGGCAGAGGTCGACGACGCGGACGATCTTGCAGCGGCCGAGGAAAAGTTCAGATCGAGGATGGATTCATGAGCGGCGATATACGCGACAGAGTCGTTATCAGGAAAAAAGACGCCGCCTTTTCATGGGAAAGACTGACCGGGCTTCTGCATGAGGCCTATAAAAGAAACGCCGACAGCGGGCTGGGGTTTGCCGCTGCGAGCCAGTCTGCCGAGCAGACGAAAAGGCGAGTTCAGGACGGCACGGTTTTTATAGCCTTTTTAGATGAAGAGCCGATAGGAGCCGTATGCTGCCGTGTAAAAAATAACGGCGGCCACTGGTACGACAAGGGCATAACGGGACACATCAGCCAGTTTGCCGTTCTGCCGCGGTTCAAAGGCGAGGGCGTCGGATCCGCGCTGCTTGACAGGGCGTATGATTTTTTTGCGGAAAACGGCGCCGACGGGGTCATCCTTGATACATCCGAAGAAGCTGAGGGCCTGATAGCATACTACAGGAAAAGCGGTTTTATCCCGGTTGATCTTGTATGCTGGAGCAACACAAACTACAAAAGCGTCGTGATGAAGAAGCCGCTGTCCGGAGAGACGGATGAGAAATACTGCCTTAAAATGTTCAAAAGAGCCGGGAGAAGGCTTGCGATAAAGAGATTGATAAAAGGAAGGCATAAGCCAAAAGCCATAAAATGAAACAACTTGCAAAAATTAAAAACAGCCTTATATCCCCGTTCGCGAGAGCTTTTATAAAAAGGACAAATAAAAAATCCTCCGCAAACGACAATGTTCTTCTTTTCTGCAACGAGGATACCATGATACCGCATTTGCTGAAATATTACAACGCAGTGAAGGACATCGGATGCCGTTTTTTTCTTTGCGTCGATACCCATTACGGGAACAGGCGGCAGAGACTTGAAAAGGCCCGGGAGATAGTAAAGGGGACGAAAATCGCCCCGGTCGCCGGACCGGATTTATACAAAACAAAATGGAGCCTCATAGTCATTCCCGATCTTTTTCTGCCGAAGTTTTACGACAAGAGCCTCGCCCCGGTTCTCTATATAAACCACGGCTCGCACATGATCAGCGTTGACGACGGCGAAAGCACCTACGCCTACAGCGGCATATCGCTGGACGAAAAGGGCGAACCGATAAGCACAGCAATGCTCGAGCCGAATCGCCGCATAGCCGAAACGATGCAAAAAGATGAAAAATGGAAAAACATAGTAGTGCATGTCGGCTGCAAGGACTGCGGAGACATCCTTGAAAAATCCCGCGACAGGGAAAAATACAGAATAGAGCTGGGGATCAAGCCGGACGATATTTTTGTGATGTGCTTCGGAAGCTGGAGAAGGCACAGCCTTTTTCATTATATTGACGAGCGGTTCTTTTCCCAGGCGCAAACGCTGATGAAAGAGGGATATGCTTTCGGACTTTCCATCCATCCCAAGGAGTACCGCGTTTATGCCGAGGGCTTTGAGCCGAAGGGAGAATATGTAGACTCCATGAGAAACAGAGGCTTTATTGTCCGCGACCCATCACAGGATTATGTGCCCTATCTGATAGCTTCAGACGTTGTGATAACCGATTTTTCCACCATGTCGGAGCTTGCGGTGCTCTGCGGAAGAAAGCTGATATTCAGCGATTTTCCCAAAGGACGGGTGTGGAAGCATTCCATGACGGCAAAGCTCAGAGAGGTTTCGCCGGTTCTTTACGACGACAGCGATCTCAGGCGGCTTTTGGATCTTGCCGTCACCACCGACGTGTGCGATTTACAAAAGCCGTTCAAAGACGAAATATTTGCGGAACCTTCGGAATATAACCGCAGACTTATCGAGATAACAAAAAGATTACTGAAATCGGGAGCCATCGTACAATGAACAACAGCCGCAGCAAAAACGCGCTCAACAATATTCTTTCGGGCGCAATGCTTCAGATAGTTACAATACTTTGCGGTTTTATCAGCAAGACGGTTTTTATTCATGTGCTGGGAAAGCAATTTCTCGGAATCAACGGACTTTTCACCAGCATCCTGTCATTCCTGAGTCTTACCGAGCTGGGAATAGGTTCGGGAATAATATACTGTATCTACAAGCCCCTTGCGACCAGGGATTATAAAAAGCTCCAGGCCTACATGAACGTCTATAAGCGCGCTTATCAGGTGATAGGAACGGTCATTCTTGTGATAGGTCTCGCGCTTATTCCCTTTCTGCCTAACATAATAAAAGACGCGTCGGAGGTCGAGGCGCTCGGACTCAACATAACCGTTGTTTACCTGATGTATCTGTTCCAGTCGGTTGCGTCCTATTGGTTTTTTGCCTACAGAAATTCCATAATCGGCGCCGACCAGAAAAACGCCGTTGTTTCCAGAATAAACGCCTGCGTTACGGCGGCGGCCTCCATTCTCGGCATTATCATCCTGCTGGTTTTCAGGAACTTTGTGCTTTATCTGTCGGTCACCATTCTTCAGGTCCTCGCGAGCAACCTTGTGACCGCCATCGTATCCAAAAAAATGTATCCGCAGGTGTGGGTCAAAAACAACGAAAAGCTGACGAGCGAGGAGGTAACCTCGCTTAAGAAAAAGGTAGTCGGCCTCTCAATGTACAAGATAAGCGGCACGATACTGAATTCCACCGACAATCTCATTATTTCCGCCTACCTCGGACTCGGTATCCTCGGAATATTTGATGTCTACCACACGATAATCGCCTATATCAAAAAGGTGACCAACCTTATTTTCGTTTCCATAACCGCGGGTCTGGGCAACGTGAACGCCGTAGAATCTCCGGAAAAACGCTACCAGGTTTTCCGCAATGTAAATTTTATGAATTTCTGGGTGTTCGGATTTTGTGGAATCGCGCTGTTCTGCCTTTACGACCCGTTCATAAGAATCTGGGCGGGCAGAGATATGGTATTCGGCAACATCTGGTGCGTTTTCGTGATCGTGCTGGATTTTGTTACGGCGGGACTGCAGCAGACGGTTATCACCCACAAGGATGCGTGCGGATTGTTCTGGGAGGGAAAGTGGCGGCCTGTCGCAAGCGGCCTGCTGAATCTTGTTCTGTCTTTGCTGGCGGTAAAGCCTTTCGGAGTGGTCGGCGTAATCGGCGCGACCACCGTCAGCCGCATGCTGACAACATGGTGGTTCGACCCGTACCTTGTTTTCAAGCATGCCTTTAAAACAAGTCCCAAGCCGTACTATATTCGGTATATAAAAAGGCTGCTGTTCATTTCCGCCGTATGCGCGGTCAATTTCGGCATGTGCTTCGGCGCGGATTATCTAATAAAGCTTTACGTTACCGGAAAGAGCTATTACGTCGTCACTTTTATTCCGCAGCTGCTCATAACGCTTGTCTTTCCGAATATCTGCTTCTGGCTGATCTCGAGAAAAACGCCCGAATACATCAGCCTGCTGTTTTCCATATCTTCGCTTCTCGGCAAAAAGCTCGCGAAAAAAAGCAAAAAGATCGCCTCGGTTTGTAAAAGCATAGACAAAAGATACTACGCGATGAGAGAGCAGGGCAGGATTATTTAACTTTCCCTGCGGAACCGACGGGTTTATAATGAAAACGACAAAAAACAAAATACACTTGTATAACAGCTTATTAAGTGATATTATTAAGTGATATATAAAAAATGAATTGTTTGGTCCGTCATATTGATTTTATCTGCCGCGAGTAGTTTCCATGCGGCTGCGCCATTGTCGATTTATGCGAAAAAAAGATGGAAAGAGGGTTAACTGATGAGCTTAACGGTATTTAGAAAAAGCCTGTGCAGAATCATGTGTTTTGTTTTGGCCGCGCTGCTGACGGCGGGTTTCATACCCTGCCTGACTGCTGCGGCGATAGATAATGATTTTGAAATAACAAAAGGGCAGTATCTCAAGTGGGGAAATATTTCGGGAGAGCCCATAGTCTGGGTTGCGCTGAGCAGCAGCACAGACAATTATCAGGGCGGCAATACCGTGGATGTCATGACGAGGGATATTGTGTCCCTGCGTTCGCTCAATGACCGCGACACCATTCCTTCCAGCCTTGGAGATACATCGCTTTATGAGTGGCTTAACGGCACGAAGGGCTTCTGGAGCGAGTCCAATTTCCCGGAAAGCGAAAGATACCTTAGAGCCTCGGATTTCTTTTCCATACTCAACGCGACCGACTACGTTTACTATTTTGACGACGGAAAGCTCGCCGACGAGTCCGCCGCGAAATATAACGGAAGCAAAAAAGCCTGGTGGCTATGGGGAAATCCGTCCTCGGGAAATACCGGTTATCAGGTTTCGAAGGACGGTCAGCTGGAGGAATATGAATTCGACGACGTATCATCGGACAAGGCCGGCGTCAGACCTGTTACGACGCTGAACCTTGAAAGCTTTTACATAGCTTCCGGCAAGGGTACGGCATCCAACCCGTACAGCATCAGATCGGTTTACGACAGCGATCTTAAATCGCTCACCGCGACCGGCTGCGTCATAGCTCCCGGATTTTCCGCCGGAATAACGAACTACACCTCAAATGTCACCAGCAACGTGGAGAGCATAGGTCTTACGGCGGAAGCTAAGGATTCAAACGCGGAGATAACAATATACCGCAACGAAGAAAAAATAAGCTCATCCGGCAAGGCGGATGTCAAGCTGAACTACGGCGAGAACAAAATAGATATAAGGGTTCTCGCTGTGGACAGGTTTTCCGAAACGGTATATACCCTGACCGTCACGAGAAAAGAGGAAAGCCGCGCCGTAAGGCTCTCTAAATTACAGTATTTTGACGAAGAGCCATCGTTTTCCATGCAGCCTGAGGAGCTGAAGATTTCACCGGGCTTTTCCGAGGCAAATCTCAGCTATACAATAGACGTGGGAAGATCTGTCAAAAAAGGCAGAGTCGTTGTTGAAGGCTCGCCCGACGCAAACATAACCATTACCCTCAACAATTCAAACGCCGCCAGACTCAAGCAGGACAGCCAGACAGGATCAAAAGCTGTATTCTCAGGAGTCTTTGACATAACGAGCGATCTTTCGCTCATAACACTCAGCGTTTCGACGAGAAGCGGCAATGAGAGCAAAAAGTATGTCACCAACGTCATGCACGGTGACAATCCGCTCTATGTGAACGAAAATGCCGGAGTGTCCCAGCCGGAGGAAGAATCATCCGAGCCGGAATCATCCGAGCCGGAAGATATCGGCGAAGTATCGGACTCCGGGCAGACACCGGACGATCCGGGAACGCTGAAACTGCGTACGCCTGACGAAGGCGCTCCCTGGTGGCTGACCCCGCTTATCATTCTGATCTCGCTCGCCGTTGTCGGCGGAATAATTTTTGCCATTGTAATGAGCAGAAAAGGCAGACCGGACGACACGCCGCCAGAAGAATCGCCATACTATGTAGGCAGATCGAGCGGCATAAAGCAGGATCTCGAAAAGGAGAGAGAGCAGGCCAGAGAGGTCAGCGATTTTTACGAGATGATCCCCAAAAACAGTCAGTACAGAGGCGTTTACGACAACAGACCGGGATCGGGCAAAAAGACAACGCCGTACAACGGCGCGCCGCGTGCTTCCAAAGGTCCGGCGGGATCCGGAGAGGGATACTTCAGGCAGAACACCGGAGATTTCGCCACGGAAAGATATAAAAACGCCGTAGATACAGCAGCCGGAATCGCGGGCGGAACAATATATACCGCGCAGCAGAAGCAAAAGACAATGCAGGAATCTGCACGGGCTGACAGCAGGACCTCTGACGCGGCAGACAATATTTTCGGCGGAGCGCTCAGGGAAGAAGCGCCGAAGCGTCCGGACGGACCGGTTCGTGATTTCAAAGACGCTGTTTTTGATGAAGATTTTTCGCTGGACGGTATATTTGACGAGGCTCCCGAAAAGAAGCACGCTTCCGACGCGGCCGCGTTTTCCGAAAAAGATCTGTCTTTGAAGGACGAGGCCGGCGAACGGGAGGAAAAATTCCGGCTCGATTTTGACGCCGATAAGGAATATCACTTTGACGAGTATATAGGTTCGGACGGCAGCGTGGATGATATTTCGTCCGATTCCGGCATGGACAGCGACGAAAGCAGGGATCCCGTGAAGTCTTTCGAGGACAGAATGAAATTCGACGCAGACAAGGACATCTTCAGTTCGACAGCCAAGCCGGAAGACGAGCTGAACGGATATAAGCAGTAAAATCGGAGGTTAACGATGAACTACAACAGAAGAAGAGAACGTGAAAGAGCACGCCGCAGAAAAAGGGCTATTATTACTCTGGCGGTAGCCATTCTTATACTGGTACCGGTCATTATCCTTGTTATAAACACATTTAAAGGCTGCTCCGGCCCCGTAAAAGACAACAGAAAAAACGGCACTTCGTCAATGCAGTCTCAGACTGTCAGCGAAAGCAGCGACAACGGCGCTCTTATGCCGGCGGGCACCTCCGAGGACAGCGATACAGCCGAGCTTTCCTCAAAGCAAAGCTCCGAGCCGTCGTCCGAGCCATCGTCCGAGCCGTCGTCCGAGCCGTCGTCCGAGCCGTCTGAAAGCCCTGCGACGCTCAAGGATAAGATTGCCCATTATGTTTCGAGCGAAAAAGACGAAGTTATCAGGCTGGTCAACCCCTTCAATCCTCTCGAGGAGGACTTCGACCCCGAGGTGACCGAGCTGAAAAACGGAAAGAAATTCAGTGTGATCGCCGCTGCAAAGCTGGACGAGATGATCGCGGACTGCAACAAGGTTTGCGGATCCGACGCACTCTGGGCGCAGTCTACATTCCGGCCGTACAGGACGCAGAAGAAGCTGTACGAAAACGAGGTAGACAAATGGCTCGGAAAGGGCTATTCGCAGGAAAAGGCCGAGGAAACGGCAGCGACTATAGTTCTTCCCGCGGGTACGTCAGAACACAACACCGGACTTGCCTGCGACTTCAACACTATAACCGAATCCTTCGGAAAAACTAAAATGTACAAATGGCTGATCGAGCATTGCGCCGAATACGGCTTTGTCGAAAGATACCCCAAGGACAAGCAGGACATCACAAACATAATCTGGGAGCCCTGGCACTATCGCTATGTCGGCGAAGAGGTCGCGCGTGAAATGACAGAAAACGACTGGTGCCTTGAGGAGTACCACTATTACAAGGGGCTGTAATATTTACAGCGTTCAGCGACAAAGATGAAAGGAGCTGTACGGCGGGGAAACCGCCGTACAGATAACAAGATGACCAAAGCAAAAAAGACCGCCTCAATTCAGAATATGGCCATGACGGCTGTTATGACCGCCGTGCTTGCCGTTCTCGCTCAGGTAGCCATTCCGCTCCCGACAGGCGTTCCGATCACCATGCAGACCTTTGCGGTTGCCCTTATCGGCGCGGTGCTCGGGGTCAAAAACGGTCTGATCTCTTACGGCGTCTATATTCTTCTGGGCGTTGTGGGAGTTCCTGTATTTGCCAACCTTAAATCCGGCATTTCGGTGCTGCTCGGCGTGACGGGCGGATTTTTGTTCGGATTTGCTTTGCTGGTTCTTTTCAGCGCCATAGGTTCAAATAAAAAGATGGCCGGCGCGATATTTTTCGGAGCGCTGGGACTTTTCTGCACCTATGCGCTGGGCTGTCTGCAATTTGCATTTCTGATGAAAACAAGCATCGTCCAGGCGATAGTCCAGGTATGTCTGCCATATCTCGTTAAGGACATAATTTCCGTTATCGTTGCCTTTATCGCCGGAAGAATCATAAGAGGGCTGCTTCAAAAGATAAGAAGATGAGGAATAATAATGCTTCGGCGCCGTTATTGACAGCCAGAAGGGCGTACAACAGAGTCGGGCTTGGCTTGTTTGTCATGACCGTTATATATATCGGGCTTTCCTATGCCGTTTCGTACTTATTGGGGAATCTCGCGGCAAGCGGCGCAGAATCTGCCGGATATACATGGCTCAGACTGATAACGAGCTTTGCTCCGCTCTATCTTATTGCCGTTCCGATCGGACTTCTCCTCATGCGGACCGTTCCCGCTCCGTTCTCGCGCGAATACTATCTCGGCGCCGGAGAGTTTTTCACATTTCTTCTGACCTGTTTTCCGGTGATGTATGCCGGAAACATTATCGGACAGATGATTTCATATGCCGCGGACGGTGGAAAAGCGCAGCAATCGGTGATGGAGTTTGCGCTTGACAATCATCCGGTAAAAATAATAATCGCTGTTTTTCTGGCTCCTCTTATTGAGGAATATGTTTTCCGCAGGCAGATAATAGACAGATGCTCAGCATACGGGGAAAAGCAGGCCATTCTTTTTTCCGCGCTGTCTTTCGGCCTGTTTCATATGAATTTCGTGCAGTTTTTCTATGCCTTCGGCATGGGACTGATTTTCGGATATGTCTACACCAGAACGCGGCGCATTCGTTATTCGGCGGCTATGCATATGATTGTAAACTTCATGGGCTCCGTTATCGCCCCGTTTATTCTGCGCGGAGTCGATACGGAAAAGCTGCTTATGTCCTCGTCGGGATCGCTGCACGAGGAGGAAATGCTGCAAATGCTGCCTTCGCTGATGGGTTTTATGATTTACGCGCTGGCTATTTTCGGGCTGTCCGTGGCCGGTTTTGTGCTGCTCATAGTAAAGGCGAGGAAGGTGTTTTTTATTCCTGCCGCCGCGGAAATGCCAAGGGGCAGAAGATTTATCGACGTTTACTGCACGGTCGGAGTCGCTTTGTTCATCGCGGCATGCGCGGTAATGTTTTTTATATAACGGAAAGTCAACATCAGCTAAAAAAAGCCTCTGCGATCGCAGAGGCTTAATTATTTTGAGATTACTGAACCGCCTGGCAAATCCGCCCGGAAAAAACCGGCGTCAGCGTACGGCGTTATTGTTTATAAATGCATCTCCATCAAATATTTATAAATCCCGCTTATCTTATCGAAATCCGCCTTGACCCGCTCGATTATGTCCCTTGAAAAAACTCCGCGGTCGAGAGGTCTTGTCGTCATCATGCCTATGCTTTTCAGCTGGTACCATTCCATGATATCGGGATCGTGGTCGCCCTTTTTGCGCTTGTAAAGATCGCCGTAGTTGACAAAAGCGTCCTGCTTCATATAGGGAGCGATGACCTTCTCCCTGAATCTCGCTGGATTTGCGTCTATCTTATCGCGGAACATCTGCAAAACCTCGCCCGTGCAGTCAAAGTAGCCCATGCCGTAATCAAAGGAATCAGGGCTGAGTCCGAACCAGAACAGCGGCATATTCTGCCACTGGCGTTCATACGGGCGCGACGACACCCAAAGATGATCATTATAGAGCATGCCGCCGTGGTAGTGCCGCATGTCCTTGAATATGCGCGAAACATGCGCCTTCAGCGGCAGGTCGGGGATATACTGCTGGACGTGAGCGGTCATCTCATTGGAAAAAAGTGTAAATGGGATCTTGCAGTATTTTTTGAATTCTTCCTTATGCGCCTCATACCATTGCTTGTTATTATTGAGGCGGATGTTCATAAAATAATCTATCGTTTCGGTATAAAACCCTTCAAACCTGTCTGTCATCTCTGCCATCCTCTGATAATAAAAATGTCTTATCGTTCTTTTCGATAAGACATTTTATCATATTTATCAAAAATAGTAAAGCTGAGGCATGCCTGCGGTCCCGCCGTGATTGATTGACGGCCGGCTGCCGGACGCCGTCGTCAATACTCGCTGTAGACCGGTCTTTCCCATTCGACGGCTTTTCCGGCCTCAAGGCTCTTTTTGACGTCGATGATGCGCTGGTTGGAGCTTCCGCGGAATTCATGCTGCCATGAGCGCAGTTCTTCGACATACTTACCGTCTATCAGCAGCCAGCATCGGCTGAGAAGGTCGAGCTTTGCCCGGTCGCCGGAGGAGACTATCTCTTCAAAGGTGTAGCCGGAGTAGCAGACGACGTTCATGCCC
>JAFYGK010000033.1 GCA_017543285.1 Clostridia bacterium | reverse complement strand
TGCCGTTTATCTTCTGCGCCAGTTCAGCGAGAACGGAGGCCTGCTCAAAAGGCTCGCCGCCGGAAAACGTCATGCCGTCCAGAAGAGGATCGGCGCACACCTTTTTTACGATGTCATCGGGCGACATAAAATATCCGCCGGAGAAGGGATGCGATTCGGGATTATGGCAGCCTTTACAGTTAAAATGGCAGCCCTGTACGAACAGGACGTAGCGATAGCCCGGACCGTCCTCTATGGAGGCGGAAAGCTCGCCTGCGATACGGAGCATGCCTTCCGGCAGATCGTCCGATGTGTTTTCACTCCTTGCCTTATCCATTTCATCAAGCTGCTGCCTTATCGCCGCCGCTATGCTTTCGTCCATTTCGGTGCGCTCTGCCTGATTATTGTTCTCGGTCATCTGATTTCAACTCACTCTCATTTTCCCCGATTGAAAAACTGAATAAGATTGCCGGAACGCTTTTCGATCATGACCGAAAAACAGACCGGCAATGATTATGTTCAGGTTATCGGTTATTTAACTTCATGTTTTACTCTCTGGCTTTCCTCGGCACGCTTTGCGTCGTTGAAGCGGTCGAGCGTTCCGACCAGATAGCCCGTGATCCTGCGGATCCTGTCGAATTTCGGTCCGTTTTCGCATTCATGCCTGCCGCACTTGGGGCAAACGTCGCCTATTATGCCGTTGTATCCGCATACGGGATCGCGGTCTACAGGATGGTTTACCGAGCCGTAGCCGATTCCCGCGTCATGCATGGTGCGGATGACCTTTTCGAATACCTCGAGATTCTTTGTGGGATCACCGTCGAGTTCGACATAGGTGATATGGCCGGCATTGGTCAGAGCGTGATAGGGCGCCTCCAGCTTGATCTTTTCAACCGCACCGATGTTGTAATAAACCGGGATATGGAAGGAATTTGTGTAGTATTCCCTGTCGGTGACGCCGGGGATCTCGCCGAAGATCTTCTTGTCCATCCGGACAAAACGTCCGGACAGACCCTCTGCCGGAGTTGCCAGCAGGGTGTAGTTGAGACCGGTCTTTTTGGATTCGGCGTCAAGCCTGTCTCTCATGAATCTGATTATGTCAAGACCGAGGTTCTGGGAATTTTCCGATTCGCCGTGGTGTTTTCCGACAAGAGCCACAAGCGTTTCGGCAAGCCCGATAAAGCCGACGCTCATAGTGCCGTGCTTCAATACTTCGCGAACCTCGTCGTCGGGACCCAGCTTATCGCTGTCGATCCAGATGCCCTCGCCCATGAGGAAGGGGTAGTTCCTTACCTTTTTCTTTGCCTGTATCTCAAAGCGTTCGTTGAGCTGATCAATACAGAGATCCATTTTTCTGCCCAGTTCGTCGAAGAACCAGTCAATGTCGCCCTTTGCCTTGATGGCGATCCTGGGAATGTTGATTGAGGTGAAGGAGAGGTTGCCTCTGCCGGGAGCTATCTCGCGGCTGGGATCATAATTGTTGCCCATGACCCTTGTGCGGCAGCCCATATAGGATATTTCGGTTTCGGGATGGCCCTCTTTGTAGTATTGCAGGTTGTACGGAGCGTCGATAAAGCTGAAATTGGGGAACAGGCGCTTTGCCGAAACCCTGATCGCCAGCTTGAAAAGGTCATAGTTGGGGTCGCCGGGATTATAGTTGACCCCTTCCTTGACACGGAAAATATGTATGGGGAAGATCGGGGTTTCGCCGTTGCCGAGGCCCGCCTCATGAGCCAGAAGGACGTTTTTTATTATCATTCTGCCTTCGGGAGTCGTGTCCATACCATAGTTGATGGAGGAGAAGGGGGTCTGCGCGCCGGCTCTGGAATGCATCGTATTGAGGTTATGGATGAGGGCCTCCATCGCCTGATAGGCTGCGCGGTCGGTCTCCTTGAGGCTGTCCTCAAGCGCCAGCTTCTGGCACTTTTCGATTTCCGCAGGATCAACACCGAGTCCGGCAAGAAGCTCGGTTTCGCGCTTCATGTAATCCTTGTATTCTTCAAGCCTGAGAGGAATGCCTTCGCCAAGGATGGTCCTCTGGATTTCCTTTGCTTTGTCGTCGGAAAGCTCGCAGTCGCTTCTGAACTGCAGAGCCTTCTGCATGTTCTGACGGTAGAGGCGGCGGAAGGTTTTGACGATTCCGGGAGCGAGACCGTAGTCAAAGTTAACTATCGACTGACCGCCGTGCTGGTCGTTCTGGTTGGACTGAATGGCTATGCAGGCAAGAGCCGAATAGCTGGAAATATCGTTGGGTTCGCGGAGAACGCCGTGTCCGGTTGAAAAACCGCCGCTGAAAAGCTTTATAAGGTCGATCTGGCAACAGGTTGTTGTCATTGTCAGAAAGTCGAGGTCATGGATATGAATATCGCCTTCGATATGCGCCTTTGCGTGTTCCGGCTTCAGGATAAAGTTTACGAAAAACTCCTTTGCGCCCTCTGAACCGTATTTGAGCATTGTGCCCATCGCGGTGTCGGAATTAACGTTAGCGTTGTCGCGCTTCATGTCGCTCTGGCTGGAATCCTTGAAGGTGATCTCCTCATAGAGCTTCATTATCCTGGTCTTGGAGTCCCTTGCTCTTGTGCGCTCGGCACGGTAGAGGATATAACTCTTGGCGCAGCGCACATGGCCGCTTTGAATAAGAGCGGATTCGACGCAATCCTGAACCTCCTCGACGGTCGGCAGCACTGTGCCCTTTTCGATAAGGTCATTTTCAACCATTGTTGCGATTGCCATGCAATAGTCTGATGTTTTGGGCTGTTTGCACGCGTCAAAAGCCTTACCGACGGCATTTGCGATCCTTATTTTATCGAAAGGAACCTTTCTTCCATCTCTTTTGATGATTTCTGTAATCACTTTTCTTCCTCCTTTTTTCTTTGCACCCTTTATGATCTCTATTTCATCGGAATTTGCCGAAGCAGGCGGATGCTGCGTCCGGGCAAAAATAATAATCACAATATCTTGTGTATTTTTTTCGAGCGAGTCCTATTATACCCTATATATTGAGATATGTCAACAGTAATTCTTCAGGTTTTTTCATCAATTATGCTGTTTTTTACTGTTTATTATTTTCGGCAGGTGAAATAATAAGGTTTTTTATGGAGGCGCGCTCTGCAAACCGGTGCTTGGCCCGCGCGTTATGACGGCTGTCCCGGACTGCGTCATCAGGAAGCAAAAAAGAAGCTTTGCGCGATTTATGTTTGACATTGATAAAATATGGTGCTATTATATTCATTTGGAAAAAGCGGGGCGATCATATTTTTATGTCTCGCTGTTTATGGAGGAATAATGTTAGATCTTATTTGGATAGCGACCGCGCTTTTTGCCGGTCTTTTAATGTCGAGATTTGCAAAGCTGCTAAAATTGCCTGCCGTAACAGGATATCTTGTGGCAGGCATACTTATAGGGCCGTTTTGTCTGGGCGCTCTGGGGATAGAGGGCCTGGGCTTCAATACCGGAGAGCAGGTAAAAAGCCTCTCGGTTATATGCAATGTTGCGTTGGGATTTATCGCCTTTGCCATAGGCAACGAATTCCGACTTTCGCAGTTGAAGCGCACCGGCAAACAGGCGGTCGTCGTCGCGATACTGGAATCGCTGACGGCTACCGTTCTGGTGGACGCTGTTATGATGCTTATGTACATTGCATTCGGCGGAAGACTGACCGTGCCGACCGTACTGCTGTTCGGAGCGATAGCGGCCGCGACAGCTCCCGCTGCGACTCTTATGGTCGTGCGGCAGTATAAGGCAAAGGGGCCCGTGACGAGCATTCTGCTGCCTGTGGTCGCGCTCGACGACGCTACGGGACTTATGATATTTGCCGTTTCCTTCGGCATAGCAAAGGCCATAATCAGCGGCGGAGTCGACGTCATATCAATTGTTATTGAGCCGATAATCGAAATAATTGCCTCTTTGCTGCTCGGTTCTTTGATGGGCGCTCTGATGACCTTTGCAGAGAGATTTTTCCATTCCCGCTCAAAAAGAATGTCGCTTTCCATTGCCTTTGTGCTTATGACTGTGGTGCTGTCAATGCAGCAGTTTAAGCTTTTCGGCGTGAATATCGGCTTTTCATCCCTTTTGGTCTGCATGATGCTGGGCACGGTGTTCTGCAACATGTGCGACTTTTCAGAGGAACTTATGGAAAGGTGCGATCGCTGGACGGCGCCGTTGTTCATACTGTTTTTCGTGCTCAGCGGCGCGGAGCTTGACCTGTCGGTATTCTCGGACATGAATGTTGTTCTGATCGGCGCGGTCTATATAGTAGTGCGTGCGCTGGGAAAATACATCGGCGCGGGAGTCGGCTCAAGGCTTATGAAATGTGAGCCGCAGGTGCAGAAGTATCTGGGCATAACCCTTTTCCCGCAGGCAGGCGTCGCGCTCGGAATGTCGCTGACGGCAAGCAGTCTGGGCGCGGAAGGGGCGCTGGTGAGAAATATCGTGCTGTTCGGCGTATTGATTTACGAGCTGTTCGGCCCGGTGCTGACAAAGATTGCGCTGACAAAGGCCGGAGACATCACTCCGGACGCTACAAGCGCAAGAAGAAAAAAGATAGAAGCGCAGCTGTAATGATCTGCGCCGCACAAAACGGGACGATAAATCATGGCGGCTTGCCGCTTAATTATGGCAGCGCGACCCGTCAGATCACTTTTTATAATAATTGCATCAAATCAAAGAAACAAGCGGAACGGTTTTGCCCGTTCCGCTTTAAGTTCGTTTTTCTCAGACAGCGCCGCTCGTCAGGGCGGTACAGACAGCCGCCTTTATCCGGCTGCGCGTCGATCCGGGCTTGCGTTACTTACGCCTTCCACAGACTGTGCAGGTTGCAGTATGCCCAGACCGCCTTTACCTCATCGCCGTCGCACAGTGCAAAGCATGCCTTCGGAGGTTCTCCGGGCCTGAGTTCTTTGCGCTGATTGCCCGAAACGGTCTCGATAGCGATCCACTCGATGTAATGCTCGGGCAGCATGGGGTGTTCGACCTCTCCGACGGTGACATAAACGGTATTGTCCCTGACTTCATAAACAGGAACGTGCTTTTCTGATGCGGCGTCGGCAGTGCCGGGGATTATCTCGGTCATTTTTTGTCCGCAGCACATGACGGGTACGCCGCTTTCTTTTACCGCGGCGACGATATTGCCGCAGTGCCCGCATATAAAGAATTTCATTTATGTTTTCCTCCTTTTTCATGCCGGCACAATAATGCCGTTTAGATGATTATATCATGCCGGCGCATATATAACAATAACATTTTTCGGCATAGAGATCTTACGTTTGACTAAAGAATCGCCGCCGGAAAACCGGCTGCAAAAAGGCACATGCCGTTACGAAACATCATCAGGCGATGATTTGCTCTATCATGCTGCACAGCCCGTTTCCCAACCGCTCGACCTTTTCAAAATCCATCGCGCTGACATAGTATCTCTCAAGCAGGTCGTGGGTCTGCTTTGCCAGAAGCATTTGTCCGCCCGCTTCGTTTGTCAAAGCCGTCAGCGCCTTTTTGTTGAAGCCGATCCTGACCTTGTGACCGTACAGTTTTTGCGCGTCGAGAAAGCGGCGTGTATTTATGCAGCGGCAGCCCTCGCGGGGCGCCTTGAGAAACTTATTTACCGTCACAAGGGAAAGCCCGGCTGACGGTATCAGCAGATGCTCCGTGACTTCACCGAAAAGCGGGCTCATACAGCTGACAACGTCATAGCCGGCAGCAATGGCACAGCGGCGTATTTCACCCAGCAGCTGACCGGATATAACGCCGCTGTCATCCTGTATGCAGTAGACGCGGTCGCTGAGAACATTTACCGTTTCACTGAAATACTTCAGTCCCTGCGGGCCGTAAGCGCTGAGCATACGTCTTTTTTGCCGTCCCGGAGAGTCGGAGATCTTCGGCAGCTCGCGTCGGGAAAGTCTCTGCGCGAACCGGGCAAGCTTTTCGGTATTGACAGCCTCGGCGTAATATCTGTCGCCGTCCCTCTTAATAATACCGCACCCCTTCAGATAGCTTTGGGCGGCTCTGTGCAGAGCCGAGCATTCCTCGGCAAGAGCGATTATTTCTCCGGAGCACCGGCGCAGGATCTCCGGGTCCCAACATTCCCCGATATTTATTATATTCTCGCAGGCTCCGGGATATTTTGGCTCCAGGACGTGCGGAGCGGTAGCGTCCATCACGCATATCTTCAGATCGGGCAGCACAACTCCGTCAAGAGAATCGGGATCGCTGGAGCAGTGCAGATATTCGACCGGAAACCTTTCCTCAAACCGGGCGGCGACTTTTTTCATAAGAGTTGACTTTCCGCTTCCCGGACCGCCTTTTATAAGAAACGCGCGCCATCCGTCCCTGTTGTCGTAAACGTCGGAAAACAACGAGAAAAAACCGCATGAGCTGTTTGAACCGACAAAATAGCGGACGGCATTTTTATCTGTATCACTCATACAATCAATCACCCTTTTCTTTTTTATCATTTTATTCTCCGGCGTAAAAAGGGTGATTTATTGAAATGCAGCGGCAACCGTTCAAACAATACAGGTTCAGTTTTCCGGCTGCGCTGTTATGTCGGCAATGATGCTGCGTGTGCAAAGTTCGTTTATCTTGTCGCGCAGCAGGCGGAAATCCTCGAAGCACAGCGGGCGGTTGCCGGGGTTTCGCAGCAGAGCAGACGGGTGGAACGTCCCCATCATCAGAATGTCGTCCTTTTTGATGAAAACCCCGTGCTCTTTTGTGACGCGAAAGTCGGGCTTTATCAGCACCTGTGCGCTGATCCTGCCGAGGCATACGATTATCCTGGGATGCATTATTTCGATTTGTCTGTCAAGCCATTTCATGCATTGCTGCTGTTCTTCCGGTCTGGGATCCCTGTTTTGCGGAGGACGGCATTTGACTATGTTCGTGATATAGATGTCCTTTCGGTACATGCCGACGCCCGACATGATCTTGTCGAGAAGCTGACCTGCTCTGCCGACAAACGGCAGACCGGTTTCATCTTCGGTCTGCCCCGGGCCTTCGCCGACGAACAGGACCTCGGAATCTGTCCTTCCCATACCGAAAACAACGCTGTGTCTCGTCTGGCAAAGCTGGCATGAGAGGCAGCCTTTGCATTCATTCTCAAGGTCCGACCATTTGTCGTTCATAGCCTCACGTTCCTTTCATGTTCAGTAGAAATTAAAAAATTACAAATTGTAATAATATTTACAATTTGTTAACATTTTTCTTCCGACATATTCTATACAGTTATTATAACATTGTTTTACACTATCTTCAATAAAAACCTGCATGCATTTAAGCGCTTTTGACAGACATATTGCGCAAAAAACAGCGGCTTAAGGCTGCCGGTCGTCTTTAATAACCATTTATTGTATTGTACAGCAATTACCAGTTTTAATTGACAAAAATACCGTTTTGCTGTAATATATATGAGAATAGATTCAGATTCGTCTGATTTTAATCACGCGCTTCGGGATTGGACGTGAAAAAAAGTGCAGGAAGTTAATATAGACCGTGATATTAACCTGACAATAGAAAATACCGCTTCAAGCCTGCTGGATTCCAAGGTGTCGTCGCACGGCGGCGTTTTGTATTCGGTCGTGAAAAGGTGTTTCGATTTCACCGTTGCCTTTTTGGCGCTTATTCTTTCCTCGCCGCTTTTCCTGCTTATATCCATCGCAATCGCCGTGGATTCAAAGGGCGGGGTAATATTCCGGCAGGAGCGTCTGGGGCTTCGGGGCAAACCGTTTATGATGTATAAATTCCGCTCCATGCGCGCCGACGCTGAAATAAACGGCGCCTGCTGGGCTGAAAAGGACGACCCCAGGGTGACCAGGGTCGGAAAATTCATAAGGCTTGTCCGCCTGGATGAAATTCCTCAGCTTATAAACATTATAAAGGGCGATATGTCTATTGTCGGACCGAGGCCGGAAAGAGCCTGTTTTTACGATGAGTTTGAAAAATACATACCTCATTTCAGAAAGCGTCTTGAGGTGATTCCCGGATTGACCGGCTGGGCTCAGGTCAACGGAGGATATGATCTGGCTCCCGAAGAAAAGATAGTTTACGATCTGGAATACATAAGAAAACGCACCGTCTGGATGGATCTCAAATGTATTTTCCTGACAATTCGCGTTGTTTTCAAAAGCGACGGCGCCAGATAAAAGAATATCCGTGATAAATTCAGGGCGGTTGTTTCAATCGCCCGATTTTTATGGCTCGGGACCTGCGCGGACAATTTGACGGCAATGGTTTTGAGTGCGAATCGGCCTTCGGAAAGAATATGATTGATCCCACACGCTTAAATCGTCGGGATGAGTCTTACGAGGAACTATTACGGGGCTTGCGGGAAGCATGCCGAAGGCTTGCTCATATATTGAGCGATAGTCGATGCTGCCGCGGAATTTGGAGGGCTTGTCTTGAAGGCGCTTTTTGTACACGATCATAAGTTTAATGTCGATAAAAACGGCAATGTCTACAGCCACCTGATGGATGGCGTGCTGTGGAAAAGATATCTTGAACATGCGGATTCCCTTACGGTTCTATCGCGCAGGGTTATATTTGAGGAGAATGAAAAATCGGCCTCCGGAATGAGACCTGCAGGCTGCGAGGGCGTGAGCTTTGAGCTGCTCGGACAGTCTCTGGGCATAAACGGAGAAAAGCTGTCCGCGCCCGGCTACGCCGAAAAATACAGGACGGTCAGAAGAGCCGTATCACAATGCGACGCGGTCATAGCGAGGCTTCCCAGCGTACTCGGATACATGGCATGCCGGGAGGCGATAAAACAGCGGAAGAAATACGCAGTTGAGGTCGTTGCATGTGCGTGGGACTCCAACTTTTATCACGGCAATCCCAAAAACCGTGTCATGGCTCTGCCCAGCCTTCTTATTATGAAACATTATGTGAAGAAGGCTGACGCGGCGATTTATGTCACCGACGAATATCTGCAAAAAATCTATCCCTGCAGAGGCTTTACGGGCATTGCCTCCAATGTCGTGCTGGAAATGCCGGATGAGCGGGTGCTTCAAAATAGAATCGCGAAAATCGAATCAACGAATAAAAAGGTGATTTTCGGCCTTGTAGGTTCACTCACGGTAAACTTCAAGGGGCACGAAACCGCGATAAAAGCCCTTGCCGCCGCAAGGGACAGAATTCCCGATTTCGAGCTGCACTTCATAGGCACGGGAAGACCCGACAGGTGGCAAAAACTCGCCGACGAGCAGGGAATAGGGGAAAGGGTTTTCTTTGACGGACTCAAAAAGCACGGCCGGGAGGTCACGGACTGGATGGACCACCTGGATGTCCTGCTGATACCGAGCCTTCAGGAGGGGCTCCCGAGGGCGCTTATTGAAGCAATGAGCTGCGGCCTTCCGGCGCTGGGAGCTGTAACCGGCGGAATCCCGCAGCTGCTGCCAGGCGGATTTCTTCACAAAAAGAAGGACTGGAGAAAGCTCTCGGAGGACATTGTCAGGCTTTGCGGAGACAAAGAGCTGATGAAAAAATGCGCGGCGGAAAACTTTGAAAAGGTAAAGAGGTTTGACGGGACGATTCTGGAAAAAAGCAGATTTGAATTCTGGAAGACATTTTTTGATATGTGCAGGCAGCATGATTTCTGAAAAAAGTGATTCTCTGAGCGGACGGCGACACCGTCCGCTTTTTTAATATGACGCCTGCCGTCGGGCTGACCGGAAATAAAGCCAGACAGGAAAATTTAAAAGGTTATTTTATTAAGATTTAGTAAAGTTTTACTTTTATTACTTTATGAATCGGAATGTTTATTATATAATATATCGTGTACAATAGCATGCAAATTAAAGAGCTGAATTCGGGGTTAATGAAATGGAACGGATCGGACTTAAGGCAAACATGAGCCTGAAAAACAACGTGTTTTTTATAGTTTCTCTTGCTGTCATGGCCTTTTTTATGAGGGTGATTATAGGAACGTCATATTTTAATGCGATAGATCTGATGAACTATAACAAGGGCTGGATGGAGAGTCTCAGCGACGGCCTCTTCGATGTTTATGCGCGAAACGCAAACATCGACTATCCGCCGGTCTTTCTTATGCTCCTGTACCCATTTTCGGGGCTTATCAAAGATGAGATAGTCTCCGGAGACGACCATCTCATGATGCTGCTGCTCAAAATCGTTCCAATTATCTTCGATACGCTAATCATTCCGCTGCTGTGGTTTGTTTTTAAGGATAAATCGCCCAAACTGGGAATAATGGCGGCGAGCCTCTGGGCAATAAACGCGAGCGGCATCATCAATTCGACGCTATGGGGTCAGACCGACGCCATTATGGCGTTTATGCTCATCCTGTGTTTTTATCTTCTCGAAAACGGCCGTTGTTATCTCGGAGGAATATTCTTTGCGCTGGCATGCGTTACCAAATACCAGTCGCTTTATTTTGCGCCCGTGGTCGTTCTGGAGCTTATAACGAGATACAGGCTTAAAAAGACCCTGCTTTCGGTCGTCTGCGGAATTGCGGCCGGTGCGGTTGTTTTTCTGCCGTTTATGATAGGTTCGGGCAGGCCGCTGCTTGTGGGTGAGCTTTATTTCGGCGGCTTCGACAAATATAATTACGGGACGCTCAACGCCTATAATTTTTACGGCGTTCTGGGACTCAACGGCGTTGAAACGTACCGGGGACTCGGCTTTTCTTCATCGGGGGGCATAAAGAGCGTACTTGATATCGTCAGCATCGGTACCTTTGGCTGGATAATGATGGCGCTGTCCGTGGCTTTTCTTATCACGCTCTATTTAACGGCAAAAAAGCGTTCAATCTGGATAATGGCGGCTGTATTTATGGAGCTTATCTTTATGATGACTACCAGAATGCATGAGAGATACCAGTTTATTGTTGTTCCGTTTTGTCTTGTCGGCGCGCTGATGGAGGACGACATAAGACTGTTCATATCGTATATTCTGCTGACAGTAATAACCTGCATAAATCAGGCCGCCCTGCTCATTGCCTATAACGGCTCATATGAAAATATCGTCGATTCGGAATTCGGCAATATACTGACCTCCATGTCGGTGGTCAATATTTTCATCATGCTGTTTATGCTTTATTCTGTGCTGCGACTGTGCTATTTCGGAAAACGCGGCAGCAAAAGGCCGGACTCTGATCCTCAGACGGAAACACAGTAAGCATGCTTTTGCAGATGCCGTGAGCAATCGGCGCGATTTTTAAAGGAAAATGCTCCAAAGGCAAAAAACAGGAGGAAAGTCGGAATGAATCCAGGCACACCGCTTATCAAAGAAAAACCAAAATACTGGCAGCCGTTTCTGATTGCGCTGGTAATGGCTGTCGTCGTATTTGCTCCCTTTGTTATTATGGACAACGGGTATTTTCTGTTCTACGGCGATTTTAACGTTCAGCAGATACCCTTTTACCAGATGTGCCACGACGCCGTCAGGGAGGGAAATATCTTCTGGAACTGGACGACCGACCTCGGCGTTAATTTTATCGGATCATACAGCTTTTATCTGCTCGGCTCGCCCTTTTTCTGGCTGACCATCCCGTTTCCTTCTCATGTTGTGCCGTATCTGATGGCGCCGCTTTTCTGCCTTAAATTTGCCTGCGCCGCAACGACGTCCTACGCCTTTATAAGGCGCTTTACAAGGACCAATATACCCGCGGTGATCGGCGGATTGCTGTACGCCTTTTCCGGCTTTTCCATTATCAACATCTTTTTTAATCATTTCCATGAGCCTCTGATATTTTTCCCGCTGCTTCTTATTTCGGTTGAGGAGCTTATGCACAACCGCAGGATCGGTTTTTTTGCGCTTATGGTTGCGCTCAATTGCATAGTCAATTATTTCTTCTTCGCCTCAATGGTGACGTTTACCGTGCTGTATTTTGTCATCAAGAGCCTGTCAGGCGGCTGGAAATTCAAGATAAGCAAGTTCGTTCAGATGGCGATCGAGGCCGTCCTCGGCGTTGCGCTTGCAATGTTTATTCTTATGCCGTCGCTTATGTCGGTGCTGCAAAACCCCAGAGTGGACAACATGTACTACGGCTACTCGGCGCTGTTTTACGGCTATGAGCAGCGCTACGGACAGATCATTTATTCGCTGTTTTTCCCGCCCGATCTGCCTGCCGTGAACAACTTTTTCGTCGGCTCGGAGACAAAATGGTCTTCTGTTTCGGCGTGGCTGCCGCTTTTCGGAGCAACCGGAGTCATTGCCTTCATGAGAGGCAACCGCGGACACTGGGCAAAGCGAATATTCATAGCTACGGCCGTCATGTCGCTTGTTCCGCTGCTCAACTCCGCCTTCTTCATGTTTAATTCGGCATATTACGCGCGGTGGTTCTTTATGACCGTGCTGATAATGTGCATGATGACCGCCTGCTCGCTTGACGACGACAGCAGCAACTGGAACTCGGGCTTTATCTGGTCGTTTGCGATGGTTGCGGCAATCGGTCTGTTTATAGGGCTTTATCCGCAAAAGACAAACGACGACAACTATCCAAGCGGAATAAGATACGGAATGTACGACGAATTCTGGAACTATATCGCGTGGGTTGCTATTGCCCTGCTTCTGCTGATCATTTCCTTTGTGCTGATTAAGCTTATAAGAAAACGCGGAAGAGAATCCTTTTTGAAAATCTCTCTTATATGCACCTGCTTTGTTTGCGTAATCTGGTCGATAATTTATTTAGGCTTCGGAAAGTTTACCTTCCCGAGAGATCATGAGACTTTCACAATACCATACTGCCTGAATCAGGGAGTTGACATCAATCTGCCCGGGCAAGCTGCCGAAAACTACAGAATAGACGTGCTTGACGGACAGGACGCCGGATACGACAACCAGAGCATGTTCTGGCAGATGCGCTGCATACAGTCATTTCATTCGATAATACCGGGCTCGACGATGGAGTTTTATCCGAGCGTCGGCGTCCAGAGAGACGTCGGAACCCGTCCGGAGGCCGACCAATACGAGCTGCGCTCGCTTCTTTCGGTGCGCTGGCTCTTCAATTATCAGAATGACGAGATGGATCCCGCCATGCCGGGCTACACATACTTCGGCTGGCAGAACGGCTATTATGTGAGTTCCAACGATAACTTTATTCCTATGGGCTTCACCTACGACAACTATATAACCGAGGAGGATTATTACAGCGTCAATGAAAACAACCGCGCCGCGCTGCTCCTCAAGGCGGTGCTGCTGAAGGAAGAGGATATTCCTAAATATGAGGATATTCTGCGGCATCTCGATATGGATACCGTATCCTATGATTATGACAGTTTTGCCGACGACTGCAGACAGAGAAACAAACATACGGCGGATTATATCAAAACCGACAACAACGGCTTTGAATCCAAAATAACCCTCGATCACGACGATCTTGTCTTCTTCTCGGTGCCTTACGAAAAGGGCAGGCTTTATGAGATCAAGTCGCTTCGCGATCTGGGAATATCCAATCTGGATGGCTGGACCTGCACGGTTGACGGCGTAAAGACGGAGATAGACGAGGTAAACGTCGCGTTCCTCGGAATCAGGCTGGGCGCGGGAGAACACACCATAAGATTCAACTACAGGACTCCGGGCCTGTACCTCGGCATAATTATTTCCGTCGCGGCGCTCGCGCTGTTTGCGGCGTATGCCATAATAATGCTTATTATCAAGAGCGTTGTCAGAAGAAGAAAAAATAAAGCCGGATATGACGAAGAATACCGGCAGCCTGAGTACTATCCGGAGGAAGCGGAAAACGACCTTGAGAGCGAGGACGAGACGGTCGGTCAATACGGTCTGGAGGGGATAGAGAACGAGGAAAGCGGCCTGACAGCTCCCAGAGGCGCCGTGACCGGCGCGTTGACAGGCGTTCAGCTCATTTCGACAAGGGTAATGGAGGACGCGTCGGAAAGATCCGGCGGTATCGCCGATGAAGAATCCGGTCAGGTGCAGGAGCAATCGCCGGACGAGATTTCCGTCGTCTTCGGTAACGATGAAGAGGACGAAAGCGGATTTGAGGATGACTTCCTGGCAACGGAGTTGTCCGAAGACGCGACCGAGGAATACTTTGATGAAATCCCGGAGAACGGAGATGAAACCGCCCCCGAATCAAACGAAGAGGAGCCCCAGACCCCTGAGAATGAAACCGGCGAAGCGGCAGAAGCCGATGCGGAACCGACCGGGCTAAACGAGGATATCGGCTCCGATGCTGCCCGCCCGATGCAAGACGGGGAGATTATCCCGGAAAAGGACAATACCGGAGAACGCGCGGCGCAGACCCTGCGCAATCTGGAAAAACGCTCGGAGGATGCGTTTGACCTGCTCAACGCTTCAATCGAGGATCTCATGAGACGGATCAACGCTTCTTCCGACGACGAGCAGTCAAAATAATCCCACAACAAGTAATGGAGGGTAATACAGTGGCAAGCACAATATACCTGGTGATTCCATGCTATAACGAGGAGGAAGTTTTGCCGGAAACTTCCAAAAGACTCAAAATAAAAATCAACGGCCTGATCGAAGCCGGAACAATAAGCCCGGACAGCCGGATATTGTTTGTCGACGACGGCTCAAAGGACAGAACATGGGATATGATTTCCTATCTGCACAGCATTGACAGCATCTTTTCAGGTCTCAAGCTGAGCCGCAACAGAGGCCACCAGAACGCCCTCCTTGCGGGGCTGATGACGGTGAAGGATCTGTGCGACGCCGCTATTTCGCTCGACGCCGATTTGCAGGACGATGTCGAGGTTATTGACCGGTTCATCGAAAATTTCCACGACGGCTGTGACGTTGTCTACGGGGTAAGACGTGAGAGAAAAACCGATTCTTTCTTCAAAAGAACAACCGCGGTCGGTTTTTACAGGTTTATGCAGGCCATGGGCGTCGACATCGTATTTAACCATGCCGATTACCGTCTGATGAGCAAAAGAGCGCTCGAGGCGCTCTCGGGATACAGGGAGGTCAATCTTTTTCTCAGAGGAATGGTGCCGCTGATAGGCTTTAAGTCTTCTGTGGTCGAGTATGACAGAGCCGAACGATTTGCGGGCGAATCAAAATATCCGCTCAAAAAAATGCTGTCGTTTGCAGCGGACGGAATAACCAGCTTTTCGGTAAAACCCCTCAGACTGATTACCGTTTTCGGCTCCGTCGTAACCTTTCTTGCTGTGCTGGCTCTGATATACGCTCTTGTAGCAGCCATCATCGGAACGGATATTGGAATGTTCGCTCTCGCCGCTTCCATCTGGCTGCTCGCCGGGGTGCAGCTGATCTGTCTTGGAATAATCGGAAGCTATATCGGAAGAATTTACAGCGAGGTAAAGCAGCGCCCGAGATTTATTATCGAAAAGCTGCTCAACAAGCGATAAACATGATAAATAAAAAAACGCGGATGCTAAAGCATCCGCGTTTTTTTATACTTTTACCTTCCGATGGAATAGTATTCCACGCCGGCATTTTTCATTTTCTTTATATCATAGATATTTCTTCCGTCGTAAACGATCGGCGTTTTCATAAGTCGGGCAAAACGCTCCGGTTCTATGCTGCGTATTTCCTTCCACTCGGTGAAGATGAAGCAGACCTGAGCGCCGTCAAGAGCCTCCTGAGCGCTGTCGGCAAAACGGATGCTTCCGTTTGAAACCGAACCTTCGGGGATAGATTTCTTGAAGTTGGCGGTTCCGACCGGATCGAACGCGGTAATATCTGCACCTGAGTCAAGCAAAAGCGAAATATTATCAAGAGAAGGAGCCTCGCGAAGATCATCGGTGTTGGGCTTGAAGGTCAGGCCCAGCACGGCAGTTTTTACGCCCTTGAAGCTGTCAAAACGCTTTGACGCCTTTTTGAAAAGAACGGTTTTCTGATCCGTATTCACGCCGACTGCGGAATCCACCGTTCTGAGGGTATATCCGTGCTGCTTCGCAAGAAAACGGAGCGCCTTTGTATCCTTCGGGAAGCAGGAGCCTCCGTAGCCGATTCCGGCATTCAGATAATCCGCACCGATTCTTTTATCATAGCTCATACCCTTTGCGACGTCGGTAATATCTGCTCCGACAAGCTCGCACAGATTGGCTATATCGTTCATATATGAGATTTTCAGAGCAAGAAAATCGTTGCAGGCATATTTTATCATCTCGGCCGAGCGTCGGCTGACAGAAACTATCGGCAGATTGAACGGCGCGTAAATATCACGCAGAATTCTTTCCGCTTTTTCACTTTCGGTGCCGATGACAATACGCGGAGCGTGCAGTGTATCATGCACAGCGGAACCCTGAGACAGAAATTCCGGATTTGAAGCGACCTCGATCTCCGCGCCGCTTTTATTATACTCTTTGATAAACTTCTCAACCATGTCATTCGTTCCGACAGGCACGGTGGATTTGACCACTACGAGACAGTCATGCACAACCGACTCGGCGATTTGTCTGGCGGTTTCCCTGACGTATGAGAGATTGGCGGAACCGTCGGGCATTTCCGGGGTTCCCACTCCGATAAAGATCACATCAGCATTCTTATATGCGGATCTGTAATCGGTGGTATAATGAATGCGTCCGAGTTCGGAACACTTTTTCATATATTCTTCGAGATCAGCCTCAAAGATAGGAGGAATGCCGTTTCTAAGCATCTCAACCTTTTTCACATCAATATCGACGCAGGTGACGTCATGGCCCATATATGCAAAACATACTCCGGCCACAAGACCTACATAGCCTGTACCGGCAACAGCTATTCTCATAATTACTTTACATTCCTTCCGGACTGAATGATGGCAGTTGGCAATTACATATCCGCGTCCCAAATGGAAAGCGAACGGCAGGTTAATCCGACTAAACAACAAAATACAATTTTATTTATACTATTATACATGCTGCCGGTTGACTTGTCAATTCAAACATTTTTATTTGGATGGGATCGGTTAAATCTCCTGTCGAAACGATACAGTTTAATTGTATCACGACGATGTTTTCTTTATTTTTACAAATACGCGGCAAATCCCTGCCGCGCAGTTGAATAAATGATGCAAGTGTGGTAAAATTACATAAATATCTCAAAGCATGTCTTTTAAACAGCAATCCTTTCGGAAGGGAATGAAAGAATTGAGCGGTTTTTTTAAATCATTCAAAAAATTTCTCAGCAAGGTGTTTATCGACGGATTGAGCGGAATGGCTCTCGGGCTGTTCGCTACCCTCATCGTAGGGACCATAATCCAGCAGATAGGACAGCTCATACCGGGCAGCATAGGAGAGCTTATTTTTCTTGTCGGCAAGACGGCTGCTGCTCTGACAGGCGCGGGAATAGGTGTCGGCGTCGCGGTTAAATTTAAAAAGAGCGCTCTTGTCACTCTGAGCGCGGCGACTGCAGGCATGGTTGGCGCCTTTGCTTCAAAGATACTCTCGGGAGCACTGCTCAGTGAAGGAGCAGTCGTATTTGCCGGACCGGGCGAGCCTCTCGGCGCGTTTATTGCGGCATATTTCGGAATGGAGATAGGCTCTCTTGTTTCAGGCAAAACAAAGGTTGATATCCTGGTTACTCCGCTTGTCACAATAGCCGCCGGATCAGCTCTCGGACTGCTTGTCGGTCCTCCGATCTCCTCTTTCATGACATCTCTCGGCGCTCTCATTAACTGGGGCACCGAACAGCAGCCGCTGCTCATGGGAATCATTGTATCGGTAATAATGGGCGTATGCCTTACCCTGCCGATCAGCTCGGCGGCGCTTGGAATAATACTGAACCTTTCCGGTATTGCCGCGGGCGCGGCAACAATAGGCTGCTGCTGCAACATGGTCGGCTTTGCCGTCGCCAGCTACAGAGAGAACAAGGTCGGCGGGCTCCTGGCGCAGGGAATCGGCACATCAATGCTGCAAATGCCCAATATTGTAAAAAAGCCGATTATATGGCTGCCTGCCGTTATTTCCTCGGCAATACTCGGCCCCATAGGTATTCTTGTTTTCAATATGCAGTGCAACGCGACCGGCAGCGGAATGGGCACAGCCGGACTTGTCGGGCAGATAATGACATGGCAGGTTATGACCGAATTTGACCAGTGGTGGCTCGTGCTGATAAAAATTGCCGTTATGCATTTTATTCTTCCCGCTGCGCTTTCTCTCGGCATAAGCGAATTTATGAGAAAACGCGGATGGATAAAACAGGGCGATATGAAACTGGACTATTGATCCGACCATTCGCCGTATACATATAAAGAAGCAAAAAATGTTTATTTTGCCAAACTGATTGTGAAAAACTATTGACATGAACCTTTAGAATAAGCTATAATATATTGTATGTTTAATCTGAATAAGTATAATGTGGTGGTATGCGCGTTTGCTTGTTCAGCAATCCGGCGATGCGTTGTCCGCCCGGGTGTTCTCCGGCGCGCCGCCGCAGTCAGGACGGTCAGCCCGAAGATCGAAGCTACCGTCTTCGCCGTCTATAATCAACACGAAACAATTTCCGAAAGGAGGGTATTATAGAATGTTAAGAACCTACCAGCCCAAAAAGCTTCACCGCAAAAAGGTACACGGCTTCCGCAAGAGAATGTCCACAAGGAATGGCGTCAAAGTCCTCTCTGCACGCAGAGCAAAGGGCAGAAAGAGACTGAGCCACTAAGTTTTTTGCCCGCCTCTTTTTGAGAGCAGCAAAGAACAAACCGGTATTCCGAACAGGATGGATTAGCATTGCGTAAACCTGAAACACTGACCCGAAACGGGGATTTTTGCCGGATATACCGCCGGGGCAAATCTTTTTCCGATCCGCTTCTTGTAACCTATGTTATGAAAAGCCGGAGCAGCGGAATAAGAGTCGGCGTGACCGCATCCAAAAAGATCGGAAACGCCGTCAAAAGAAACCGTGCGCGGCGTCTTGTCAAGGAAGCATACAGATTAATAAAGCCGGGACTAAGACCCGGCTTTGATTTGGTTTTCGTCTGCAGAGCCAAAACATCCCGCTCCGATTGCGGGAGCGTTATGAATGCGATGCAGCGGCATCTCGCAAAGGCAGGTCTGTTACAGGACGCACAGAATCCGCAGTAATCGGCGCCACAAAGGAAAGGCGGCGATGCTATGAAAAAGATATTTATAATACTTATCAGGTTTTACCGGAAATTCATTTCTCCGATGTTTCCGCCGTCATGCAGGTATTATCCGACATGCTCGGAGTATGCTATGACGGCGATAGAAAGATTCGGAGCTATTAAAGGCGGCTGGATGGCGATAAAACGCATCTGCCGCTGCAACCCATACCATGAGGGCGGATACGATCCCGTTCCTCAGAAGGACGAGCATGGCTGCCGCAGATAAAGCCAAAGCGTAATCCGCAGCAGGACGCGTTTACGGTGAACGGCGCGTCTTTATCCCGACGAAACGCTTATTATCACAACCATACCGGAATTATCGGGCGGCAAAACAAAGTATAACCGAAAAATTTACCAATATCGCTGACCGGCGATCACTCGGAGGATTAATAATGGACTTTATTTCCAATCTGCTTGCCATTCCTATAGGATTTGTAATGCGCTTGTTTTACACCATAATTCCAAATTATGCGATAGTATTGCTTCTTATCACTATAGTGACAAGGCTGTTTATGATTCCTTCGACACTCAAACAGCAAAAGTCCGGAGCAAAGCTCGCAAGAGTGCAGCCAAAGATCCGCGAAATTCAGGAAACATATAAAAACAACCGTGAAAAAATGAACCAGGAGATCCAGAAGGTCTACGCCGAAGAGGGTTACAACCCCATGTCAGGTTGTCTGCCCCTGCTTATCACATGGCCTATTTTCTTCGGCCTTATCGGCGTTATCTACAGACCGCTCACATTTCTTCTCGGCCTTAATTCCAACCTCATAACTCAGGCGTCCGCAGCCGCAGAGGGCGTTGTAATGAACAGTCCCGCCGGTCTTTCAAGAATGCTTGAGCTGTATGTCGTCCGTTTCCAGGATCGCAGCTTCATCACGCAGTTTTTCCCCAATGGAACGGGATTGAATCTCAGACTCTTCGGTCTCGACCTTTCTCAGACTCCCGACTTAAGTCATTTCAGCGCGCTCTGGCTGATCCCGCTGCTCGCCGGCGTATCCCAGCTTCTTATGTTTCTCATCACACAGAAAACCACCGGCCAGAAATCCGGCATGGCGATGGGAATTGTCTTCCCTCTCATTTCTGTGTGGATGACATTCTCCTTCCCGGCAGCCGTCGGTCTTTATTGGTTCTATTCGGCTCTTGTCGCAGGAGTACAGAGCCTGCTCATCCGTAAATTTTACAACCCCAGCGCCTCAGAGGCAAAATCGCTCCTCAACGCTGCAAAACGACGCAGCCAGAAGTTCACCGGACAATAAGGCGCAAAGGGCAGACAGATTACACCGCGCCGCAACCTCTGAATAAACGGTCTGCCCGAAACGGCGATATTGAACCGACGTCCGTTTTTTTCGCCGTACCACTTCAAGGACGCTTAGAGCGGGTTGAGTATTCCCGCATTATGACCGCAGTAAATAATCGGCCGGTCGTTTAAATTACATGGAGGTGAGGGCTTGATTAAAGAAGCTTTTGGAACAGCTCCGACCGTTGATGCAGCGCTTGATATTGCCTGTCAGGAATTAGGGTTGGAGCGCAGCGAGGTCGAATTCGAAATCATTGACAACCCGGTAAAGAAGAAATTCGGACTTTTTGGCGGCAATCCCGCAAAGGTCAGAGCATACATCGAGATTCCGGACGAACCCGAAGCAACTCCTGCCGAAGCTGCCAGGGATTATTTGCTCTCCATTTTTAAGGAGATGGAAATAACCGGAGTCGATATCGACATTGAGGAAACAGAGAACGGAGCGATCCTTACTCTCAGAGGCGACGATCTTTCCTGCCTCATCGGCAGACGCGGCGAAACGCTTGATTCGCTGCAGTACCTTGCCGGCCTTATCGCTAACAGGGTCAACAACAACTACTACAGAATTACAATCGACAGCGGCAATTTCAGAGAAAAGCGCGAGAATACCCTCCGCGCCCTTGCAAAAAGAATAGCTGTTTCTTCGGTCAAAACGGGCCGCGCTCAGTCGCTTGAGCCGATGAATCCCTACGAAAGACGCATAATACACACGACAGTCCACAATGTTAAGGGAGCTCTTTCGTGGAGCATGGGAGAGGATCTTACACGCCATGTCGTCATCGGTCCGGAGGAAAAGGGCGAAGGATACGATGCCCCGCGCGTCAATTTCAACAGCCAAAAGCGTTCAGGATACCAGAAGAAGCAGGGACAGCGCGGCAATAATAAGGGCCCGCGCGGAAGCTATCAGCGCAGGGACAACAAGGGCGGTTACAGACCCAAGCAGAGCGGCCAAAGACCCCGTAACCAGAGAAGCGCCCAGCGGCCTTCATCTGCTCCTGCGGCCGGGACCCCCACAAAGAAAGACACGGCAGCCCCTCTGTACGGAAGGGTAGAGCCCAAAGCTAAACAATAGCACAAAAGAGCGGCTGAATACAGCCGCTCTGTTTTGACTGTTTCCGTTTTTTGAACGGTTCCGTAATCTTCGTTTTCATAACCAGCTCAATTAAGGCAAATCAGGGGTGAACACCATGAATACCATTGCAGCCATATCCACGCCATTGGCCGTTGGCGGGATTTCCGTTCTGCGCATTTCCGGCGATGAGGCAAAAAGCATAGCGGAAAAGATTTTTATTCCGGCTTCGGGGAAAAAACTCCGGGCTGTGCCGGGATATTCCGCTCATTTCGGCAGGGTCCGCGACAAAAACGGCGACTTCGACGAAGGAATAGCCACGGTTTTCAACGCGCCCAAAAGCTATACCGGCGAGGACGTGGTCGAAATAACCTGCCACGGGGGTATATATATCACAAAGCGCTTGCTTCGCGCGGCGATTTCCGCAGGAGCCGCGCCGGCGCAGAACGGTGAATTTACAAAGCGCGCGTTTCTCAACGGAAAGATGGATCTTACTGCCGCCGAGTCGGTTATGGACCTCATAGCGGCGCAGGGCGAGCAGGCCGCAAAGGCGGCGCATATGATGAGCGAAGGTTCTCTTTGGCAGGAGGTTCAGGGCATTAAGAGCGTTCTTATAGCCTGCAACGCTCACATTGCCGCCTTTATCGACTACCCCGAGGATGACGTGCCTCAGCTAAAAATGGACGAGATAAAACGTTCCGTAGCCGATTGCCGAAGCAGACTGCAAGAGCTCAGCGACACATTTGACAGAGGAAGGCTCATGCGTGAAGGTATTGATACTGTAATCGTCGGGAAGCCCAACGTTGGCAAATCTACACTGATGAACCTCCTCTCCGGCTGCGATCGCTCCATTGTCACCGAGATCCCGGGAACGACCAGGGACACCGTTGAGGAGACGGTGCAGCTCGGGCTTGTCACACTAAGACTTTGCGACACTGCGGGAATACGCGATTCGGACGATATTGTGGAAAAAATAGGTATAGACCGCGCGAAGCGAAGGATTGAAACAGCGCAGCTTGTTATCGCGGTTTTCGATTCATCCAAGGCTCTTGAGCCGGACGATCTCGAGCTGATTGAATGCTGCAAAGGCAAGCTCGCCATCGCCGTTGTCAACAAGACCGATCTTGAACCGAAGCTCGATCTCGATATGATCGGATCTGTTTTCCCCGATGTCGTTCAGATTTCGGCGCTTCAGAGAGATTCCCTCGATGTTTTGGCCAATGCCGTCGAGAGGCAGACGAAAATCGCCGAGTTGGATACATCCTCTGCAATACTCTCGACCGAACGGCAGAAGCAATGCGTTGAAGGATGCATTTCAGCGCTGGACGAAGCCGATAAGGCGATAGAAACAACAACGCTCGACGCTGTCGGGGTTTTGCTTGACGATGCCATCGCTGAAATTCTGTCGTTAACCGGAGAAAGAGTGACAGACGCTGTTGTTGACGAGGTATTCTCAAGGTTCTGTGTCGGAAAATAAGAAATAAAAGAATAAGGCTCTCTGAGTTTTCGGTTCTCAGGGAGCCTTTATATTATTTCAGAATGGCGCCGAAGGGGAATTATTCGGTGATTATCTCGCCGTAAACCTCGCCCGAAAGACCCGCGGCGTTGGATTCGTCGGTGTCGATATGCATCGCCGGAGCGAACTTTTCGCTGACTCTGACAACGACGTCTCCGAAAACAGCGCTTCTTTCCGCAGAATCAAGTTTGACGCAGACGATCTGCTTATCGGTCACGCCGTATTCCGCTGCCGATTCTGGAGTCATGTGGATATGTCTCTTGGCGGCTATAACGCCCTTTTCCAGCTCGACCTCGCCCTTGGGTCCTCTGATGATACATCCGGGGGTGCCTTCAATATCGCCGGATTCCCTTACAGGGGCGGCAATTCCGATAGAACGCGCGTCGGTGAGAGAGATTTCGACCTGAGAGGCAGGCCTTGTCGGACCGAGGATGGAGACGTTGCTGAGGGTCTTTTTGGGACCAATGACATCGACTCTTTCAAAGCAGGCAAACTGTCCGGGCTGGGAAAGATCCTTTTTGTTTGTAAGCTCATAGCCCTCTCCGAAAAGGATGTCGAGGTGTTCTCTGGAAACATGAACATGCCTTGCGGAAGTTTCAACAAGTATTTTTTTCATTTTCGTCCTCCTGAAAATTAATCGGATAATATATAATCAAATGAATTGATCTTAAAAGTTTAAGCGACTATTTTGTATACCCCAGTTTTTTTATCTCATTGTAAACGGCGGTTCTTCGCGTTGAGTAGCGCCCCATTACGCTGTCGGAAAGCGACGCTTTATATATCTTATCGAGGGTTACCTCGCCGCTTATTGTGTTGACTATTCTGTTGGCCGCCCCGTTTCCTCCCTGAATGCTCAGATCACAGTAAAAAATGAGCGCGCCCTTGTTGGAGATCTTTTTGTTTACGCTGCCGTATTTGTAATACTGATATATAAACTCCTCTGCGTACGCGTCCTGAACCAGCCTGGCTGTGTCGGTTGAGATCGCATCCGAAAGCACCGGTTTTTCCGCGACGGAGCATATCCTTGTTTTCCAGTAATCGGTGCTTTTCAGAATATCATTGTAAAGGGTTGTACCCTGAAGCTCTTTCTTTAACAGCGCAGGATCGGCGTTCATTATTCTTTTAAGCAGCAGCTGGGCATTCACACCATGCCAGCAGATTTTTCCTATGCTCATCGATTTTCCGTCCGCCCTGACGACCGTGCTGTAGGTTCCTTCGCGCGCCGAGATTATGTCAACCGCCTGCGAAAGGACTTTTCCGGCAGCAGCCTGAGACGAGGTGATCGAGAAGCTGTATGCCGCAGACTGTCCTGCACAGGGATAGGTCCTGTAAGAGGCAGTCGCAGAATACTTGCCCTCGTCAAGCCTTTGGCCGGCGTAATCGTCGTAAACCGTATTTCCGGAGGAATCGCTCAGCGCGATCCTGATTTCCGGCTCGCCAAGTGACCCGGCGCTGAACAGCGCTCTTGAGTAGTCGCTTGTCACTGAGCTGATGGAAGGTCTGGAGGGATGAGAGCCCAAAACAAATTTTGCACTGAGAGTATTCTCAGGCTCCGATACTGACGAGCCCTTTGGCTTGACAACGGCTGAAAGGGTATACTCGGTGTCCGGAGAACCGGAAAGGTAGTATTTATATACGTCAAAACTGCTGCCGTCGACCGTCCCGCTGAATACCGTAGAGCTGCCGCGCCTGAGCGTTATAGCGCATTCGGCGTTGTCGAAACTGTTCCAGCTCAACGTTTTGCTGTGTGTCGCACAGGCCGTGAAGCAGTCGGTATGTTTAATATTTCTGCCCATTCCGGAAAGCATGAAGCCGCCGCTTTCCCCGACATTGAATCCGGCCGAGGAGATGGAGAAGTCAACGCTTTCTGATTCGATAAGCTGATTTCCGTTTTGGCCGTACAGCGTTGCCGCGGCGGTAAAACCGATTCCTTCGGACAGCGCCACGTTATCCGTATAGCCTGCGAAGAGGCTGCCGACTATGTCCTTTGAGGAAAAGATATAGTCTGAGTTTATGTAGAAGGTTTTTGTCAACAGGGTTTTTCCGCCGTCCGAACAAATGTCGATCGCAACCCTTTCGCCCTCCTTGAGAGCGCTTTCGTTAAGGGTCACGCCGAAGTATACGTCATCGCCGTAAAGGATGCTTTTCCCGTTGGGCAGGGAAAGCGACATCTTGAGCGGCTCACGACTGTTTTCATCGACAAATTCGCCGTAACTGTCATACTTGTCGGCTATGATTTTTGCAAAGGGCGAGGTCTTTGCCATGAATGAAAGCTCGTCCCCGCCAATGCCGTCCGCCTTTGCCTCAGCTGCCAATACCGGCGTGCAGACGATAAAAGCAAACAAAAAGGCGGCAATAAGAAGTTTTTTCATAATACACCTGCATTGAAGATTTCTCAGTTTTGATCTTCTCCGAGAGCCTTAAGACTTTCCATTTTGAGATAGGCGTTGATAAAGCCGTCGATATCTCCGTCCATTACGGCGTTGATGTTGCCCATTTCATAACCGGTGCGGTGATCCTTTGCCATTGTATAGGGCATGAAGACATAGGAACGGATCTGAGAGCCCCAGCCGATTTCCTTCTGTTCGCCCTTGATATCGGATATCTTGTCCAGGTGCTCCCGTTCCTTGATCTCGATGAGCTTGGATTTGAGCATCTTCATGGCGGTTTCACGGTTTTGGTGCTGGCTGCGCTCGTTCTGGCAGGCAACGATAATTCCGGTCGGCAAATGCGTAATTCTTATCGCTGATTCGGTTTTATTAACATGCTGTCCGCCGGCTCCGCTGGAACGGTATGTGTCCACCTTGAGGTCTTCCGGAGCTATATCCACTTCTACGCTGTCGTCGATTTCGGGCATTACCTCCAGCGAAGCAAACGACGTGTGCCGTCTGCCCGACGAATCAAACGGAGAAATCCTGACCAGTCTGTGCACTCCGTTTTCGCTCTTGAGATAACCGTATGCGTTTACGCCCTCAACGCGGAGAACGGCGCTTTTAAGTCCGGCTTCGTCGCCGTTAAGAAAGTCGATGAGGGAGGTCTTGTAATTATGCTGTTCCGCCCAGTGAACATACATTCTGTAAAGCATCTGTACCCAGTCCTGAGCCTCGGTACCGCCTGCTCCGGCGTGAAATGTAAGAATGGCATTGTTGTGGTCGTATTCACCGGTAAGCAGTGTCGAAAGGGTCTGAGTTTCAAGTTCCCTCTCAAATTCCGAAAGTTCGGCTTTACATTCGTCCAGCAGCGTGAGGTCCTCTTCCTCGTTGCCCATTTCTATGAGGGTGAGCACGTCCTCGTATTTGGTTTCAAGCGATTTGTAATCGCTCATTCTGGCTTTGATGAAGCTGATCCTTTTCAGTACTCCCTGGGTCGCTTCCATATCGTCCCAGAAGTCGCTTTTTGCCGTTGTGGCTTCAAGCTCGGCAAGCTCGTTTTTCAGGCTGTCAAAGCCTATAGCCTGATACAGTTCTTTAAGCTCACCCTTATGTCCTTCAAGCTGAAGACGCAGTTCTTCAAATTCAAGCATAATAAAACCTAACCTTGTTAATATATTCCAATGCATAATATCAGTAGTTTAATTATATAGGATTTTTATATAATTGTAAAGACGGTATTTGATCAAAAAAAGAAGCCGCCGCCTGCTCCTTTTGAGAAACGGGCAGCGGTTTCGGCTTTCTACGGCCGGCTTATCTCGCTGATGGCCACGGCGGCTTCAAGACCATGTCTTATGCGGGCGATGTCGGCCATGCTTATCATACCGACCAGATTGCCGTTGTCGGCAACGGGCAGCCGCCTTATCTGTTCCCTTGACATTATGTGAACGACGTCATCGATTGTGTGATGGGGAGAGATGCATACGGCGCATCGGCTCATGATGTCTCCGACCGTGGTTTTTTTCGGGTCAAGTCCCTTTGCCAGACAGCGCAGTACAATATCTCTGTCGGTTACTATTCCGACTATCTCCCTGCTTTGGGTTACGGGCAGCGCGCCGATATTGTGTTCGCTCATCATTTCGGCGGCATGTTCCGCCGTGCTCTGAGGTTCTTCGGCGACAATGCCCGTCGTCATTATTTCGCTGACATACATTTTCAATAAACAACCTTTCATTTTGATTATCTATCGGTATTGTCAGCTAAAACCGCCGCTTTTATACTTAACTCCGAAAAGTATTCGCCCGGATTTTGTTCCCGCAGGGAGAAACTCCGCGGCACGGTCAATACTGTCCGACCCAACAAGCTGATTTCCGTTTCGGCGGTACGGCGGCGTACCCTTTCTAACGTATTACCGGTTGAAGCTGCTTTCCCTCAAGAGCGGCTTCAACCGCCTTCGGAATGAGATCGAACAGACATACCAGCGACGTGCATTTGTTTTCCGGATCATCCTGCTCATAGGGCACGAAGAATATGTTTTTGTTGTTCATCAACATTCCGATATTTTTTGCCGAGGCTGAAAGTCCGTCGTTTGTGGACGGCGCGATCAGAACGGGACGAGCGTTCCGAAGCTGGGATTTTGCCGCCATCGCCACCGACGTGTCGGTGACTCCGTATGCCATCTTGGCGAGGGTATTGCCGGTGCAGGGAGCGATAACGAGCAGATCCAGGAGTTTTTTCGGACCTATCGGCTCCACCTCGGTAATCTCATACCATATTTTTCTCCTGCATTTACCTTCTATCTCCTTTATAAAATCTTCGGCCCTGCCGAAGCGGGTATCGGTTTCATATGTCGTTCGGGACATTATCGGCACAACGCTGTAACCCAGTTCAACAAGCCTTTTCATGGAATCTACAGCCCTTCTCAGAGTGCAGAAGGAGCCGGTAAACGCAAAGCCTATTACGCTGTTATTCATTATTATAACTCCGTTTCGTTGTCTGTGTTTTACGGGGAAGGAATCTTGAAACAATCCGCCCGTAACATAGTATTCAGAACGGAGGCTTTTTGCTATAAAGATACCCGCGCCGCCGGCAGCGGTCAGCGGCTGCCTATCACGCCGACAACCGTATCGGCTATTATTTCCGCCGCCGTCAGCGGAGCTGTCTTTCCCGGGAGCGACAATGCGTGGACGGTTTTTATTCCCAGTCTATCTGCGCATTCAAAGTCGACCCCTCCCGGCTTTGATGCAAGATCGATAATAAGAGCATTTTTGCCTGCATTTCTCAAAGCATATTCGTCCAGTATCAATGACGGAACGGTGTTAAAAACAATATCAGCGTCGGCGATATATTGATTTATCTCGGAAATATATATCGGAAAATAGCCGTCCTCGCTTATTTGGCCCATGACCTGCTCTCTTCTGACCGCAACCGTGTTTTTGGCGCCCAGCGCGCCGAGCCTTTTGACAAGAGCCGCTGCGACCCTGCCGTATCCTATAGTCAGACATCTGCTGCCTTCTATCGTGAACGGGGTTTCTCTTATTGCGATTTCAACAGCGCCCTCGGCGGTGGGAACGGCGTTTTTTACGGCGAAGCTGTCCAGAGCGGCGTAATCAAAGGCCATTGATCCCGACGCGGCTATCCTTTCCTTTATTTCCTGCGGCATGATACCGCCGAAAACCGTCTTTCCGGGGCCGATAATACCGAGCAGCTCGTCAATAAGGACCTGGTTCTCGCCAAGCGGCGCGTTGATGATTCCTCCGGGTTTTGTCATAGGCATGGGCATGATTATATGTCGGCTCTGCTTTACGGCGTCCGGTATGTCGGAGCATACGCTAACCCTGCTATCCATGCCGGCCTTCTCCATTGCGGCAGCCCTAACCTCAAATCCGCGGTCGGCCAGACAACCGCACAGCAGGACAAATCTGACGTCTCCTCCGATAACAAGTATTCCTCCGGGATTTGACGCGCCTGTTCTTGCTTGACAGATGCTCATACTGCAGAATCCTCCTTAAACGGCGTTTTCTATATAATACGAACGGGACGGATAAAATGTACCATCCGTCCCGTTGATTATGTATCGTCCGTTTTGCAGATTCAGGACTGCCGTCCGTTTTTTTACCGCGAGTCTTTTGACCGCTCGGCTGTATTTGCGGGTGCCGGTCAAAAATAAAGCAATCGAAAACGCCTCATTATACGCGTCGATGTTTTTAAAACAGCCGCCCGGTAACCCGCGGACACCTTGCCGTTCCCGGCGGACAATCGGATCCGCGTTATTCAAGGATATAGATATTCATCGTTCTGCGCCCGAATTTATTGCAGGCGCTTTCGCTCCAGAAGGCGAGATCGACGACCGTGCCGCTGCCGTTTCTCGCGAAGCCGCCTGTATCCGCCGCGATGGCATAGCCGTAAACAATATCTCCTTTCGGGGAAACGATAAACATCTTTGTGCCGTAAGGTATCTGTTTGGGATTTACCGCGACATAGCCGGGCTTGAAGTTTTTGCCCGTCGCGAGGTGTTTTCCGCTAAGATCGCAATAGGCGGTTGCTTTGCCGGTTATCAGCTCCTTGTAATGTATGGGCTGATTGTTTTCGTCCAGCTCAATGTGAGGGGCTTTAAGCTCGGAAACGGGACTGCCTGCCGAATTGCCGCTGTGTCCCTTCGATGATTTTGAAGAGGATGCGCTCTCTTCTTTTTTCTGCTCCTTTTTCCGAGTCACGATGATCGAATATTTCTTTTGCACCCTTCCGCTTTCGGATACCGCGGTAACCGTTATTTCGTTTTTTCCCACCTTGAGCTTTTTGCCGCCTTCCACACTGACGCCGGCTTTTTCGTCTGAGGCCTTTACCTTGACTGTTATCTTTTTAGTTTCATAGTCCACGCTTGCTTTGTAGCTGTAGATAAACCTGCTGAACCTGGGAGAAAGGGCGCCGTCGCTTAGTTTGACGGATTCGACAAAGGCGTCGTCAGACAACTCTTCGGCCGGCGCGGGAACATATTTTTCCGCTTTTTCCGGAGCCTGCTTCAGATCTTCGACGATGCTGACGAGAGGCTCTGTCGGATCCTCTTTCTTTTCGGGAGCAGTATCTATCTGAGGTACGTCGACGTTATCCGTTTTTGAGCCGGCAGCATCGGAAAGGGCAGGGGAAACGGTAATCTCGTCGTATTCGTCGTGGGCAACCATTCTGTATTCGCTGCCGCGGGAGGAAATTCCTGCCGAATCAAGTGCGTCGGCAGGGCTTTTTCCCGACCAGAGGGTCGAAATCACGCCGTTCTCGGTTTTAATGAAGGCGGGACGGGTCGTCAGCAGTACAATGCCGAACACAATCACCGTGACAAGCGCAAGCAAAAGCGCGCAGACCGAATGATGCGTCAGCAGATTCTTTAAACAGGAACGCCTGATCTTTTTTATATTCAAGACTTTCCCCATCCTTTGCAAAACATTTTTACCTGTACCGGATTATATTCTGATTATACAAACGATATTACACAAAAGTAATTATACAGTGCTTTGCTTTATATGTCAAAAAACGCCGCAGATTGCGGCGCTTTAAGCTGTGCTATTTGAATATTTTAATCTTTCCGGATTCCTGGACTTTAACGAGCGTTATCACAACGAGCGGAAGAACAAGCATGCCGATAAATCCGAGCAGCTTAAGACCGACATACATGCTGAACAGCGTGATGAGCGGATGCAGGCCGATGGACTTTCCGACGATCCTCGGTTCCAAAAAGTTTCTGACGATGATTACGATAAGATATGACAGTATCAGACATATCGACATGACCCAGTCGCCCATTATGAGCGAAATGACAGACCACGGTATCAGCACCGTTCCGGTTCCCAGAACGGGAAGCATGTCGACAAGCGCAATGAGCGCACAGACAATGACAAGATAGGGAATCTTTCCGGTGATGAGATGGGTTATTCCCAGAAGCACAAGCAGCTCGATAAACATGAGGCCCATGAGGATCAGATAGGCTTTGATGAACTTCAGTATGGTGTTTACGAAGGTTTCCTTTATGCTTGCGAAGGTATCCTGCATGTGCTCGGGTATCTGACGCAAAAAGAAATCCGCGATGTTGCGGTAGTCCATACTGATGAAGATGGTCGCGATTATGGTTATTATAAAGCTGAGCAGCGCTCCGGGGATATTTGCGGCTGCCGATGCCGCCCATGATGTTACCGATCCGGCGAGTCTGCCGACGAGCGACGTCAGCTGCTGGGAAAGCTGCGTGTTGAAATTATGGATAAAGTCTTCCGCGCCCTTTGGCAGTATACCGGCGGCAGATTCGGAAAGCGACTCAATGCGCCGGCTCAGCTGAGGCATCAGATTGGCCGTAAGCTCCGGCAGGGTCTTTGCAAAGGATACCGCTTCGGAAACGATGAAATACAAGGCGGTAAAGATCACGCCGAGCATGAGGAGGATCGTGATCACGGAAATAACGGCGCCCATGGTTTTTCTTTTTAGTTTGGTTTTTTTGCTCAGCCACGCGACCGGACGCTGTATGCAGAAGGCTATTATCAAAGCGATGATGAAGGGCATTATCCAGCCGACGGCATATTTCAAAAACAGATAAAAGATCGCGACTATAATAGCGAGAAATGTAATATTGATAATAAATCTTTTGCGCGATTCAACATTCATGTCAGACGCTCCAATCAATCATGGGTTTTTCATTTTAACACATAAATCATCAAAAAAAGCAAAGAGTCCGCACTCTTTCACATCATTTCCTCAAGTATTATTTTACCATATCCTGATTATAGTGTAAACACACAGAACAATTTTTCACAAACCTTTGGCAAACTATTCACATTTTAGCAGTACGCACTAAAACGAGTCCGCTTTCAGAAATAAAAATAGGGAATAATAAAAAAATATACACTTGAGAAATTGAAAGTTGCTTTATCTGTTAAAATGTTGTATAATAAATTCCGATATACAGAATTTTCACATCGTTTTTGTCGGCTTTTCCGCTGCGCGGTCGCATCGGATCTGCCTGAAAGAAAAGGAAGAAATCGCATTTTAGGAATGGTTGGTGCTGATATATGATAAATATTGCAATTATGGGCTTCGGTACCGTCGGCTCCGGCGTGGCTGAGGTTCTTACGAAAAATCATGATAGCATAGCGCGAAAATGCGGCGAGGATATCCGGATCAAATATATCCTTGACCTGAGAGATTTTCCCGACAGTCCTTTTGCGGACAGAGTGATCAAGGATTTTGAGCTTATCGAAAAGGATGATGACATAAAGGTTGTCGTTGAATGCCTTGGCGGCCTCCACCCGTCCTATGAATTTGTCAAAAGGTGCCTGCTGTCCGGAAAAAGCGTCTCCACATCAAATAAAGAGCTTATAGCCGAAAAGGGAGACGAGCTGCTTCAGATCGCAAAGGACAATAATCTCAATTTGCTGTTTGAAGCCAGCGTTGGCGGAGGCATACCGATCATCAGACCGCTCGACCAGTGCCTTGCTGCCAACGAGGTTTATGAGATCGCCGGAATACTCAACGGTACCACCAATTTTATAATGACCAAAATGATACGTGAGCAGATGCCCTTTGAACAGGCCCTGAAGCTGGCTCAGGAGCTGGGCTATGCCGAGCGTGATCCTTCGGCTGATGTTGACGGCGACGACGCATGCAGAAAGATTTGCATTTTGGCCTCTCTTGCTTTTGGCAGACATGTTTTTCCAAGCCAGTGCTACACCGAGGGAATCAGCAAAATAACCCTTGAGGATGTCGAATACGCCGCGCAGATCGGCGGAGTCATCAAGCTGATCGGGCGCTGCAAAAAGCTGCCTGACGGCAGAGTTACCCTTATGGTCGCTCCGACAATAGTGATGAGAAGCTGTCAGCTTGCAAACGTCGAGGACGTTTTCAACGCCATTCTCGTCCGCGGCGATGCCATAGGCGACGTGGTATTTTACGGCAGAGGCGCCGGAAAGCTTCCGACGGCAAGCGCTGTTGTCGCCGATGTTATGGACTGCGTGAAGCATTTAAACCGCCGCAAGTACCTTTTCTGGGAAAAGGGTGCTCCCGATTATGTTGCAGATTACAGAGAATGGGAGACAAGCCTTTATGTCAGGGCCTCGTCTTTTGACGCCGAAGCCGCGTTTGAAAAGGCAAAGGAGATTTTCGGCGAGGATATCAGACGCCTCCACAGAGAGGCGGAGCCTGCCGGCGAGTTAGCCTTCGTAACCGGCAAGGATACCGAAATCGTTCTTATGCAGCGTATGCGTATTTATGAGAATTCCGGCTGCTCGGTCATCGGATGCATTCGCGTTTGCGATCTCTGATGACGCATGGCCGTCCGGACGGCTTCGTTTTCGTCTGAAGAGCAATACAAGCAAACGTCTTTTGCCAGACGTTTGCCGTTTTGCTTAATCGGTGAATATAATGAAGAGCGGCGGATTTTCGCCCGGATAAAACTCCCAACTATAATTGCTGCGGCCGCTTTTGTAAAGCGCCGTTATTATAATAAAGCGCGCCCTGCCGGTTTTCCGGCAAAAAGGACAAAGCTGCGTTCCGCATGTATGCATTATGTCCGGCGCGTTGAAAGGAATGGTCATTAATATGGCTTTGATCGTTAAAAAATTCGGAGGTACCTCTGTAAAAAACGCCGAGCGCCTTTTTAATGTTGCCGACATAATCACATCGGACTATAAAAAGGGCAACGATGTCGTAGTCGTCGTTTCGGCTCAGGGTGATACGACCGACGATCTCATTGAAAAGGCAATGGAGATAAATCCAAAAGCCTCAAAAAGGGAAATGGATGTCCTGCTTTCGAGCGGTGAGCAGATTTCGGTATCGCTTTTAGCCATGGCTATTGAAAAGCTCGGCTATCCGGTTGTTTCTCTGCTCGGCTGGCAGGCGGGATTCATCACCGACTCGAATCACAGCAACGCGAAGATAAAGCGCGTGGAAACCGATCGCCTGCAAAACGAGCTGGATAAGAAAAACATCGTTATAGTTGCCGGCTTCCAGGGAATAAACAGATATGATGATATTTCCACACTCGGAAGAGGCGGTTCGGATACAAGCGCCGTCGCCCTTGCCGCCGCGCTCAGAGCCGATTGCTGTCAGATATACACGGACGTTGACGGAGTATATACTGCCGACCCGAGAAAGGTTAAAAGCGCCAAGAAGCTCGATGAAATAACCTACGACGAGATGCTTGAGCTTGCCACTCTCGGCGCCCAGGTGCTTCATAACCGATCGGTTGAAATGGCTAAAAAATATAATGTTGACCTTGAGGTGCTCTCCAGCCTTACAAGAGCGCGCGGAACAAAGGTCAAGGAGGTTGTCAAGATGGAAAAAATGCTGGTAAAGGGCGTTGCCAAGGACATAAACTGCGCGAGGATTTCTCTCCTGAGACTGCCGGATACCCCCGGCATCGCATTTAAAATATTCTCAAAGCTTGCCCAGAAAAAGATCAATGTTGATATAATCCTTCAGTCGGTCGGAAGGGACGGCGATAAGGATATTGCCTTTACAATCCCCAAGTCGGAGGCAGAGCTTGCGGTTGAAACGCTCAAGAACGCCTTTGATTTCCTCAGCGACGACCGTATAATCTGCGACGAGGAGGTTGCAAAAATATCTGTTGTCGGCGCAGGCATGGAAACACATCCTGGCGTTGCCGCAAAGATGTTTGAGGCGCTGTTTGAACAAAACATCAATATCCAGATGATTTCGACCAGCGAGATCAAAATCTCCGTTCTCATTGATGCTGCCGACGCCGACAGAGCGATGGTTGCTGTTCACGACAAATTTATAAAATAACCCTGCTTTTCCGCGGCCCGTCTGTTCAGACGGGCCTTCTTCGTGTTTAAGCATGGATCCGGGACCGCAATGAGCTTTTCTTTTATGTTTTATTTAAAAATTAGCAATTAACTGATGACAAATCACCTGACGTATTGTATAATTATATTTGTGTTTCAAAGCGGTAAACACGGTTCTTTTAACCGATTAAGCAATAAAACTTATATATGGAGGTCGCAGCCTTGGAAAACAAAGCCTTTGACATTATAGTATCTCAGCTCGGAGAGCTTTTTACGAAAAACGGATTCGAAGAAAAAACCGTGGATAAAAAGGACAGCGATGTCTGGCAGGCCGTCTATGCAAACGACGGCAAATCCTTCAGGCTTGCCTGGATAAACTCCGATAAAAAATTCACTCTTGATCTGGCGCCCGTTTCCAACGGTCAGACCGAGGATTACAAAAATGTTTCCGTATGGCTTTTTGATCCGGCCGACGGTACGGCTGCCGACGCAAAATCAATCGCCAACGATTTTGAGGATTCCGCGAAGGACTATATCTCCGGCGCAAAGCAGCCGAGAGCAACCCGCATCGATCCCAAAGTTGCCGCGAAGAAAAAACACAACTATATGGAATTTTGCAGGGCGGCCTGCGTATTGTATCCGCAGTTTAACGAGGCTTTCGAAAGAAGAGAATCCGCCTCCGGCGAGTTTAATCCCGATGAGTTCGCGGTGGAAACACTGGGCGAATACATGATGGACATGCTGGCGCAAAAGAAGAACGCCCAGCTCAAAAAGCTGTTTGGCTTTTTTAACCAGAGCTATGAAACGGGCGACATTGACGTGCAGTCCATTATCATGGTGACCCTTTACGGCATGTTCCGCGACAGGGACGATATAAATGAAACCGCCGAAAAATATATAAGCGAAAATCTCCTGCCGTTATGGCGCGACATCAGACGCAGAATGCTCAAAAACGCGAAGCAATAACCGGGCTGCCCGTATGCCGAAAACCCGCTCGGGAGGCGTCTTATTTCTGTTATCCTGCCGCAGATTCTGTTTTCTGCAGGCCCGAAGAAGCAGAGGATACAGATCGGCGGCGTCTGTTTGGCGACAGCGTAAACGGCAATTATGCCAAAACGTCACTTAAAACACGACGGAAGCTGAAAAACAATCATCCCTTTTGCAAACAGGCAAAAGGGATGTTTTTTACGCAAAGCAAAAGGCCCTGCGTTTCCGCAGAGCCTTAAAACCGTCAGAAGGTAAATTACTTAACCTCAACTGTTGCGCCGACTTCAGCGAGCTTAGCCTTGATGGCTTCAGCGTCTTCCTTGGAGACAGCTTCCTTGAGGGGCTTGGGAGCGTTGTCAACAAGCTCTTTTGCTTCCTTGAGGCCGAGACCGGTGATCTCACGGACAACCTTGATGACCTTGATCTTTTCGGAGCCGACGTTTGCGAGAATGGCGTCAAACTCTGTCTTCTCTTCTGCTGCTGCTGCGCCTGCTACGGGAGCTGCTGCTGCTACTGCTACGGGAGCTGCTGCGGATACGCCGAATTCGTCTTCGAGAGCGTGTACGAGCTCGGAAAGCTCGAGAACTGTAAGATTCTTAACTTCTTCAATGATGTTTGTGATCTTTTCAGACATGGTATTTAACCTCCGATTAGTAAAATAGTAGTTTTTTAGGATGGAGTCATGCTACGCACTCTTCTTTTCGGCGATAGCATTGAGAACGATGGCCAGACCGCTGATATTCGCGCTGAGGACTCTGACGAATCCGGAAATCGGGGCCTGCATTGTTCCGAGGACCTGGGCGACAAGAGCTTCCTTGCTCGGGAGCTTGGCAAGAGCTTCAACTCCGGCGACATCAAGAGCCTTACCCTCAACAAAGCCTGCCTTTATCTTATAGGTCTTGAGAGCCTTGTTGTCCTCGATAAACTTGCTGATGATTCTTGCAGAAGCAACGTGGTCATCCGCGCTGAAAGCGATGGCGGTAGTACCTTCGAGTACGTCTTCCAGACCTTCGATACCGGCCTGTTCGAGCGCTCTCTTGAGGAGGGTATTCTTAACTACGGAATACTCAACGCCCGCTTCTCTGAGATCGCGGCGGAGCTTTGTATCGTCAGCTACGTTGATGCCCTGATAGGTGACGAGAACGCCCGCTACAGAGTTTTTCAGCTTGTCGGCTAATTCGCTGACGAACTTTTGTTTCTGTTCCAAAATGCTTTGACTTGGCAAATAATTCACCTCCGAACGGGAAAATGATGCGTTCAGGGGTCCGAGAGCCAACTAAAAATGCTCTTTTCATCTGCCGACGAAAAGAGCATAAAACATCAAAACAACAGCACTGCAAAAAGCAATACAAGAGCTTCATTGTATTTTATGCGTTCTTCCTCGGCAGGTTGGCTGAGAAGCCCCGTTACGCGTAAAGCACCTGCTGTCTCTGGTTAAACAGCCCTTATATGTTACCACAAACGATCCGGATTGTCAACTGTTTTTTGAGATTTTCCGACGCACAAAATAATAACAGCATTGCTGGCAGAAAATAAACCGTCAAAATCGGTTGCAAAAATCCTCATAAAATGATATATTTATTATACTTCAAACCTGCGGAGTCCTTCAACTCCCAAAATACAACAAATAACCAATATAAAATATAGAGGATCTAATAATGTCAGAAATTATCAAAGAAACCGTAACGGAAAAGATTCCGGTTATCGCTCTGCGCGGGCTGGTACTTTTTCCTAAAATGACACTTCACTTCGATGTAGGCCGCAAAAAGTCCATCATGGCCCTCAACGAAGCCATGAAGCACCACCAGCATATCCTGCTTACTCCGCAGCTTACCATCGCAACCGAGGATCCGGGATGGAATGATCTCTGTGAGATCGGAACGGTTGCCGCCGTCAGGCAGGTGCTGAAGGTATCCGGCGACAATGTGCGCGTTACCGTGGAGGGACTTTACCGCGCCGAGATAATTGAGGATATTTCCGACAAGCCTTATTTTGTCGCGCAGGTCGGAAATATCGCAGAAAAGCCGATTTCGAATCCGATAACGGGCGGAGCCTATCTCAAATCGATCAGGGATATTTTTGAGCAGTATCTGTCGGTAAACGACAATATTGCGCCGGATGTATTCATAAATGTGCTGGCAAACGACGATATCGGCAGCCTCTGCGACTATATCGCCGCAAACTTGATGTTCGACTATTCCGACAAGCAGGACATCCTGACCGAATGCGACGCCGAAAAACGCGCTAAAAAACTTGTCAAGCTGCTTCACAGCGAGTGCCGTATAATGGAGCTTGAAAACAAGATAAACGATATGGCGCAGGACAGCATTGACCACAACCAGAGGGATTACTATCTGCGCGAGCAGATGAAGGCCATATCGCAGGAACTGGGTGAGGAGGAAAGCCCGCAGGAGGAAGCCGACCGCTATATTGAAAAGATTATGGCGCTGAAGCTGGACGGTGATTCCACCGAAAAGCTCCTCAAGGAGGCCGAACGACTGGGCAAAATGCCTTCCGGATCGCATGAGGGCGCCGTTGTGCGCGGTTATCTGGATGCCGTGCTCGATCTTCCGTGGAACAAAACGACAAAGGAAAGCTCGGATATCGCAAAGGCCGAGAAGATACTTAACAAGGAGCACTACGGTCTGGAAAAGGTCAAGGAAAGGATCCTTGAGCTTATCGCCGTACAAAAGCTGGCCCCCGGCATCAAGGGTCAGATAATCTGCCTCGCGGGTCCTCCGGGCGTGGGCAAAACATCCATAGCAAGATCCATCGCCGCAGCAACCAACCGTAAATACGCGAGGATCTCCCTCGGCGGCGTGCGGGACGAATCCGATATAAGAGGACACAGAAAGACCTATATCGGCGCAATGCCGGGCAGAATTATCAATGCCCTGCAAACAGCGAAGAGCAAAAACGCGCTTATACTGCTCGATGAGGTGGACAAGCTGGGAGCCGATTATAAGGGCGATCCTTCTTCTGCGCTGCTTGAGGTTCTTGATTCCGAACAGAATAAGGCATTTGTCGATCATTTTATCGAGATACCGTTTGATTTAAGTCAGGTGCTTTTCATCACGACTGCCAACAACATAAACAACATCCCCGAGCCGCTCTATGACCGCATGGAGATCATCGAGATAACCAGCTACACGCAGGAGGAAAAGCTGCAGATCGCGCTTAAATATCTGCTGCCCAAGCAGCTAAAGCTGCACGGACTGACAAAGCGAAACCTTCGGATAGGCAAAAGGACGATGGACGATCTCATCGACTTCTACACAAGAGAAGCGGGCGTGAGAACGCTGGAGCGTCATATCGCTTCCATCTGCAGAAAAACCGCCAAAGGAATCGCCGCAGGAGAATATGAAAGCATAACGATCAACAATAAGGTTATTGAGGAAATGCTCGGCCCGCGCAAATATAAGCGCGAAAAGGAGCTCACAGACTGCGTCGGAGTAGTGAACGGTCTTGCCTGGACCTCTGTCGGCGGCGAACTGCTGCCGGTTGAAGCCATGGCGCTGGACGGTACCGGCAAGCTGGAGCTGACCGGCTCTTTAGGCAATGTCATGCAGGAATCGGCAAAGGCGGCGCTCAGCTTCATACGCTCGCGCAGCGGGGAATTAGGCATAGACGGCGATTTTTACAAAAATAAGGATATACATATTCACGCGCCGGAAGGAGCCGTTCCAAAGGACGGGCCTTCTGCCGGCGTCACCATGATTACGGCGCTTGCGTCGGCATTGTCCGGCAGACCGGCAAAGGGAAATATCGCCATGACCGGTGAGATAACTTTGCACGGCAAGGTCCTTCCCATAGGCGGCCTGCGCGAAAAGAGCATGGCCGCATACAAAAACGGCATAAAGACGGTTATTATCCCAAAGGATAACGAGCCCGATCTTGCCAATATTTCACAGACGGTTAAGGATGCGCTTGAGTTTGTTCCGGTGACCCATGTTGACGAGGTATTAAAGCTGGCTCTTGAGGAAAAACACGTCACGACTGTTGTTGAGATGGAAAAGACCGAAAAAAAGAGCAAGCCCGTTATTCCGACAAAGACCGATGCTGTTACCCAGAGGATATCCGGCTGCTGACAAGGCATGGTATAAAAACGATAAAGGCTGTATGCACCACTGATAATGCCGGTGGTGCATATATTTGACGCAAGGCCTCTTACCGATAATATCCAAATTACTTTTCGAAACGGCGGTGTGCATATTGGCAGACAACAAGCTAAATTTTCAGGATGTGCAGTTTGAAGGCTCTGTGGGACTTGTCAGACAGCTTAAGCATTCCGATTTGCCGGAGATTGTCTTTTCCGGCAAATCCAATGTGGGAAAGTCCTCGCTTATCAATAAGCTGCTAAACCGCAAGAGTATAGCCAAGGTCAGCTCGACGCCGGGAAAAACCCAGACCATTAACTTTTTCCGGCTCAAAAAAGCCCGTCTTGTCGATCTGCCCGGTTACGGCTATTCCAAGGTGTCCGACGCGAAAAAAGAGCTTTGGGGCGAGCTGATGGAAACATATTTTTCGTCCGGGCGCGATATTCGTCTCGTTGTGCAGCTTCTGGACATGCGCCATCCTCCGACAAAGGATGACATCGGTATGCTGAAATATCTTGACGACAGCCGGTATGATTTTATTGTTGTGCTGACAAAGAGCGACAAGCTCAACAAAACCCAGACCGAAAAACGCCTGAACCAAATAGAGCACGAGCTT
>JAFYGK010000032.1 GCA_017543285.1 Clostridia bacterium | reverse complement strand
GCGTCGGCGGTGGTCACCTTACCGTCGCCGTCGACATCGGCGGCTTTAGTCTGGTTTGCATCGAGCTTTGTTATGCCGACGGCGGCTTTAATACAGTTGAGGGCGTCCACAGTGGTTACATTTCCGTCGCCAGAAAGATCGCCGAGGCGCATATCCGATTGCGATGGGAAGACAACTGCATACCAGCTTATTCCTTCGTTTCCCTGCTTGATATCTATGTTGTCCCATTCCTCTTTTGATCCGTCATAGAAAATTGTCTCGACTTCGGTATTTGCGAACGCAGCCCAGCCAATTTCGGTTACGGTTTTAGGAATTGTGATGGTTTTCAGACCAAAAGCGTTTACAAACGCGCCTTCCCCTATGCTTGTTACTCCGCTCGGAATAACAACGTTATTAAGAGCCGGGCAATCGGCGAAGCACCGATAGGGTATAGCCTTCAGATTCTTTGAGAGCTTTACGCTTTCCAGATTGTCGCAAAGAGCAAATGTGCTGTAGCTGATCTCTTCAACATTATCTCCGACAGCAACGCTCCTGAGATTATCGCAGTCGAAAAATGCCGTGCCGCCGATTTTTTTCACGTTCTCAGGGACGGTGTAGCTTTCATCGGTTCTGCCGGCGGGATAAAGAATAAGTTCTGTTTTGTCCTTGTTTAACAATACTCCGTCAGCAGAGGAAAAGACCGCGTTTCCTTCGGCTACATTTATCTCTTTTAATGCGGAACAGGACTCAAAGGATAAGTCGCTTATTTCTGCTAAGCTTTCCGGAATTCCGAGGCTTTCGAGGCTATTGTTGTAAGCAAAAGCAAACATGTCAGTGCTCGTTACTCCATCCGGAATCGCATAGGCTTTGTTGCTTTTTCCTGCCGGATAACTTATCAGCCTTGTTCCGTCCTTTGTGAAAAGAACGCCGTCAACTGATTTGTAATTGGGATTTTCCGCATCAACATTGATTGCGGACAAAGAAGTACAACCTAAAAATGCCATATCCCCTATACTTTCAACGCTTTTGGGCATATCAAGGCTCTTCAGACTAATGCAATCCGAAAAAGCGTCTTCTCCTATGCTTGCTACGCCATCGGGAATATTCACGCTTTCAAGGCTTTCGCAGCTTTCAAATGCGCTGCCGCCTATTTTTGTTACGCTGTCCGGTATTACAATGGTCTTCACCGATCTCAATACCGAGAATGCGCTTTCGCCGATAGAGGAAACGGTATGGCCGCCGACCTCTGCCGGTATCGTGATGGTTTCTTCCGGTTCCTCAGGTCCCCAATATCTGGCAATTTCCGCAGTGCCGTCTTCGAGGACGTCATAGGTAAAATAATCTGTCTCGATCAGTTCCCCCGCCGCAACCGGCACGGCAGCCACCGCGCACACCATCATAACCGCCAGCATCAGCGCCATGATTTTCTTCATACCTTTTTTCATGATTTTACTCTCCTTTTTGATTACACTGTTTTTAAACCTATCGCGTTTTTGCAGTACGCAAAAATTATATTGTTACAATAATACCATATATTGCAATTAATTGCAATAGTTTACATAATGATTTCCGCAATCCCGTAAACGCTGTTATGGGCTATCTATAGCCCAATAGTATCATATATAGCCCATCTTGTCAAGCCGATTCGTATATTATCTTTTTAGGGATGTGATAATATCGAAAGGGGCTCTATATGGATACCTGCACCGCGGTTAAATACAGAATTCTGCAGCTTTGCGAGGAAAAGAAAATGTCGCTGCACGCTTTGGCGACCGAATCGGCCGTTCCGCCGTCCACGCTCAAAAACATCCTCTACGGCAAAAGCAGAAATCCCGGCGTCGTCACACTGAAAATGCTGTGCGACGGCTTCGGCATTTCGCTCGCGGATTTTTTCGCCACCGAGGTTTTCAGAACACTGGAGCAGGAAATCAAATAGCGCGCAAAAAACGGACGCTCTTTTCCGGAGCGTCCGTCTGGCTTTTATTATGCTTATTCGACGGGAAATTTTTTGATGATTCCTACAGAGTATTTGAGGATGAGCAGAGCGTCGGCGGTGGTCACCTTACCGTCGCCGTCGACATCGGCGGCTTTAGTCTGGTTTACGTCGAGCTTGATTATGCCGACAGCGGCCTTGAGGCAGGCAAGAGCGTCGGCGGTATTCACCTTTCCGTCGGAATTGAGGTCGCCGTAAAGGACGGAAGGGCCGTCAGTCCATGTTACGGTGAACTCACTGCTGTAAATGGTCGTTGAGCCTTTTGTTGCCTTTATCCTGTATTTGGTTATGTTTGCGCTATATGAAACCGTATCTGACGTTTTACCCTTCAGCGAGGTGCCGTCGTGCCAGCTGTTGCCAAACCACGCTTGAGAAACGATTGAATCCGGTGTATCGTTCAGCGCCCACGAATAAGTATAGTCTTCCGTCTTTTTGGCCGTTCCGCTTACCGGCTGTTTGGTGAAGGCAAAAGTTGATGATCCGTCTGTCCACGTTACGGTGAACTCATTGCTGTAAATGGTCGTTGAGCCTTTTGTTGCCTTTATCCTGTATTTGCTCTTATTGCCATCAAGAATTCCGCTCCAAATCCCTAAAGTCCCGGAACCCGATGCACCGCTCAAAGTGATGTAATTTGCCCATTCATTCTCTATGGGCTTCCACGCCTGCAACACAACAGTATCCGGTGTATCGCTCAACGCCCACGAATAGGTATAGTTCTCTGTCTTTTTGGCCGTTCCGCTTACCGGCTGTTTGGTGAAGGCAAAAGTTGACACGGCATTTTCTGTCCACTTTGCATACAGGAAGGTATCTCCCATGATGGGCGTGGTGAAGTTAAAAGCATTGATGCAGGCTGCTTCTTTATACCAGCCTCCAAATGTCCAGCCGCTCGCAGTGGGATTGGTGGGCTTGGCAGCCGTTTTGCCTCTCTCCACAGTCTGCGCAGCGGGAGCCGTACCGTGTCCGTTGGATTGGAAGAGCACCGTGTAATATGTTGCAGACGTATGTTCATATACAGGGCTGTAAGTGTCTTTGGAAAGAGCAAGATTTTCGATCGCCGCAGTGACAATGATTATATAGCTCCCGAGCCCATATGATGAAAACAGCTTGCTGAAATCATAGTAGTTGTTGGCAGTTCTAAGAGTTGCCCCTTGCTGGCTGCCGTTTTTCAAAACCACTAAATTGTAGGAATATGCTCTTGCAAAAGCATCCCATGACAGGGTCGTTCCGCTCCATTTAAAGCCTGTTATGCTCTCTTTCTTTCCCGGTGCGGTGATCGTATTGCTTTTGATTTCTTTGCTGTTTCTGGTAGTACTGCCGTTTCCGATGGCATATACTTCAACATAATATTGTTCTTCGGAAACAAAGACATGGGAAAAATTCATGGTTAATTCGTTCTGTCTTCCCGTTTCTACGGGAACAGAACCCTGATAACAGGCATAATGATACCCGGCTGCACCGCTGACAGCAGTCCATGTTGCAACACCGGCCGAATTGAAAGTAAGTGTTGGTGCGCTCAATGTAGATAACCCTGTTTTAAAAACGGCAGATTTGCCACTCGCCAGTTTATTATTAGAAGCATCGTACGCAATAACTGATACCTTGTAATTATCCCCGCCATTACCATACTTCATAAAGTAATCATTTTTATTGAATGTGCATGAATTGGTTGTAACTGACAAAGACTGTGTCCTTACCGCTTGCGTCCAGCCGGTCCCGCTTTTATTATCGTTTTCCAGGGAAACTAAATATCTGACTGCTCCCGACATCTTGTTCCACGATACAGCGGCAGTACAAGTGGAGGAATTGTATGTCACATTTACTGATATTTCCCCTGCCGCAGCCACCTGCTGCAACGGCATCAGGCAAATCAGCATAACCGCCGCCAGCAAAACGCACAATATTCTTTTCAGCTTCATATAAAAACCTCCTTGATCCGCCTCGCCGGAGAAAAATGCTCCTGTAATCCTCCGGGGTAAACTGCGTCTGATTATTTTTTGTCTGTAACGAATAAAAAATTTTTATCTGAATAGATTTTACCATGAATTGTGCCAAAAAACAATAGGGCAATCTGTATTCAAAGCTGTTTTCCCGGCCGAAAATACGCAGCGGCAGCCGAAACCGTGACAAAACCATGCATTTACCGCGGAAAATCGGGCGTCCGGGTCAAAAAATAAAAATCCTCCCGGATTATCGGGAGGATTTTTCATTCTTATATACATTCGAGTGCGTTGTCGATATCGGCGATGATGTCTTTGACATCCTCAATGCCGACGCTGAGTCTCATCAGATCGGGCGCAACGCCGCATGCGTTGAGCTCCTCGTCCGACATCTGCCTGTGGGTGGAATTTGCTGGATGAAGGATGCATGTGCGCGCGTCGGCGACATGGGTCACGATCGCTGCGAGCTTCAGATTCTTCATGAATTTTTCAGCGGCAGCGCGGCCGCCGACAACACCGAAGGACATAACGCCGCACGAACCGTTAGGCAGATACTTTTTTCCCAGCTCATAATACTTGTCTCCCGGCAGTCCGCAATAGCGCACCCATGCAACCTTCTCATGAGCGCTCAGATGCTCCGCGACCGCCTGAGCATTGGCACAGTGTTTGGGCATTCTGACGTGCAGGGTCTCCATTCCCATGTTGAGCAGGAAGGAATTGAAGGGCGACTGGATCGAGCCGAAATCACGCATGAGCTGAGCCACACATTTTGTGATAAAGGCTCCCTCGAGGCCGAATTTTTCCGCGTAAACAGTACCGTGATAGCTTTCGTCAGGAGTGGTCAATCCGGGAAATTTGTCCTTGTGGGCCATCCAGTCGAATTTGCCCGAATCGACTATAGCTCCTCCAACGGAAGAAGCGTGCCCGTCGAGGTATTTGGTGGTGGAATGTGTGACGATGTCCGCGCCCCATTCGATGGGACGGCAGTTTATGGGCGTCGCAAAGGTGTTGTCTATAATGAGAGGCACACCGTGCGCATGCGCCGCCTTGGCAAACATCTCGATGTCGAGAACGGCAAGAGCCGGATTTGCTATCGTCTCGCCGAAGACCGCCTTTGTATTGGGACGAAACGCGGCGTTAAGCTCCTCCTCTGTGCAGTCGGGGCTGATAAAGGTAAAATCTATGCCCATGCGCTTCATGGTCACGGCAAACAGGTTATAAGTTCCGCCGTAAATCGCCGCGCTGGAAACAATGTGATCCCCTGCCGAAGCGATATTGAATACCGAGAAAAAGCTCGCCGCCTGTCCGGAAGAAAGAAGCATTGCCGCGGAGCCGCCTTCGAGCTCGCACAGCTTTTTTGCCACAAAATCATTTGTGGGATTTGCAAGTCTTGTGTAAAAATATCCGCTGTCCTCCAGATCAAACAGCCTGCCCATGGCCTCGCTTGACTCGTATTTGAATGTTGTGCTCTGAATTATAGGCAATATGCGCGGCTCTCCCGATTTCGGGGTGTAACCCGCCTGAACGCATTTTGTGCCGTTACCGAAATCCATTTATAATTCCACCTTTCAAGACCGTTCTAATGCGGCTGATTTTTGGTATATGAGTATATTATAAGCAATAAGACCGTTTATGTAAAGTTATTTTACCGGAAAACCGCTCGCTTTTTCTCCCTTTTATGTCCGCATAAAACCTTAAGCGATTTTTCCGGCGCGGAAAACATCGTCGGCTCTCAAAAAAACAGACGCCCTCAGATGAGGACGTCTGCAAAAGCGTTAGATAAAACTTATGCTTCCTTTTTTCCGCTCTCAAGGAACTTATAAATGACAGCGGCAACAAGTGCGCCGACGAGCGGACCTGCTATGAAGACCCATACGATGGAGATGGGCCCGGAATTTCCGTTGAACATTGCCACGAGAGCCGGACCGATGCTTCTGGCGGGGTTTACGGAGGTTCCCGTCAGGCCGATGCCGAGAATGTGTACCAGAGTCAGGGTCAGACCGATTACAAGACCGCCGAAGGATCCGTGACCGGCCTTCTTGGATGTTACGCCGAGAATGGCAAGGACAAAGACGCAGGTAAGGACAGCCTCAACAAGAAGACCCGCCCAGATGCTGCCGTTTACTCCGGCAAGACCGTTGGAACCGAATCCGCCTGTTTTGTCCTCAACGCCGCCAAGATTAAAGATGGCGGCAAGAACGCCTGCACCGGCAAGGGCGCCGAGACACTGCGCGATGATGTAGCTGAGGAACTGGCCGAAGCCCATTCCGCCGCTGCAGAGAACTCCGAAGGAGACCGCAGGATTGATATGACATCCGGAAATGTTTCCTATGCTGTAGGCCATAGCAACGATGACAAGACCGAAGGCAAGAGCCGTGAGGATATATCCGCCGCCCTGAGCAGCGTCGCATCCCACAAGCATTGCTGTTCCGCAGCCGAGAATAACGAGCACTGCGGTACCGATAAACTCTGCTATAAATTTTTTGAATGAGCTCATGATATTTTCTCCTTATTCTGTATTATTGAAGCTGGATTTCCCTGCTACATCATAATTATATTACGTTATATAGCAAAAATCAACCGACTTTTATCAATCGGTTGATTTTTTATATGACATCTGCAAAATCCAGCGCGGCAAGCGGTGTGAGGGCCGTCGCAGCAACCGGCTAATTAACCTTTATTCCGACGACCACAAACCTGTCGTTGTTGTAAATGCCCGTTCCGTTTGTACAGGTTTGCAGCACCAGTATCCTGCTGTCCGCGGTAACCTGGGGCGCGTCGGTCTGGTAAATGGATTTTGCCCTCAGCTCGTTCATGTGCGATATGAATTCCGCGTCGTTGTCAAAGTCGATTTTGTTGTACTTGAACACATCTCCCAGATTGGGATCGACATTCTGCTCAAAAACGCTGAGGAGCTCATATTTTTCCGGAGCATAATCGGTGTCCAGATACATATATCTGTTTTCCCTGTAAAACTCCTCTTTCTTATAACTTTTGAGCGAGGCGAGCATGGAGCCGTCGCGCATATTATGCCCGTAGGCGACCAGCACCCTGTCGGTACCGTCGAGGGCGTTGGCACAGTCGAAAAACAGCGAGCCGCCGGCCGACTTTTCCTTTTTATAATTGTGTTTGAGGTAGAATTCGTTGTCCCCGGACTGCATGATGGGGTAGTCCACCTTTGTGCCGGGTATCTGAAGCCACGCCCTGATATCCTCGTTGACATAGAGCAGCCCCTGGAAAAACGGTATATACTGATCGGGCTCGGGATCGGACTCGGGGGTCAGTATCTCGGACGAAGGCTCCTCGTCAAATACCCTCAGGTCTAAGGAGATCTGGCTTGCGAGTTCCTGCCTTTCATACTCGCGTCTGGCGGAATCCAGAGGACCGAGCATAATAAAAAGGCTGATACATATTATGAAAACGGCAGAGAAGAAGAATATGAAAAAATTCAGAAAAAAGTTCTTTACGGCCGATGAACCGGTTCCCATATTTTCGCCTCCTGTCGTCGTGATTCGTGATATATTCTATCAAAAATGCCTGTCAGTTTCAATATCAATTTTGTTAACACTTGGTTTATGCGCTCTCAAACCGCTTCATTGCCCTCTCCACGGCGTCGCGCATCCCTCTGTGCTCAGACCTGATCAGCGCGGGATCCTCTGAAAGCAAAAGCTCCGCCGCCTCGTGGGAGAGCTCTACGGTTTTAATGTCGCGTTCGATATCTGCAATGGAAAAGGGCAGAAAGCCGTGTTGATGGACGCCGAAAAAATCGCCCGGTCCGCGCAGCTTCAGATCCTCCGCGGCTATCTCAAAGCCGTCGTTTGTCCTGCAAACAGCGTTGAGCCGCTTTGTCGTCAGCTCCGATCTGCTGTCGGAAACAAGTATGCAGGTCGATTTGCGGGTACCCCTGCCGACCCTTCCTCTGAGCTGATGAAGCTGGGACAGCCCGAACCGCTCGGCGTTCTCTATCATCATTATAACCGCGTCAGGCACATCCATGCCGACCTCAATAACGGTCGTGGAAATAAGGAGCTGGATTTTTCCCGCGGCAAAGTCGGACATGACCTGCTCCTTCTGGGCCGGTCTCATTCTTCCGTGCAGCAGTCCGAGAGAATACCCGGCAAAGTATTTTTCCCTGAGGCGTTCGAAATACTCGGTCGCCGCCAGAAGCTGACTGTCGTTCTCCTCGACAAGAGCACATACGATATATCCCTGCCCGCCCTCGTCAAGATGCTTTTTTATATAATTAAAAGCGCGTATGCGTTTGGAGGAATCTATTCTGTATGTCTCTACCTTCTGTCTGCCCTCGGGCAGCTCGTCAAGCACAGACAGATCGAGATCGCCGTAAACCGTCAGGGCGAGAGTTCTCGGAATTGGGGTTGCGCTCATGGCAAGCAGATGAGCCGAATGCCCTCTCGCCGCAAGCGCTCCTCTTTGTGCAACGCCGAAACGGTGCTGCTCGTCGGTAATGACAAGTCCGAGATTATTAAACTCAACGCCCTTTGAAATAAGCGCATGGGTCCCTACGACAATATCTGTTGAGCCGTCGGCAAGCCCGGCGTAGATTCTCCTTCTGTTCGCCTCGGTCGTTCCGCCCGTCAACAGCTCAAGGCTTATATCGGTTTTTTCAAGCAGCCCCGCAACCGTGTTGTAATGCTGGACGGCAAGCAGCTCGGTCGGAGCCATGAGCGCCGTCTGAAAGCCGTTCTTTGCGGCATTGTATGCGGCAGCGACCGCAACCGCGGTTTTGCCGGACCCCACGTCTCCCTGAAGCAGTCTGTTCATGCATTTTCCGCTCGACATGTCATCTGATATTTGTTTTACGGCGCGTTTCTGCGCGTTGGTCAGCTCAAATGAAAACCGTGAAATTATCTCCGGCGTAAAATCCTGCCGGCAAACGGCGCCGGTTTCGGTTTTTATTCTTGTTTTCAAGGCACCCATGGCGATTTGCCATATCATCAGCTCCTCAAAAATAAGTCTGTTTGACGCCTTGGCGACCGACTGCATCGCCTTGGGAAAGTGGATTTCCTCAATCGCGCTCTGATATGAGCAAAGACCGTATTCCATCCGTATGCGCAGCGGGATTATATCGGTCAAAAACGGCCTGCATTCGGTAAGCGCCGATCTGACAAGCCTTTCGACCGCTTTGGAGGAAAGCCCTGCCGTCTGCGGATAAACCGGCCTTATTTGGCTCGCGTCGCCGGCGTCTATGATTTGCGGCGATTGCATGATAAATCCCTTTTTATACTGTACCCTGCCGTAAAGAATACAGCTTTCTCCCCTGTGCAGCTTCATCGCAGTGTATCTGTCATTGTATATTGTGGCCAAAGCGTCGTCCTGTCCGTCGGTCACCCTGAACTTGAACAGCGTCAGATTTTTTCTTATTATGCTTTTGGACGGATCGGTCAAAATGATCACGGAATAGGCGTGCTTTGCGCCGTCGTCCGCCGTCTTCGCAAAGGTCGATTTGTTTGTCAGGTCAATATAGCTTCTCGGATAAAGGCGCAGTAAATCGCCGACCGTATAAACGCCCAGCCTGTTCAGAAGCGCGGCCTTTTTCGGACCGACTCCGTGCAGATATGTTATGTCGTTTCCGATTATATTGTCCATCGCCTTTTTTGTGCCGCCGCTTTCATTGGAGCCGCGGCAGGTAAATCAAAAGCCGACCGATTTTATTCAGCCGGCGTTTTTGTTTTCGGTTTGCTAAAATGAGGTTTTATTATTCCACAGACATTATGAAATAGTAAACCGGCTGTCCGCCTTCTATGAGCAGCACCTCGGCGTCATTGGGGGATTTGGATTCGGCGTACTTTTTGACCTCGAGCGCCTGCTCCTCGTTGATGCCCTCGCCGTAGATGATGTTGATAAACTGGCAGTCCTTCTTTATCATGCTCTTCAGAAGTCTTGTCGCCGCCTTGACGGGAGTTTTCTCACTGAAAACCAGCCTGCCGTTGTCAAGCGCAATTATTTCGTTCTGCTTGATCTTCTGTCCGTCGAAAAGCTCGGAATCCCTTGCGGCGAAGGTGATCTGTCCGGTGCTGACAAGAGAAGAGGCATTGCTCATGTTTTCAAAATTATCCTCCGCAGAAGCGTCCGGATCAAACGACATCATGGCGGAAATGCCCTGAGGAATGGTCTTTGTCGGAACAACGATCACCCGTCTGTCGGACATGGGGATGGTCTGCTGAGCGGCAAGGATAATGTTTTTGTTGTTGGGAAGAACAAATACCGTTCTTGCCGGAACGCACTGCACAGCCTTTAATATATCCTCGGTGGAGGGATTCATGGTCTGGCCGCCTGAAACGACCTTGTTTACGCCAAGGTCAGTGAACAGGGCGAAATTGCCTTCGCCGGCGGCGACAGCGACAAAGCCGAACTCCTCGACCATTTCCGTCTCTGTCTTTTCCTCCTGCCCGCTTTTTTCTCTGACGAGTCTTTCATGCTGCTTGCGCATGTTTTCAATTTTATTCGAGATCATCGCGCCGTACTGCAGGCCGTGAGAGATAGCGTCTCCGGGATCCTCGGTGTGGACGTGGACCTTGATGATCTCGTCGTCGTCAACCACCACGACACTGTCGCCTATGGACTCAAGATACGCCCTGAGCTGAAGCGCGTCGCTGCTGTTGGTACGCTCAATGATAAACTCGGTGCAGTATGTGAAGGTTATTTCACCTTCGTATTCCGCCGCCGCGTTTCTTGTGACCGCTTCAAAATCAGCGTCGGTCTGCAGCCTGTTGTCGGTCGCGCTTTCGATGATATCTCCGCCGTCAAATACGACTTTCATGCCTCTTAAAATAATCACAAGGCCCTTGCCGCCCGCATCGACAACGCCGGCCTTTTTCAGTATGGGCAGCAGTTCCGGAGTCAGCTTAAGCGCATCGTCCGCTCCGTCGCACATTCCGTTCCATATATCCTGAGTGGATTTGGAGGCGTCTGCGCTCAGTTCCCTGCCCTTTTCCGCTGCAAAGCGCGCCACGGTCAGTATTGTACCCTCGGTCGGCTTCATGACCGCTTTATAGGCGGCGTCAACGCCGATGGTCAGCGCGTTTGCCAGATCGGCTCCGGAAGCCTCTTTTTTGCCCTCGAGGCCCTTGGAAAAGCCTCTGAACAGCAGCGAGGTGATAACGCCGGAATTTCCTCTTGCTCCTCTGAGCATTGCCGACGCGGCGCATTTCGCAACTTCCGAAGCGGTGCAGTCATCGCCCAGCTTGTAAAGCTCCTTCACAGCGGCGTTAATCGTCATGGACATATTGGTGCCCGTGTCGCCGTCGGGAACGGGAAAGATATTCAGCTCGTCAATGCTTGACCGTTGGTTGGAAATGCTGTTTGCGGCGGAAATAATAGCGTCTCGCAGCAGTTTTCCTTTTATCAAAAGAAACAACTCCTTCTATATGGAGAGCGGCAGCAAATGGTTTGCGAAGCCGCCCGGTATGATCTTATTCGGATCATGACGCATTATGCGCCAATTCGACTTACTAATTATATACTATTATATGAAAAATATCAACCGTCTAAGCCATTATAACCGATTTATATTTTATTATTTTGATTATGAAGGGTTTTCGGGTATGTTCTCCGGATTACCGGGAGGTCTTTGTCAAAACCCCGGCCACGGTAAAATTATGTGTGTTTATAACACAGTTTAAGTGAAATTTTTTTACTTTTGATGACAAATCTTCAATTTCGTACTATAATTATTGACATGATGTGCCGTGTGCTCCACATGGTATGCATTTTGTTCTGTTACTAATACTGTCGAATAGCTTTTCACGGCCGGAAAAGCCAAGAGAAAGGAATGGTTTAAAATGTTGAAGGATCGCCTGCGCTATCTCAGAAATCTTCACGGATTTACCCAGAAGCAGCTCGCAGAAGCTTTGAACATAGAACGCTCGACCTATACATATTATGAAACGGGCAAAACCCATCCGGATATCAATGCCATAATCAAAATAGCAAAAATATATTCGGTTACGCTCGACTATCTTCTTACCGGCGACAATTCAAAGCCGGTCTTCCCGCAGTCCGCTCCGGAATACCGTACCGCCGCCTTTGATCTCCCCTGCGATACCGATTTTATGAACCTCGATCAGCAGGAAAGGATCCTCATCATGCTCTTCCGCCTGCTCAACGGTCAGCAGAAGGAAGATATTGTCCGTAGGGCAAGGGATATGAGTGCCGATACAAATAACAACTCGGAGTTTTTTGTTTCGGAAAAAAGGGAGATCGAGAATAAATAGACGGTCGATGAAACGGCCTCTGTTTAAGAAAATGTTAGTAATTTGTTAAATTTTGTTGAAATGCATGTTAAAATGCTGTATAATTGGATACAGCATTTTTGTATTTTGAATCGGAGGGTCGCCAATGGCACATCGTAAGAAAAAGCTGTCTGACAGATATGACGGCTACAAGCTCAAGGCCACTAAGTCAGACCTTTTCTTTTGTCTTATCCCCCATATCATGCGCTCAAGACTGGACAGCATGTGCTTCTTCAACGAAAAGATTGATCTCCAGCCCATCGAAGCGCTCATGAAGGAGCTTCGCAATCAGGGTCACCGTGATATAAAGACCTATCACATTATTATGGCGGCCATCGTGCGGTCCATTTCTCAGAGGCCGAGAGTGAACCGTTTTGTCTGCGGAAGGAATATTTACGCGAGAGATCACATCAATCTTTCCCTTGCGATAAAAAGAGATATGAGTGACGACGGAGAGGAAACCACCATAAAGCCTATGTTCGACCCGTATGACGATCTGTTCGATGTAGCCAGAAAGATCACCGAAACCTATAACGCGTCTGCCGAGGAGGACGGGGAGATCGACAAATTTGTCAGCATGCTGATAAAAATGCCGAACTTTATCAGGCGTTTTATAGTGTTCCTTGCAAGGAATCTCGACAAGGTGGGACTCATGCCCAAGTTTATCCATGAGATAAGCCCCTTCCATTCCAGCGCATTTGTCACCGACGTAGGCTCTATCGGCATAAGACCGATCTATCATCATCTTTATGAATTCGGCACGACCTCCATGTTCATTTCCATCGGCAAGAAGGAAAAGGAGCTGACCATTGATAAGGACGGTTCGGTAAGGGAAAGACGCTTCATCGGAATTAACCTCGTTGTTGACGAACGTATTTGCGACGGCTTTTATTTCAGTTCGGCGTTCAGATATTTCGTAAGGCTTTTGCAGCATCCGGAAAAGCTCCTGGAAAAGCCGGAAACCGTTTATGAAGACGAGTATTGATGCGCGTAAGGCAATAATTATGGCACAGGCAGGCATCCGCTGTCTGTGCCCTTTTTGATTCTGCGGTTATTATCTGTCCTCAAAGGTAAGCTCGCAGATAAAACTGACCGCTCCGTCCACCTTTCCGGAAACAGCGGCAAATCCGTCCTTTTTTGATGCAAAGACGTCCATGCTCTCTCCGATTTTGGCTTCTCGCTGAAAATTGATCTGAAGTTCCCTTACTCTCTTTTTTTCAAACAGATCATAGGGAAGAAAATCGCAGGCAATATCGGCATATACCCCGTTGTTCACATGTCCGTTGCCGTCCAGATCGGAATAGTTTATTCTTCTGCTTCCCACGGGCTCTGTGTCATCCCGCATTGTAAGCCTTTTGGGTTCGGCGCAATCCATGACCCGATCCCAGTGCTCGCCGATCTTTTTTTCAAAGGCGCTCGGGCGAAGAATCCTTCTCGAAACAGGGTCGCACAGGATCCACGCCGTTTTGCACGCAACCACCGTCTTTCCGTTCTCGTCGGCAATAAAAAGATCTCTGTAAAAAAGCGGGCCCTTCGTTCCTCTTTCGTAAGTCGCAAATGTCAGGGGCACGTCCGGCAAAACCGGTTCAATAATATTCATGGACACTCTCGAAACCAGAAACACCATGTTGTTTTTCCATAAATAGTCGTGACTGTATCCGCGATCGGTATAATCGACTCCGGCAAAGTCGTTTAGACGCTTCAGCAGGGTCGATGCTCTCGCCTCGGAAAAAGCGTCGCATTCAAAAAAATTGATTTGCGTGTCGCTGTAAAAGGTATCATTTTCTCTTCGCTTCATCGGTTTTTCCTTTCGTCCTCCGGTATTCTTTTTGGCTATTAATGTATTATACGCCCGTGAGCCACATGTGTCAAATATGCAGATCCCCTTATATCCCGACAGCTTCGTCGGAGCAGTACCCTTTCCGACTGCCGTCCCTGCGTCCTTTCCAGGCATACCTGCTCTTTTCATCTTTATTGCCGGGTTCACTTTGAGCCGATCGGATAGCGGTTTTGTTTTTATAGATACATTGTTTTCTGTTTGTGCCTGAACCCTTTTTACGCGCGCAGGATTATGCGGCTTATCGTTTTTTAAGATGGTATTTACATTTTACACTGCAAGATTTATAATAATATCAGGTTATTTGCCTGATTATTGGTTTTAATGCCGGATATGATTGCCCGGCAGCGTTTTTACGTCAATTTCCGGATGTTTTTTCCGATGCCGCTGCACACCTTTTTTGGAGGAAATGTATGTACGAAATCGTTACTGTATGCCTGGATGATTTTATCGCCTCGGAGCTGTCAAGGCTCTACGGAAACACGGGCTACAATTTCAGAATCAACAATTCAGTCAGCAATCTGGCCGAACTGACCGGAAAGCTGCTTACCATAATCCCCGATCTCGCAATCATCGACTGCGACAATGCCGATCAAATCGTCACTGCCGCGGTCGGTATTCTCAAAAGCGCAAACGATCTTGTGAAGATAATCCTCGTCGGAGATTCCACTAAGTCAGAAAATTGTCCGGTATTTGCAAAACTGCTCGGACTGTCCAACTGCCGCTTTTATGAAAAGACATCCTTTATCGGAGAATACCTGGGAAATATCAGTGAAATCAAGAGCGAGATCGAAAACAGCTATACGCAAAGCTCCGTAAGAAATGAAGCCTTTGAAATGCGCGAAACCATCTATATAAACAACCTGCTCGACGGGTACTTTATAGTCAATGAGCCGACACTGACATATTACCCGAGGAGCAGAACAAGACTGCTTGCCTTCGAATCGTTTTATATCCTGAAAGCAGGCATTGCCCTTAATCATAATTTCGTCGAAAGAAAACCCTCGTTTGCTTTGTGGACAAAAATGCTCCGCAGCAACGCCCTGGATTTTTTCAACAGCAGGTATGATTCAATCGTCTATCGCAGGCCGGACAATCTTTCGGTTGCCGTCATTATCAGATCGCCAAACGGCGATGATCCGGAATTTCTCAAAGGGCTCTACAACGACTGTGTTGACTTTGTAAAGTATATAAACAGCAACTCCATGTTTAAAATCAACATCGGCGTAAGCAACTGCTCCTCTGATCCCAACTCGATTCACGAATGCTTCATCAGATCGTCCTACGCGCTGTCTTCGCTTGTTACGACGGCCGACCCATATAATAAGGTGGTGCTTTTTTCGGATTTAAAAAGACCGATCATACCCGACTTTGCGTATATACAGAAGATAAAAAACGACATAATATCCGCTATGGCGGCAAAGGATATAAAGATCATCGAAGAAACTCTCGACGAGACCTTTAATAAGCTTCTGGATAACGGCTATGGACCCAACACCATCGTTGATGTTCTTGTAACAATAACCAGCAGCTGCAGCGTTATCTATGATAACGCTATATGGCCGTACTTTGTCTATACATGGGATGTCTTCGGCAGCAGCGGCTTCATTTACGACATGTTTGACGCCAATGAAATAAAAATCCTGCTGAAGAATCTTATTTTCGGGCTCATTGAATCAGAAAAAAAGAACACCGCATCAAAGCAAAGCATTCTCGTCAGGAGGATAAAAAAGACTGTCGAGGACAATTTCGACGATCCCGGATTTACCGTTGAGCAGATAGCCGACGCCATATTCATGAATTATAATTACATCTGCTCCGCTTTCAAAAAGGAGACCGGCTCAACGATAAATCAGTACATCAAAAACCGCCGCATGTCGCGCGCCATCGAGCTGATGCATTCAGGCGAACGCGACATAACCAGTCTCTCGGGAAAGGTAGGTTTTTCCGATTCGTCCTACTTTTCAAAATGCTTCAAACAGTATTTCGGAGTCACGCCGAAAACCTATATTAAACAGCGAATGTGATCCCGGCTCAAAGCTCTTAGACAGCGCTTTTGCCGTATTATGCAAATGATCATCATAAGATAAAGCAACAGGGGTTAAAATGTTCTTTCGTAAATCATACCGCAGCAGGGTCACCCCGCGAAAAATAAGGGCGCATCTTGACAGACGGTTTCGCAATATCGGCGTTTATGTTTTCGACAGCATCGATTCAACCAATCTCGAGGCAAGGCGCAGGCTCTCGGCCGGCAGCGGCGAAGCCACGCTCATTTTTGCAGACGAACAGACAAAAGGCAGAGGAAGGCTGGGCAGAAGCTTTTATTCTCCGTCATCCACCGGAGTCTATATGACCCTCATCCTGCCGCGCGAGGCTGCGGCCGGCAGCGCAATGCTCACAACAATCTGCGCAGGGGTCGCCGTCTGCGGCGCGATAAGTAAGCTGACCGGCAAAGAGCCGAAGATTAAATGGGTCAACGATGTTTTTCTAGACGGCAAAAAGGTTTGCGGTATTCTCGCTGAAATGATCGAAAGCCGCATAATTGTCGGGGTCGGCATTAATCTCACAACAGACGATTTTCCCGATGACATCATATCCGTCGCAGGCAGCATTAAAACCGATGTATCAAGAAGCCGTCTCACGGCAGAGGTTGCAAACCGCTTGCTCGGCATGGTTACCGGCTTTGACCGCGAAGCTGTTATGCGGGAATACAGGGAATTGTCTCTGGTTCTTGGAAAAAGGATATCCTATATCAGAAGCGGGACAAAAAAAGACGGGGTGGTTTCCGGCATAGATGACGAGGGCAGACTCGTCGTGCAGACGGCGGAGGGCATCGACCTGATCGGCTCGGGCGAGATAAGTCTTGGCAGCGAGAGCTTTGCTGAGTGAAGCCAAATATCTGCAGCCGCTCGGATCCGGCGGCATGTCAGTCATTAAGAATCAAAAAGCAGTCCTTACGGACTGCTTTTTTGATATATCTGATTCCTTGAATCTGTTATCTGAATTCTTTTGTCAGCTTTTCCAGCGCCGCTAATTTTGTGCATATGCAGAAAAGCTCGCACGCCTTTTTCAGCTCGTCGGTACCCGGATAGGTCGGCGCGATCCTGATGTTGCTGTCGTCGGGATCGTATCCGTACGGATATGTAGCGCCGGCTGCCGTCAGCTTGACCCCGGCGTTTTTGCAAAGCTCGACTACCCTCTTGGCGCAGCCCTTCTTTACAAATACGCTGATAAAATACCCTCCGGAGGGACGCTTCCAATTGATTATTCCCAGTCCGCCGAGACGTTCCCTGAGTATTGTATCAACAGCGTCGAACTTGGGCTTGAGTATTGCGGCATGCTTATTCATATGTTCTATAACGCCCTGCGCGTTTTTCAGAAAGCGCACATGACGGAGCTGATTGAGCTTGTCTGGACCGACCATCTGAATGGAAAAACGCTTCTTGATATATTCGATATTGGTCTTGGAGGCGGCAAGGCAGGAAATTGCCGAACCGGGGAAGGTCACCTTGGAGAATGAGCAGAAGATGAGCGGCATGTCCTCGTTGCCCGCTTCCTTGCACAGCCTGAGTATATTCGGTATGCGGGCAATCTCGCCGTCGATGTGATGGATAAAATAGGCATTGTCCCAGTAAACGCGGAAATCGCTCGCGGCGGGCTTGAGATACGCTATTCTGCGCACCGTTTCGTCCGAATAGACTATTCCGTCGGGATTGGAATACTTGGGAACGCACCAGATGCCCTTTATCATCGGGTCGGTCTGGGCAAGACGCTCGACCTCGTCCATATCCGGGCCATCCGGGGTCATTTTTATCGGAATCATCGTGATATGCATATATTTGCATATCGAAAAATGCCTGTCATATCCCGGCGACGGGCAGAGGAATTTGACTCCGCCCTGAGTCGCCCACGGCTGCCCGTCATGAACGCCGTGAGTCATATTGGAAGCGATATTGTCGAACATAAGCGCAAGGCTGGAATTGCCGCCGATTATAACCTCGTCCGGCTCGATCTCCAGAAGCTCGGCAAACATTTCCTTTGCTTCTTTGATCCCGTCGATACCGCCGTAGTTTCTGCAATCTATGCCCATATCGTCGCAGTAATCATCATGTGTGAGGGTGTGGAACAGTCCGTTGGACAAATTGAGCTGGTCGGCTCCGGGCTTTCCTCTGGACATATCCAGGCTTAGTCCCCGGGCTTTAAACTCATCATATTCTTTCCGGACAAGCTCCAGCTCCTTCAAAAGCTCGTCTTTGTTCATGCTCGCATATTCCCTCATCGATAATTACCTCCTATAATTTATGAATAAAGAAATGCCGGTCGGTAAATTTCAGTAAATATTTTAATACATTGCGAATGTTTTTTCAAGTGGCGGGCGGTCATATCCGGTTCTTTTCGTCCAGGAAAGCATATATTTCCGAGGACAGTTCGAAAAGCCGGCGACGGTCGCCGGTGAGATACAGATACCCGAAAAGACATTCCAGCGCGGTCGCCATGTGATAAAGGTAGGTACTCGAACCCTTGGGAACATGCCCGACGTGAGCATTTCTGCCGCGCCTGAACATCTCGGCTTCCCGCTCGGTCAAAAGCGGCATTATGTGTTCCATGGCTCTTGCCTGGGCGTGGCTGTTAACAAGGCGCACGGCATTTTTGTGCAGCTCCTGTCCGGACGGGCCCCTGTCTCTGATGAGATAATCACGCATGATAAGCTCGTATGCGGCGTCTCCTATATATGCCAGCGACAACGGATTGAGCGATTTGACGTCGATATAATGCTGAGGCTGCGGCATATCCGATTGAAGAAGGAAAAGATATTTTTCCCTATCCGGTTTTGCTTCGGGCGCCTCGTTCGGCGCGGATAGTGCTTTTCCCGCCGGTGGGGAATCTCCGGCTTTCGTAAGGATCTCCTGCTTTATATCCAAATCCGAAATGCTGAGCCGGGCGCTTTTTGACAAAGCTCCCCCCTGCTCATCAATATAGGCTCTCAGTATATCGCCCTTATCGGTTTTATTTCCTTTTGTGCTCATATCAGTTGGTAAATTCAAATTCCAGATCGTAAATGCTTACCGTATCGCCCTCACTGATTCCCTTTTCGCGCAGTGCGTCAATGATTCCGCTCAGGTTAAGCACGCGCTGGAAATACTGCGCCGATTCGCTGTCCTCAAAGTCGGTAACCTCAAGCAGCTTTAACAGCCATCTGCCTTCGACGATGTAAACATCGTCCTCAACCGTAATGGTGAACTCCTGATTGCCGGTCTTTGTGAAATCTGGCTTTTCGGCGGGCTGTATCTCAAACCTTTTTATCGGAGGCAGACTTTGCAGCTTTTGCGCCGTATACTTCATCAGCTCGTCCACGCCCTGACGCGCGGCTGCGGTCAGCTCAAAAAACTCGTAGCCGTTGTCTTCACAGTACTTGCGAAAACGCTCTATCTGCTCATCCGTCGCTAAGTCGCATTTGTTTCCGGCGACGATCTGCTCACGCTCGCTCAATTCCTCGCTGAAGCTTTTCAGCTCGCGGTTGATTGTTTCAAAATCCTCTATCGGGTCTCTGCCCTCGCTGCCTGCAACATCAACAATGTGTATGAGCATACGGCATCGCTCGACATGGCGCAGAAATGCGTGTCCCAGACCTATGCCCCTGCTCGCTCCCTCGATGAGTCCGGGAATGTCCGCCATAACAAAAGAAGAACCCTCTCCTATTCTGACGACGCCCAGTTTCGGCGTTATCGTAGTAAAGTGGTAGTTTGCTATTTCCGGCCTGGCCTCGCTCACCATGGACAACAGCGTGGATTTTCCGACGTTCGGGAAGCCCAGCAGTCCGACGTCTGCCAGCAGCTTCAATTCAAGAATGACTTCGAAGCATTCCCCCGGGTTGCCGCGCTTTGCGAATCGAGGTATCTGCCTTGTCGGAGTAGCAAAATGCTGGTTGCCCCAGCCGCCGCGGCCGCCCCTGGCGATAACGACGGGTTCATCGGTGGACAGGTCCGCAAGCACTCTGCCAGACTCGGCCTCCCTGACAACCGTGCCCTGCGGAACATACACGGTTATGCTTTCACCGGTTTTACCCGCGCATTTTTTCGCGCCGCCGTTTGCTCCGTTCTGCGCGGAATACTTTCTCTTGTAGCGAAAGTCGGCAAGGGTGGACAGATTGGTATCCACCTTGAAAATAACGTCGCCGCCTTTTCCTCCGTCGCCGCCGTCAGGACCGCCGGCAGCAACATATTTTTCTCTGCGAAAGGATACGGCGCCGTTTCCGCCGTCTCCCGCGCAGACGGTTATTTTTGCAATATCAATAAACATATAAACCTCCGGTTTGGTTCAGGATTCAGGGTCGGTTGACATCTCGGTAAAAAATGCTATTAATCCATTGACTTGCCTGTAAGCTCAGAGCAGCATAAAATCCGTCCGCGCGCGGCATCAAATCTGTCCGACTTCCGCGGCGTCCAAAGCTCTCCTGAAAGCATTAAGAGCCGCTGAAAAATTTGCCGCTTTGCCTCGTCGCCGCATGCTTGGTTCAATTGTTTCGCGCAATGCGTGAAAGACTCATCTGCTTTGCGACGTTTCTCTTTCCAGAATAATCTGTCGGTTTTTCGGGAATCCTGGTGCGCTCGCTTCGCCCGCCTCGGACTATACTCTCCGCTCTTACTTTTCGTCCGTCCTTATAAACCACCCGTTCTCCGCCTCGCCGTCAAACTTTATGCTCAGCTTCATCTGGGCGTGCGGCGCGGCTTCTATTTTTTCTCCGTTTTCGTCGCGCATATCCTGCGCCTTGATCCTGAGCGGCGTCATTCCGGGGCGCAGGATCTCGATCTCGTCGCCCTCGCAGAAGCGGTTCCTCTGGATTATGCAGAGTCTGCCGTTTTCGGTCTTTTCAACCGTACCGATAAATCTTGCATTGCGGATATAGCCGCCGTTCTCGTATTCCTGCGACGGCCGACCGAAGAAAAATCCCGTGCAGTACGCGCGGTGGCTGATTTTGTCGGTTTCTTCGGCTATCCATTCCGGCAGCGCGCCGTCGTTTTGTATATGCCAGTCTATGGCGCTGCGGTATGCGTTTGTGACGCTGGCCGAGTAAAACGCGGTTTTTGCCCTGCCCTCTATTTTAAAGCTGTCTATCCCTGCGTCGCTCATCTCCCTGATGTGCTCAATCATACACAGATCTCGGGAATTGAAAAGGTGGGTGCCGGCGGGGTTTTCCTCTATCGGGAAATACTCGCCCGGCCTCTTTTCCTCGACGACGTGATATTTCCAGCGGCACGGCTGGGAACACTTTCCGCGGTTTGCGTCGCGGCTGTTGAGATATTGCGAGATGAGACATCTGCCCGAAAACGACATGCACATGGCGCCGTGAACAAAGCACTCGATTTCAAGATCCTTCGGCGCGCGCCGCTTTATCTCTGTGATTTCCTCAAGCGATAACTCACGCGCCAGAACCACCCTTTTCGCTCCGAGCTCAAACAGGGTCGTCGCCGTCCGCCAGTTGACTATACCGGTCTGTGTCGACATATGGATATCAACGTCCGGCGCATATTTTTTCGCAAGGCTCATCACGCCTATATCCGCGATTATCAGGGCGTCCGCGCCGCTTTGGGCGACATCCTCAAGAAACCGCGGCAGTTCGTCAAGCTCATTGTTTCTGGGAAGAGTGTTGCATACAACGTATATCCTGACATTATTATTATGGGCAAATTTTACGCCCCGGACCAGCTCGGAACATGTAAAATTAAGCGGGGCGTCTCTCATTCCGAATTGCTTCATCCCAAGGTAAACCGCATCCGCGCCGTATCTTACAGCGGAAATAAGGCTGTCCATATCCCCGGCGGGAGACAGCAGTTCGGGTCTGTTTTTCAGCAAGGCGCAGTCACCTTCCCTTCGGTTTTTGTAAATAAGCATTATTAAAGCGGGCATTTTTTGTACCCGCTTTAATGATAATCTTAAAATCGGCGTGACGGAACGGTTTAGTTTCCGCCGTTTACCTCTTTAATCTTGGCGTAGTTCTTCTGGTGCTCCGCATATGTGTTGGCGTAATAGAACTTACCGTTGTTGTCGCTTGCGAAGTAGAGCGCTCTGGAATCCTCTGTGGGATAAAGCGCGGCTTCGATCGCCTCTGTGCCCGGCGAACAGATGGCTCCGGGAGGCAGACCGGGGTTATTATAGGTATCATATTTGGACGACGGATAATTTGTTGTCGTATCCGTCTGCAGATAACCCATATTGGAATCCTTGAGTCTGTTGTGGAATACCGCCGAAACTCCGCACATGTTGTCGAAATCCGGAGCTTCCTTCTGAATAAGGGAAGCCATGGTAACAACATCGTCGATGGACATGTCGATTTCTTCGGCTCTTGCCTTGAGCGCGTCGGTCATCTTGTTCTTGAAGTTGTTGAGGAACTTGTTGATAACGCTCTTGGGCGACTCATTCTGGAAGAAGTCGTAGGTATCGGGATAGAGATAACCCTCGAGCCTGTAATATCTGTCCTCGAGGTTATCCAGATCAGCGATAAAATCGTAGCTGGAGAAATCGCCTGTTCTGACGCACTCGATAAAGTCGCTTCTTGTGCATACGCCCTTGTCGTCGAGCAGCTCCGCAATCTCGTCGATGGTGTAGCCCTCGGGGAAGGTAAGGCGCACGGTGTCGGACGCAGTGGCGGTATACTGCAGCTGATGCACGAGAGAATTATAATCGGCATTGGTCTTCACCGTATAAACTCCGGGGGTGAAGGTGACGTCCTTTTTGATGTATTTTAGGAACATCTGGAATATCATCGGTCTTGTGATGATATCCTCTTTTTTGAGGTTCTGTGCAATATCCTCAACGGTGTCGCCCTGAGAAATTACAAACTGGACGGTGGATTCGTCCGCCGGTCTGGCGACTCCGATAAAATCAAACGCTATGGAGAGGACATAGAAGCCCACGACAAGTGAAACGGTCAGAACAATAATTCCGTAAAGGAGACTTTTGAGGCATCCGGCCGCTCTGGAGCCGATCTTTTTTCTGCGCTTATAGCTGCGTCGTTCCTTGATTTCCTGCTCGGTTTCGTCAAAGTATTCATCTTCCGGCCGGTCATCGGCGGCATAATCCTGCGCGGTATCCTCCGGTATGTTGGAGAGGGCGTCATAAGCGGCGTTTTCGTCTCCTGCGAACTGATCAAATGCGCGGCGCTGCTGATTCTCTCTGCGGATCACCGGCTGAGGTCCGGAGACGTTCTGAGCTTTAGCGCCGCCGTTCTGGGGAGCCTTATAAAAGGTCTGCTGTCTGGATACCACATTGTCGCCGTCGGTACCAGCGCTTTCCTGATTGCCGTTTGGGAAACCGCCGACAGTATTGTTGTCGTTCATCTTTGTGCTTTCCTCCTGTCGGATATGTATATAGTGCAGCCGTTACGGTATGCGCGCCCCGCCGGAATCGTCCGGCATGGCTTTGCAGAAGCGCCGTTGTCTGTCTTTTTCACCGTGTCGGCTTGAACCGCATAATATTATATATTATATTATACCTTAAAATTTCAAAAAAGCAAACATATTAAGAAAACATTCAGTATTAAATTGGGTTTTTTACAAAATACAAATCTATTATTAATATTTCAGCAATTAATTGTGGGATTATCCGATGCTTTTGCGTCTGTTTGCGGTGTTTTTCCGGCCTGGCGCGCCTGAAGGATCAGTATGAGGTTCTTTTTTGGTACCTCTCGGTTATAAGGAAGTTTACCCGCCTGTCAAACCTGCCGTGCGGAAGACTGTTCCTTACGCATGCCGAATAGCATACTCCTGCTATATGTCCGGGATAATCCGACAAAAACCTGTCATAATATCCCTTGCCAAAGCCTATGCGAAACCCGTTTTTGTCAAATCCGAGACCCGGAACAATGCAGAACGAGCTGTCAAAAACCTCGCAGGGAGGGCATTTTTCCGGAGAAGGCTCAAGCACTCCGAAGGCTCCGCTTTCAAGGTCGTCAAGGGATGAGACTATGAAAAACTCCATGTCACGCGTGCCGGAAATGCATTTCGGAAGGGCGACGCGTTTTCCCAGCTTCATGGAATACTCGATTATACGGCGGGTATCCACCTCAATATCCATTGACATATAGCTGAGTATCAGCGGAGCCTTTTTGTATTCCCTGCACGAGACAACCCTGCGAAAAATCGCGTAGTCCAGCGCGTCCTTTTCCTCCTTGCCCAGACCGGCTCTGTATTCCCGAAATTCTTTGCGAAGCTCGTTTTTTTTGCTTCTTATGTCGCCCATCATTTGCACTGCATGCTCGTTCTGACCCGCTGTGCGGCCTTTTCGCCCTTGAGCCTTTCCACTATTGTCAGCGCAAAGTCAACGGTTCTGCCGGGTCCCTTTCCTGTTATTATTCCGCCGTCCACACATACTCCGGCGTCGGCGTCGTAGCAGGCGCCGTAAAGCTGGCCTTCGCAGCCGGGATAACAGACGGCGTTTTTGCCCTCGAGGTAGCCCAGCCTTCCCAGAACGGTGGGAGCGGCGCATATGGCGCATACGGTTAGAGAATTGTCAAAGCAGTATCTGAGAGCGCTTCGTACCGATTCGCTGCCGTAAAGGTTCTCGGTTCCGGGCTGGCCACCGGGCAAAACAACCGCCTCGATTTTGTCATATTTTATGTTTTCTGCTTCGATATCCGCCGTGACCGGTATCGAATGGGAGCCGGTTATTATTCTGCCTCCGACGCCCGCCGTCACGACATCCAGTCCTGCGCGGCGCAGAACATCAATGGTTGCTATGGCTTCCGTTTCCTCAAATCCATGCGCTAAAAAAACATAAACCATTTATAAGCTCCTTTCCTGTAAAGCGCTTTGGTCTGTCCGCCAAAGCGTTTTAAAATCACTGCTCATTCCATTCTCATGCTCAGATATGGCCTCATACCGTCGGTCCTGTCCTCCATGTCGAACAGCATTTTCGTGTCTTCGTCGGTATAAAGCATTCCCACGGCAGGACACCGTTCCTTTATTCTCAGCGGCCGGTAGCCGGTGTGCGTCTCAAAGCTGTAGCTTTGAGCATCAAAACAGAGGCTCACTTGGTATGCAAGGTGCTGAAAGATCTCCTCCGGGCAAACAAACTGAGCCGTGACCGTTTTGCCGTTCCGGTTTACAAACGCAAAGCCTTCTTCCCCTTCCGCAGCGACGGCTATGGCTTTTCCGCCGTACGTTTCATTCATTTGCAGGCAATGCTCGATATGCTGCTTCGGCCAGCGCACGCAGGAGCCTCTTTTGTCAAAATAGAGCTTATAAATGAACTCAATATCAGAAGCCCCGGGAGTGTAAATCCGGCAATCGAGCGGCTTATCAATGCTGCTTCTGCTGAAAAGCGAAACGCCCTTATAAAAGTATTCATAAAAGCCTATGCGCTGATAGAACCTGAAAAGACTCCTCTCAGCCGGAACAAGACAGAATGCAGAATACTTTTTGCGCGTTTCATAGATCGCCTGTCTGATCAGATCGGTCATTATTCCTTTGTTGCGGTAAAGCGGATGAGTGGCGCAGCCGTAGATATATCCGACGTCCTTCATTCCCGCCGCTGAATTGAGCTTTGCGGGCAGGATGAACATCATGGCGCCGAGCATGGCCTTGTCCTCGTAAATAAAGCAGTCGCAGTCGTTGAACCTCAATCTCATAAAAAGATCGACCGCCGCCTGTTTGTCTCCGAAAATGCTCACCCACAGCGGCTTAAGCCTCGGTATGTCGCGATTAACGGCTCTGCGTATTCCCTTTGTCATATTGTATCTCCGTTACGTCCTGGCGCCCGCCGCGGTCAGTCGTTTTCTACAGCGGTGTACTTTGCGAGCAGTATATCCGGATGATAGCTGAGCTTTGCCTTCCTCAGGCCTTCGATTCCGAGATCCTCCTCGCGGTTGACGAATTCGAAGCCGCGCAAAGCGTTTTCGCAGAACATCTGATTTATTGCGGCGTATGCCCCGCTGAATTCGTCTATCGCCTTTTCAAAGTGAACGTCCGCAACCCTGTCGTTTATTCTGTCCGCAAGCGTGAAGGCGACGTTTTGTCCGTCGGCCTTTATTATCGCGCCGAACATGCCGAGCTCAAAGAAGTGTTCCAGCGCGAGCGAGAGAGCGCACACCTCATGCCCCAGGTCGGTTCTGTCGCGGTTTCTGTCCATCTCTCTCCACTTTGCGTGCAGCTCAACACAGTCGGCGATGTTGCTTTTGTCTATCGGCCTGTATTCCCAAACATAGCTTTTTAAAAAGCTGTTCAGGTGGTTTTTCTTGGAATGATATTTTTTTCCCGACAGCCTCGCGAGTTTCTCGGTGAAATAGATATAATCAAAGCCGTCTCTGTATTCCTGAAAAGAAAATCTTCCCGGATACAACTCGTTTATCACCGCTATATGCGGTTCGGTAACTCCGTAAAGCCTGACTGCCCCGCCGGTTTGCCCGGCATCCTTTATTATTTCATCAAGCGGCTCCTTTATGCTGCCTCTGCCGGCGGGCATGGAATATCTGACTTCATTTCCCGATCCGCTTCTGGCAATCAGAAAATCCTTGTATCTGGCGATTTTTGTTTTGTATGTTTCGCTCCAGATATAGATATTGCTGAAGGAGTATTCGCAGCCCATCAGGCCGGAGGCGTTTACGCATTCCGACGCCCATTGTCTGTCTTCAAGGGCGGGCTTTTTAAATTCCGGCATAAAATGTTTGTTTCCTTTCGGCGTTTTTGCTCATTCTGCTCTCTGCCGGGCAGGAGCTGATTTATCCTTTAAAACCGGTCAGAGAAGTCCCTTTTCCCGCCTTTGCGGTATTGTCATTCCGCAGCTCATTTTGCCCTGATTGCACTGTCCGCTTTCACAAGGAGCTCCGGCTCCGGCAAACAGTGTCGGCGCGACCTCGCGCACAAGCTCAAGCATACGGTTAGCGACCTGTCTTATCTCCCACTGGGCCCTGTAGCAGCAGCGGTGATCAAAGAAATTATAAAGGCTCCTTGCGTTCATCGTCAGTATCATTTTTGTCGTGCAGGCGTTGGGCAGAACAAACCTTGCGTCCTCGATCGCCTTTTTGCGAAGCTGCTTTTTTCTGCCTTCGTCCTCGACTCCGTCTGTGTATTTGTTATAAAGCAGCTCGGTCAGCCTGTTGTAGTCCTCGTCGGCTCTCTTCATAAAGTCGTCGTAAATGTCAAGAGCCTCGGGGATGCCGGCTATTTCGGGCGGAGTAACATATTCAAAGCCGCTCTCCGAAACATATCTCTGGCTCTGCACGCTGAATGAGGCTATCCTGTGGCGTGTTATCTGTGCCAAAAGCGAACGCGAAACTCCTTCTATCCCGAAAGTAAAGCTGACATGCTCTATCGGGCTTTCGTGTCCCATCCCGAGCAGCATATTAACCATTCGCCTGGTCGATGCTTCATCCATCTTTTCCATTATACCGTCGATGGTCGCCGCCGAATAGCACAGCCGCGCTGCGGCCGCAACGGTCTGTTCAGGATTCGGTGTGTGTGATATTAGCGTTACCTTCATTTTTTCACTCCGTTCCGTTGTTTTTTCCGGTGGCTGTTCAAAAGCCCGAAAATGGCGCCGGCACTGTCACGGTTCTTTTCAACCGGAAGCAGAGCGGTTTTCGGCGTCGGTTATATCGTTTTGTCAGGCTATCATTTTATTATACCACTCATCATTATTTTTTTCAATTACCGTACAATAAAGCGCATGTCTGTCGAAAAAAGCAGGCATGCGCTTTGCGTACCGATTTAATTTCCGGTGTTATCCCTCTATGGGGAACTTTTTGATAATTCCTACGCAATACTTGAGAATATTCAGGGCGTCGCTTGTCGTTATGCCGGGCTCGCCGTCAACCTCAGCGGCTTTCATCTGTTCGGCATTCAGCTTTGTGATACCGACCGAAGCCTTGAGAGCGAGCAGCGCGTCGGCAGTGGTTACCGAGCCGCTGCCGTCAATGTCGCCAAGCATAACATCGGAGGAGGCTTCTCTTGTGACGGTGACAGTCGCTGATTTCGCGCTCGTGACGTAGTTGCCGTCGTTTGCGACGCATGTGCGTACGGAGTAGATATATTCCTTGCCGACCTCGGCAGTCGTATCGGTGTATTCGGTGCCGTCGCCCTCCAGCGTGCCGATGAGGACGTTACTGCCGTTTTCGATTCTGAATATCTGGGTCGCGTCGACCTTTCTTCCGGTCGCCTGTGCGGAATTTGTCCATGTCAGCTTTATGCCGTCGGCAGCCGATTCTCCGGTAAGTCCCGTCGCCGTCTTAACAGGATTTCCGAGATTCTCCAGGCTGACTTTGTACTGGCGTCCGGAGTTTTTGGTGATGGTTTCGGCAACCTTGTCAAATGTGGCAGCAACGGAAAGGTTGTCCATATCGAAATAGTTTCCGTCGAAATATCCGTCCTTGAGGCCTGTTAGACCGAGAAGCGGAGAAGGATCGCCGATGAAGTTGTCTTCAATATCCAGATATTCGAGATTGGAAAGACCGTTAAGTGCGGAAATATCGTGAATATTGTTTTCGCACAGGTCAAGCTCGGTAAGATTGCTGAGATTTGCAAGAGGTGAAATATCGGTGATGTAATTGCTGTTGATATAGAGACCCTCGAGCTTTGTGGCATTTGCAAGCGGGGAAATGTCGCTGATCCTGTTTCCGCTGAGAGCAACGCTTTCGAGCGCAGGGCATTCTCCGAGCGGGGAAATATCGGTTATGTATTTATATCCGTCGAGCACATCGTAAGAATATTCAAATCCGTCTTCCTTGCTGCCGTATTCGTCCTCAATATCGTAGTTTTCGATACTGACATAACGAAGCTTCGGCAGACCTCTCAACGGCTCAAGAGATTCTATGGGATTAGCGGAAGCTATCAGGGTCTCGAGATTTGTGCAGTACTGGAGTCCCTCAAGGCTTTTTACGGCCTCGCCTCTTCCGATTTCGAGATAAGTGAGTTTGGCAAGCTGTGCGGCGGTGAATTTGCCGTCGCTGACGCCGCCGGGACCTTCATCATCAATATTTGTATCCTGTAAAGCGATAATAAGACCCTTGTCGGGGATATTGACATATTCCTCCGCAGACGCTGTGAGGCATACCGCCGACATTGCCGAGGCAAGAATGCCGAGAGCGAGTATGAGGCATAATATTTTCTTCATGTGTCTTCCTCCGTTTCGGAAATAATAATCGCACCTTCCCTTGTGCTAACCTAATAATAAAACATTTCTATCCTATTTTCAAGCCGTAAAAATAAAACAGTGGATTATTTCACATTTAGTGAAAAATGTTTTCTGTATCCTTCCGTGAAACGCATGGTTTTCTTAACGGCAACGGCTTACCGGCGCTCGCGCAGGGACCTTCCCTGCGCCGGGCAATCTATTAAACTGTTTACAAACGCTGTTTTTCTGTAAACCCGCGGATTATAACAGCGTCGTCAGCGGTTATCGCAAGGTTTTCGGCCTCACGGATTGCGGAGCGGAATATTGAAACATCTGCGGTTTTGCATTATAATCTTAATGAATATAAAAACCCTTTCCACAGGAGAACATCGCTTTGCTCGGATTATATATACATATTCCATTTTGCATTTCAAAATGTCCATACTGCGATTTTTACTCTCTAAGCGGAGTGTCTGAGGATACGATGCAGCGTTATGCCGACAGTGTGTGCCGCTGCATGTCCGGATTGGCTTCGGAACTTGACTTGAACTCCCGTCCGGTCGACAGCATATATTTCGGCGGCGGAACCCCTTCGCTTATGACGGCAGGGCTTCTTGAAAAAATACTGTCGTCTGCTGAAAAATGTCTGCGGATAACTTCGCCGCAGATATGTCTGGAGATAAATCCCGCCACGGCAGATCCGGAATATCTCAGCGACTGCCGCAGCATCGGCATTGACAGAATATCCGTCGGTATGCAGTCGGCTGACGACATGGAATTAAAAAAGCTCGGGCGCATACACCGCTTTTCCGATGTGAAAAAAACCGTCAGTGACGCGCGCAAAGCCGGCTTTGACGATATATCGCTCGATCTGATGCTCGGTACTCCCGGACAGAACATGCCGTCTTTAAAAAAATCGGTTGAGGCATGCGCCGCGCTCGGGGCCGATCATGTCAGCGCGTATATGCTGAAGATCGAGCCTGACACCCCCTTCGGAAGGAAACCGCCCGGAAATATTGCGGGAGACGATGAACTGAGCGACATGTATCTGTCCGTATGCGAATGGCTTGATACTTTCGGCTTCAGACAATACGAAATAAGCAATTGGGCAAAAGACGGAAAACGCTCCCGCCACAATATGAAATACTGGAATTGTGAAGAATATCTCGGGATCGGCCCGGGCGCACACAGCTTTATAAACGGCAGGCGTTTTTATTACGGCAGAGACCTTGACGGCTTTATGTCCGGAGCCGGCGTGACTGATGACGGCACGGGCGGCGGCAGCGACGAATATATCATGCTGCGGCTCAGGCTGAACGACGGGCTTCTTTATGACGAATACGCCGAACGGTTCGGCGCTTTTCCCGATAAAAAGTATATAGAAAGAGCCGGGGTCCTGGCAGGATCCGGACTTGCCGCCGTTACAGGGGAAGGTTTTTACCTGACGCGGCAGGGAATGCTGGTGTCAAATCCCGCGATCGGATTTATTCTTACTGGAAAATAGAGCAAATATGATTTCTTTTTTATGAACTGATTAAATTTGCCTTATTATTTTTTTATTATTCATTAATCAAATCTACACAGTATCGAAAAAGTCAGAGATTATAATTACGATGTACTCAAGAAGATCAGGGTACCGCAGCTTTTGTTCTCTCTGAGTACAAACCCTCCTCAACCCCCTCAAGCTATAAAAAATGACCGCTGTCCATTGTGACAGCGGTCATTTTTTTGCGTTATATGCGTTTTTATTTGTCAGCCTGATCTAAAGGTATGCAGAATGTCTCTGCCACAAAATCATGCAGCCATTTTTCATCCGGATGGAATTCCGCGTATCTTTCTCCCATATTTGTACTGCCCTGCATGGAAACAACCGAATCCATATCAAAGCCGATATCCACAACCTTCTGGGCATAGTAGCTGATTTCATCAAGAGAGAGATTGGTTGATGTATATCCGCCGAGGGTATTATACAGATAGATGATCAAGGCAGGGTTTTTCTTGAACTGGCTCTTGAACTGATCAAACATGGCCTTGAGCACCACAATATCCCTGTAGCTTCGTTTTGAGGCTCCTTCGGCCTCCGACTTATCCCTGTATCTTATCAGCTTAATAAGCTGCTCGTCGCTTAGTTTTATGGTCTCGCCCTTCTTAAAGGATTTGTCAATATCGGTATAGTCCCGGTCGAGCTTTATCTCTATTCCTCCGAGAGCCTGATTCAATATAGGCAGCCCGTCGTATTTAAGCTCGGCGTATCTGTAAACCGGAACGCCGTAAAGCAGATTTGAAACGGCGTCCACCATAAGCTCGGAGCTGAGAGGGCCTCCGTCTCCGTAGCTGTGGGCCATGGATATGTTGATTTTTATTGAGCCCTTGTAGTTTCCGTCCTTGTCAACCATTGAAACGTCGGTTATGGTGTCTCTCGGAATGTGCAGCATGGTGAGCTTATCGGTTTTGCTGTCCAGCACGGCGAGCGCGATCACGTCGGAGTTGCCGCCGTTATACAGCACGTCTTCATCCCAGTATCGCTCGTCGTACATATAGTCTATACCGGACATCAGCACCGAAATAACGTCATCACGGAATTTATAAGCGTTGCCTTCGCTGTCTATCCAGTCGGCTTCTGTGTCTTCCAGCGTTTTTTCCTCACGTTGAGCCTTTATCTGCTGCATCTGGTCGGAATCGCGCTTCTGAAACATTCCCTCGTGCAGCGACCTGGTATAACGCAGGAAAATAAACCCGGCTATGGCAGCAAGCACAAGAACGCCTGCAATACAGCTAAGGGTGACGGCTATGACCTTTTCCGGTCTTGTTTTCTTTTTTCTGCGTCCTCTCTTGGGGGCTCCGGGTCTTACCTGAGTCATATTGTTCATTTGCATAACACTCTTTTATTATTTATTGTTCTGTGGAAAATGCTCCGGCTTCATCGCTCACAAGAACTCCCTGGACAAGAAATCTGTTCGCCGGACTGCTGGTGCAGGTCGACAGTGTTATGATCCTGTCGTCCTCATTGACCGTAACGCCATCCCTGTAAAAGCCCGAATCGTGCGAGAACACGCGGTCGAGATACTCCCGTCGAAGCTCGGGGGTGGAAAAGTCGTTGTTCAGGGTGATGTTGAGATTGTCTGTTCTGTAGGCTGCAAATATCTTATAGGTCAGCTTCCGTTCGGGCGTATATATGACAATTTTGTCATGCTCGTCAAAATAGTCCCGCTTTCTGAACCGGCGAACATGGGCAAACATACTTCCGTCGATCATATTGTGACCGTACACGATCGTGTTGAAGTCTGTAAAATCTCCGGCGTTGCAGCCGAGAACAAATATTGAGCCGTATGGCGTATATGTTCCCGAATAATTATGATTGAGGTAATAGTTGTTTACGGTTGTGTCATAAAGCACTGGGTAATCGATCCCTGTGCCCTCAAGCTCAATCCACGCCGTGATGTCCTCATTGAGACTTTTTACATAATCAAAATTGATTGGTATGGCGACGAGCGGCTCTTCTCCGCCATGGATGTCGGGGACGTCGGGAGCCTCAGCCTGCTGGGTTTCGGCCGTCCTTGCCGCCAGGGCGAGATCGGCATATTCTTTGCTCGATTTCTGGTAAAGATAAAAAATAACCACTATTGCGGATATGGCAGCTATGGCGATAATGAGGCTGATGATACTGATCACCCTGTAAACAATTCTTTTTCCGCTTCTTTTTTCCATAATAATATCCACTTAGAAAAAACAGGGTACAGCGTTAAGACTGTACCCGCTTTTTTATTCTGATCGTTAAATTATTTCTTGGCCTTCTTGTTGGCAATCGCAAATACGCCGGTGCCGGCGGCAGCCGCTACAGCGAGGGCTACAACAATAATGGAGCCTGTGGGAGGAGAAGGCGGATTGGGATTATCGGGGTTCTGAGGGCTGACATTTGTGGCAAATGCGCTGAAGGTCAGGCAAAGTACGAGAACGACCGCAAAAAGCAAAGCTACAATTCTTTTCTTCATATTGATCTTCCTTTCTGAAAATGCGTTATTGGCCGTGAACCGAAACGCAAACGGTGAGGATTATGCGGTCGATTCATTAGTCTGAAAATCAAAGGTACGCATCAGGATGTACATACCCACGTTTTGTTATTTACTATTATACATTCGCATAATTAAAAAGTCAATGCTTTCGTAAACATTTTTCGTTATAATTTTATTATTCGCCCGGATTACCCCGCCGACCGGATGTCCTTTTTCTTTATTATACCATAAATCGAACCGGATTCAATCAGTTTTTTTGAACATAAAAAAGCGAAGGCATAATGCGGAATGGCCCGTCCCATCGGCTTTGTAGCCGCTGGCTTGCCTGATCCGATTGATGGCGGAACGGCGCGAGGATATGAATTGCATCCGCAGCAGGCATATCCTTATGTGGATAATTTTCACCTTTTTATCAATTTGTCTGTTTAAAGCATTAAATTATTCATATTACCGATTTAAAGCAGCATGAATTTAAAGCGGTAAAAATTTTTCTCATCAAAATGGCTCGAAATGCGTTGACAACCGCTGCAATTTGTGATTTAATACCAACAGCGAAACATAAATGTGAAGCCGTTTTCTTTTTTTAGAACGCAGCTTCGTGAAAGGAAGGTAAACAATGCTTCTTAAAATTCTGCTCCTGGCGCTCTTCTTCGCCGTCACCGTCATCGTCGGCGTAGTATGGCGCAAATCATCCTCAAAAAGCGTTGACGGTTTTGTTCTCGGCGGACGCAAGGCCGGCCCGTGGCTTTCCGCCTTTGCATATGGCACATCCTATTTTTCCGCAGTCATCTTCATAGGCTATGCCGGTCAGTTCGGCTGGAAATACGGCGTATCGGCAACATGGATCGGTATCGGAAACGCCATCATCGGCTCCATGATACCGTGGCTGCTGCTCGGAAGGCGCACAAGAAGCATGACCCAGAGTCTCGGAAGCGCGACAATGCCCGATTATTTCGGCAAAAGGTTCGACTCCAAATCGCTCAGAGTCGTCGCCTCGCTGATAGTTTTCATTTTTCTCATCCCTTATACGGCATCTCTTTACAACGGACTTTCCCGTTTGTTTGAAATGGCCTTCGGCATAGACTATATATGGTGCGTCGTCGGAATGGCGGTCCTCACCGGTATCTATGTCGTTCTTGGCGGATATATGGCAACGGCCATCAATTCCTTTATCCAGGGCATCATAATGCTTATCGGTATAGTCGCGGTCGTTATAGCCGTGCTCAACGCAAACGGCGGCCTCACGGCGGCCGTGCAGAAACTGGCGGAAGTCCCCGTAGAAAACGGTCCTGCCGGCTCCTTTGCCTCGCTGTTCGGTCCTCAGCCGCTTTATCTGCTCGGCGTTGTTCTGCTCACCTCTCTCGGTACATGGGGTCTTCCTCAGATGGTCGGCAAATTCTACGCCATCAAGGATGAAAACGCCATCAAGAGAGGAACCACGATTTCCACGATATTCGCCATAATCGTCGCAGGCGGCTGCTATTTCCTCGGCGGCTTCGGCAGACTGTACGGCGACGTAATAGAAAGAGTCCCCGCGGGAGCGCCCAATGCCGGCGCGCCGATCTTTGACAGCATAGTTCCGAAGATGCTTTCAACCATCCCGTCCGATCTGATAATTGCCATTGTCGTTGTGCTGGTGTTTTCGGCCTCCATGTCCACGCTGTCCTCGCTGGTTCTTACATCCAGCTCCACACTGACCCTCGATATGATAATGCCGGCGACGAAGAAAACCGACGTAAAGACAAGAGAAAAGAAGCAGCTTCTTTCCATAAGGATACTGCTCGTCTTCTTCATTGTCGTTTCCGCAGCCATCGCCATTGTCCAAGCAAAATCCAGCGTCACCTTCATAGCCCAGCTCATGGGTATCTCTTGGGGAGCTCTCGCAGGCGCATTCCTGGCCCCGTTCCTTTACAGCATGTATTCCAAAAAGATTTCCAAGGCTGCCGTTTGGGTCTCCTTCATCTGCGGCGTCGGAATCATGGTTGCGCAGATGGCATGTACAGCCTCCGGCATCACCTTTGAAAATCCGGTGCTCAACTACTTCAACAATCCCATTAACGCGGGCGTGCTCGCCATGGTCGCAGGACTCATTCTTGTTCCCGTCGTCAGCGCGTTTACCAAATCAAAGACCACAGACGACGTCAATAAGGCGTTCGACAGATACAAAAAGTATAAGCTGACAAGATAGCTTTCTGCATTTCAAAAAACGGCCATCCATACCGGACGCGCCGCAGTTGAATCAAACAGCAAACCCCTCCGGCGGATTAAACCGTCGGAGGGGTTTTGAGTTTATCTGGGCGTTGTGACGGGCGGCACAACATAAACGGCGCAGGCAAAGCAAAGCCTTAAAAAACCGCGGCGGTAATGCTCTGCCGCGGTTTTGTATGCGTATGAACCGTCCGAAGGCTATTCGAACGGGTATTTTATGCCCATCTGTTCGCGCATGCCGTCCATTATTTCCATAATGCGCACGGTTTCGCTGTGCGGCATGGATTGACATTCGGTTTTGCCTTCCTCGATAGCTTTTGCCGTTTCGAGGACCTCATATTCGTAGCCGGTCAGCTGCGCGGGACATTTTATCTCACGGATGAGCCGGTAGTTTTTGTCAAAAACCCTGACGGATTGCGGATTGTTTATGTTCTCCACCTGTATAAAGCCTTCGGTACAGAAAACGGTGCCGAATCTGTCCGAAATCACCTCCGCTCCGGAGCACAGAACCGCTGTTCTTCCGTCCTTCCAGAGCATTGTATAGCTTCCCGCCATATCGCATCCGTCTTCATTTTTCGTGCATACGGCGTAATAGCTGTCGGCATGTCCGAACACCATTTCGGCGAAATTTATCGTGTAAACGCCGACGTCCAGAAGCGCGCCTCCCGCAAGCGCCGATTTAACGATACGCTCATTTTCGAGAATGGCATAGCACAGATTTGCCGTCAGCATTCTCGGTTCGCCGACCTCCTTTGAAGCCACGACCTCGTCTATAATTCTTCTCATGGGCTGGTATCTTGTCCAGATGGCCTCGGTTATAAGAAGACCGCGGCTCTCCGCGAAGGCGATCAGCTCTCTGGCCTGCTTCGCATTGACTGTAAAGGCCTTTTCACACAGGACATGCTTGCCGTGCTCAAGGCAGAGCATCGAGTGCTCGAAGTGGTGAGAATGGGGCGTCGCGATGTAAACCAGATCGACTTCGTCGTCGGCGGCCATATCCTCATAAGAGCCGAATGCCTTGGGTATGCCGAATTCGGCGGCAAAACGTTCAGCCCTTTCCCTGTCGCGCACAGCGACGGCGCAGAGCCTTACTTCATTGTTTCCGGCGGCAGCCATACGGTTGACCGTATTCGCCATTATTACCGCGATTTTTCCTGCTCCGAGTATTCCGAGATTTATCATAATGCTTCCTCCCGAATTAAAAAAGTGGTGATATTATTTTAGCATGATAAAACGAAAAAATCTATAGCGTGAAAATTACCGACAAAAGCAGTAAAGGGCCGAAGGCTGACGCAGCTCAAATGCTGCGAATCGTCGCAATAAACCTTCTCTAGGGAACAGTACACTCTCCCGAAAGGCCGAGATTCAATTACATCCATAAAGCGCCGCACGTCGAATCCGGCTCCGCTCTCCGCACCTCGTTCCCTGTTCTGAAAAAAACGCCCTCCGTAGCGGAGGGCGTTTTTACTCTAATCTCAGTTGAAATACTTGTCTCTCTTGACGTAATGGGTGTGCAGGATCTCATGAGCCTTGTGGCTGCCGGGCTTGCCGAAGAACTCGTCGTAAACCGCCTTGATGTCGGGGTTTTCGTGGGACTTTCTGATCGGCAGATTGAGATCGTCCTTGTAGAGCCCTGCTGCGCGCTCGGCACGGATGTCGATCTTGTTGCGGACGTTGGCGTTCTGTATCGGCTGGCCGCCGCCGTTTACGCAGCCGCCGGGGCATGCCATGATCTCGATGAAGTCAACCTCGATCTCACCGTCTCTGACCATTTCAAGCAGCTTCTTTGCGTTGGCAAGGCCGCTGGCAACGGCAACTCTGACCTCGTTTCCCGCGAGGTTGTAAGATGCCTGCTTGATGCCCTGGGTACCGCGGACGTCCATGAAATCGAGCTTCTCAAGCGGCTGGCCGGTGACGACCTCTGCGGCCGTTCTGAGCGCCGCTTCCATAACGCCGCCGGTTGCGCCGAAGATTGTGCCTGCGCCGGAGCCCAGTCCGAACGGAGCGTCAAATTCCTCGTCGGGCAGCTCGTTGAAGATTATACCCTGCTGCTTGATCATTCTGGCAAGCTCGCGAACCGTGAGGGCCGCATCTATATCGGGGTAGCCTTCGACAGCGTTCTGGTCGCGCGTAGCCTCAAACTTCTTGGCGGTACACGGCATAATGGATACCGAGAAGATATCCTTGGGATCTATGCCCATCTTCTCTGCATAGAAGGTTTTTGCTGTTGCGCCGAACATTCCCTGCGGAGACTTGCAGCTGGAGAGGTTGTCCATAAAGTCGGGGAAATAATGTTCGCAGAACTTGACCCAACCGGGCGAGCAGGAAGTGATAAGCGGGAGCTTGCCCTTGTTTGTGTATCTGTCAAGGAACTCGGTCGCCTCTTCCATAATGGTGAGGTCGGCGGAGAAGTTTGTATCGAATACCTTGTCAAAGCCCAGCCTTCTGAGGGCCGCGACCATCTGACCGGTCACGACCGAGCCGATGGGATAGCCGAATTCCTCGCCGAGACCTACGCGGACGGAGGGAGCGGTCTGAACGATGACATGCTTTGTCGGGTCGTTGATGGCGTCGAATACCTTCGCGGTATCGTCCTTTTCATAGAGTGCGCCTGTCGGACAGACGTTTATGCACTGTCCGCAGTGAATGCAGGCGACCTCGGCAAGTTTTGCTTCAAAAGCAGAGCCGATATGAGTATTGAAGCCTCTGGAATTTGCGCCGATTACGGAGACCGCCTGGAGATTTTTGCATGCGGCGACGCAGCGGCGGCAGAGGATACATTTGGAGTTGTCTCTTACCATGTGGACGGCGCTGTCGTCTATCTCTGTCGGAGTTACCGCGCCGTCAAAGGCGTTTTCGTCCTCTACGCCGTACTCTCTGCAAAGGGCCTGCAGTTCGCAGTTGCCGCTGCGGATACAGGACAGGCATTCCTTTCTGTGATTGGAAAGGAGAAGCTCAAGGGTCATTTTTCTGCATTCATTGACCTTCTTGCTGTTTGTTGTGATCTCCATACCCTCGTTGACCGGATATACGCAGGAAGTAACAAGGCTTCTTGCGCCCTTTACCTCGACGACACAGATGCGGCATGCGCCGATCTCATTGATGTCCTTGAGATAGCAAAGAGTGGGGATCTGGATTCCGACCGAGCGGGCGGCGGACAAAACTGTGCTGTTCTTCGGCACGGAATAGTCCCTGCCGTTTATTTTAATATTTACCATATCCATAAATCCTGTTCCTCCGCTTACTTCTTCACGATTGCGCCGAACTTACATGTGCTCATGCAGACGCCGCACTTGATGCATTTTGTCTTGTCTATAACGAACGGGCTCTTTATCTGACCGGAGATAGCGCCGACCGGGCACTTCTTGGAGCAGAGCGAGCAGCCCTTGCACTTGTCGGCAATAATCTCGTAGGAAAGCAGATCCTTGCATACGCCGGCGGGACATCTCTTTTCAACAACGTGAGCTTCGTACTCGTCGCGGAAATAGCGGAGTGTCGAAAGCACGGGGTTGGGAGCTGTCTGGCCGAGACCGCAGAGCGAATTTTCCTTGATGTAGTAGCAGAGCTTTTCCATCTTGTCGAGATCCTCAAGGGTGCCCTTGCCGCTTGTGATCTTCTCGAGCATTTCATAGAGGCGCTTTGTGCCGACGCGGCAGGGAGAACATTTGCCGCAGGATTCATCGACGGTGAATTCGAGGAAGAACTTGGCAATATCGACCATGCAGTTGTCCTCGTCCATGACGATGAGACCGCCGGAGCCCATCATTGAGCCGATGGCGATGAGGTTGTCGTAATCAATGGGAACATCAAAGTGCTCGGCAGGTATACATCCGCCGGAGGGTCCGCCTGTCTGTGCGGCCTTGAACTTCTTGCCGTTGGGAATGCCGCCGCCGATTTCCTCGACGACTTCTCTGAGAGTAGTGCCCATGGGAACTTCGACAAGACCTGTGTTTGTGATCTTGCCGCCCAGAGCAAAGACCTTTGTGCCCTTGCTCTTTTCGGTGCCGAAGGAAGAAAACCAGTCGGCGCCGTTGAGGATTATCTGACATACGTTGGCGTATGTTTCAACATTGTTGATAATGGTCGGTTTGCCGAAAAGACCCTTGACCGCAGGGAAGGGAGGACGGGGCCTGGGCTCGCCGCGCTTGCCTTCGATGGAGGCGAGCAGAGCGGTTTCTTCACCGCAGACGAACGCGCCCGCACCGAGACGGATATTGATATCGAAATTAAAGCCTGTGCCGAAAATGTCCTTGCCTAAGAGGTTGTATTCTCTTGCCTGATCAATGGCTATCTGCAGTCTCTTGATGGCGATGGGGTATTCCGCGCGGACATAAATATAGCCTTCATCGGCGCCGATCGCGTAGCCGGCGATAGCCATGGCTTCCAGAACGGCGTGGGGGTCGCCCTCAAGAACCGAGCGGTCCATGAATGCGCCGGGGTCGCCTTCGTCGGCGTTGCAGACGACATACTTCTTATCGGAAGCGTTTGCGGCAGCAAAGCTCCACTTTACGCCTGTCGGGAAGCCGCCGCCTCCTCTGCCTCTAAGGCCGGAATCCTTAATGACCTGGATGACTTCCTCGGGGGTCATTTCGGTGAGCACCTTGCCGAGCGCTGCATAACCGTCCATAGCTATGTACTCGTCGATGACCTCGGGGTTGATGACGCCGCAGTTGCGCAGCGCAAGTCTCTTCTGCTTTTTGTAGAAGGTGGTTTCACCGAGAGAAACGGCAATATCCTCCACCTTTTTCTCCGCCTCGGCGTCATTGTAGACAAGGCGGTTTACGATCCTGCCCTTGAGCAGATGCTCCTCAACGATCTCGGGAACATCCTCTGCCGTTACCTTGCTGTAGAAGGTTCCTTCAGGGTAGATGATCATGATGGGGCCCAGTGCGCAAAGACCGAAGCAACCGGTTTTGACTATTTTAACTTCCTCGGCGAGACCCTTGTTTTCAAGCTCCTGCTCGAGAGCGGTCGCTATCTTGGCGCTGCCGGAGGAGGTACAGCCCGTACCGGTGCAAATAAGAACATGTGAACGTATCATACTTATTTATCCTCCAAATCATTAGGCCTTAATATTGCCTATTGTGTACTCTGTTACTACCTTGCCGCCTTTGATATGCTCTTCGACGACCCTCTTGGCCTTTTCGGCGGTCATGTAGACATATGTGACCTTTTCCTTGTCGGCCTCAAAAACCTCGACTACCGGCTCATACTGGCAGATGCCGATGCAGCCCGTCTGAGTTACCGTCACCTTGTCGGAAAGGCCTTCCTTTGCGACCTCCTCAACGAACGCGTTGAGAACAGGACGCGCGCCCGCGGAGATTCCGCAGGTCGCCATGCCTACAACGATCCTTGTCTCATTTTCGCCTGAGCGAAGCGAGACCTTATCCTTCATCCTTTCTCTGATTGCTGCTAATTCCTGCAACGATTTCATGCTGATGCCCCTTTCAAGGTATTGTTTTTTGCGTTCTGATTTTCCGGAACATTCAAGCATGTCCGGAAACCTGAAACGCGATAGAATTTATTAAATAAAATTTAACCTGATTTATTTGTCCCACTCGTCGTACTGCTCGTTTACAAATCCCCTGATCCATCCGAGCACCTCGGCGTTGCTGAGAGGAACATCCTCACCCAGAACCTCGCGGATCTGTTTGGTGTCAAGCTCCATGGCGCTGCCGTCCTTAATGTGCCTGAACAGAAAGTCTATATCGGGACTGCCCTGAATCAGTGTGACAAATGTGGATACTATATCGCCGAGCGGGATAAAGTCTATATGCGAGCTGTCGAAGGTCGCTTCAAGCACCGTACCGTGATCATCGGGATGCTCGTCGATATGCTTCGATGTTATGGATACTCCGCCGCCGGTCTGTTCGGCCGCAAGGGTCAGAAACGGTACGCCCAATCCAACCTTGCGTGTAGTTCTCGTCGTGTAGAAAGGATCGGACAGGCGGTCAACGATCTCCTGCTTCATACCGCATCCGTCGTCGATGACGGTCAGCCTGAACTCGCTGCCCTTTTCTTCAATGGAGACAGTAATATTCTTCGCGCCCGCACGTACGGAGTTTTCGGTTATGTCTAAAATATACAGCGATAGTTCTTTCATTGTCGTTTGTGCCTTTTTTAAAGTGGAAGGCGGAGCTGCCGGGTCGCCTCCGGCAATTCAGCACTGTTCACTTTTCTTCGCAATGCTCCAGCATGGCAAAGAGATTATCGATAACGAGCGCGCTGCTGTACGGCTCGTCGTCTATATCAAACCAGTTTTCCGCCTCATTTATGTCCCAAAGATAGTGCGCATCGGATGAAATCACGCGCTTTTTCCCTTTCAGCGCGGGGTACTTTTCCCGATATGACGCCTCGTTCTCCGGGTTGTAAAACTCCACGCAGGTAAACTCCGGCCGAACGGGAATATCGCCCAGCACGGCGATAATACCGTTGGCGGGCCGGTCAATGTGCGCCGGATAACAAAGCCCGTTCATTTTTCGGACAAGCTCCGCCGCTTCCTCCAGCGACAGATTCGTCGCGTTGGGGAGCATATACCTTTCCTCGCCTACAATCCCGTCATCCTTGTCGAGTATGAGCTGATTGCCGAAGATATCTTTCCTGTTCTCGATGAGGACGCGGTTTTTCTCGACCTCGCCGCCAAACCGCATGGCGTCCTCAAGCGTCCTGAACAGGCATACCATATGTATATCCTCGCTGGTGGTTATCTCCATGCCCGGTATGGGAATGATGCCCTGCTTTTTGCAGGCAGCAACAAACGCCGGACAGTTTTTTACCGAATTGTGATCGGTCAGCGCAAGGATATTCAGCGATTTGAGGGTCGCCATCTGCGCTATGTTGTTTGGCGTCATATCGTCGTCGCCGCACGGGGACAGGCATGAGTGGATATGCATATCGTAGTAGTATCTGCTCATCTTTTTCCTCTGGCAGGACCTATTCCGCTTGCTTTTCCTTCAGCAGACCGGCCATTTCAGCCGCAAGAGAAAACACCGTTTCTTCGCTGAGCAGCAGGCAGACGCCCTTTGCCTTTGCGGCCTCAATGACATTTTCCTCCGGCCTCGCGCCTTCCGCTATGATTACGCAGGCGACGTCGGTAAGCGAAGCGACCGCCACAACGTTTATGTTGGACATTATGGTTATCCAACATTCGTCGAACTGCGCGTGGGACATTACCCAGCTTAACAGATCGCCGACATAACAGCCGGATATTTCCCTGTCGGCGTCGCCGCTCAGCATATCAAGGCCGAGTCGCGGCACTATATCCTTAACCTTCATCCTTGTTGTCCTTTTGTTTTTCGTTTTTAAGCTGCTCGCCGATGAGCCGGTGCAGTTTTTCCCGCACAAGAACCACACAATCCTCTCTGTCGGCGTCGCCTCTCACAATATCCTCGGCAAAGCACATACATGTGGGCGATCCGCACGATCCGCAGTCCCAATCGGGAAGCTTTTCATGTATCTGCTGGATCTCCGCCATCATGCGGATGGCCTCGTTTCTGTCCCCGCTGAGAGGAGAATAGGGAATGCCCTGGAGCGGCTCTGCCATTTTTGCGTCATCCGGAATGCTGTCACGGGAGCCGAATTTCCAGCTTTGCGAAACCGGCATGTATCTCTTAAGGCTTTGCAGTCTCGCCTTCGCTATATAGGGGTTCGCCACCGTCATGGCTCCGCCCACGCAGCCGCCGTTGCAGGCGTTAAGCTCAACAAATTCCAGATCGGGAAAATCGGAATTATCTATCTGCTCCAGAACGCGGTTGACGTTTTCGATGCCGTCGGCGGCAAGGTATTTGTCGTTGAACACCGCCGAAGCTTCTCCGCCGGTCGCCGCCCAGCTGACTCCTATCATGCCCGACTGGGTGGATACGCCGGGAGCCTTGTCGTTTTTCATGACGTCGATCAGGGCAAAATAAACGTCGCTCATGGAAACGACAATGTCGATCGCGCTCTTTTCACCGTTGAACATGTCGTTGGACACATAACTGACCTTTGCGGGACATGGCGAAATAAAGCAGCAGCAGATGTCCTCGTCCTTTAATTCGGGGTGTTTCTTCTTTGCCCTGGTTTTTGCCAGACGAGCCGCTATCTCCACGGGCGGCAGTATCGGCAGAACATTTTCACACAAAAACGGGAAACGAAGACTTATAAGACGCACAACGGCGGGACACGCCGACGAAATCACGGGCAGCTTTATTCCCGGCTGCTTCATATAAAGACGCGTGTAATCAGAGACAAGCTCTGCTGCGCGCGACACCTCAAACACGTCGTCGAAGCCGATATCCAGAAGCCCCTGCAGAACATAATCCACATCGTCAAGGTTATCGAACTGTCCGTAAAGGCTCGGCGCCGGAAGCGCTATCTTGAGTTTGAAGGAATCCATAGCCGACAGTTTGTCATAGACCGCTTTTTTTGCACCGTAGGGGCAAACGCTTATGCATTTGCCGCAATCGACGCATCGCATGGACTTTATATATGCGTGACCGTTTCTGATGCGGATGGCCTCGGTCGGACAGGGCTTCAGGCAGTTTGTGCAGCCTTTGCACTTTTCGATATCCAGCGAAACCGAATGTTTATATCCAGCCATTAGTTGCGTTCAAATCCTTTCGAATGCTGTGCACATTCCCGGCGGGGTGTCAGACATTGACCTTCATGACGATCTTTGTCCCGACGCCCAGCTCCGATTCAACAGTCATGGAATCGGTGTATCTCTTCATGTTCGGAAGACCCATTCCGGCTCCGAAGCCGAGAGCGCGCACATTGTCCGGAGCGGTTGAATATCCCTCTTTCATGGCAAGCTCGACGTCCGCGATACCGGGACCGGAATCCTCCAGCACGATCTCAATATTCTCGGGATAAACAAATACGTCCGCCTTGCCTCCTCCGGCGTGGACGACCATATTTATCTCGCCCTCGTACATAGCTATGGAAACGCGCCTGATTATGTCGGGCGAAAAACCGAGCTGACGCAGCTTTTTCTTCACCTGCGCGGATGCTTCGCCGGCAGATGTGAAATTTTCGCCGTCCACATCATAATGAAACCTGAGCGCGTCAGACATTGCCGTCACCGCCTGTCTCCTTGAGTTTGCCCCTGAGACCCGCTTCGTAAAGCTTGCCGCAGGCCTCGAACATTCTTGTCGGGGTGGTGAGAAGGACGATACCGTTATCTATTGCAAGATCGATCATGCTTTCATTGGGAACCTTGTTTCTGACGAATACGATGCAGCGCATGTCCATCATTTCCGCCGTGCGGATGACCTGAGGATTGACAAGACCGGTGAGCAGAACGCCCTGATCCTTGACGAAAGCCAGAACATCGCTCATCATGTCGCTTCCGCAGGCTGAGAAAACGTCGTTTTCCATGATGCTCTCTCCGCACACGACGTGAGCATTGAGTAATTCTTTGATTTCGCGAATTTTCATTTGCTTACTCCATTAATGTATTGCCGGAAAAGTCCGATCGGTCCGGCACGGATCGGCCGCAGCCTCCGAAGCCATTTTATGTTATGATCGAATCATTAATATTTCCGCCGCATATATTCCGGCCGCGCACGCCAGACTATATCTGATAATCACTGATATTTTGCCAGGATATTCTTTATTTCCTTGGGATCCACCTTGCCGTAGACGTCGTCGTTGACGGTCATGACGGGAGCCAGACCGCAGCAGCCGAGACAGCGGGTGTCCTGAATGGAGAAAAGACCGTCGGGAGTTGTTTCGCCGGCGGAAATGCCTATGTTCTTCTTGACCTCGTCCAGAACGGCCTGGCCGCCCTTAACATAGCAGGCGGTTCCCTGACATACAGAGATCCTGTACTTGCCGATCGGCTTTAAGGAGAAGAAGGAATAGAATGTGACTGCGCCGAAAACCTCTTCAAGAGGAATGTTCATTCCTTCGGCAACCATCTGCTGAACTTCGAGCGGAAGATAGCTGTAGATTTCCTGCGCCTTCTTGAGTACCTGGATCAGAGCGCCTTCGACGTTCTTGTAATCGTCGATGACCTTCATAAGCTGTTTGTTCTGTTCCGGAGTGTCTTTGAAGGGAACTACTTCCAATTTGTTAATCATAATAAAAAGCTCCTCCTGTGATAAATTGCTTTTTTAATTTAACGGTCAACCGCCGCATTAATAAGCATTTTGCAGCGAACAATACGATACCGAACCCGTCCAATCATGCGCTCAGTCACTCCGTTGCGCGAGCGTTTGGGCAGAATTCGGTAAAATAATTCAAGCTGTTAACATTATAACAAATGACAAACCAAAAATCTACTCATTTTTGCAAAAAAAGAATGTAAATCAATAAAATTTTTTTCCTGTTTTGCCTTTAATACTGTCATTTTAACAATAACAGGTCCGCATAAGAAGAAAAAAACGGTTTGCCGGGCCGCCTTCAAAAAAACTACTTAACCTATATACTATGAGAATTATTTATTTACGCACTTGACATTATTGTGTTTTGCACTATAATATCAATTTAACAGGAGCGATATAACAAACGCCGGCAGCAGGCCGGAGAAAGGACGTGTCATGAACGTATTGCATGATATAGATTCCGGGCGTATAAATCCCGGGGATTACATCGCGGTCATCGAGATACCAAAAGGCAGCAAGGTAAAATACGAGCTGGACAAACAGACCGGGCTGCTCAGAATGGACAGGATCCTTTTCACATCCACGCATTACCCCGCAAACTACGGATTTATCCCACGCACCCTCGCCGACGATGACGACCCTATGGACGTGCTCGTGCTCTGCTCCGAACCCCTTCTGCCGATGACTCTTGTGCGCTGCTATCCCATCGGAGTTATGACAATGCTCGATTCGGGAAAACTCGATGAAAAAATAATCTCCATCCCCTACGGCGATCCGACATACAGCTGCTACAAGGAAATAAATCAGCTTCCGTCGCACATCCTCGACGAGATACGCCACTTTTTTACCGTATATAAAGAGCTTGAAGGCAAGGATACCCTTGTCGATGAATTCAGCGACGCCGCCAAGGCTAAGGAAATAATCGAAAACAGTATTGCGTGCTACAACAAGGCGCATAAAGTCTACTGATTTGCTTCGCGCCTGCCCTGCCGGGTAAAATATGCACAAACCCCGGCAGGCTCAAAAAGTGGTATTACGGTAATTTGTAAAAATATTAACAAAGCGCTTTACAAATTTAAAGCGCTGTGATAAAATATTTTCAGTTTAAAGATTCGGGCTGATCCGACGGAGAAAAACTATGAACGTCACAAAGCTTTTTACAGCGGAATATTATTTCAACTATTACTTTACCTGTTTTTTCGGTAGAGCTTTTTGTGTTTCTTCCGCTGCAGAAGGCCGCGCGTAATCTTTCCGGTCGACCCGACCGAGAGTCAAGCCGCTTAACAGCCTGTGGTGGAAAAGCACCGCAGGCTGATTTTTTTCCGCTCTTTCCGCCGCTTAATAAAACAAAAACCAGCATGATCATACGAAAGGACAAACGATATGATACTCATATTAAAAAGAGACCACGATCCCCAGCAGCTTGAAACCCTGACCGCGTGGCTCAACACTATGGGCGTAAGCACCCACCTGAGCCGCGGCGAATTCCAGACCATTCTGGGCCTTGTAGGCGACACCTCCAGAGTCGATATCGACCTCGTCAAGAGCATGGACATCGTCGAGGACGCAAAGCGCATACAGGAGCCCTTTAAAAACGCAAACCGCAAATTCCATCCGGATGACACCATTATCGACGTCGGCGGAGTTAAGATCGGCGGCGGTCACATGCAGATAATCGCCGGCCCCTGCTCGGTAGAAAGCGAGGAGCAGATAATCGGTATCGCAAAGGATGTAAAGGCGGCGGGAGCCACCCTGCTGCGCGGCGGCGCGTTCAAGCCGAGAACCTCCCCCTACTCCTTCCAGGGTCTCAGAGCAGAGGGCATAGAGCTTCTTTTGAAGGCAAAGGAGGAGACCGGTCTTCCGATAGTTACCGAGATAATGGAAAGCTCACACCTGCCGTTTTTCAAGGACGTGGACGTTATCCAGGTCGGCGCGAGAAATATGCAGAATTTTGAGCTCCTGAAAGACCTCGGCAGAACGGACAAACCTATCCTGCTCAAGCGCGGTCTTGCCAATACTCTGGAGGAACTGCTAATGAGCGCCGAATACATCATGGCGGGCGGCAACCAGAAGGTCATCCTCTGTGAGAGAGGTATACGCACCTTTGAAACGGCTACCAGAAACACGCTGGACATCTCCGCGGTTTCAATGCTGCACGAAATGAGCCATCTGCCGGTAGTGGTTGATCCCAGCCATGCCACCGGCATTGCGAGAATGGTCCCGCCCATGTCTCTCGCCGCTACGGCGGCAGGTGCGGACGGTCTGATCATTGAGGTTCATAACGATCCCAGACACGCTCTGAGCGACGGCGCGCAGTCGCTGACTCCGGCGGCGTTTGCCGAACTCGCCGGTCAGATTCGCGGAATTATGCCGATAGTCGGCAAAACGGCATAACCACTGTTAAACCGAAAACCAAACATCAGCGCAACGGAGAATAACCATGACAATAGGAATAGTCGGCCTTGGTCTTATAGGCGGTTCATTGGCAAAGGCAGCATCACAGCTTACAGACCACAGAATACTCGCGTTTGACAAAAACGAAAGCGTACTCAGCGCCGCCATCGGAGACGGCGTTGTCGGCGGCGTTCTGGATGATTGCAGCATACCGCTCTGCGATATACTTATAGTTTGCCTCTTTCCGAGAGCGGCGGTCGATTATATCAACGAGAAGGCTCCGCTCATTTCAAAGGAGTGCATTCTCACCGACTGCTGCGGCGTAAAGGGATTTGTAGTAGGCGGCATTGAAAAGACCGTCGGAAAATACGAGCTCTGCTGCATCGGCGGCCATCCGATGGCAGGTCTTGCCAAGGTGGGATATGAAAACTCTGTTGGCAGCCTGTTCGAGGGCGCGTCAATTATACTTACGCCGGTATATTCCGTACCGCTCGGCAAGATAAACGCCCTAAGCGAATTTTACAGATCAATCGGCTTCTCCGACGTCGTTATCACAACTCCCGCAGAACACGACAGGATGATAGCCTTTACCTCGCAGCTGGCTCATGTGCTGTCAAACGCATATGTCAAAAGTCCCTGCGCCCTGCGCCACAAGGGTTATTCCGCCGGCAGCTTCAAAGATCTTACCCGTGTCGCGTGGCTGAACGAGCACATGTGGGCGGAGCTTTTCATGGAAAACCGCGAGGCGCTCAGCGTGGAGCTGGGCTGCCTGATAGACAATCTTTCAGCCGTCAGAAACGCGCTGGAATCGAATGATGAAAACAGGCTGCGCGCGCTCTTAAAAGACGGGCGCGAGCAAAAGGAAGGGGTTGACAGGGTTGACAACTATAAGGGTTGATTCCTCAAGGCCTTACGACGTTATCATCGGTGAGGGCATTCTGGATAACGCGGGCAAAAAAATCGCAGATGTCAAAAACCCCTGCAAGGCGGCGATAATCACCGACAGCACGGTGCGGGAGCTTTATGCCGACAGGCTTGCCTTTTCGCTGCAAAGCGCCGGCTTTGATACCTGTCTTTTCTCGTTCGAGAGCGGCGAAGCGTCGAAAAATATAGACACACTGTCCGACGCTCTCGAGTTTTTGGCCTCCCGAAAGATGACGCGAAGCGATATAATAATCGCACTCGGCGGCGGCGTCGTCGGCGATCTGGCAGGCTTTGCGGCGGCGGTTTATCTGCGCGGCATTGACTTTGTGCAGATTCCGACTACCCTTTTGGCGGCAGTTGATTCCTCGGTCGGCGGCAAGACTGCGATCGACCTCAAAAACGGCAAAAACCTTGCAGGCTGCTTCTACTCTCCCGTTCTCGTCCTTTGCGACTGCAAAACCCTCGACACGCTGCCCGACGAAATTCTTTCCGACGGCACGGCAGAGGCCTTAAAATACGGCGTCCTGTTTGACGGGGAGCTGTTCGGCAAAATAGCCTCCGGCAAGGTTGCGGGCGACAGAGAAAGCATAATAGCGCGCTGCGTGGATCTCAAGCGCATGGTCGTGGAGACTGACGAATTCGACAGGGGTGCAAGACAGCTTCTGAATTTCGGTCACACAATAGGCCACGCAATAGAAAAATGCAGCGGCTTCACTATATCGCACGGCAGGGGCGTTGCCGTCGGCATGGCCATGATAGCCAAAGCCGCCGCGCAAAAGGGTATATCGGAATACGACTGCGCGCCCCGGATAATCTCTGCGCTGAATAATTGCAGGCTGCCGCACAAAACCGATTATACGGCTAAGCAGCTTTTTGAGGCTGCTCTGCTCGACAAAAAACGCCAGTCCGGCAGCATAACGCTGGTACTGCCCAGAAGAATAGGCGAATGTTTCTTAAAGAAGATTCCGGTCGAGGAATTGATCGAATACATTGAAGCAGGAATATGAAGTCAGCAAGCGGAGCTATTGAGTCGGCTTCAGCGACGCTTTTGCCCTGCTTTTAACCATGAATTGTCAAATACCATGAACATTAAAATCTATCCCGCAGCTCTTACCGGCACAATCCCGGCTATCGCGTCCAAATCGGCGGCGCACAGGGCGCTCATATGCGCGGCGCTCGGTGATTCACCATGCGCAGTACGGCTTCCCGAAAGCTGCAACGATATAGAGGCGACGATAAGCTGTCTAAAATCGCTCGGTGCAAAAACCGAGCCCAATGGAAACTGTGTCACGGTGATCCCGATAAAACCGAATAACAGCAGCGTCACACTCGACTGCGGCGAAAGCGGTTCAACTCTGCGCTTTTTGCTGCCGGTTGCGGCGGCTCTTGGTATGAACGCCAGATTTACCGGCGCAGGACGGCTTCCTCAGCGTCCGCTGTCACCTTTGAAGGAGCAGCTTGCGTGTCACGGAATAACAACGGCGCAAAACGCAGTCAGCGGGGAAATAATCTCGTTGTCCGGACAGCTCGCAAGCGGCGAATATTCATTGAGCGGCAGCGTCAGTTCGCAGTTTATCACCGGACTGCTGTTTGCTCTGCCCATGCTCGACGGCGACAGCCGCATAACGCTGACTTCGCCCCTGCAATCGGCCGGCTACGTCGATATGACCATTGAAATGCTCGAAGCATTCGGCGTGGGCGTTGATCTTGCCCAAAGCTCCTTATTTATAAAGGGCGGTCAGAAATATGTTTCACCCAAAGAGCTGGACGTCGAAGGCGACTGGTCAAATGCCGCGTTCTGGCTCGTCGCTGGTGTGTTGGGCGGTAATATCCGCGTGAAAGGATTGTCCCTTTCGTCCGCGCAGGGCGACAGAAAAATCATTGATATACTGCGGCAGATGGGAGCGGACATTACCTTCGACGGTGAAATACTGCGCGCAGGAAAAAGCCGCCTCAGGGCGACGGATATAGACGCTTCCGATATTCCCGATCTGGTGCCAGTTTTGGCGGTCGCCGCGAGCGTCGCGCAGGGAACAACGACCATATATAACGCCGGACGGCTCCGCATGAAGGAAAGCGACAGAATAAAGACTACCTGTGAAATGATAAAAAGCGTAGGCGGCGAGATTGCCGAAAAGGCTGACTCGCTTGTCATTCGCGGCAGACCGCAGCTTGACGGCGGTATATGCGACAGCTTCAACGACCACAGGATTGCAATGTCGCTTGCGGCTGCGTCGGCGGCTTGCGCCGGACCGGTCGTAATTGAAAACGCGCAGGCGGTAAACAAATCCTATCCGTCGTTTTTTGAGGATTTCAGGGTTTTGGGCGGCAATGTGCAAGTCCAAAACTGAAGGAACAAAAAAGAAACTCAATAATTAAAATGCCGCTCATCGCGCGACTTGTTTTTATATCCTTCTGTCGGCTTCGCTGACGGCTTCCTCGGAGAAAGTCCCGTCGGCCCGGAGAAACCGGGCGATACTTCTCACCGTGACGGAGCCGGCAATGCAGCGGGCTTTGACCGAGAAGTCGTCTAATTCTCAGAATCCGGAGGCACACCATGTCATCTGTATACGGCAAAAACATTAAAATATCCATTTTCGGGCAATCGCATTCCGAAGCCATCGGCGTTGTCATCGACGGTCTTCCGAGCGGCTTTGAAATCGACATCGGAGCCCTGAACGCCTTCATGGCCCGACGTGCTCCCGGAAAGAATAATTGGTCCACCGCACGAAGCGAACCCGATGAGCCGCAAATCGTTTCCGGCGTTGTCGGAGGCAAAACCTGCGGCGCTCCGCTCTGCGCGCTCATCTGCAATAAGGACACGCGCTCAAAGGACTACGAATCTCTCAAAAACAAGCCGCGCCCCGGCCACGCCGATTTTACCTCATGGATAAAGACCGGCGGCGCTGCCGATTTTCGCGGCGGCGGTCACTTTTCCGGCAGACTTACGGCGCCCCTGTGCTTTGCCGGCGCGATATGTCTGCAAATGCTGGAAAAACGCGGCGTTACGGTCGGCGCGCATATCGCTTCCGTCGGCAATGCCCGCGACGTCGGGTTCGATCCCGTTTATATCACGGCAAGCGAGCTGAAGGCCGTTTCGGGAAAGGAATTTCCCGTAATAGATGACAGCGCGGCCGCCGCAATGAAAGAAGTGATTTTGCAGGCCGGATCCGGGCTTGATTCGGTCGGCGGAATAATAGAATGCTGCGCAGTGGGACTGCCGGCGGGACTGGGCGATCCCATGTTCGACGGCGTGGAAAACCGCATAGCGCAGGCCGTATTCGCTATCCCTGCCGTAAAGGGCGTCGAGTTCGGCAGCGGCTTTGGATCGGCGGATATGCGCGGCTCGCAGAGCAACGATGAATTTTACTTCGACGGAGAAAAAATAAAAACCCGCACAAACAACCACGGCGGCGTCCTGGGCGGCATAACAAGCGGCATGCCGCTTGTTTTCAGGGCGGCGTTCAAGCCCACGCCTTCCATAGCGCGGCAGCAGAACACGGTCGATATCGCAGAGCGCAAAAATGTGAAGCTGGAAATTAAAGGCAGGCACGATCCGTGTATCGTACCGCGGGCAGTACCTTGCGTTGAGGCGGCTGCGGCGATTGTGCTGGCGGATATGATTTTTTAATGTAACCGAAATATCGAATATCGTCATTGCCGCCGGCTGTGACACAGTGTCTTTACTTTTTGCTTTCAACTCTTCACTCTAAAAACGGAGGTTTTACAATGGATACATTATCGCAATCGAGAGAGAAAATAGACCGCATAGACGATCAGATAGTCGGGCTTTTCGAGCAGCGCATGGCTGTAGCGTCCGAGATCGCCAAGGCAAAGCAGAGCGAGGGTCTGACCCTCATGCACCGTGAAAGAGAGCGCGAGATAGTCAACCGCCTGACCGACAAGGTGAGCGACGGCTTGGAAAACTACGTCAAGGTGCTCTATTCCACCATGTTTGATCTGTCGCGCTCCTATCAGGCCAGATTGCAGGGCAGCGAATCCAAGCTGCGCAGCAAGATAACAAAGGCGATAGAAAACACTCCCAGACAGCTTCCCAAAAAGGCTGTCGTCGCCTGCCAGGGCGTCGAGGGCTCCTATTCGCAGCAGGCATGCGACAAGTTTTTTCCTATGCCCAGTATAATGTATTTCAACACCTTCGACGGCGTCTTTCAGGCGGTCGAGCAGGGTCTTTGCCAATATGGCGTGCTGCCGATAGAAAATTCTACCGCGGGCTCTGTAAACCAGGTCTACGACATGATGGACAGCCATCATTTTTATATAGCGTCCTCGCTCAGATTCAAGATAACCCACAGTCTTTTATCCAAAAAGGGCGTAAACCCCGGCGATATTAAGGAAATATTCTCCCATCAGCAGGCCATAAGCCAGTGCAGCGAATTTTTCAAATCCCATCCGAATATCAAGGTGACCGTTTGCGAAAATACCGCGATAGCTGCCAGAATGGTCAGTGAAAGCGAGCGGCGCGATATTGCCGCCATCAGTTCGAGAGACTGCGCCGAGCTTTACGGTCTTTCTGAAATGGGCGTCAGGGTTCAGAACAACGACGCTAACTACACACGCTTCATCCTCATTTCCAAACACCTCGAAATATATCCCGGCGCAAACAAAAGCTCGCTCATGCTCGCGCTGCCTCACAGACCCGGCTCGCTCTATAATGTTATATCTCAGTTTGCCGCCGTCGGCATGAACCTGACCAAGCTGGAAAGCCGTCCGGCGGTCGGCAAAGATTTTGAATTCCTGTTTTATTTTGACGTTGAGGGCTCTGTCTACGACGAAGACACGATAGATCTGTTCTGCCGGCTGGACAAGAATCTGGACAGATTCACATATCTGGGCAGTTATCTGGAAAAATAGCTGATCGGCTTTTCCGGTTAGCGGATTTTGCACTTCTAGCGCCGGAAGCCGGCTGATTGCCGGATGCGCAAACGGGTATTTCCTTTATAAATAAGTGTATTTTACCGTACTCTGCGCGTTTCTTCCGATCGTATTTTCGCTCTCCGCTTTTTATGTGAGGTGTTCTATGCAATACGGCTTACTCGGAGAAAGGCTGGGACACAGCTTCTCTCCACAGATACATAAGGAACTGGGCGGCTACGAATATGAGCTTTGCCCGACCGCGCCGGAAGATGTCGCGGCATTTATGCAGGGCAGAAATTTTAAGGGGCTCAACGTGACTATCCCCTATAAAAAAACCGTCATCCCCTACTGCGATATGCTTACCGACAGGGCAAAAAGCGTCGGCGCCGTCAACACGCTCTATTTCGACGACGATAGGCTGGTCGGCGAAAACACGGACTATTTCGGCTTTTCGGCAATGGCTGCGCGCGCGGGTATTTCGTTTATGGATAAACGCGTCATAATCCTCGGGAGCGGCGGAGCCTCCGCCACCGCACAGACGGTCGCGCGCGATGAAGGGGCCGCCCGGATCGCCGTTATTTCCCGGACGAAGGGCTGCGGCTACGGCGATCTGCCCGGATTCTCCGACTGGGACATAATAGTCAACACAACGCCGGTCGGAATGTTTCCCGATAATTACGGAAGGGCAGTCGATCTCGGCATATTCACAAATCTTTGCGGCGTTATAGACGTGGTGTATAACCCGCTGAGGACGCAGCTCATTCTGGACGCGGAGGACAGAGGGATCAAATGCGCCGGCGGACTCTATATGCTTGTGGCGCAGGCCAAACGAGCCGCCGAAATCTTCTCGCGGAAAATCATTTCGCAGCAGCGTCTTGACGAGGTATTCGGCAAAATAGAAAACAGCGTTACAAATATAGTACTCATCGGAATGCCCGGCTGCGGCAAATCGTCCATAGCGCGGCGATTAAGCGAAAGGCTCGGGCGTGAGGTCGTGGACACCGACGCCGTAATAGTCGAGGAAAGCGGTATGAGCATACCGGATATCTTTGCAAAATGCGGCGAGGCCGGTTTCAGGGATCTGGAAACGCAGGCGATAAAAAAATGCGCCGCAAAAAGCGGCATAATTCTTGCTACCGGAGGCGGCAGTATTCTCAGGGAAGAAAACCGCCGTGCTCTCAGGCAGAACGGTAGAATCTTCATGATAGACCGCAGCCTTGACAGGCTGCAGATGCGAAACGGACGCCCGCTGTCAAAGGACAGGGTCAGCGTCGAGCGGCTGTACTCCGAACGCGACGGCATTTACCGCGCGCTTGCCGACGGGATAATCGACAACAACGGCAGCATCTCGGACGCTGCCGAAGCGATTGTGCAAAAAATGAATCAGATCGGGAGATAAAACATGAAGCTGTTTATAATCAACGGCCCAAACCTCAATATGCTCGGCATAAGAGAAAAGGGCATCTACGGCAATCAGGATTACGATTCGCTGATAGGATACATCAGGGATGTTTGTGATGATAACAACATCGAAGCCGAATTTTTCCAGAGCAACCATGAGGGCGAATTGGTTGATATTATCCAAAGCGCATACAAAAACGCCGACGGTATAGTTATCAACCCCGCGGCATATACCCACACAAGCATCGCCATTCTTGACGCTGTCAAGGCGGTCATGCTGCCGACAGTGGAGGTGCATATCTCCAATATATACGAGCGCGAGGAATTCCGCCGCGTTTCGTATGTCTCTCTGGCATGCGTAAAATCAATATACGGTCACGGCTTCGAGGGATATAAGGAAGCCGTGCTGTTCCTGAAGGAGTATATAGAAAAAGCGGAAAAACGCTGACCGGTTTTTCCACTTTTTTGCCCATGGGATTTTATGTTGTAAACAGCAGTCCGGTTCCTGCAAAAAGGATCGAAACATAATCCTGTCGGCGGCGCGGGAAACCTGGCGAAGAATAATATACGGCAATTCTTTCGTTAGGCTCTTGACAAATACGGACAAATCTGCTATCATATACAAAGTTTAAACGCTGTGATGAGGAAAAAGAAACCTGTTCCTTTTTTCAGAGAGCTGCCGGTCGGTGAAAGGCGGTAACGGGTCATGTTTCAAGCTCACCTCGGAGCGGCCGTCCGAAAGGCTTTGCCGAGTAGGCACGGACGGGTTTTCTCCCGTTATCAGTGAAGGGCATTGATTGATGCCGCAGAGTGGGTATGATAATACCAATAAGAGTGGTACCGCGGAAGTTTGCTTTCGTCTCTTGTTTTTCAGGAGACGAAGGCTTTTTTGTTTCCTGACGCATTCCATACTGCCCCGAAAAAAATGAAATGCTCAACACAACTTCAGGGCGAAAATGTCAAGGAGGTAATACCGATGAAATTAGCATTCTCTACCTTAGGCTGTCCCGATTTCGACTGGTCGGACATTTATTCCATGGCAAAGGACTTCGGCTTTCAGGGGATCGAAATGAGGGGTCTCGGAGACAATATTTTCTCCATTTACGCCAGACCCTTCAAGAAGGAAAATCTCGCGAAAACCGTTGAGACTCTCAAGAAACGCCATCTTGAAATACCCTGCCTGTCCTCCGGCTGCGCTCTCAAATATGCCGATCGGCTGGATGATACGATAGAGGAGCTTAAAAGTTATATTGATCTCGCAGCCAAATTAGGCACCCCCTTCATCCGTGTGCTCGCCGACAGACACGCTCATCCCGAGGGAGAGGTCGACGATAAGGCTATTCTGGACGCCATCAACAGGCTTATCCCCTATGCCGAGCAGCACAATGTCACGCTTCTTATAGAAACAAACGGCGTTTATTCCGACACAAAACGTCTGCGCGATCTGCTCGATCAGATAACGAGCGACAATGTAGCCGCCCTTTGGGACATCCATCACCCCTATCGTTTCAACAACGAGTCGCCCGAGGAAACCCTCCGGAATCTCGGCGCGTACATCAAATACATTCACATCAAGGACAGCCGCATGGTTGACGGCAAGGTAAAGTATGAGCTGATAGGTGAAGGCGATCTTCCGATCGAAAGCGCCATGTTCGCCCTGCGCTCCATAAATTACGAGGGGTTTATCTCACTCGAATGGGTCAAGCAGTATGCGCCCGATCTGAGCGACGCGGGTATCGTATTCCCGCATTTCGCAAACTATATGAGCCGCTATCTCGGCGGCGGAGTTTCGGTCGACAGGCTCATCGACAACAACCGCAAGACGGGCAAATATTTCTGGCCGAAAAATCACCTCATTGACCTGACGTTTCCTCAGGTGCTCGACAAGGTCGTCGATGAATTCCCCGATCAGTACGCATTCCGTTATACCGAGCTGGATTATACCCGCACCTACAGCCAGTTCAGGGATGATGTGGACACCTTTGCCCGTTCGCTCATCGCAATGGGCGTAAAGCCGGGCGACCATGTCGCCATCTGGGCAACAAATGTTCCGCAGTGGTATCTCACCTTCTGGTCGACAGTCAAGATAGGCGCCGTTCTCGTCACGGTAAACACCGGATATAAGATTCACGAGGCGGAGTATCTGCTCAGACAGTCGGATACCCACACCCTTGTCATGGTCGACGGCTATAAGGACAGTGACTATGTCGCCATAATGAACGAGCTCTGTCCCGAATTAAAAGATCACGACCTCAGCCGTCCGCTCTATTCGAAGAGACTGCCCTTCCTCAGAAATATTATCACCTGTCAGTCCAAACAGCCCGGCTGCTACACATGGGAGGAGGCTCTGGAGCTTTCCAGAAACGTTCCCGTTGAGGAGGTCTACCGCAGAGCTGCCGCAGTCAACAAGCACGACGTCTGCAATATGCAGTATACCTCCGGCACGACAGGCTTCCCCAAGGGCGTTATGCTGACCCATTACAACGTCGTCAACAACGGAAAGGCGATCGGCGACTGCATGGATCTTTCCACCGCCGACCGCATGATGATCCAGGTGCCCATGTTCCACTGTTTCGGAATGGTGCTCGCGATGACCGCCTCCATGACCCACGGCGTCACCATGTCTCCCATTACCGCGTTTTCCCCCAGAAAGGGACTCCACTGCATAAATCAGGAGAAGATAACCTGCTTCCACGGCGTGCCGACAATGTTTATTGCCATGCTCAGCCATCCGGATTTTGAAACGACCGATTTCAGCCATATGCGCACCGGCATTATGGCGGGAAGCCCCTGCCCGATCAAGGTAATGGAGGAGGTCGTCAGCAAAATGCATATGGACGAGATCTGCATAACCTACGGACAGACCGAGGCGTCACCCGCCACAACCATGAGCAAGACCACCGACACCCTTGAAACAAGAGTCAACACCGTTGGAGGAGCCATTTTCGGCGTCGAGTGCAAGATAGTAGATCCCGAAACGGGCGAAGAGGTCCCCGACGGCGTCGACGGCGAATTCTGCGCGAGGGGCTACAATATAATGAAGGGTTACTATAAGATGCCGGAGGCGACCGCCGCCGCCATCGACAAGGACGGCTGGCTGCATTCGGGCGATCTGCTGCGTCGCCTTCCCGACGGTAATTTCAGGGTAACCGGCCGTATCAAAGATATGATAATCCGCGGCGGAGAAAACATCTACCCGAAGGAGATAGAAGACTTCATATATACCTATCCGAAGGTTTCCGATGTTCAGGTCATCGGCGTCCCCGACAAGGCATACGGCGAAGAGATCATGGCCTGCATAATCGTCAAGGAGGGTGAAACCTGTACCGAGGAGGAGATAAAGCAGTATGTCCTCGACCACATGGCAAAGCACAAGGTGCCCAGATATGTCGCTTTTGTCGATTCCTTCCCGATGAACGTCGCTGGCAAAATACTCAAATATAAAATGCGCGAAAATGCGGTCGAAATGCTCAGGCTGCAGGCGGATAATGCAATAGAAACGGCTTGAGAGATTGACCGCAGACCGAAAATGGCTTATAATTAACATATGGTATCCATCCATCAATCAATGAAAGAAGGAACATTATGTTTTGCCCGAATTGTGGAACTCAGCTCAGAGACAACGCCCTTTTCTGTACAAATTGCGGCGCGCCGGTCTCCCGTGTGAACAAACCGGCCGGCGTTCAGCCCCCGGCAAAAACGCCGTATCAGAACACGGCTTCGGCTCAGCCGAAGGTCAATCCCCCTGCTCCGAATCATGCTCCGGTAAAAACGACGGCCGCCGCTCCGGCGCAGAGTGTTAAAGCGCCGGCCGCTCAGGCTCCCGTGAATGCTCCGGCAGTTGCCGCGGCGCAGCAGACAGTAAATACTGCACAGCAAAATAACGCCGCTCCGGCGAAGACGGTTTTCCCTGCAAAGCCCGCAGACGCCGCTCCGGCGAAGACGGTTTTCCCTGCAAAGCCCGCAGACGCCGCTCCGGCGAAGACGGTTTTCCCGGCAGCTCCTGCCGATAATTCTGCTTCCGAGCCGTTCAGGGTACAGATCGACCCTGCCGACGACATCTCCGCCGGATACGTCGAAAACTCTGTTTCGACTGCCTCGGAAAAAGCCGTGGCAGGCGCCGATACCGCGGCAGCGGCAAACACGGCCGATCCTTCAGCCGCGCAGGACAGCTTCGGTTCCGGCGATTTTGCGGCGCAGACCCCGAATTATTCCTATAATCCGGGTACTGCCGTGCCGAAAAAGCCGCCTGTCGATGTGAACGCCATCACGGAAAATGCAAAGAAATCCTTCTCCGGTATTCTGGAGACGCTTCGTTCGGATAAAAAAGCCATGTATTCGCTGCTCATCCTGGCGCTGCTTGTTTTAGGTTTTGCGTTCATGTACGCTGCAAAGCTCAACGTAAAAGCCTATGGGATTACCGCCGGATCAATGAGCGTGCGCGATGCGGTCTTTTCCGCAGGCTTCGGATTTGTTGTTGTGCTGTCCATTCTGTTCTACATCTTTTCCATACTTCTTATTGCAGTCCCGCCGATGCTGAAGCTCCCGACGCGCAGCCTGTATTTTTACGCGCCGCTTGCCGCTTCTGGATTCACACTGCTCTGGTTTATCATAATCAATGTGATTTCATCCTTCTCCAGAGGATTGCTCGGCACGAGAGCTTCCCTGTCGTTCGGAGGCTGGCTGTTTATCCTTATTGCCGGCGCAACTGTGGCTTTTTCCATAGTCGCAGCCATACAGCTCAGAAAGGAAGAGAATGCGCAGGCGACAGGAAACGCCGTATCCAAGTAGTATCGTTCCCTTAAAAGCATACGCTTAACCGCTGCCATTCGGCAGCGGTTTTTATTAATGTCTGAAGACAGCAAAAAAGCCTGCCCCCGAAAAAAGAGCAGGCTTTGATTCACATAGGCAATTAAACAACTTTTCAAAACACAGCCTCGCCAAAGGCTTCAAACGGTTCTCCGTTTTCAAACAGCTCAATTGTTTTCCGACCGTTCTTTTCACTTAAAACTATATCGCAAAGATGCGTCTTGTTAAAGTTAAATTCTTCCCTGACGGTTATTTTCAGCCTTCCGTCTGAAACGGAGAAACTGCCTAAATACATATTGGTCATCCGGCTGGTCACGATCGCGCCGTTTTCAACGAGGGCGATTTCATTGGTATTGATGCCGCTTGTCGGCCCTTCATACCGGATAAAAAGCTCCTCCCTGCCGTCGCCGTCAACGTCAAACCGCGCCTTTTCAGACACCGGATCGTTCACCGTTTCCTCGGGGAAGGTCAGCCAATAACCTATCCATTTTTTCAGCTCCTCACCGTTTTCGGTAAGATCGAGCCAACTGCAGTCATCGTCGTCTGTCCGGATTTTTATATCAAACCAATGCTGTTCCCCGTCGTCTGTGACGGCTGAAATGCGCAGTTTGCCGTCGGAGCCGGAATTCGCCGTGTCAAAGGAAAGGCCGCAAAACTCATAATTGTAAGCGGAATAGTATTTTCGCTCTGAATTTACGGTCACATACAGGTCGAAAAAGAACAGCTCGCCGACCTGTTCGCTGCGAAGCTGACAGTCCTCTTTTACGCCGTCGCAGTCAATGTCCCACGTTATGTTTTTAATAACCTTGACCTGCTCGCCCATCCCGTATTTGCTCTCTGGCGCAAAAGCTGCGCCGTCCTCGATCGGCTGCTGCGGCTTTGCGCCCGACGCGTAGGCATACTGCGGAATCTCCGATGAGCGCGCCGCGTCAAAAATAAGCTTGTCGCCGTCGATTCTGAAAACATAAGTGTAAAGTCCGTCATCGGTTTTTAGGGTCAGAGCGTCGCCGGAAACCTCATATCTGCCAATGGGCAGATAGCTGGAAAACATGGAATAGGTGAACTGAAATGTGCCGTCGGCGTTGAGGGTTAGCTTTGGTGGGGTTATCTCTGGCGTTTCGACGCAGATAAAGGTTGTTGTGCCGGTGATATTGAAGGATGTTCGGCGTGCGGTGCAGGAGAAAAGAAAAATGCAGAAAAGGAGTGAGAGAAGAAGGGACAGGAGCTTGATGAGGGGGTTTGACATGATGAATCTCCTTTATTTCAAATAAAATCGGTTATTCAGATTAAATCGATTGTTTTTTAATCCACGGATACCAGACTAAAAGAATAGCAGTATCTGTCGTCAAGGGGATAGTACCCGGCATACCTGCAGCTATTGGATTCCGGATCGTATTTCAGTATTACTGTATTCGACGAACCCGAATACTTGAAGACCGGGCAGAGGATATATATATCGTCATCCAGGGTTTCGACCTCACTGAAAAACTCGCAAAGACGAGACTCGCCATTCCACAACTTTTCATCTTTCAGCTTATAGATTTCGCTGAGAGCTTTACTGCTTTTGGCCGCCTCGGATAATCTCAGCGTTTTTTCACCGTCGGGTGTGCTGAATCTGATGGTTTCATTGTCTATGATTTCACTTTTGACTTTAAGCTCAGGAAAGACATAACTGCCGTAATCATATACCCTGCCGGTATTGTCCCTGACCGAGTATTCCAAAACCTTTTTATGATCGCTCAAAACGATCTTGCCGTCGAGGTAATACCCGTACCTGTCCCGATAGTCTCTCCCATGGTAAATCCAATAGTTTATGTGATCATCAGGATCAAGCCGGTCAGAAAAACCTTCACTGCACAGAACCTGCATATTGTCGCCCGCGATGCTGCATTTGGCAATGTTCCATGTCCGGTTTTCATCATGACCTTCTTCAAAAGCAAAATAAATATCGTCGTCTTTTACTGCAAATACCTGAAGAAGGTCCTGGCCTTTATCTTCATCCAGATATTTGCCGAGAGAAATCTTTTCGTTATTATAATACACTGAATTATAATGAGCGTAACAGGAAATTGAATCGGTCTCGACATCAAGTTTTTTCAGTAAATCACTGCTTAAATCGGGCTCGCCGTTCAGCCTGTTTATAAATGCGTTTAAAAGTGATATAAAGGGCGATTCCGGCGCTTCGCTTTTTGCTGTCACCGGATTTGTCAAAAAGCACATCGCCAGCACCACGCAGCACGCTGCCGCAGCAATTATCACCCACACCGCGGGCTTTTTAAAGCTCAGCGCAGACCTGATCCTCTGCTTCACTCCGACCTCACCGAAGGCAAGCGGACTCATATTGGGCAGCCGCCTCTGCGCGCTGAACATGAGCAGCGTTTCGGCATAGGCCTTTTTGCCGTCAAAATCCATCTCCCTTACGACCCTCTCGTCGCAGGCAAGCTCTATATCCCGGCTGAAGAGAATGAATCCAAGCCACACAAAGGGATTGAACCAATGCGCGCACAAAACAGCAAACCCGACGATCATCCAGATATGGTCAAGCCGCTTTAAATGCGCCCTCTCGTGCAGGGAGATATACCGCGCCTGCTCGTCATTCACGCTCGACGGAAGATATATTCCGGGTCTGATAATCCCTAAAATGAACGGTGATTCGATATTGTCGCATATGTACATATTGTCGCAAAGCAGCAGCGACGCTCGCACCTTGCGGCGAAGCAGGATATAGCTGACCGTGCCGTAAACCAGCAGCACAGCAAGCCCGACGAGCCAGATATTCCACGCGACCGAAACAACAATCTGCATCGGGTTTGCGCTCGACTCGGGAATCGGGGCAAACGTGTCGGATATTATCGGGTTGACGTAGCTGTTGAGAAAGGGAACGCCGCTGTGTATCTGTGGCTCGGCGGCATAAATAATATCATGCGGAATGGTCTGCGCGCTGGGGATAAGGCTGGTTATGCTCTCCAGCGAAAATGGCACGGCAAGCCTGAAGGCGACCAGAGCCCACAAAACAAGGCGGAGATTCTTAGAAGCGCGGCTGACAATAAGACGCACAACAAAAACAGCAAGTATGAGCCATACGGCGGAAACGCTCATATTGAAAAGCTCAATGAAAAAACCGGACATGAGAACACCTTCCCGCTTTAAACTGACATTTTTCTTACCTTGCCGTTATTTCTGCGAATACCCGTTTATCATTTTCTGAATCTGCCGTACCTCATCCTGCGACAGCGGCTTTCTCGCCGCAAAAGCCGCAATAAATGCTGGCAGAGAGCCTTTGAAGGTATCGTCGATAAACCTCTCGCTCTGCATGGAGAAGTATTCCTCCTTTGATATGAGCGACGATACGACGCCGTTATCGTTTTTGAAAAGTCCCTTGCCGCACAGCTTTTTGAGCACGGTGTATGTGGTGGATTTTTTCCAGCCCAGCCTGTCAGCGCAAAGAGCCACAAGCCCGCCCGAGGGCAGCGGCTCGTTTTCCCATATTATTTCGGCAAACCGCGTTTCTACCGCACCAAGCGTTATAAAAGTCATATTTCATTCCTCCGTATGGGTCTATCTGTAATAGACCCATTGAGTATAGTCTATCATCAATAGACCGTTTTGTCAACCGTTTTTTCCTCGCGACAAACATTTTCCGCAAATCCGTATTTTTGACGGATTAGTGCGTATAATACCGTTACAGATTATATCGGGAGGATAAAAACATGGAAATGTTTCCGGAGTACCTCAAGGCCTTTGTCGTCGGCGGGTTGATTTGCGTTGTGGGACAAATTCTGATTGACAGGACAAAACTGACTCCTGCGCGTATTCTGGTCGGGTTTGTTTCGCTGGGCGTCTTGTTAACGGCGGTCGGGCTTTACGAGCCGCTTGTTAAATTCGCGTCGTGCGGCGCCACGGTGCCTCTGACCGGATTCGGCTACGCTCTGGCAAAGGGCGTGGAGCAGGCTGTCGCCAGGGACGGGCTTCTCGGCGCGCTGACCGGAGGCCTGACGGCGACTGCGGCAGGCATTGCGGCGGCTGTATTTTTTGCCTATCTTGCCGCACTTATTTTTAAGCCGAAAGACAAGAGCTGACATCGGGCAAAAGTGAAGCCGACCAAAATGCTTTACGTCCGGGCTCCAAAGTGATATAATAAAATGGTATAGCGAAATTTATAGAAACGGAGTTTTCAAAAATGCGTATCAGCGGCGCCGAAATGGTAATGAAAATATTGCTTGAGCAGGGAGTCGATACCGTTTTCGGATATCCCGGAGCTGCCGTACTAAAGCTGTACGACGAGCTGTACAGATACAGCGGAAAAATCCGCCACATAATAACGGCGCACGAGCAGAACGCGGCGCATGCAGCGGACGGTTACGCGCGCGCCAGCGGAAAGACCGGGGTCGTCATCGCGACCTCCGGACCGGGCGCCGCAAATCTTGTGACCGGCATAGCCACCGCCTTTATGGACAGCGTTCCTCTTGTCGCTATAACCGGAAACGTCGCAACCTCTATGATAGGAAAGGACAGCTTTCAGGAGGTCTATACGCAGGGCATTACAATGCCCATAACCAAGCATAACTTTACGGTACATAAAATCGAGCATCTCGTCCGGAATCTGAGGAGTGCGTTCAGAATTGCCCAGAGCGGCAGAAAAGGTCCTGTGCTTGTTGATATCCCCAAAGATATTCTTTCATCATATGCAGAGTTTGAGCCGGATAACGGGCAGGCGCTGCCGGACGCAAAAATAAAAAGGCCGACATACGATCAAAATGATATTGACCGGGCAGCCGCGCTCATCAATTCCGCAATGCGTCCTGTTATCTATTACGGCGGAGGCATTTCCCTGGCCGGAGCACAGAGCGCACTGTCCGAGTTTTCCAAAAAAAGCGGGATACCGAGCTGTCATACGCTGATGGCGACCGGAGCCGTCAGTATGGAAAACGAGTTGGGGCTTGCGGGGATGTACGGAAGATACTCGGCAAACAAGGCCGTGGAACAGTGTGATCTTCTGCTGGCTCTCGGCGTGCGGTTTTCTGACAGAATGGTGACCTGCTTCGGAGATTTTGCGCCAAACGCGAAAATCGTTCACATTGATATCGATCCCAGCGAACTCAATAAAAACGTCCATGCTCAGGAAAGCATCATTGGGGACATAGGCGACATTCTGCGCCGGATCATTGAAAAAACCGAAGAAAAGCAGCATGACGGCTGGATGAGCGAAATAGACTCCTTTATAAGGTTTGAAGAAAACCGCAGCCATGCCGAAGCCTCCGACGGCAGGATCCATCCTCATGCGCTCATGCGCGAAATAAGCCGCAAAAGAGAAAACAGGATCATAACCACCGACGTAGGACAGCACCAGATCTGGGCGGCGCAGTATCTTGAAAACCTCGGCGAGCGCAGCTTTTTGACCTCCGGCGGGCTTGGAACCATGGGATTCGGTCTGGGCGCCGCTATAGGCGCATGCTTTGCCCTGCCCGGCAGAGGAGCCATCCATATAACCGGAGACGGAAGCTTTCACATGAATCTTATAGAACTTTGCACGGCGGAGCTTCACCGTCTTCCCATAGTCACCGTAATACTCAACAACAGCGCCCTCGGCATGGTCCGCCAGTGGCAGTATTCGCTCTACGGTCAGAGATATTCGGCCACCTCTCCCGGCTGGAACACAGATTTTGTCAAGGTCGCAAACGGCTTCGGCGTTGACGGATGCCGCGTTGATACAATGGAGCAGTTTAGCCGCGCGCTCGATCATGCGCTGGAAAGCGGCGGGCCTTACGTCATCGACTGCGCGATCAGTGAGGACGAACGTACGCTTCCGATAATTCATCAGGGAGACACGGTGGAAAAAACCTGCTGGGAATAGATCATACTGTACTGAAACCGACCGGAGAAAACCAAATATGATAGATATTCATTGTCACATCCTGCCCGATATAGACGACGGAGCAAAGGACATGCAGACGTCGCTCAAAATGTGCGCGGCGGCAATAAAAAACGGAGTGGACGCCATTGTTGCGACGCCGCATTTTCTGTATTTTTCAAAGGCGGAAGAGTTTTTCGAAAAGCGCAGCGCCCGTCTTTACGCCCTGAGAAACGAGATAGACAGGCTCGGCATGAAAATCAAGATATTTGCAGGAGCCGAAGTAGCCGCCTCCGACATCATGTTCGGATACAAGTCGCTGGAAAGACTTACCATAAACGGCTCACGTTATATACTGCTGGAACTGCCCTTTACTAAAACGAAGGAGCAGAAAATATATGATTACGTCGATTATGTTTTCGGCTGCGGGCTTGTACCCATAATGGCTCATCCGGAGCGCTTCGATTATACTCTGAAAAATTATGATATTATTAACAACCTTGCCGACAGAGGCTGCTGTTTTCAGATCAACGCCGGAAGCGCCGCAGGGCATTTCGGGCGCAGAGTGGCCGAGCTGTCAAACGCAATGATAAAAAGCCGCCTCGCCGACTTTATTGCAACAGACGCGCATTTTGCCGAGGGAACGCGTTCTCCCGAGCTTTCGTCCATTATATCTGAAATAAAAACCGAGATACCCGAGATGGACAGAAAATATATGACCTCTGTTGCGCCGCTGCTTGTTTTGCAGAATAAAGTCCTGCCTGACAGACAGCCTCAATATATTGAAAAAAGGCGGTTCTCGCTCTGACGTTGATCGGATTATACCCGCGGGAGCTTCACACCGGCATCCGAAGCCGTCAGGCACAGTTTTTGGAGCATGTGATGAAAAGAATAAGATCGGTCTTTACAACGCCGTCGGGCAATTTAATATTCGGCAGCGCGGTCATCCTGCTTTATCTTGCCGTTTCGGCTGTTTTCTGCGCATTTGACCTGCATGTCACCGGGCTGACAGCCCCATGCAGATTCTACGCAGCAACCCATTTCCTGTGTCCCGGCTGCGGAGGCACGCGCTGCATAGACAGCCTGCTCCATTTCAGACCGTTTTCGGCTTTCGTTTTCAATCCGATGGCGGTACTGGTTTTTGCAGCGGTAATGGCGCTTGCCGTGCGCTGCGTTATAAACGCGCTGCGCCGGCCTTATAAAGCTATATCATACAACTTCAGAGCATGGCACGTTCTGCTCTTTGCCGGGCTCTATCTGTTTTTCTTTCTGATAAGAAACTTTTTCTGGTTCAATATCAACGGATAGGAGATATAAAATGGATACAAAACATGTTTTTTCTGTTTTGGTGGAAAATCATTCGGGTGTTCTCGCGAGGGTCGCTTCGCTTTTCGGAAGGCGCGGCTACAACATAGATTCGCTGACCGTTTCTGCAACGAACGATCCTGATATATCCAGAATAACCCTCGTCGTTCAGGGCGACGAGCAGGTACTTGAACAGCTCAAGCTGCAAACCGAAAAGCTCGAGGAGATAATTGAGGTTTTCGCCATCGACAGGGACCAGTCGCTGCTGAGAGAGCTGCTGCTCGTCAAGGTCGCCGCCGACGACCACAACCGCCGCATTATCCGCGAGGTCGCAGAAATCTATGAGGCTTCGATAGTCGATCTTTCCATCGACAGTATGATAATAGAGCTGACCGGAATACCCTCCAAGATAGACGCGTTTCTCGAAATAATCGGTCAGCATGAGATAATCGAAATGTGCCGGACGGGCGTTACCGCCCTGGAGCGCGGAAGAAAAACAAAACACGGCAGAAAATGACCGCAGTCCGTCAAATGGCCGCCGGACACAATGAACTACGGAGAATACATATATGATAAACGAAAAAAACATCAGGGCTCTCGAACTTGACAAGGTGCTTGCAATACTCGCAAAGGAATGTCCCAGCGATCAATGTGCAAAAATGGCCATGGAGCTTCAGCCCGCGACAACGCCGGAACGGGTTAAAATGCTCATGCGTCAGACCGAGGACGCCCATATGCTGATCGGAAGATTCAGCGTGCCCGGGTTTGGCTCCATGAAGGACATAACCGGAGCCGTCCTGCGCTCCAAAAGCGGAGCGGCGCTGAGCCTGCGCGAGCTTTTGGACATCGCCGCGGTACTGCAAAGCATAAGGACTCAATCCGAATGGTACAACAATATCGAGGGGGTCTCCACCTGTCTTGACGGCAAGTATTCGCTTCTTTATCCCAACAAATATCTGGAGACCGCCATTCTTTCGTCTATACTTTCCGACGAGGAGGTAAGCGATAACGCTTCACCGGCTCTGTCCGACATCCGCCGCAAGATACGCCGCCAGAGTGCGAAGGTGCGCGAGGTGCTGGACAACATGATCCGCTCGACTGCCTATCAGAAGTATTTGCAGGAGCCCATTGTGACGATTCGCTCCGACCGCTTCGTCGTCCCGGTCAAAGCCGAACACCGGGGAGACGTGCCCGGACTTGTACACGACACCTCATCAAGCGGAGCCACGGTATTTATCGAGCCGATGAGCGTTGTCGAGCTGAACAACGGAATCCGTCTGCTGAAAGCCGAAGAGGAGCAGGAGATCGAGCGCATACTTTACAGCCTGTCAAATGAAGTCAGCTCCTTTTCAGATTCCATCCTGACCGGCTACAATACCCTGCTGGAGCTTGCGCTCATTTTTGCCAAAGCAAGGCTGGGTTATTCAATGAGGGCTGTTGTGCCGGAAATCGCCGACGACGGCGTTATCGATCTTAAAAAGGCACGCCATCCGCTGATTGATTCAAGGTCTGTTGTTCCGATCGACATCACTCTGGGTCTGGATTTTGACACGCTGGTTATCACCGGTCCCAATACCGGAGGCAAAACGGTAACCCTCAAAACCCTCGGTCTGCTTACGCTGATGACCATGTGCGGCCTGATGATTCCCGCCGGACAGTTTTCAAAAATATCCGTTTTTGACAGCATACTTGCCGATATAGGCGACGAGCAGTCGATAGAACAGTCGCTGTCCACCTTCTCGGCGCATATGACCAATATAATAAAAACCATAGAGGTCGCAGACGACAAAAGCCTTGTGCTGCTTGACGAGCTGGGCGCCGGCACCGACCCGGTCGAGGGCGCTGCTCTCGCTATGGCAATACTTGAACACCTGCGCGAAAAAGGCTGCCGTATCGCCGCGACGACACATTACGCCGAGCTGAAGGTTTACGCGCTGCAAACGGCAGGGGTGCAGAATGCCTGCTGCGAGTTCGACGTGGCAACGCTCCGTCCGACCTACAGGCTGCTTATCGGCGTTCCGGGACGCTCCAACGCCTTCGCAATAAGCGAGCGTCTGGGACTTGACAAGGACATCGTCGAACGTGCAGGGCTGCTTATTTCCGGTGAAAACAGGCGTTTTGAGGATGTTGTGCAAAAACTGGAGACATCGCGTCAGCAGATGGAGAGCCAGAACGAAGAGGCCCAGCGGGTGCTGAACGAAGCAAGAAGGCGCGAACAGCAGCTTAATGAAGAAATGCAGAAGCTGCGCGAGCGCAGTCAGCGTGAACTGGAAAGGGCCAGACAGCAGGCAAAACAGCTTCTGGAACGCACGAGGATGCAGTCCAACGCCATTTTAAACGAGCTGGAGGAAACCAGACGGCAAAAGGACAGCGCCGATTTTGGCAGGCTTACAAGAGAGGCCAAGCAGAAGCTGCGCAGCGGAATGGATATACTGGAGGGTATTGCCGATCCGGTGGAGGACAGAAAACCTACGGCATACGTTCTTCCAAGACCGCTTAAGATAGGCGACACGGTCCTGATCGTCGATCTGGACAAAAAGGCGACGGTCACTTCGCTTCCCGATAATCAAAATATGGTCGGCGTCATTGCCGGAATAATAAAGACCAAGGTTTCTCTGGACAACCTCAGGTTGATAACCGAAAAGAAGGATCCGGACAAATACAGCAAATATGCGCGGCGGCAGTCTTTACAGATGGACAAGAGCCTGCAGACCGCGCAGACCAAACTTGATCTAAGGGGAAAAAACACCGAGGAGGCGCTGAACGAACTGGACCTGTTTCTGGATGACGCCGTTCTGCAGGGACTGGAAACCCTGACCATTGTTCACGGCAAGGGAACGGGCACTCTCCGCACTGCGGTAGGACAGTTCCTGAAAAAACACAAGGCGGTAAAAAGCTACCGTCTGGGTGTCTACGGAGAGGGCGAAACCGGAGTTACCATTGTTGAGCTGAAAAAATAACCGAACAAAGAAAGGCTTCCGCCTGCTGCTTCACGCAGACGGAAGCCTTGTTTTATTACAGCGGCATAATTGCTGATTGAAAGTCAAAATTGCTGCAGGCCTGCCGTATGAATATCGAATCGGGACGGCAGGTTTTCAGGAAGCATTTAAACAGATCAGGGCAAAAAGCAGGGATCCCGCTTGAGATATGATGGAATCTTGATTATCCTTCATTGCGTGATATAAACTGTGGAATATATTGGAATTAAAGAAATATTTTTCTTATTTCTGTAATTTATTCGTTTTTTTACAGGCAAAAGCCATTTTTTACACAAATAATTACAAATAAAATTAATAATTTTTCTTTTTGGATGATTTATTTGATTTATAAAAGAGAGAAAATATATTTATTATAAAAATCAAAGTAAGGAATTTGTTTTAAAGCGAGAGGCATTAAAAAGAACTGTAAGAAATCCAAAAAATTATAAAAAAACAAACATATCCATCATAATAGATAAAAATTTACTTTATAATAATTAATAATCGTTAAATATTTCAACGGAAATTATTTTTTTAACATATTGACGTTTTGTGTCCTATAATGCTATAATAATAACAGTATTTTTTTAAAGCTGAATAAAAAGTATACAAAAAAACATATGAGGGGAATTTCCATGAACAGGTCGCCCAAAAGGGTAAATATAAAAGATGTAGCCGCTGCCGCAGAGGTTTCGATCGCGACAGTATCAAGGGTACTTAACGGAAAGACCGAGCATATCAAGCCGGACACCGAGAAAAGGGTCCTCAAGGTGGTTGATGAGCTTGGTTATGTACCGAATGAAATCGCCAGAAGCCTTAAAATCAGCCAGAGCAGCCGCACCATAGGTTTGATCGTTCCATGTCTTGACGATATTCTCAGCAGGGTCGCAGAGGGCGTTTTCGCCGAGGCCGCCGAAAGAGGCTACGGCGTATATGTCGCAATGGTTAAGGGCGAACAGACCGCTGAAAGCTGCGTCAGAAGCCTGATCTCCAGAAGAGCCGAGAGCATTGTTTTCGCGGCGCCCGGTTTTGCCGGCGTTGAACGGATTTTGTCCAACTTCTCCGTTCCGGCCGTTACTCTCGGATATAAATATGCCGCGAGCGAAGGCAGTTCCTTCGGATCGGTAACGATAGACAATGCGGCCGCAGCCGCCGAAGTTGCTCGCCTTGCAGCAGCCCGCGGCAGAAAAAGCATCGCTTACATAACCGGCAATATCGAAGACTCCCCTGCCAGGGAAAGATATGAGGGACTAATGGCGGGACTTGCCGGATCCGGAATCGAATTCGATGAAAAAATGCTCGTCCTGTGCGATTATTCGCCTGAATCCGCTTTTGAGGCTGCACGTCAGCTGTTTGAAGGAAATAAGGACATCGACTGTATTATTTGCGGTGATGACGCCATTGCCGTCGGCGCAATGAAATACTGCGCAAAGAACGGGATTTCGGTTCCGCAGAAGGTAGGCGTTATCGGATTTGGCGATTGCAGCGCCGCAAAATATCTCAGCCCCAGGCTGACCACGGTACGCTTTGACGCCGAAGGAACGGGCCGCGCCGCTGCAAAAATGCTCATAGACAACAGGGAATCGGAAAAACCGCTCGGCGATGTTGTTTTTGAGCATCAGCTTATTTCCAGAAAGAGCATCTAAGGTTATAATGGAATAAAAAAACAATCCCCCGATCGCTCGGGGGATTTTTGCGTTAAGTCCGGACTCCGGCGCCCGTATGCAAAGCGTCGGCACGGCAGCCCGCTCTCCCCCCTTCGGCGGATATGCCGAAGGGAAAGTGCGACAAAACATGAGCAAGGCTCAAGGCTATGAAGCGCGGCTGAGCGCGAAAATCAGCGTAACAGAAAAACCGAACGGCGATTGTCATGTGCAAAGCAAACAGACCGCTACTGTTTTTCCGGCATGAGCCCCTCAAGCTTATAGGAAAGCATGAGCTTGCCCTTGCCGAGAAGCTGGGAAAGGGAATCGTAACGATAAACCGCGTGTCTGTTGGAATACATGTTGTAAACAATATATTTGCCCTTATCGCATTTTACGGCGACCGTGTGAAGGCCCTTGAACGGATTGAATCTGTGATTCCAGAAGGTCAAAATCAGGATGTCGCCGTCCTTCGCGGCTTTTTCGGTGGTGCGCTTGAAAAGGGTGGTGCGAAACCTGACGCCGAGCCTGGAAAGAAACTTGCCTACAGCTCTCGGGCGGGTACCGAAGAAGCCTCTGAGCGATACAAATCCGCTGTTTTCAAATTCAAAAATAAGCTGAGCCAGAGATGTGGAAAACCCGTAAAGCATGAGCGCGTTATATACGGCAATGACTCCGCAGCCGTTAAATGACACTGTGTATTTGCCGTATTTCATTTTGGACACATTGGGAGTGACCGACTGACCGTTTATGAGACCGTCCGAACTATCGAGCGGCTTGTTGAACGCAAAATTGGACTTCGCCCTTTGCAGTCTTTTCTTTTTGCCGAATAGCTTCAATATATCACCTTCATTTAAGACCTCAAACAGATCATGCGTGTGTTTTGCGGCATATTGCCGCTCAGCCCTTCTTTGGCTCGATTATAACTGTGAGCGAGTCAAAATCGATTTTTACGGTCTCCCCGATTTCATGCAAAAACAAAATCAGTCTGTCGCTGTCGGCTATAAGGTCACCGTCAACCGTCTTGTAATAGGCGCCGTGCTGCGTGCCGGGAGCCCCAAGCATGATATCCTCGTCTATATCAAGGTCAATGAGGAGGTTGTTTTGGACGTCGAGAAGAAAACGTCTTTCAGGGAATGAGATCAGAAACGTGCTTTGATTTTGCTGCTCCGTCCCTGCGCCGAGAGCCTTTGCGACGGTTATCACGGGAAGCTCGGCGTAAGCCTTTGTCAGATTGATACGCACATAGTCCGAGGCGATCTCGCTGCCGTTAACGATGAGCCTTGCCGGCTTTATTTCATCGTTTCGGTTGTCGTCTGCAGAAACCTTTGTCTTGCTTCGGATGTTCGGCTTAAATATAGGGTCGCAGCAGACGACAAAGTACAGCGAAAGACGCAGTGCGAATACAGCAATCAGCTTTTTCATACTATTTGCCTCTTTTCATTTCACAAAATACCGCGTGCGCAGAGCATATACATCTAACTAAGTATATCACGCTGATTGCTAATTTTCAACAAAGAATAAACGGAACCGCTTTGCAGCGGTTCCGTTTTTGTTTTATGCGCTTGTACTTCTTTGCCGTCAGGGAATGGCGGGAGTCCAGTATTCCTGATTGTAAATGTCGGTAAACAGATAGGATGCAGTCGTAGCTTCCTTCTTGATGTAGACGTTGCTTATCTCGTGATTGCCGTTGTAGGTGATGACATTGCCCAGACGGTAGCTGTTCTCGTAATCGCCGTTGTAGGTGTAATAATCGCAGACCGGCTGGATCCTGTCTCCCTCGCTGAGCTCGGTAATGCTCTTTGCAACGGTTTCGGTCTCGCCGTCGACATAATCGGCGCGGGCGCCCGCAATATAGCCGTAGGGGTGCGCGTTGTCGAATACTATTATGAGATCCGCGCGGCTGTCATTGAGGAGCACCGGAATGCGTCCGGTGATGGTGTAGTTATCGCCCTCATAGATGCTGTCCATGTAATAGTAGGCGACCGGATTGGAATCTATAGCGAGCCATGTGCCGTCGTATTCACCGACAAGCGCTCCGTCGTCGGTAAAGTCAAATACATTGTCAAGGCCGAGGTCAATATAGCCGCGTCCGTCGTCATAGAATACGTTGAGCTGCAGATCATGCACCATGCTCCACTGATCCTCGCTAAGGCGCATCTGCGTTTTACCGCCGGAGGTCGTCCAGACAAGCTGGCTCGGATCGAACCGGTTGTCTGACAGATACTGCGCCGCGCTGTCAACGTCGATCGAGCGTCCGAAAAAGTCGAAATTATCGCTCGTCAGACCGCTTATGCCGCTTATATTGCCGCCTAAAAGGCTGCCCAGAATATCGGTGAGGCTTCCGCTGTACGCGGAACCGCCGGATGAGTCTCCGAACAGAGAGGTCATGGGCGAGGATGTGCCGCCGGCTGCCGCCTGGCCTCCTACCTCAAGGCTTGCAAACTGCTGAATGCAGCGGGCATATTCATCGTCCAGGCCGATGGCCTGATAGGTTGCCACGGCATTGCTTACCTGCGAGGTCTTTTTATACGGGAAATAGATGGACAGGCCGTATGCGTTGGTCATATTCGAGGAAGTTCTGTTGTACTTGACCGCGCCGCGGATAGATTCGGCGAGAGCCTTGCCCTCGTCGGTGCCGAGGTTATAGGCGAGATGGACGAGATCGACCTGATCTATCTTGCTGGAAACGGAAAACTCCCTTGTGCTGCTGCGCGCGTCGGAAACGGTCTTGTACTGGTTGTTTTGCAGCATCTGGGATGTTGACGTTGAGAAATCCTTGAAGGTGCCCGGGACGGTCGCGGAAAGCTCTGCCAGGTCTATGACCGAAAGGGTCGTTTTTTGTCCCGCGCATCTTTGACCGCACACAGCAACAAAATCATCAACGATGTTTTTGCCTATTTCTATTGTGGGCATGGAGGTGTTGCGAGACAGCTCGGTGAGCCAGTTTGTGTAGTGCCAGCCGATACCGGGCTCGGTTTCCTCCGACCCAATGAGATAATCGGCGTGGTTATTGAGCATAAGGCCGGTTTCCAGCGTCGCCATGAGGCAGGCGTCGAACCCGACAAAATCAAACTTTGTGCCGGCGCTTGTCAGGGCCTCGTTTATACCCTTGAGCGTCATTGAACCGGACATCATATTCTTTTCGTCATAGCCGAATCCGGTAATGGAACCTCCGCCGTGATCCCAGAGAATGAGCTCGTTGCGGCTTGCGGGGAAATTCTGCGTGCAGAATTTAATAAAACGCGTCAGTGTCGCCGGTTTTGTCATTGAGGCGTTGCCGTCGTCGCTTACAAGGCAGCGCAGGCCGCCGCCTTCGACCTTATAGATCTGGTTGACGCTGTTGCTGACGAAATTATTGTTCCATCTTTTACAGCCGCCGGTATAAACAATGATGTTTACCTTGTCGCTGAGAGAAGCCGACGCCATTTCCGAAAGGTCGGAGGTCGCCATCTTGTGTTTGGATTCAAGATCGGTGCCGCACATATAGACCATTATGGTAACGGTATCGTTGCCGCCGCCTGCGAGCTTTGTGTATTTGCTGCGCGAGCCGGGCGCGACGGATGTGTTGAGTCTGCCGGTATTGGCCGTCTGATCCCATCCGGAGGAAACATTTGAGCCGCCGGAAAAGCCGCCGGAATAGTCGCCCGAACCGCCGAGAAGAGTGGACAGCAGAGAACCCGAACTGCCGCTTGTGTTGCCTATGGTCTGAGTCGAGGGCGTCTGCGGAACGGGAGTCTGGGTTGTTGAGACCGATCCGCCCGGATCGCCGCCGAAAAGTCCGCCGAGGCTTAATCCCCCGCCTCCGAACAGCAGCAAAGCTACTATTGCGATTACGGCGATAAGCCCGATGCCGCGTCCTCTGGAGGAGCCGGAGTACTGCTGAGAGCCGTCATTTCTGCCGGAATACCCGTCCGGTCTTCCTACCGGGCCTGTATTGAGTCCGCTGCCGTGAATATTTATGTCATTACCGGAGCCGGTAACATGCTTCTGGCGTCCTCTTGGTCTGTTATTCATAAAAATACCTCCAAACGGAAATAATGAGCTCGGTGTGTTCCTAATCTAAATAATAACACAGTTTTTTGTCGAATGCAATTAAAATTATCGGCATATCTTTGGTAATTGACGCAAAAACACTCCCTGCCGTTTTCACGACAGGGAGTTCATGAATCGTCTGCTGATAAAGGAGCGTTTTCCTTCCGTTGTCCGCATAAAGGCAGCCGAAATCAGAAGCCTTTGATTATGCCGACGGCGTATTTTAGTATCTTCAGCGCGTCGGCCGTTGTGATCTTGCCGTCCTTGTCTACGTCGGTGATATTCTTCTGCTCGTTCGTCGGCTTGATTATGCCAACCGCCATTTTGAGCGCCATGAGAGCGTCGGCTGTGTTCACGGCGCCGTTTTTATCCACGTCGCCCAGCTTGTAGGAGTAAGATGGGTTATAGTTATATGTTGTCGCCCATATCTCGGAGATCGGTTTGCCGCCGGCATAAATATGATTGTCCACTGCATAAAGAGCAATGGTATACTTACCGCTTTCCTTACCGTCCTTGGCAAGATAATCATTTACATCAAACGGGCTGGCGGCAATGGTGCTGCCCGCGCCATTGCAGCTGAAAACATATACTTTTGCCCCTGGGAAGGGGTCCCATGTCAAAATGCCGGATGATGAGATTTTGACGTTCTGAAGGCTTCCCATAGCATATACCGTCTGCGCCATGCCGAACAGTCCGAACAGCATGACGAAGGCCAGCAGTAGGCTGAGAAATCTTTTGCATGCGCGCTTCACCGTAATTCCTCCCTGATTCCGTGTTTTTCTATCGGATGTTTTTATCAGAAGCTCTTGATTATGCCGACGGCATATTTGAGTATTGCCAGCGCGTCGGCCGTTGTGATCTTGCCGTCCTTGTCTACGTCGGCGATATTCTTCTGCTCGTTCGTCGGCTTGATTATGCCAACCGCCATTTTGAGCGCCATGAGCGCGTCGGCTGTGTTCACGGTGCCGTTTTTATCCACGTCGCCCAGCTTGTAGGAGGAAGCGGAAGCGTCATAATAAAACGATCCCTTCCATATCTCGGAGATCCGTTTGGCGTCGGCCATTGAATAACTATCCAGCGCGTAAAGATTAACCGAATATGTGCCGCTCTTTAATCCGCACATCTTGCAGAATGCTTTCAGGTCGGCCGAGTTGGTTGTGCTCTGTCTGCCGTAGTTTGACACCGAGTAATAGTAGGATTTGGCTCCGGAGAAAGCATCCCAGGTCATCATGCCGTCCGAAGATATTTTCACATTTTTTAGCTCAGGAAACTCTATCGTGAAGGTGACCGTGCGACTGTAGACCCTTATGCTGTCTTTATATCCGGAAGATGCGGAGGCCTTTGCAACAACGCTGAAATAGTAATTATAGGTGCCCTCGGTCAGGTATTTTTTCAGATCGACGCTGGTTGACGAGACGGTTCCTGTCTGCACGGACGAATAACCGTCGCGGTGCAGCCATACGTCATAGCTTACGGCATTTGTCACGGGATACCAAGTGGCTATGCTGCCGATCCAATTCAGATTGGTCGGAGAGGCGAGCTGCTTTATTGTTGAAGTATAGTTATAAGTACCCGTCCATTTTTCCGAGATCTGCTTTCCTCCGTAATATGGGTAATCGTCCATTGCGCAAATGGTGACTTTGTATGAGCCGCCGGCGTAATCGTGGCTTTGGCATATCGCCTTCAGGTCTAACGAGGTGCCGGAGGTGTATCCGCCGTAGGAGCCCCCGAGATTGTAATTATAGACCTTGGCGCCCGGAAAAGCATTCCATGTCAAAATGCCGGATGATGAGATTTTGACGTTCTGAAGGCTTCCCATAGCATATACCGTCTGCGCCATGCCGAACAGTCCGAACAGCATGACGAAGGCCAGCAGCAGGCTGAGAAATCTTTTGTATGCGCGCTTCACCGTAATTCCTCCCTGATTCCGTGTTTTTCTATCGGATGTTTTATCAGAAGCTCTTGATTATGCCGACGGCATATTTGAGTATTGCCAGCGCGTCGGCTGTGGTGATCTTGCCGTCTTTGTCTACGTCGGCGATATTCTTCTGCTCGTTCGTCGGCTTGATGATCCCTACCGCCATTTTGAGCGCCATGAGCGCGTCGGCTGTGTTCACGGCGCCGTTTTTATCCACGTCGCCATGGTTAAAGGTTGAGGACTGACCGCTGAAGGTAAAAGAGCCCGTCCATGCGGCGGAAATCTGTTCGCCGCCTTCCCAGCCGTATTTGTCCATGGCGTAAAGACCGACATTGTAGGTGCCTTTTTCAAATCCCGATTCGGAACAGTAAGCGTTCAGGTCGAGCGATGTGCCGTCCACATAGCCTCCTGCCGGTCCGATGGTGTAAAAATATAATCCTGCTCCGGCAAAGCTGTCCCAGCTCAGAACACCGTTGATGATCCTTACGTTGCTCAGGGGCTTTGGCGCCGCCGTGCTGTAATAATAGGTTGCGCTCCATGAGTCCGATATCTGCTTTCCGCCTGCCCAGCCGTAGTTGTCCATGGCATATATTTTAATATTATACGTTCCTTCGGAAAAACCGTTTTCCCTGAAGTATTCCTTCAGATTGATGGAGGTGCTTTCTTCATAGCCGCTGTGGTTGCCGAAGGAGTAATAATACTGTCCCGCTCCGGGAAATGAGTCCCAGCTCAGAACGCCGCTTGAGGATAGCTTTACGTTTTTTAGCGAGGGCAGAGTGGAATAATTATACGTTGTCGTCCATGTCGCGGAAATCTGTTTTCCTCCTTCATCCGCATAACCGTCCAGCGCGTAAAGGGAAAGGTTATATGTGCCGCTTTCCTTGCCGATTTTTTTAAAAAACTCCTTTACATCAAGCGGACTGGTGACATAGCCTCCGCCCTGAACATAGCTGAAATAATAATACTTGGCCCCGGAGAAGGGATCCCAGCTAAGAACGCCGTTTGAGAATTTGACATTCTGAAGCGCCGGCCGATTGGTCGTGCGGGTGACTGACGGGCTGTAGGCCATATCGCTGTCTGTATAGCCGTCGGCCTTTGCGACAATGCTGAATTTGTAGCTGTAGGTGCCGTCGGAAAGCTGACCGGACAGATCGACACTGGTCGAGGTAATGTCTTTGACGGTTTTTGAATAAGCAGTGTCGCGGTAAAGCGTCAGCTCGTATTTTTTCGCGTTGGGCACAGCGCTCCACGAAGCAACATTGCCGGTCCATTTAAGATTTGTCGGCGTGGCGAGCTTTTTCTGCGCGGAAGTATAGGTATATTTAAACGTCCATTTTTTCGAGATTTGCTTGCCTCCTGCGTCCGCATAACCGTCCAGCGCGTAAAGGGAAATATCGTATGTGCCGCTTTCCTTGTTTCTTGAATCAAAATATGCCTTTACATCGAAGGGGCTGGTGACGTAGGCTCCGCCCGAGCCGTAGCTGAAAAAATAGCACTTGGCTCCGGAAAAAGCGCTCCATTTCAGCACGCCGCCGATAAAGCTGACGTTTTGCAGTGCAGGCAGATCGCCCGTGCGCGTGACGGATGGGCTGACGGCTTCCTGGCTGGTGATATAACCTTCCGCTTTAGCGGCGATTGAAAATTTGTAGGTGTGAGTGCCTTCGGCATAATAATTGGAAAGATCGATACTTGTCGAAGTTAAACCTCCGATTATTCTTGTCCGGTTACCGTCGCGGTAAAGCGCCAGCTCATATTTCTGCGCATAGGGCACGGCGCTCCATGAGGCAACGTTGCCTGACCATTTGAGGTTGGTCGGCGTGGCGAGCTTTGTCTGCGTGGAAGTATAAGTATATTTTGACGTCCATTTTTCCGATATTTGCTTGCCTCCTTCGTCCAAATAACCGTCCAATGCGTAAAGAGAAATGTTGTATGTGCCGCTATCCTTTCCTATTTTGGCAAAAAATGCCTTCATATCAAAGGGACTGGTGGCATAGCCTCCGCCCGTGCCGAAGCTGAAATAATAACACTTGGCTCCGGGAAAAGCGCTCCATTTCAGCACGCCGCCGAGAGAACTGACATTCTGAATGTGGTCCAGCGCATAGACCGTCTGCGCCATGCCGAACATGGCGAACAGCATGACGAAAGCCAGCAGCATGCTTATGAGTCTTTTACATGTGCGTTTCATTGTTAACCCTCCTTGATTATGTTTTTCATTTTGTCGAATCTTTTTCATCAGAAGCTTTTGATTATGCCGACAGCATATTTGAGTATAAGCAGCGCGTCGGCTGTGGTGATCTTGCCGTCCTTGTCTACGTCGGCAATGGTTTTCTGCTCGTTCGTCGGCTTGATTATGCCTACTGCCATTTTGAGAGCTATAAGCGCGTCGGCTGTTGTGATCTTGCCGTCCTTATCCAAATCGCCGGGCTTGTAGGAGGAAGAAGAGCTGTAGGCATAGCTGCCGCGCCATGTCGCGGAAATCTGTCTGCCGCCTGCATTGGCGTAGTTGTCCATCGCGTAAAGGATGACTTCATATGTGCCGCTTTTATATCCGTTGCCCGAGCAAAAGTTGCGCAGGCTGACGGAAGTATTATCGGTAAAGCCGCTCATGCTGCCTACCCTGTAATAATATGTTCTGGCGCCGTAGTATTCATCCCAGCTCAAAACTCCGTTGCTCAATCTTACGTTGCTCAGCTCCTGAAGCTCCAGCGTGCGTGTGACCGTCGGGCTTTTGCCTTCTCTGCTGGCTGTTTTGTTCTGGGCCTTCGCGACTACGCCGAATCTGTAGCTGTGAGTTCCCTCCGAATAGTAGTCGCCGAGATACAGGTTCGGTGAAAAGATCGGATCGATCAGAATGGGAGGATAGGAATCAACGTAAAGCCTCAGCTCATAGGTTTTCGCGCCGGAAACCGCATTCCAGTTGGCAACATCGCCGTTCCATTTTACCCCGGAGGGCGTCGCAAGACGTGACTGCGGCTCCTTGAAGACGTATTTTCCCGTCCACGTTTCGGAAATCTGACTGCCGCCTTCCCATTTATAGCCGTTGAGCGCATAAAGGGTGACCGTATATGTACCGCTTTTAAACTCCTCCGAGTCGCACAAGGTAAACAGGTCGATTGAGGTGTCCTTCAAATACATGCCTGCGACTCCTATGCCCATATAATACACTGCCGCTCCGTTAAATGCATTCCAGCTCAAAATTCCGGAGGATGAAATCGTGACGTTTTTGAGCGGTTCGTTTGCGGCGTATGCGGCAGGCGCCGCGGCAAACACAGAGGCCGACATCAGCAAAAGCATTGCCAGCACGGCCGAAAATATTTTCTTTTTCATTTGATGTCCTCCTTCAGATGCCTCTGGAAACCGAATGATCGCGGCAGATATTCAGAGGCCGGCTTCAGCCTTATGTAAGGCTGTATTTATAATAGCCAAATATTATTATCCTATTTACAATTATATATTATATTTGATTTTATGCAACTATTATTTTTTTGATTTTTATTGCATTGTTTTCCGGTCTGCCATGCCGGATCATCAAAGCGGTGCCGTCTGTTTTGATGATACAGCCGGTTTCGTACGGGAATAATATCTTTTGCCGAAAAATACAATGTTATGTTGGTTTCTGCTGAAGTACATAGGTAAAAGGAGTATTTGGCCGTGATAGAGATGCTTTCCGTACTGTCAAACGTGTTCTATTTTGTGCTGCACGTTTTGAATTCCGGCTCTTTTCCAAAGCCGCTTTCTGCGGCGGAGGAAAAGGAGTGCCTGATAAAAATGAAGGATGGCGATGAAAACGCAAGAGCAAGGCTTATTGAACATAACCTGCGTCTTGTAGCGCATATCGTCAAAAAATACTATGCTGCCAATGTGTCTCAGGACGATCTTATTTCAATAGGCACCATCGGGCTGATAAAGGGAATATCTTCTTTTGATCCGGAAAAAAATATAAGACTCGCCACATATGCGGCGCGATGTATTGATAATGAAATTCTCATGCACTTTCGCTCGCTCAAAAAAACGGCGCAGGATATATCTATCAACCAGCCGATAGATACCGACAAGGACGGAAACGACCTGACGCTTATGGATATTATTGCGGTGGATGACACCGTCCTTGATGATGTTTATCTGAAGATAAGGTCAAAGCAGCTTTATAAAATGCTTGATACGTTGGAGAAAAGAGAACGCACTATTATTGTTCTGAGATACGGAATAGGCGTCAGCCGCACCTTCACCCAGAAGGAAGTGGCAAAAAGGCTGGGGATCTCGCGCTCATACGTTTCCCGCATAGAAAAGAAGGCTCTTGGCCGTCTGCGCAAAAAGTTCGAGCTCGCGGACAGAAGCTCCTGTCAGCCCGATAGCAGAATAAACGCCGGGCCGGATTGAGTAAGACCCGATTGACTAACGCCGCAAAACAATGTATAATATAGATTCGGTACCCGGATTGGACAATCGCGGAAACTCTCCGAGGAAAGTCCGGGCTCCGCAGGGTCAGGATAACGGCTAACGGCCGCCGAGGGCAACCTCAGGGAAAGTGCAACAGAGATATACCGCCTTGTCCGACCGCCTTTGTGAAAGACGGTCGGCCGGGGTAAGGGTGGAAAGGCGAGGTAAGAGCTCACCGGACCGCCGGGAAACCGGTGGTCCCTGTAAACCCTATCCGGAGCAACGCAGCAAATGGAATAAGTCGCTTGACCCGGCGCATTTCCTGCTGCGGCAACGAGCTGTTCGGGCAACCGGCAGCCAAGATAGATGATTGTCCGCGACAGAACCCGGCTTACAGATCCGGATACCGGCCTAAAGCAGCAAAACGGAAAGCATACTGTTTGCTGCTTTATTTTTTTACCGAAAAGTCTCCGACTTTTCATAAAATCCGGGGCAGCCGCTCCAAAAAAGCATTTTTTATGTCTTCCGTTATGGTTTTGTCTGAAATCGTTGCTTATCTCCCGAACGGCGCATCCGCTGATCCGCCCGTTTTTAAAATTGCGCCGGAAACATATTCAGGATGTCGTATCAAGATGACGCGAAATATGATATAATAGCAGCAGAATATTAAAAAACGCCGCCGAAGAGCAGGCCGGGCTTTCGCTAAACGGTTCGTAAGGCGGCCGGCCTCTGCAACGGATCTTTTCGCAGCGCCGCGGCGTGCGTTTTAAGCTGCGGTGAAATCATTTCAATGGTTGCCGGCAGGTATCAACGCAATGAGGGAATGAGCGGTTTTTTCAAGGAGGGTGAAGGAAATGCCGACGGAAATCAGCAAAATACGCCGGCGCATCAGATTTTACGGATGGGTGCAGGCGGTCGGCTTTCGTTACCGGGCGAGCAAGGCTGCCGACATGTACGGCGCGACCGGCTGGGTCCGCAACGAATACGACGACTCGGTGACAATGGAGATCCAGGGCACAGAGGAACAGATAGACAATGTGATCGCCGCCATAGAGCGAGGATCGTATATCCGCATTGAGCGAATGGAGGTCAAAAAACTGGAGGTCGACCCGGAAGAACGCGGTTTTTACGTAAAATACTGATATTGATGCCTGCGGCGGGTCGTTCGGCAGAAAAAACCTTTCGGCAGGCGTTTTCGGGTCGGGCTGTGATTTCTTCGCGCATGTTCGTTTTATTGCGGCGGTACGGTCCGTGCAATCCTGCGTTAATTGCGGACAGCACGAAAAAGACACATCCGGATCTTTCGACGAATCGCTGACACGGTCAAAAATGAAAGGAGCAAACCATGAACAATACAAGGGTCATTCGTGTGACCGGCAAAGGACAGATAAAAATAAAGCCCGACATGATGAGGATCACCATGCTTTTGGAGGGCATATTTCCGGAGTATTCGGATACGCTGCGGCATTCATCGGAGGATACCGAAGGTCTGAGAAAACTCTTATCCGACTTCGGTTTCGGTAAAACCGATCTGAAGACCGTGAGCTTCGATATAGACGCTGAGTATGAGGGATACGAAGAAAACGGAATTTACAGGCAGCGCTTTGCAGGCTACAGGTTCCGCCATACCCTCAAGGTTGAATTTGATTCGGATAATGATCGCCTGGGCAGAATACTTTACGCGCTGGCAAAATGCCCCGCGAAGCCGGAGTTCAGAATTAGCTTTACCGTAAAAGACAGGGAAGCTGCAAAAAACGAGCTTCTCGGAAAGGCCGTTGCCGACGCGAAGGATAAGGCGGCCGCGCTGACCGTGGCGGCAAACGTCAGATTGGGTGACATACAGAGCATAATATACTCGTTGGGCGAGCCGGATCTTGAGGTTCGTCCTATGAGCAGAAGCGTCAGGGCGGAAGAAGGACCTGTCTTCGCCGGGATGGCAAAGCGCGAATGCCTTGACATGGATATAGAACCGGATGACATAGAGGCCTCCGACACTGTTACAATAGTGTGGGAGATAGAATAACGCATTGAAAAATCAGCATGAGATCAGTAAAAGCCTCCTCTACGGCGCTTTTGTTTCACGCCGTACAGGAGGCTTAAATATATTTCGGGACAGATCCCATTATTCCTTATTTTCTATTCGTCATTTTTGACGTGTACATCGAGCTGATTGAACGGTATGCTTATGCCGTTCTCGTCAAAATGTTTCTTTATCTTTTCAAGCAGCCTGTAATAAAGCTCCCAGTAATCCGCGCTTTCGCACCATACAAACACATTGATTATGATCGCGCTGTCGGCGTGTCCGCTCATGCGGATTATCGGGGCCGGCTCGGTCAGAGCTACGCTGTCGTTCTCAACTATTTCGTGTATGATCTGCCGCGCTTTTTCATAATCGGATTTATAGCTGATGGATACTTTCAGATCGACGCGGCGCAGGTCTTCGCTTGTATAATTGGTCAGCGTGTTGGATGTTATCGACGAATTCGGTACGGTTATCGCCTTGTTGTCGTAGGTGTGCATCCGCGTCGTCAGTACCCGGATCTCCTCTACCGTTCCCATTGCGCCGTTTATCTCCACATAGTCGCCGACCTTGAATGGCTTTGTCACAAGAATGATAAGCCCCGACGCCACGTTCGAGAGGTTGCTCTGCAGGGCCAGCGCTACGGCTACGCCCGCAGCGCCCAGCGCGGTAATTATGGCGGTGACGTTGATGCCGAGTATAGCCATGCAGGTAACTGCGACAAAGGTTTTAAAAAGTATGCCCAAAAATGTTCTGAGAAAGGAGCTTACAGTTTTGTCCGGCTTTCCGCGTCCGACTATTTTGATTATCAGCTTAACAAGATAGTTTGACAGTATCCAGCCGACTGCCAGCACGATTATCGCAGTAAGCAGCCTGGGCAAAAAGGGTATAACCTCGTTGCTGAACCAGTTTCCCGCGAGATCGACCGCCTTGTCGACCGAGTCGATGCTGTTCAGCGTCTCCTCTATCCGTTCCGCCACGGCGGCTCCGGTCGCAGGCGATGAATCGGAAAGCAGCGATAGAATGATGTTATGCATTGCAACCTCCGTTGTCGGAGAGTAAAGCTGTTGAGCCGCCCGGCGGCGCCTCAGCCGGCATTATTCGCTCTCCGGTATCCGTAATACGCTTTTTTCAAATATTTCTCTGCTTTTCTTCCCGTCCGCCAGAATTTGCTCCTTCAGCTCATTAAGACCGGCAAACTTCATCTCGGGGCGCACAAAATGCAGCAGCGACGTTTCGATATTCCGTCCGTAAAGGTCGCCGTCGTAATCCATTATCCACGTTTCGCAGACCGGAGCGTCGGTGCCGCCAAGAGTCGGTTTGATTCCTATATTGGTAACGCCGGGCAGTCTTTTCCCGTCTATCAGGACATATGACGCATATACTCCGTATCTGGGCTTTACAAAATCCTCCGGCAAAAGCTGATTTATTGTCGGTGTTCCGAGAATCCTGCCCAGACGTCTGCCGCTGACTACCTCGAAATCAATCGTATAGTCGTATCCCAGCAGCGCGTTGGCGCCCTTAACGTCGCCGGACTCTATTTTTTTGCGTATTGCCGATGAGCTGACCGGCTCGCCGTTTACGCATACCGGCGGACATATTTCGCAGACTACCGAGCTTTCTTCGCAAAGTTCGGACAGCATTTCGCTGTCGCCCGCGCCGTTTTTGCCAAAGTGAAAATTATAACCGCAGCATACAAAGCCTGCGTTGAGCCGCTTTACAAGTATCTGTGTGACAAATTCCCGCGGCGGCATTTCCTTTATTTCGCCAAGCGGCTGAAGAATGACTCTTTTCGTGCCCATGTCGAACAGCCTTTTGCACTTATAACTGCCGGACATTAGCTTACCGTTTGACGACGGCTTCTCCACGCAGTAAATGAGCGCCTCAAAACCGCTGCCGACGCATCTTTTGATTACCGCGGCATGTCCGAGGTGCAGCCCGTCAAAGCTGCCCAGGGCGACCGCGGTTTTATTGTTTGCATTTTCCATCGCATTTTTCCTTATGTTAAAACCGGATTGCAGGATCTAATTCCCTCTTATATCAAGATACATATGACGCAGGAAGCCTGCCCCGTCGGGCTTTGCCAGCCCCAGGAAAAGACCCTTTCCATCGTATACGCGCACGGGCTCGGTTCTTTGTCCTTTATCCTCTATCGCTGCGCCGTTCAGGAATCTGAAGCTGTCTTTTCCGTCAAGGACAAGCTCGCCATATTCCGCAAACGCCCTGTCGACAGGTATCAGCCTCTGCTCCAGCTCACCTTTTTCGCTCAAAGCTTTTGCCTCATCCAGCGTCAGTGCGTCGGCTATACCGAAACCGCAGGCTGCCGTTCTGCAAAGAGCCGTCATGGTCGCTCCGCAGCCGAGCGCCTCGCCTATATCGGTAATGACGGAGCGGATATATGTCCCCGCGGAGCATTCAATTTTAAGTATGAATCTGCCTGCCGCTTCATCGCTTCCGGCCAGCTCCAGCCGGTCGATATGAACCGCGCGCTTTTGCCGTTCGACAGTTTTTCCCTCTCTGGCAAGCTGATAAAGACGCTTGCCGTTTATCCTGACCGCCGAAAACATCGGCGGAGTCTGCAAAATATCTCCGCGAAAGCGCGGCAGCACCGCCGATACTTCATTTCCGGTCACATGAGCGTCCCGGCGTGATGTGACCTCGCCCCAGATATCGCCGGTGTCGGTTTCTATCCCGACGGCAAATTCCGCCGTATAGCTCTTGCTTTTGTCCGGGATATGGCTCAGCGCCTTGGTGCTGCTCCCCGTGAGCAGCACAAGCACGCCGGTTGCCATCGGATCGAGGGTCCCTGTGTGACCTATTTTTTTTGTGCAGCAAAGCCGTCTGCATACCGCGACTACATCAAAGGAGGTAAACTCCTGCGGCTTGTTGATCAATAATATTCCGTTCATACCATAAATGTTTAAAAAGCGTCCGTCATGGTCGATGGACGCTCAAGGTTGTTTTTTCCGATCGGATCATGTCGATTGAACGGTCTTTTGCAAGGGCGCTTTGCCCGTGCATCAAGCCATGACCCGGTTTTATTGTTTCCGCATCCGAGCGGCAAACCGGCAGAAACCCGGGCATATCATCCGATCGGCTGCTGCATTTCCTTTTCTACTGCTTTTATGAGTCTGCCTATAAGCTCATCCTTTGTTCCGGTAAAGGAACATCCGGCGGCGCGCTTGTGTCCGCCGCCTCCGAAACCGGCGCAGATTTTCGAGGCGTCAAGCTCGTGTCCGGTTCTGACCGAAATTCGAAAATGATTTTCTTCGACCTGCTTCAGGGTAAAGCCGCAGCGCACTCCCTCTACCTGTCTCGGCAGCGGAGCTATGTATTCAAGACTGCTCGGATCAACGGAGTCCATCATTTCTTTTGTCAGTGTAATTACCGCAACCCTGCCGTCGAGATAGTATTCCATTCCGGCAATGGCCTTTTGCTCAAGCTGCAGAAATTCCTTCGATTTGATCTCGAACATGAGCCGGTTTATGATGAAATAGTTGAATCCGGTCTCCATCAGCTTTGCGGCGATATAGTGAGACTGCGCCGTTGTGTTGGAATATCTGAAGCAGCCGGTATCGGTTGAAATGCCGGTGTAGATGCACTCGGCGATTTTAACGTCGATGGGCGCTTTCATTAATAAAAGCAGCTCGTATATTATTTCGGCGCAGGCGGCGACCTCTTTGAGCAGCAGCTTGTCGGCATATCCTGTGTTGGATCCGTGATGGTCTATGCACATGTCGATACTGCCGCCGTAAATCTTTCTCAGGTTGCCCAGCAGCTTTTCATCGGCCACATCGACCGCAAGAATGAATCTCGGCTCAAAGTCCATATCCTGCATCCCCGCAGCGAGATAGGAATATTTTTCGGCTATCTCGTCGGCACAGGCAACATTGATCCTTTTCCCCATTCTGCGCAGTGCATGGCAGACGGCGTAAGCCGAACCGAGGGTGTCTCCGTCGGGAGAGCGGTGGGTCAGAACGAGAATGTCATCCTGCCCGAGAAGGATTTTCGCGGCCTCCTCAGCTGTTATTCTGTTCATCTTCATCACTCCTGACAAGCTCAGACAGCAATTTATTGATTTGGGAACCGTGCGCTATGGAATCGTCAGCGATAAAGCGCAGCTCGGGAGTATGACGCAGATGGAGTCTCAGCGCCAGCTCACGGCGGATGTATCCCGATGCCGATTTGAGGCCTCTGACAGCTTCCTTTGACCTGTCCATGCCCTCAATGGCGCTGACATACACCTTGCAGTAAGACATATCGTTCGTCAGCTCGATACGCACTATGCTCAAAAGCTCCGACGAAACGCGCGGGTCCTTCAGTGTCCGGAAGATATCGGACAGCTCGCGTCTGATATCCTCCGTGGTTCTGTCTATTTTAAAATTAGGCAAATCTGTTCTCCTTGCTATTTATAAGAGTTAAGAGCGGAGCCTTCTCCTCAAGGAGAAGCCTCTCTGAACCCGGCAGCAAAGCCGCCTCGCTTTGCAGGGTCCAAAATCGGCTTAACGCGCCTGAAAAGGCACGCCGGTTTTGACCGCTGTGCCATCCTATGCTCGCTTCACCGCCCGCCGGGCGCGACCGCAAATGATGGCCTTAACTCTGAATCAATCCTTTATCTCTTCCATCACGAACAGCTCGTAGATGTCGCCTTCCTTGACGTCGTTGTACTTTTCAAGGCCGATACCGCATTCAAAGCCCTGGGCGACCTCTTTCACGTCGTCCTTGAAGCGTCTGAGCGAATCTATCTTGTCCTCGGCGATAACTATTCCGTCGCGGACTACTCTGAGCTGCGCGTTTCTTGTTACCTTTCCGTCAAGCACATAGCAGCCCGCTATTGTGCCCACGCTGGATATCTTGAAAGTATTTCTTACCTCTACGCGGCCAATCTGCACCTCGTGGAACTTGGGAGCGAGCATACCCTTCATGGCGGCTTCGATTTCCTCCAGGCAGTCGTAAATTATGCGGTAAAGTCTTATTTCCACGTTTTCGCGCTCCGCCATTTCCTGAGCTGTCGGCTGCGGACGGACATTGAAGCCGACTATGATCGCATTGGATGCGTTTGCCAGCATAACGTCCGACTCGCTCACAGCGCCGACGCCGCCGTGAATGACCTTTACGACGACCTCGTCGTTGGACAGCTTCTCAAGCGACTGACGGACTGCCTCGACGCTGCCCTGAACATCCGCCTTGACGATGATGTTGAGTTCCTTCATTTCGCCCTGCTGCATCGACTCAAACAGATTGTCGAGCGTGACCTTCTGGAAGGACTTGAACTGCTCCTCCTTCTGAGCCTGACGACGCTGCTCGACAAGCTCTCTGGCAAGACGCTCGTCGGATACGGCGTCAAAGGTGTCGCCTGCCGACGGCACTTCGCCCAGACCGGTTATTTCGACCGGCATGGAGGGTCCTGCGCTGTCGCATTTTTCGCCTCTGTCGTTTGTCATGGCGCGGACTCTGCCGACCGCCGTTCCGGCGACAACAACGTCTCCCGAATGCAGCGTGCCGTTCTGTACAAGGATGGTTGCGACGGGGCCTCTGCCCTTGTCCAGACGCGCTTCGATAACAGTGCCCTTTGCGGCTCTGTCGGGATTTGCCTTGAGTTCCTTCATATCGGCAGTCAGGATGACCATTTCAAGAAGCTCGTCGATACCCCGCTTTGTTACCGCCGAAACGGGAACGCAGATAACATCGCCGCCCCATGCCTCGGGTACAAGCTCATATTCGGTGAGCTGCTGCATTATCCTGTCGGGGTTCGCGCCCTCTTTATCCATCTTGTTGATGGCTACGATTATAGAAACATTCGCGGCCTTTGCGTGATTAATCGCCTCTACCGTCTGCGGCATGATGCCGTCGTCCGCAGCAACAACGAGTATCGCTATATCCGTGACCTGCGCACCTCTGGCTCTCATGGACGTGAAAGCGGCGTGTCCCGGCGTGTCGAGGAAAGTGATTTCCTTATCTCCAACCGGCACTCTGTAAGCGCCTATATGCTGCGTGATTCCGCCGGCCTCCGTCGCGGTAACATGAGAATGTCTTATAGCGTCAAGCAGCGATGTTTTTCCGTGGTCAACATGACCCATGACAACAACGATGGGGCTTCTCGGCTGGAGGTTCTCATCGGTATCGACGCTGTCGTCGATGATTCTTTCTTCGATTGTAACAACAACCTCACGCTCTGCCTTTGCGTGGAATTCGTCCGCGACAAGGGAAGCTGTGTCAAAATCAATGACCTCATTCACGGTAGCCATCATGCCCAGGCCCATCAGCTTTGTGATGACCTGCGCAGCCGTGGCCTTGAGCTTGACCGCCAGGTCGCCAACCGTTATTTCATCGGGAACCGTTATGACCAGGGTCTTTGCCTTGCGTTCTCTTTCGATTCTCTTGATGCGTTCTGCTTCGGTCTCCTTGCGGGAATTTTTGGGCTTTCCTCTGTATTGCTGAGAACGCTGGGTCAGCTTCTGCTTTGTCACCATGCTGTCCCTGCGGCTTCTTTCGGGGGCCAGCTGTTCAAACTTTTCGTTGTATTTTTCCAGATCGACTGTAGCCGAACGCGTATCGACTGTGCGGCGCACGACCTGTCTGAAGCCGTTTTCATCCACAACGCCCTCAAGAGGCTTTCTGTTAAGAGGCTGCTTTGCGGCAGATTTCTGCTTCGGCGGCCGCTGCTGCGGCTGAGGCTGCGGCTGCGGCTTGTCGGTTCTCTGGAAGCCGCCCTGCGGTCGATCGCCTGTCCTCTGCGGTCTGCCCTGCTGAGCGTTCCTGTCGCCTCTGTTCTGATTATTTCCCTGCGCGGCAGGGTTATTCTGCTGAGTCCTCGCCGGCGCGCTCTGCTGCCTTGCTGCAGGAGCTGCGGTACGGACAGGAGCCGTTTTGGGAGGATAGGCCGGCTTCTGCTGGGCCGCAGTTTCCTGTGGTTTTTTGTCCGCCGGCTTGGTCTCGTCCTTTTTCTCATCCGGTTTTGCCGCTTCACCCTTGAGTTTTCCGGCGGCTTCCCTGGCGGCCTTGATCCTGTCCGCCTTGGACTGCGCGGCATTCATGCTTTCTTTGTCCTTTTGAGCCTGAGGCTTTTTCTCCTTCTCTGTGCGGGAAGCAAAATATTCATCAAAGCTCTGGACCTCATGCTCCTTGGTGAGAAGATCGAAAACAACGTTCAGCTCGTTTTCCTCCAGCGCTGTCATCGTCTTTTTGGGAGTGCCCGGGAAATTATCATTGACTATTTTAAGTATTTTTTTGCTGGTTTCGCCAAAATCCTTGGCAACCTCGTTTACTCTATATTTTATGAACAAACAAATCATCCTTTCGCTTCGCATAAGAGCCGCGATATCAGAAACTCCGCGGTCTGAAGGCGCATAAATTGTTAAAACTGCAAGTATTTGAGGATTGGTCTTTTTAAAGCTGTCGGTCGTCGGAAGCAAGCTTTTGGATCTGCTTTGCAAATCCTTCGTCGTTTACCGAAAAGACCGCCGTCAGCTTTCCGAGCGCAGAGCTTATCTGCTCCTTTGTATATCCGAGCGCGAGCATGCTGACGTTTTTTTCTCCTGCCGCCGCCGTAATGCGGCTGAGCGTATTTTTGGAAATGTCCTGCGCCGTTACTATAAGTTTGGTCTTGTGCTTTGCAATAGCAAGCAGCGCCGGATCACATCCCAGTGAAATCTTTCCTGCCCGTCTTGCAAGACCTATAATGGAGAGCAGCTTATCCGTCAAGCGTTAATTCCTCCTCCATTTTTTCAAATACTTCGTCCGGTATCGGACAGTCGAGCGCCCTTTCGAAGCGTTTAGCTTTTCGTGCCGCTCTTAGGCATTTTATGTCGTGACAAACGTAAGCGCCGCGTCCTGCTTTCTTCCCGGTAAGATCGAGAGAAACCTCGCCCTCGGGCGAGCGGACAACACGCACAAGCTCCTTTTTATTCTTCATTTCGCCGCAGCCGGTGCATTTCCTTAACGGGACCCGACGTTGTTTTGTCATCAGATAATCTCCTTAAAATCAAGAGTGAAAGGTAAATAACAAGAGCGTTTTTGTTTCCGGGCCGTGAGTCTTAACCCAGTATCGCCGCGTCGTCCGCGGCCGGCTCATCGTCGTCTTCACCGTAAAAACCGCTTTCGGGACGAATATCTATTTTCCAGCCTGTCAGCTTTGCGGCAAGTCTGGCGTTCTGGCCTTTATTTCCGATGGCGAGGGACAACTGATTATCCGGAACGGTTACTTTGCAGGAATGAGCCTGCTCGTCTAATATTTTCACGTCAAGAACATCCGCCGGCGAAAGAGCCTCGGAAATAAACTCGACGGGGTTTTCACTGTAGCGGACTATATCTATCTTTTCGCCGCCAAGCTCGTCAACGATCTTGCCGACTCTCGCGCCGCGGTTTCCTATGCATGCGCCTACCGGGTCGACATTTTTATCGCGGCTGAGCACGGCCAGCTTAGTGCGGCTGCCGGCCTCGCGGCTGACCGATTTGATTTCGACTGTGCCGTCATAGATCTCGGGGACCTCAAGCTCAAACAGTCTTTTAACAAGTCCGGGATGGGTGCGGCTTATCATGGCTCTGGGACCCTTGTCGCCGTCTCTCACCTCAACGATATATACCTTTATGTGTTCGCCCTCCGAGAAGGTTTCACCCGGAACCTGCTCATTCTTGAGAAGCAGGGCATCGGCCTTGCCGATCTCGAGCGATACGGCTCCGGTCCTCGGGTCGATCCTGTTGACGGTTGCCGTTACAAGTTCCTGCTGATGAGAGGTAAATTCCTGGAGCATCTGTCCGCGCTCGGCTTCCCTTATGCCCTGTCTGATGACATGCTTTGCTGTCTGGGCGGCGATTCTGCCGAACTGCTTTGTCTGAAGCGTAACGTCAACCGTGTCTCCGACCAGCGCCTTTTTGTTGTATTTCTTTGCCTCCGAGAGGATGATCTCGGTTGTGGGATCGGTCACTTCATTCTCAACAACGGTCTTGCGCAGAGCGACGGAGAATATCCTCTTATCCTTATCTATTGTAACTATGATGTTGTCTTTTGCGTTGTAGTCTCTTTTTACAGCGATGACAACGGCCGCCGATATCTTTTCGTACAGGTAATCAGCAGGGACTCCCTTTTCCTTTTCCAGCATCTCAACGGCCTCAAAAAATTCGTTGTTCATCAAAAATCCTCCATAATCAGTTATCTTAAATCCTTATATATTATGCGTATTCGCTTTGATTAATCGCCAGGTTTCAGTCAAAATCGCTTTCATCGAACACCGTTTTAACGGAAGAAACCGACTTTTTGTCAAACCGTATTGTCTCATCCCCGACAGAAATTGCGATTTCTCCGTCCTCCAGGCCCAGAAGCTCGCCTGTGTGGATCTTCTGACCGCTTTCGTCCGGCCTTATCAGCGTAACGCACACCGTCCGGCCTTTGCAATCGTCATAATGCTCCGGCCGCGTAAGGCTGCGCTCAATACCGGGAGACTCGATCTCAAGCTGGTAAGGGTGGTCGATAGGGTCGGCCTCGTCAAGCAGCGGATCAAAGGCGCGGTAAAATTTTTCGCATTCCTCTATACTGATTCCGCCGTCCTTGTCTATCAGTACATGAAGATGCCAGTCGCTTCCCTCCTTGAGGTAGCGGACGTCCCATATTTTGATGTTCATCTGCTCGCCCACGCGTCCGGCAATGTCCCAGACGACGGCGGTAACGGACGGTTTTTTCTGAGCCATATTTCCCTCCGATCGGTTTTCAATAAACGAATGCCGCATGAGGCGGACAAACGCAGAATATCAAAACAAAAGAGCGGGTCGCAACCCACTCTCCATTCTTTCCTATACTTAACATAGGTATTATAGCACCGTTTGCTATAATTTGCAAGAGGAAAATCAAAAAAACTTAAATAAACTGGAAGGATTATTCGATCACACAGTCAAGATATTTTTCAATCTCTCTTGTTTCGCGGCGTTTCTTGATTTTTGTCAGGATAAAATACGTTGCTGTGGCAACGGAAGCCGCAAACGCGACGATGGCAACAATCGCGAATATGATTTTCTTTGTGTCGTTTTTATCCATTTCACACAGACCTCCGATCTATTTGATTGCTCCGCAGGATATTGTTCCGAAAAACAGGGGAAATATCATAAAAACCGTTCGGAGCGATTATTTATCTGATATAATGATACTATTTTTTCACCGACATGTCAACCAAAAAATGCTTCTTTGACATCATCTTTAATAAGCCGCGCCTGTCGTCCGGCCGGAAATGTTCAGCCCTACATTTTATTTTGTTTTTTCGCCGCCTTTACGACATGCTGCGCCAACAGCGCGGTGGTAACCGCGCCGATTCCGCCGGGAACGGGAGTTATCATGGAGGCCTTTTGCTTGACCCTGTCGAAATCGACGTCTCCGCACAGGCAGCCGTTTTCATCTACGTTGATACCCACGTCGATAACGACCGCGCCTTCGCTTACAAAGGTGTCGTCGATCATTTTCGGCCTGCCCGCAGAAGCTACTATCACATCGGCGGCGCGGCATTCGGCCGCGAGATCCTTTGTTTTTGTATGGCAGACGGTGACGGTTGCATTTTTGCCCATCATCATCATGGCAAGCGGTTTACCGACGACAAGACTTCTGCCGATTATGCATACCTTTTTGCCGGTCAGATCAACCTCGTAAAAATCCAGCGTGGATATTACAGCCTGGGCCGTGCAGGGAGCGAAGCCATCCTTTTTCCCGACAAATATTTTCGCAAGATTCTCGTCAAGCATGCAGTCAACGTCCTTTTGCGGATCAAAAACCGCCTTGACCGCTTCTATGTCTATATGCTTTGGCAGCGGCCTGAAGAGCAGTATGCCGTGGATCTCGCTGCTTTTATTAATTTTGGCAAACGCCTCGATAAAATCTTCCTGTGAAATGTCGGCCGCAAAGCTGAATACCTTCACATCTATGCCCAGCTTTTCAAACTGTTTGGTAACCGAGCGTTCATATGAAAGGTCGCTTTCGTTTTCTCCGATGCGAACTATCCCGAGCTTGGGATATACGCCATAGCCCCGCATATTGTCAACCTCGGCAAGCACTACTCCCTTTTTGTGATCGGAAACCGGCCTGCCCTTCAGTATTTCTGCCATGAATATCCTCGCTTTCAACTGTTTGGTATGGGTTTGAAGCAGTTATTATTTGATCTGCGCCAGAACGAATTCGTAAACCTCCGCCGACTTTTTATCCGCTTTTTTAATGAGCGTATCGGTTTTTTCCGTAAATCCACCGGCGCGTTCTCTGTCTTTCATAAGGCGCGCGTTTATATAAATGTTGAGAGATGCCGCCTTCAGCGCGGCGTCGCACATTAAAACGCCCGCGCCGGCGTCGGACAGAGCGATCCTTGTGCCCTTCTGTGCCGTTTCCTCGAGCAGCAGGATGGCCTCCCAGCATTTTTCCATAATGGCAAACGGAACCTCGCACGCCGAAACGAGGGCCTTTTCCATGATCTCATTTTTGTAGGCTATCTGCTCCTCGGTCTCCTTGGGCAGCGAATACGCCCTGGAAAGCGGTTCAAACGCCTTGGCGTCCTCGTTGATAAGGTCGCACAGTTCATTTTGCAGTTTTTCCGCTTTTACGATTATGGCCTTCACATCCTCCTGAACGTCGGCGTATTTTTTCTTGCCGACGGTCAGCGACGCCACCATCGAGGAAAGGGCCGTTCCGATGGCTCCGCAGAGCGCGGAGGCTCCTCCGCCTCCGGGAACGGGAGCAGACGAGGAGAGCTTTTGTAAAAAATCCCTGCAGGACAGCTGATACATTTTGTCTATCCTTTCGCTTTTGAGGTATATTTCATTATATCGGATTGTTTGATACGGGTGCAGGCCTGAGACTGCGTCAGAACAATCCGGTGATCCTTCCGTTTTCGTCTATGTCTATTTTTTCCGCCGCGGGAGTCTTGGGCAGACCGGGCATGGTCATTATGTCACCGGTGAGCACAACGACAAATCCTGCGCCGGCAGAAACCTTGACCGAGCGTACAGTCACCCTGAAATTCTCCGGAGCGCCCGTTTTTTTGGCGTCGTCGGAGAAGGAATACTGCGTCTTTGCGATGCAGACAGGCATATGACCGAATCCCATGCTTTCAAGCCTTGCTATATCCTTCGCGGCCGCGGGAGCAAAATCAACGCCGTCTGCCCTGTAAATATTCCGCGCGACCGCCGTTATCTTGTCAGCAAGATGCATGTCGTCCGTGTATGTCATTGTAAATCCGGAATTGTCACGCTCACAGGCGTCCAGAACCGCCTTGGCAAGCTCGCTGCCGCCCATTGAGCCCTTTGCCCAGATTTCGGCTAAAGCAACCTCGGCGCCGTATTGCGCGCACGCCTCTCTGACCGCCGCTATCTCGCTTTCGGTATCGGTCGGGAAACGGTTGATGGCGACCACACAGGGCAGCTTATAAACATTTGTAATATTGTCGAGATGACGCACAAGATTGGGCAGACCCTTTTTGAGAGCTTCCACGTTTTCCTGGCCGAGCGCGGCTTTTTCGACTCCGCCGTGATGTTTAAGCGCGCGTATTGTCGCGACAAGCACGACGGCGTTAGGTCTGAGCTTCGCCATACGGCATTTTATATCAAGAAACTTTTCCGCACCTAAGTCGGCTCCGAAACCGGCTTCGGTAACAACGTAGTCCGCCAGCTTTAAGCCGGTCTTTGTCGCCATAACCGAATTGCAGCCGTGAGCTATGTTTGCAAACGGTCCTCCGTGGACTATGGCAGGGGTCTTTTCCAGCGTCTGGACGAGATTGGGCTTGAGCGCGTCCTTGAGCAGCACGGCCATTGCGCCCTGAGCGTTAAGGTCGCCTGCGGTGACCGGCTTGTCCTCTCTGGTGTAGCCGACGACTATACTCTTCAGCCTGCGTTTGAGGTCGGTGAGATCGGAAGAAAGGCAGAGTATAGCCATGATTTCCGACGCGACGGTTATATCGAAGCCGTCCTCGCGGGGCACCCCGTTGAATTTGCCGCCCGTTCCGTCAACTATATAACGAAGCTGTCTGTCGTTCATATCGACGCAGCGCTTCCATGTAACGCGGCGCACATCTATGCCGAGAGAGTTGCCCTGAAAGATGTGGTTGTCAAGCATTGCTGCCAGGAGATTGTTCGCGGCGCCGATGGCATGAAGATCGCCGGTGAAGTGAAGGTTAATATCCTCCATGGGAACCACCTGAGCATATCCGCCGCCTGCCGCGCCTCCTTTTATACCGAAAACAGGACCCAGCGACGGCTCGCGCAGACAGAGCATTACATTTTTGCCGGCGGCCGAAAGGGAATCGGCAAGTCCGACCGATATGGTGGTTTTTCCCTCGCCTGCCGGGGTAGGAGTCATGGCGGTAACCAAAATGAGCTTTCCGTCCGGCTTATCCTTCATTTCGTCGAGCATTTTGTAGTCGATCTTTGCCTTGTAGTTGCCGTAAAGCTCAATGTATTTTCTGTCTATGCCCGCTTTATCGGCAATTTCTGTTATGGGAGCCATCACATTTTCCTGCGCTATCTGGATGTCGGACTTGTACTCCATATTTATCTCCATTCCGCCGCTGCATAAACGGCTAAAAATAAATTCGTTCACAGGTCGAGCGCAGCCGCATCACAAACACTAAACCCATTGGCGTTGCTGCGCTGTGCCAAAACTTATTTGCATTATTCAAAAAAAATAACAATAATCACATATGCCCATTTAATACGATAAGCCTCTCATTCCGGATGAATGACAGGCTTACTTCACTAAACACAAAAGATCGGAATATACATATTCCTGCGATGTTACTATTATAATATATTGTGCGCCGTGCAGTCAAGCAAAATATTGATATAAATCAAGAATAATGCTCTTGACAAAATAATATAATGTGATATAATATTAAAGTCAGTTGGCAAATTGATACCGCGGGGTAGAGCAGTTGGTAGCTCGTCGGGCTCATAACCCGGAGGTCGTGGGTTCAAGTCCCTCCCCCGCAACTTGCTGAAAACGGCTTAAACTCTGGGTTTAGGCCGTTTTTCTTTTTGCCGCTAAAGCTGCGAAATTACCTCTTTGATGTTTATTTGATGTTTATGGGCTTCGAAAACCGCTGAAAATCGCTCCAAAATATCAAAACCAAAAAGGCTATGCGCACCCATGTTTCGGGTTGTGCATAGCCTTATTTTTCATCCCGCCCTGTTGGCGCTCGGCTTCAGCAGATTCTCAAGCGTTTCCGCAGCCGCTTCGTCGGCTGACTTTATGGCGTGGGCGTATATCTTGCTCGTCGTTACGGTGTCGGCGTGACCGAGCCGCTTTGCTACAGTTGTGAGCGGAACGCCGCCGGCTATCTGCAGGGTTGCGTTTGTGTGCCTGAGCGAATGCACCGTTATCGGCGGCAGCTTATCGCCGTGAGCCTTTACAAACGCCGAAAACCATCCCGATATTGTGTCCGGGTGCTGCGGCTTTCCCTCATATGTCGTGAATATATACCCCGTCTCGCTCCAACGGTCGCCGACCTTAAACCTCTGCTCCAACTGCCACGCCTTATATTCGCGCAGATCGCTTATAGCCGTCTGCGGCAGCTTTATGACCCTGTTCGAGGTTGCGTTCTTTGTCTCGTCCTCATATACTCCCCTGTCCGGCAGATACTGCGTCGAGCGGCATATCCTCAATGTCCCGCTCGAAAAATCCACGTCCGACCATTTCAGACCGAGCAGCTCGCCTCGGCGCATACCCGTGAACAGCAGCAGGCGTATCATTGTCCTGTAATCGGTGCGCTCGGTCTCGAGCAGGTCGAGCAGCGCCGCCGCCTGCACTTCATCAAGATACTTCGGCTCCTTCTTTTCCACTCTCGGCGGCTTTGTGCGGTCGCAGGGATTTGAGAATATAACACCCCATTCTACCGCCGTGCCGAGGATTGAGGAAATCAGGCGGTGATGATGCAGCACCGTCTTTGACGAAAGCGGCCTGTCCGAGCCGGCAGGACAAAAGGCGTCCGATAATGCCATATTCAGACCGGCGCACAGCTTTTCGGCCGTCACCCTTGTGCAGTTATTGCCTCTGCGTATGGACAGCAGCGAGCTTTCCGACAGTCCGCATCGTCGGGCAAAACCGGCATTGCTCAGGCTGTTTTCTTTCATATAATCTTCGAGGTCAATTTTGCATTTATACTTTGTGTCCTGCCTTATGCCGCTCTCGGACAGATTTTCGTAGAATGTCAGCAGGTGCTGCGGTTGTATGCGGTCAAGGCGCATATGCCCCATTGCGGCGAAAATGCGCGGCAGCATGCTTTCATACCGGGCGTATGTCTGCGGGCGCAGCTCGTTCTTTTTGTGCCTCATCCACTGCTCGGCAAAATCCTTGAGCTTTATTCTGCCGTCGGTCACAAGCCCCTTGCGGCACTTCTCCTCGAACAGCACCGCCTGCCGCCTGACCTCTTTTTCGACCTGCTTAGCGGTCATGTTCCGCTCGGGTCTGTAGGTCATGGATTTGCGTATCTGCTTATTGTTTATGTCGTAGCCGCATGATACGGTGATATAGTAGCTGTCCTTACGTTTCTGTATCGTCGCCATTGAAATCATCCTCATCGTTATCGCCGAAATAAGTTGATATCTGAATAATATGATTATTACTTTCACTCCGCCATTTTCTGAGATAATCGTTGATTCGGAAAAGCAGAGCTTCTTTTAAAATATCGGGGTTCAATTCATAATCCAAACTGCCATTATCGATATGTTTCGACAATTTTTCAAAGCTTGGCGATACATAGCAAAACACGGATTCGCCTACATCGACCTTTGCAAAAAGGTACAGATAAACGGATGAGAAAAAATCTATTGCGTCATCCTTTTCCAACAGGGCGTTTATTGTCTCTAACATAAACGCCGCCTCGGTTGCACTATGTCCTTTTGTTATAGAGACTTTCTCTTCATATAACCTCTTATAAACAGCGTTATTCTCGTCTATCTCTTCTTGGGTCAAAAAATACTTTTCGCCTGTAAAAGGGTTTGTTTTTTCTTCATATTGGCTTTTATCGTTGATATTCTCTCTGTATTCCTCGGTCAGAGCATCAATTTCCTCAGCGTATTTTTCCCCGATATGCTCCCCTTTTGCCTGCGCGTATACCTTTTTCAGCTTTTCGACAGTCTCATCTGACAGACCCGTCGTGCTGTGTATCTCGGCAAATTCGCTTTTCACGCCACGGATGATATAATCACAGCTCACGCCGTAATAATCGGCGAGCTTTATCAGGGACTCATAATCGGGAGCACGGTTGCCCGTTTCATAATTTGCAACCGTCGCTCTTTTTACATTCAAAAGCTCTGCTATATCCTCCTGCTTCGCGCCCTTTTCCCTGCGAAGCTCCGAAAGCCTTTTTGCAATAATTTCATACTGTGACACAGTACACACACCCTTGTATAAGTTTCTTTTCGCAACAATCATCAGTATGTTGCGATATTTGGTTGACTTTTCAAATCGCAACTATTATAATTATGTTACATTTTGTTGTTGTTAGCATATCACATTCAAAACACAATGTCAATAACCATTTTCGTGAAAGGATATAACAGGATGACAGCAAACAACGAGATCAAATCACGTGCCAAAGAAAAAGGCGTGCGTCTATGGGAGATTGCAGACGAAATCGGACTTATTGACAGCTCTTTCAGCCGCAAGCTGCGCCGTGAGCTGCCTCGGGACGAAAAAGACCGCATCTTAGCGGTCATCGACAATATCGCGGCAAAAAGAGAAAGCGCCGCCAACCGCTAAAAAAGCAGAAAGGTAATAACGCTTATGCCGGACAACGTAAAAGAATATAGAATACCCCGAATGAGGACCGTAAAGGAAGCCGCCGCCGAAATCAAAAAGCTGGACGCAAACACCGCCGTGACCGAATGGCACATAAGACAGCTCGCCGTGCAGGGAGTCTTGCCGAGGGTGCAGGCAGGCAAAAAGCTGCTCATCAACTTCGATTCGCTGCTTGAATACCTCGAAAACCCGACCGCGGAGAAGTTCCGGCCAAAGCAGCAGGCCACAAGGCCCGGTATCAGACCCATTCACTAAAAGGCGGTGAAAGCATTGGCGCAGAGAAGAATGTTTTCACTCGCGGTGATCGATACCGACAAATTCAACGATATGCCGATATCGGCAAGGCTGCTGTATTATGAGCTGGGCATGAGAGCCGACGACGACGGCTTTGTATCCTCTCCGAAAAAAATAGTCAAAATGATAGGCTGCACCGAGGATGATCTGAAGCTGCTGATAGCAAAGGGCTTTGTCATATGCTTTGAAAGCGGCGTTATCGTTATAACACACTGGAAAATGCACAACTACATACGAAGCGACCGATACCGCAAGACGGTATTTAAAAACGAGAGATCGCAATTAAGACTTGAGGGCGATGTGTATTCATTATCCGATTTGCCGCCCGATTCCGCCGTATGTCTACCATGTGGTATACCATCGGTAGACAATTTGGAAACACAGGATAGGTTAGGTAAGGATAGGTTAGGTAAGGATAGTAATACTGCTCATCTGCATGAGCGTTTCGGGCGTTTTTGGGACGTTTATCCGAAGAAAAAAGGCAGACAGGAAGCTTTAAAAGCCTTCAAAAAGATAAAGCCGGATGACGAGCTGCTTAATGCAATTCTCGAAGCTGTCAGACAGCAAGGCAATACGGATCAATGGCAGCGCGACGGCGGCCAATTTATCCCCTACCCCGCAACATGGCTCAACGGCAGACGCTGGGAGGACGAGCCGGACAAGCCTGTCAGACCGGCAGGCGGCAAACCGGATTATTCCGACCCTTCGCGTTATGAGGACGTTGTAGAAGAAATGATGCACATAACAGAGGTGTAATATGTCAGAAGCCTTTACGGAGCGCATTAGCGGCGAAAAATGCCCCGAATGCGGAGAGTTTATCAGATACGGCTATATTGCGGCCATGAAACAAGAGTTCCCTATTGCGTGCAGCTGCCAGACCGAAAAACAGGCAAAGCAGAGAGAACAGACCATAGCCAAAGGCAAAGAGAACATACGAAACTCGATGAGGGTGCTTTCGGGGCTTAAATCGCGGCAAAGAGGATTCTTTTTTGGCAGGATAACGCCGCGAGCCGGACAGGAAAAGGCGTATAAAGCTGCCGTTGACTTTATTCAGCGTTATTCAAAAGACAGGCATACTGCCGGACTGATGTTCTGCGGCAGCGTCGGCAGCGGAAAGACCCTTCTTTCAGCTGCTGTTGCAAACGCAGTCATCGACATGTACCCGATCGAGGACGACGAAGCGCAGCGAGTGGGAGAGACAGCAGAGCACGCCGCATACTATACGCCCGTCCGCTTCACGAGCAGCGTTGAGCTTCTTGAGCAGATCAGAGCGCTGTTCAATAAAAACGGAGGAGAAGAAAGCTCACAGGTCATAATAAACAGGCTGAAAAAAGCACCGCTGCTGATCCTTGACGATCTCGGCGCCGAAAAGCCGAGCGAATGGGCAAACGAGCGGATATTTGAAATAGTCGATCACCGATATAATGAAAGCCTTCCGGTCATCGTCACCACAAACGCCACGCCGGGCGAATTAAAAAACCAGATCGGAGAGAGAAGCTTTGACCGCTTGCGCGAAATGTGCGAGCTTGTTCCGTTGGCCGCCAAAAGCCAGCGTAAAACTGCGGGTGCGTGACAGTTTTGCGGAGGTTTTTTCTTAAAAAAGAAATGCAGCCGCTAAACTAAATATCTGACAGTGCAAAAAGCCGCCGGAGCCGCTTTGATAGCGATTAATGCGCAATAACAGTCTTATGCCGAAGTTAAAAGCAAAGTCAGACGATACCGCTAATGCACTTGAGCGGGTTTTAGCGGTCGAGCAGATACTTAAAAATGCAGCGCGCCCTCTGTCAGTCATTGACATAATCAGATTACTCGAGCTGAGATATGACATGATAACAACATATCCCTCGATGCGCCGCGACATAGACGCCCTGTCTCATTTCCTGTACCTCAGAGAGGACAGAGGAAAATTCTGGATTGATAGAAGCCTGTAAAAAGAAATATCCACAGTTCATGAAGCTCTTAAAAAGATTAATGACACTATAACGCGCGCGGGGGCAAGGGCAGCCGGCCTCTGAAAGCGGATCGTCCGGACAAATCCGTTGCTTGCCGGATCGACGCTGCACGGCCGACCGACGCGCCGGAAACAGCCAACGAACCACAGGCGAAGCACGAGAAAACCATAACGAACCACGAGCGAACTGCGATAAAAACCGCTGACGAACCACAGGCGAAGCACAAACGAACTACAGGCGAACTACAGAAAAAAGGCGCTGATACGCATATTCGGCTGAGATTTTACCTGTAAGGCGACTTTATCTGAAATCATAAATCATGAGGAAAAAGCCCAAAACGCGGCAGGAGCAAAAACAGAGACGGTTTTTGGACCATGAGAATATTTCCGACATAAGCAAACCCCGCACAAGCCAAAAAGGCAAGTGCGGGAATTATTATGCGGGGTTTTTGTTTTTATCAAATTGCTCAGCATTTCAGCATTATAAGAGGAATGGTTTTATAAAAAACAATTGACATTATTACTTATAAGTAATATAATGATAACACAGTATGGCTTGAGAAGGTGTGGGTTATTGGAATTGTTAAAAGTTTCTGGCTTTGAACATATACATCAGGTAGATGACTTTAAAAAACTGTTTGAACAGGCTACGTCCGAAAAGGATGCTGACGGACGTTATCATAGATGGCTTAGACAAAAATTATTTATTTTAGATAACTTAGGCATGGAGGCATTAAAGCTTGAAGGGTTTGAACCCCTGTCTGATACTGATCCAAAATTGTTTTCAATCAGATATCCACATTCCAGAGTTAATCCTCGCATAATATACATATATGCCGATAAAAGCGAGATATATTTATTATATGCTTTTAAAGAAAGCAGCAAAACTGCGAACAGCGACTACAGAGCTGCGATTAAAACTGCAAGCAATAGGCTAAAATATTTATTATAACTGTTATGTTTTTTGATTTGGAGGTAAATTATGAAGAATGTTCCCGGAACTACCGATTGGTTAATCAAAGGAATACCAGAGGAGCAGCTTGAAATTGAAAAAACTCTCGCTCTCATATCTGCCAAGATCAATCTGCAAAGGATTAAGCTCGGAATGGATCAAAAAAGTTTCGCTAAGTTTATGGGGGTCACACAGGGGCTTGTCTCCCGCTGGGAAAGCGGCTCTTATAATTTTTCAGTCGCAACATTAATCACCGTGTGCAAAAAAATAGGGCTTTCATTTGCCCCGCGTTTAACAGAAAAAGAAGCGATCGAAGATAATGTAGTTTATGTTATGAGGAATAGTGTTAATTCAAATGCAGGCAGTTGGAGCGCATGGAAACCGACGCAGGACGATATCTTACTTGGAGGTGCTGCATGATGGATTTAAACCAAATAACTGCAGATTTGAGGTTTTTAGCTGCCAATGTTATCGAATTGTCAGCAAACTGCTCTATGCTGAGTATTTCCGATGATGATAAGAGGGAGTTTAGCTTAGATATTAAATGCAGCGGTCCCCTTGTATCAGATGATATAAAGATTGGCAAGCTGCGGTTGACTCTTGATATTATTGTTAAGCAGGAAAGCGAAGACACAGAGCCCGATACATTTAGATTGGTTTTGGAGGGAGCGTTCACAGCGCCTGTAACTGTTTCAGATGATGACTTTATGAGCTTATTAAATATCAACGGAGGTGCAGCACTTTATTCAATCGCAAGAGCCAAGATAGAAACGATATCGAGTTTGGTCTACATAGAAGGTAAAATTTTACTGCCTATGGTCAATATCGTTCAGTATTTCGAGGAAGCTAACAGTACGGAGGACAGTCTTTCCGAGTAGGCTTTGTCCTCATGACAAATTAAGTTGATAACTCTAATGAATTAAAAGATATATTTACTTTTATTTGGTGCAAAAACAGCGGGACTATTCCCGCTGTTTTTAACGTCTTTTTAATTATCTATCCTAAATGCTTTTATCCCAAATATTCGCTTAGCTGTTCCTCAAAAGACGGTCGTTTCCCTTCTATCTTCATTAATAAATCACTAAGCATGTCTCGCAGCTGGGAGATATTATGATCTAAACAGCCGTCAGCCTGATTGCTGCTAAGCTCATAAATACGCTTGTTCTCTAATTGTGAAAGTTTATTATAGATGTCGCATAATTCTTTTGAAAAATGCTTTCTGATATCAATTTGTCCGCTCACGATTTAAGCCTCCGTAAATAGTATTTATATCATTTCTCTTTACTATAGCTTTATTAATTTTAGCGGCACAGGGCATTATTTATACTCAATCCTATTCAACGCATCGCAGTGGGTACAGTAAGCCTCAAGATAATCCCGTGCGCCATCACTGCTTTCGCAGGCTATGGCTTTTCCCGGAGGAGGCCCATCCACGTCTTTCGCGCTGAGGTCTTCGAGTTTCTGCCTATTATTCTTCATCACAACCCATTCAAATTCTTTTTTGCACCTTTTGCAAACATGCGTTCCTTCTAATACTACCGGCATTATATCACTCCTTCTGTTTGACCGTCTCTTTCTATTGTTTCATTTATCGCCCTGTTTATGAATTTATTGATGCTCTCGCCGCGCTGTCCGGCATGGGCTTTTATTACGTCCTTTTGTCCTTTTGGCACAGAAATTCTATGCGTTCATAGTTATTCTCTTTGTATTTGCGCACCGCTCTTTTTTACGCTTCCGATATGGCCATTTTGCACCTCTGATGTGGTTTAATATAAGCTATTTATTATTGCTGCTGTATTCGGTGTGCTTTCGGTGACAGGGTTTATTCCGATGTATGCAAGAATTATAGGGTCAATCATCATGCTCTGCGCGTGTTGAGGAGCAGCGATTTAGATATTGCATATCAAACCGTTCTTTTGGATTGCCTGTATAATTAAACCTATGAATTATTTCATCTATGGCCACAGATATGTCTATGCTTTTAGGGTATGATGACTTGTGAATAGAAATATATGTCATTTCACCGTCAATTTCCACATCAAAGCATTTTTCAAAATCATCCAGATTAATCCTCTCATCGAGTAATTCGCCAATTTTTAGCTTTGCTTTAAAGACTTTGTTCATTTTGTTATCAGCTCCTCTGCTTCGTGTGCATATACCGGTATTACCGCAGGCCGGCGCTCCAGCAGCTTACATAAATGCTCAGTATTGACCGGCTCACAAGCTCAATCTTGTAAACGGCCGTTCCGACATAACTATTCTGCAGCGTCACGCTCCATTTTTTCATCAATGGCCTTGTTTATAAAGCCGTTGAGTGTTTCGCCTTGTTTAGCGGCAAAGTCTTTTATTGTCTGTTTTCTGCCTTTTTTTACCACGAGTGAAATGCGCTCGCAATTTTCCGCTTGCCACTTATTTTTATACTCCGTCTTGCCTGCCAAATTATCACCACCTTTTCTATTCTACCGGGGCAACTCCATATAAAAACACTTTTTCCACTGTACCTATATTGTAGCACAAATGTCAATCTTGTGCAAGATACAAAATAGACAAGTTATCTTGTGTAAGATTGTATAATATGTCTATTGAATTATCGTGTACAAGATGTTATAATATAGCCACAGAGTCAAGGGAAGGGGCAATCACAATGACAGGCAGATACAGCAGACACAGCAAGGTAATGACGATAGCCAACAGATTGGTAAAGCAGGGCTATAACCGAGCCAACGCAATGATAAAAGCATGGGCGCTTGTAAAGATGCCCCAGCTGCTCACAAAGGTCAGCGGCGTCACCTTCGGCAAAAGGCAGACGGCGATAGAACACCTCACTCACTACCGCCCGGAGCTGGTTACGATCAGCCTGCACAGGGAAGCGCACAGCAGATTCGACCGAAACGCCATAGCCGTGGTAGCCACCGTAAAGGGGAAGGGCAGCTATACAATGGGATATGTCCCCAAGGCTCTGTCAGCCTTTATTGCCCCGCTGATGGACAGCGGCAGGAGAGTGTATTCGGCTCTCAAAGCTATCAAGGGGCTGTATCGGCCGTATATGAATTACGGACTTGAAATCGAGGTGGTGATATAGAGCGGCGGCGACCGCCCAGAGTAATAAAACAAAATCAGCAGAGAGAAGGAGAACTGAACATGAAAACCACAATGATTGAGGATATATATTTCAACTTACTGGATGAATATGAGAGCGCCGAGGACAGCGATTTTGTCAAGCAGAAGTATGACGAATTTTATAAGTTTCTTGGGACAATAAAAGACTGGGAAACGAAAAGCAAATTTGAGGACGCCGCAGTGGGTTTGAGCGTAGGCAGCGGCGCAAGCGGCTTCGCAATGGGCTTCAAGTACGCTTTGAGTCTGTTGAACGAGTGCAGAAGCAGGTGACGTCGGCAGTAGTACATACCGGCGAAATAATGCCGCCGGGAGCGGAATAGCAGCACGGAGCATGCGCTGTTTTGTCCGCTGCGCACGTCTGCCGCTCGCAGCGCATGTAAGGGGTAAAGCCCTTTCATCTCAAGCGGGACTGTGAGCGCTTCTCTGCCTTGTTTTGGCAGTGCCCCCGTCGGAAGATCCCGCGGAGAGAGAGGCGACCCGCCGTAATGGTGAGAGGAAGCGACAAGGGAACTTTTTCCCGCTCGTAAAATTTTCAGCAATAACACATCCTGCCGCCGTACGGCTATACCCCCCTGCCAACAAAATTGAAGCATGGCGAGCCGCCAACCGCGCATACTCGTTCCCTTACACCGCTCCTCGCGCGCGTAAGGGGTGTAGGTAAGGCAGAAAAAGAGGACAATCAGGCACATTGTGAGCTGTTTTTTTGATGCTTTTTTGATGTTTATAAACATCATTAATTAATTTATTACACCACCAATCACCGAAAAATAAGCCGCTGAAATCCTTGTAAATCAAGGCTTTTAAAAATTATGTCAAACCGTCAAATAGAAAATATAGCACTCATAACCCGGAGGTCGTGGGTTCAAGTCCCTCCCCCGCAACTTGCTGAAAATGGCTTAAACACTGGGTTTAAGCCATTTTTCTTTTTGCCGTGTCCGCCGCCGCGTTTTTTACGCCGTTCAACAACAGTTCAACCCGCCGGTTTTGTTTACCGTATTGCGTTTAGTATTAAAGCCCGCCCGGAAAACCCGGACGGGCTTTTTATTTCTTATCAGAGCTTGTGAAATTTTGCGAGAACATCATCTATGGTATCGTTGCCGAGAACGGTCACCGCAATATTTGCAATATATCTGCCGTTTTTCACGCAGACATCCACCTGATAATAGTCCATACCGGCAAGGGTTCCCGTAACGATCGCCGCGGGATAAGACTCTCCGGCAAAGTTCTTTTCGCCTATATAAACATCGAGGTCGTGAACGCCCATATCCTCAAGCACGGATTTTATATCCTCCTCCTGCGCCTCAAGATAGGACTGTTCATCCAGCAGCAATTCGTTTATCATGCTGAGCTTTTCAAAATTTACGCCTACATTCTGACGCATGTCGGGCGATGCTGCCTGCATGTCAAATATCAGGTTTGCATCTTCAATCTGTTCGGCGATCGTTTTGTCTGAATCCGTATCAAAGTTATTCAGCTTGAGAAGCTCTTCATCCGATGTGAATATCCAGCTTCCAGCGTTGAAACCGAAGTCGAAATACTCATTTTTATATGTGTCGTCGGTTGTCGTTCCGAGAACAGAACTCCATTCGGTATCGTCCCAGTCGGTATCGCTGTCGTCGTTGTCATCAACGTCGTCAGTGTCGTCAACATCGTCGTAATCAGCGGGTGGATCGAGAATATCATCGAGGTCGGGAATACTTATCTCTATTTTGCTTGACGGAGCGTCCTGCTTTGCCGAATCCTTTACGATAGATTTGACGATCCCGCATGAAGCAAGGCTGAGTATAATCATGCAGCAGAGGATCATGGCTAGAATTTTCTTCATAATCAAGGTTCTCCTTTTTACCTTTTTTTGATATTATACAGTATCGTGTAATTCTTTGCAATAAAATTTATCTTTTTTAGGTATATTTTTTTCGTCCGCCGTAAATAATAGTTTCGAAGCGTCCGGCTTTTGCGGGCCGGATGGTCAATAGGGCGGCCGACAGCCATAAGCGCGGCTTCGACGGCGCCGGAATGGCGTCTCGGGAAAGGAAAGCGTCATGACATTTACACAGAAGGAAAGCACTCTGCTGAAGGATCTCAAGGCTCAGGAGCAGCTTTGCGTGCAGAAATACGGAAGCTATGCAAACGAAGCGTGCGATTCCAATCTGAAGAATCTTTTCAACAGCATTCAGCAGGTCGAGCAGGGACATCTCAATTCGCTCAACCAGCTCATCGGCGGTCAGATGCCGCAGACGGGACAGAGCGGCGGGCAGAAACCGACATGGAACGGACAGTGCAGCACGTCATGCAGCGTCGATCAGCGCCGCAGGGACTATTATCTCGTTTCCGACGCGCTGGCCACCGAAAAACACGCTTCCTCCCTTTACGACACGTGTATTTTTGAATTCAACGACACCAACGTAAGAGATCTGCTCAACCACATCCAGAAGGAAGAGCAGCAGCACGGCGAGCAGCTCAACGGATATAAGTCGCAGTGCAGTCAGCAGCTCGGGATGCAGTGATTGCCTTTATCCGCCGGACCGGGGCCCGGCGGATTTTTGTTTTATCCTGTAACGCCATCGGTCGGTCTTCGTATAATAAAACAGGAAGCAATCGGGATTGCTTAATACAAACGACGGGGTGTTGAGGAATGATACATTGTCTGGATGATATAGAAACCGGCCGGTCGGCGCGGATCGTCGCCATTGAAGCGCCGGACGATATGCGCAGAAGGCTGATGGACATCGGCCTTGTTGAGAATACGGCTGTCGAATGTGTCGGGAAGAGTCCGCTGGGCGACCCCAAGGCATTTCTCATAAGAGGCGCCGTGATAGCCATACGCTCCGCCGACTGCCGCAAAATCATAATTTGCGCTCAGCCGGAAGATCCCCGCACGGCAGGTGATACATATGGAATCAGGTCCTGAATCAGCCCGAAGCACCGCCTCCGAAAACCGGCTTGTGATAAAAAAACAGGCCGAGTCGGATACGATCGCCGCGATCGCAGGCAATCCAAACGTGGGTAAAAGCACCGTTTTCAACGCGCTGACCGGCATGAGGCAGCACACCGGGAACTGGCCGGGCAAAACCGTGGCGATTGCGCAGGGACATTGCAGAATAGACGGAAACGGCTTTGTTCTGGTGGATATTCCGGGCACATATTCCCTGTCTCCTCATTCGGCGGAGGAAGAGGTCGCCCGCGACTTCATATGCCTCAGCAGCCATGACGCCGTTGTTGTCGTCTGTGACGCCTGCTGTCTGGAAAGAAATCTCATTCTCGCGCTCCAGGCGATGGAAACCGGCTGCAAAATGCTGCTGTGCGTCAACATGATGGACGAGGCGCGGCGCAAGGGTATTGAGATCGACCTCGGGCTTTTGTCGGAGCGGTTGGGCGTTCCTGTCGTCGGCATATCCGCGCGAAAAAGAAAAACCCTGTCCGCTTTGAAAGAGGCTCTGTCCGGTCTGTGCGAAGCCCCGGCCGGAAAGATGTACAAAATCAGATATACTGGCCCTCTGGAGCGGGCGGTCGAATCGCTGCAGAGCGTTGTTGAAAGAGCAGCCGGAGATCGTTTCGACTGCCGGTGGCTCAGTCTGCGTCTGTTGGAGGACGATGAAACGCTGCTTTGCGGGCTTGAGCGCTCCCTCGGTTTTGATATAACCCGGCTCGGTGAAATAAGAGCGGCTGTCGGCAGGGCGAAAGAGCAGCTTTGCGAGGATGGCTTTGATCAAAAGAAGATATGTGATAACATAGCGTCTTGCGCCGTATTGTGCGCGGAAGAGATATGCACGGATGCGGTCAGGTATGACAGACTCGCCTACCATGCGTCAGACAGAAAAATCGACTCGGTGCTGACCGGCAAATGGCTGGCCTATCCCGCAATGCTTGCGCTTTTGGCTTTGGTGTTCTGGATAACCATTTTCGGCGCAAATTATCCCTCCGGACTGCTTTCCGGGCTGTTCAGATGGCTGGGACGGCTTCTCAGGGACGGCATGGATGCGCTCGACGCGCCCTTATGGCTGACGGGAGCGCTGATCGACGGAGTTTACGGCGTGCTTTCTCAGGTGGTATCGGTAATGCTTCCTCCCATGGCAATATTTTTCCCGCTTTTCACCATGCTGGAGGACTCCGGTTATCTTCCCAGGGTCGCATATAATCTTGACCGGCCCTTCGCGAAATGCAGCGCCTGCGGCAAACAGGCGCTCACGATGTGCATGGGCTTCGGCTGCAATGCCGCTGGAGTCGTCGGCTGCCGGATCATTGATTCTCCCAGAGAGCGGCTCATTGCAGTGCTGACGAACAGTCTTGTGCCCTGCAACGGCAGATTCCCTATCCTGATATCGGTCATCACGATATTTTTTATAGGATCGGACTCCGGCTTTGCCGGATCTCTTGCCGCGGCGCTGCTGCTGACTTCTCTCATAGCGCTCAGCGTCGCCGTGACCCTGCTTTGCTCGCGCCTGCTTTCAAAAACCGTGCTGAAAGGTCAGCCGTCGTCCTTCGTTCTTGAAATGCCGCCCTACAGAAAGCCGCAGTTTCTCAGGGTGATCATACGCTCGGTGTTTGACAGGACGCTGTTCGTTCTGGGCAGAGCCGTCTGTGCCGCCGCTCCAGCCGGACTTGTAATCTGGCTGCTTGCCAACATATATGCCGGCGACATTTCCCTGCTGCGTCACTGCGCCGGTTTCCTCGATCCCTTCGCGAGACTTTTCGGCCTTGACGGTATTATACTGATGGCCTTCATACTTGGACTGCCGGCAAATGAAACGGTGATACCCATAGCCGTCATGGCTTACATGTCCTCCGGTATGCTCACCGAGCTCAGCTCTGACGGTCTGCGTCTGTTGTTTGAGGCAAACGGCTGGAACGCTGTTACAGCCGTCAGCGTACTGCTGTTCACTCTTTTCCACTGGCCCTGCGCCACCACTCTGATGACCGTCGCAAAAGAGACAAAAAGCGTGTCATGGACGGCTCTTGCCTTTGCTCTGCCGACCGCGGTCGGTCTGACGGCCTGCTTTATATTTGCAAATACAGCAGGGTTGGCCATGTAGCCTGCTGCCGCGCGTTGATAAGAGGTTTTCCGAAATATTCCGCGGGGCATTATCAAGCCGCAATGCCGGATAATGCTTAACGCCGATTAAAGGCAGACCTTAATTTCAGGCATATCGCCGGACCGAGCGCTCTGTCCTCGGAATTCGCAAGGTATTCCTGCAAAATCTCACCTTGCCCGGCGCAGAATCTGCTCGAAAATCAAGTCCGTATTCAACAGATCGAAGGACAAGAAAGCAAAGCTGAAAGAATTCTGTCGGGAAAAGGGCTTGCCGTTTGACGGCAGCCGCGTGCAGGCTCCCTACGGCGCAGCCGGCGGCGCGGGCTTCGGCAGGAGTACGGCGCAGAAAGCTGTGTGGGCGAAGAGAGTTGAGGTTGAAAAATATAGTAAAATTCATTATAATGAATACCAGCTAAAGCACCTTTCACGAGGTGCTTTTCTTATGCCCTGAGCACGGCGTTAAAAGGCTCTTTTGTTATGCAAATCCGCCCTTGTCGGTCGGGCTTAAAATGCTTGTGCGCGCAGTTGACCGAGTGAACGGTCGTTTAAACCAAATCAGCACGTAAAACGTTCAGTATAAACCACGGCGCAAAAAAGGACAGCCGTATGTTTACGGCTGTCCCGGTTTATTGTTTTCGGCTTTCGGCAGATACTTTTTGCCGGTTTTGCTTATCTGTGGTTGTTTCTCCCGCCGGGGCGACCACCCTGACGTCCGCCCGGGCGGCCGCTTCTTCTGTCGGAATTGAGCGGCGCGACGTCATTTTCGGGAACCGCTCCTTCAACCTCGATGAGAGCGTCCCTGCGGCTGAGATTGAGCCTGCCCTGATCATCTATCTCGATGACCTTGACTATGACCTGATCGCCTACGTTGACAACATCCTCGACCTTGTCGACGCGCTTTACATCGAGGCGGCTGATGTGCACAAGACCTTCCTTGCCGGGGGCTATCTCGACGAATGCGCCAAAGGACATGAGCCTTGTTACCTTGCCGTTGTATATGGCACCGATCTCGGGATCCTTGGCTATGGTCTCTATCATGAACATGGCGCGCTTTGCGTCCTCAATATCGGTGGAGCAGACAAATACCTTGCCGTCCTCCTCGACGTCGATCTTGCAGTTGCACTCGGCGCAGATCTTCTGGATTACCTTTCCGCCCGGGCCGATGATCTCTCTGATCTTGTCCACGTCGATGGTGGTGGAGAGCATCTTGGGAGCATACTTGGAAAGCTCCGCTCTCGGCTCGGGAATTGCCTTGAGCATGATCTCGTCAAGAATATAAATTCTCGCCTTGCGTGTTTTCTCAAATGCGTCAGCGATGATCTCGGGGGTAAGACCGTTTATCTTCAGATCCATCTGGATGGCGGTTATGCCCTTGTGGGTACCGGCAACCTTGAAGTCCATGTCTCCGAAAAAGTCCTCGACTCCCTGGATATCAACCATCGTCATCCAGCGCTCGCCCTCGGTGATAAGTCCGCAGGAAATACCGGCGACAGGCGCCGAAATGGGAACGCCCGCGTCCATGAGCGCCAGAGTGGAGCCGCAGATAGAGCCCTGGGACGTGGAGCCGTTGGAGGAAAGAACCTCGGAAACAAGGCGCAGGGTGTACGGGAATTCTTCAAGGGAGGGAATGACCGGAACGAGGGCTCTTTCGGCAAGAGCGCCGTGACCTATCTCACGTCTGCCGGGACCTCTGGACGGTCTGGTTTCGCCGACCGAATAGGACGGGAAATTATAATGGTGCATATAGCGCTTTCTTTCCTCGTCGTCGATGCCGTCAAGGATCTGGTATTCGCTTGCAAGACCGAGGGTAACGGTTGTAAGAACCTGAGTCTGTCCTCTGGTGAACATGCCGCTTCCGTGCGTTCTGGGCAGCAGCCCTACTTCGGCCGCCAGCGGACGTATCTCGTCCATGCCGCGTCCGTCAACGCGCTTCTGCTCGTCGAGCAGCCAGCGGCGGACTACGAACTTCTGTACCTTGTAAAGGCAATCGTCGAGCACCGCGACGTTTTCCTCGCCGACCTGCTCGTCGAATTTCTCGTGAACGGCTTCATATATGGGCTTTAACCTTTCGTCGCGCACCTTCTTGTCGTCGGTGTCCATGGCGAATTTAATATCCTCTATGGCAAAAGCCTTAACCTCTTCGAACAGATCGTGATCGGGTTCGACCTCAACAAACTCAAACTTGGGTTTGCCTATCTCGGCGACGATGGATTTGATCCATTCGACGACCTTCTTGTTTTCGGCGTGCGCCAGCATGATGCCGTCGAACATGGTCTTTTCCTCAACCTCGTTTGCACCGGCCTCGATCATTGCGACAAGCTCGCTTGTGGAGGCGACGGTGACGGCCATCTGGGAGATCTTCTTCTGCTCGGCAGTCGGGTTGATGACAAATTCGCCGTCAACAAGTCCGACAGATACGCCGGAGATGGGACCGTTCCAGGGAATATCGGAAATGGATATGGCAATGGAAACACCGATCATGGCGGTGATTTCGGGAGAACAGTCGGGATCGACCGACATTACTGTTGCGACTACGGAAACGTCGTTGCGCATGGTCTTGGGGAAAAGCGGTCTGATGGGTCTGTCGATGACGCGGGAAGCGAGTATCGCCTTTTCGGACGGTCTGCCCTCACGCTTTGTGAAGGAGCCGGGGATCTTGCCGACAGCGTAGAGCTTTTCTTCAAAGTCCACGGACAGCGGGAAGAAATCGACGCCCTCGCGGGGCTTCGCCGATGCGGTTACGGCGACGTGAACGGCTGTTTCGCCGTAGCGGATGAGGCACTCGCCGTTGGCAAGCTGCGCCATTTTTCCGGTCTCTACTACGAGCGGACGGCCGGCGAGCGTTGTTTCAAATATTCTGAAATTTTCAAACATTATTAGCCTTTTCCTTTCTTTTTTTGATTTTTCAGTCGGGACAAGGAAAAAGGTTTTTAGCAATAAAACCGAAGCTCAAGCGCTTGAGCGCCCGTTTCACTGCTAAAACCCAAGTTGCCGTTGTCCCGACCTTTTTTGATCGTTCGTCATCCGGGCGGCGCCGGAGCGGACGAAGACATTCGGTTTCGGGCTTCAAAAAAGGGGCAAAGCATAAACTGTTTGCCCCTTTTCTTGACGAAAATCGTATTTCACCCGGCGCATGCAGCGCAGGATGCTACGACGCAGGGCAGCCGGAAATTACTTACGGATGCCGAGCTTCTCAATTATCGCACGGTAGCGGTTGATGTCCTTCTTGATGAGATAGTTGAGAAGGCCGCGTCTTTTACCGACCATCTTGAGAAGGCCGCGTCTGGAGTGATGATCCTTCTTGTGAACTTTAAGATGTTCGGTGAGAAGATTGATCTTCTTTGTGAGTACCGCGATCTGGACCTCGGGAGAGCCTGTGTCGCCCTCGTGGAGAGCATACTGCTGCATGATCTCCTGCTTTTCAGCCTGCTGTAACACGTTATTACACCTCATTCAGTAAATATTTCTCCGTCAAACCGAATGCGGGTGCTTTATCGCCGTAAGGCGATAAGCGAAGAGGTTGTTTCTGCGCCGCGCATTAAGTAAGAGGAATAGCGGCTTTGCGCCACTGAATTAAAATTATATCATGTAAATATTGATATGTAAATAGCATTTTGCCGATAATATCAAAAAATACAATATAATTTTTTCCGGAAAAATGCCGCGGAGGCATTAATACTGCTTTCGCGGCAAAAATCGGCTTTTTTCGACTGAAAACTATTTGCGCTTTCTGAAAATAAGACTCGCGAGGCCGATTGCTGCGGCTGTCGCGACTGCGGAAGCTACGGCTACCTTGATGGTAAGCTCTTTGTTTTCCTTGATTTCCTCGATGGTATCGCCTATTTCCTGAACGGCGGCGTCCTTGATCTTTACGGTGCCGTCGGCTACCTTTCTGCCGCCTTCTTTGATGCCGGCCGAAACCGTGTCGAACGCGCCCTTTGCGCCTTCCGCGGCCTTGGCATAGATGGCCTTTGCGCCTTCCGCGGCCTTATCGTATGCCGCCTTTGCGGTACGCATGATCTTCTTGAGGGTTGTTTTCTGCTCCTCGGTGAGTTCGGGGTCCTCGTCGATTGCCATCTCGGTGACCGACAGATCGGCTAAGTATTCCTCAAAGCTGCCCTCATATTTGCCTTCTAAAAAATCGGAGAATGATGACATAAAAGTACCTCTTTTCATTTATAGTATTCATGGATTTCGGTTTCAAATCTGCTTGCAGTTATATTTTATCCTGTTTTGCCATAATAATCAATGCTTTTTTGTAAACATTCGGGGATTTTATTCCGGGCGCCGGCATCCGGAGCCGGCGACGTAAAATCCCCGCAGCAATTTCCGGATAAGAGTCATAACAGAGTCAAAAGACGGATAGCGTCAGGCAGCCGCAGCCCGTGTCTGAGCGCAAAATCCCGGCTGCGGCAAACCGCCTGCGCGGCGGACGGCTCGCTGCCTTGGATCGTTTCACCCGTCGGGATAAATGTGCCTTATCCCATTGACAAACCCAAATAACGGCAATATAATACAAATATAAAAATGTTTAATCAGGGGTTAAAAATGCCGACGCTCAACATTGTCATGGTCGAGCCGGAGATACCGCAGAACACCGGCAACGTCAGCCGCACCTGCGCGGTGACCGGCGCGCGGCTTCATCTTGTAGGTCCGATGGGCTTTAAGATCGACGATAAAAAGCTCAAAAGAGCCGGACTGGATTACTGGCACTATCTTGATATTACCTGTTATGATTCGCTGGATGAGTTTTTTGAGAAAAACAACGGCGTTTTTTATTATTTTTCCACCAAGGCAAAACACACCTACTGCGAGGTCAGCTACCCGGACAACTCCTATCTGCTGTTCGGCAAGGAAACGGCCGGTCTGCCCGAAAAGCTGCTGCACGATAATCCCGACACGACCGTGCGTATCCCTATGATAACCGACGCGCGCAGCCTCAATCTTTCCAACGCCGTCGCCGTCGGCACATATGAGGTCATGCGTCAATGGGGGTTCCCCGAGCTGCAAAACTACGGCAGGCTGCGAGAATTCAACTGGTGAGTCAAAAAACAGAATTATTAAAATAACGAGGATGGTATTCTTATGTTTGCGGATGTTTACAGCATGGGTCTTTGCGGTCTTGACGCATTTACCGTACATGTTGAGTGCGACATATCGCAGGGGATGCCGTCCTTTGATATTGTCGGTCTGCCCGGAGCGGCGATAAAGGAATCGCGCAACAGGATACGCGCCGCGCTCAGAAATATAGGACTGGAAATGCCGGTAAACACCATCACGGTGAATTTAGCGCCCGCCGATATCAAAAAGGAAGGTCCCGTCTACGATCTGCCGATACTGCTTTCGCTTCTGCTGGCCACCGGCCAGCTTTACGCCGACGTTCGCGACTGCGTGTTCGCAGGCGAAATGTCGCTGACGGGCGAGATATTCCCGGTTAAGGGAATTCTGCCGATGGCGATTGAGGCCGCCCGGCTGGGCTTTAAAAAGATTTTTGTTCCGTCTGAAAATTCGCAGGAGGCAAGCGTTGCCTCCGGGGTCGAGGTCTACGGAGTTTCCGGCGTGCGCGAGCTTATAGACCATCTGACCGGAAAATGCGTTCTCAGCCCCGTCAAAACCGGCGAGATAGATTTTACGGCAGCCGGGCACCAGCTCGATTTCTGCGATGTAACGGGACAGCATGAGGCAAAACGCGCTATGGAGGTTGCCGCCGCCGGCGGACACAATATATTGCTGATTGGTCCTCCCGGCGCGGGCAAAAGCATGCTGGCAAACCGTCTGCCCTCCATTTTGCCTCAGATGACCCGTGAGGAAGCCCTCGAAACTTCGAAAATATATTCGGTCGCCGGCTGTATGCCGCCCGACACCGCTTTGATAACTGCGCGTCCCTTCCGCGCTCCGCACCACACCATTTCGGCCGCGGCTCTTGCAGGCGGCGGCAAGGTGCCGAGTCCGGGCGAATTATCCTTAGCGCACAACGGCGTGCTCTTTCTGGACGAGCTGCCGGAGTTTGCGCGCAACACCCTCGAGGTGCTGCGCCAGCCTCTTGAGGATCAGCTCGTCACCATTTCGCGCGTTTCCGGCACAATGACATTTCCCTGCTCCATCATGCTGGTCTGCGCCATGAACCCGTGCGCATGCGGATACTACGGCCATCCGACAAAAGCCTGTATATGCGGCAAAAAAGCGGTGGAAAAATATCTCTCAAAAATATCCGGACCTTTGCTCGACCGTCTTGATCTGCACGTCGAGGTGCCTCCGGTAGAATACGCCGAGCTTTCCAGGGGCAGAGCCGAGGAAACCTCCGCGCAGATCAGAGAACGCGTCAATAAGGCAAGAAGGATACAGGAGAGCCGTTTTGCCGACGAGGGCATATGCGCCAACGCAAAAATGAGCTCGCCCATGATACATAAATACTGTCCGCTCACAGGCGACGCGGAACAGCTGATACACAGGGCGTATGATTCCCTCGGACTATCCGCGCGGGCCTATTCCGGCTTAATGAAGATAGCACGTACCATTGCCGACATGGACGGCGAGGAAACCATATCGTCGGCGCATATCGCGGAAGCGATACAGTACAGGAGCCTGGACAGGAAGTATTGGGGAGGAGAATAACCGCTGCAGCGGTTATTCGATTTGGATTTATGCTTTTGCGGCCGCGGCGGCGTCAATCTTACGCGCATAGCGCGGATGTATTATGTCTGACGCCGGGCTGTATCCGCGGCTTTCGCGCGGGCGGTGTTTCGGCGGTCAAGCGTCCGGGCGCCTCCAGCGGCATTCTGTTTATGGCGATGCAAAAATCAGCCTGACCGACCGGCAGGCTGATTTTTTTGATTCAACAGGGTATCGCTCCTACAATTCCCTTTTCTTATAAAGCGCTGCAGACAGGGCCCACGATCCGGTATATAGCGCGACAGCAAGCAGACAGAGAGCCGGCAGGAGGAAGCCCTTCGCCGTATACAGAGCCTCATATCCGAGCGTGTCAGCTTCGGCAGGATCGGAGGAACTCAAAAAAGGAACGGCCGCCAGAAGACCGGCACAGGCAATCAGGATAATAAGATATGCTATCCTGCCCTTTTCCACTCCGAACCGGAAAATAAACGGCAGATCCAGCGCCGGAACCACCAAGGAAAAGGAGAGAAACGCCATCATGCGCGCGGCAAGGCCGCCGGGCGAAAAGCTCCCGTCCGCCGCGGATTTAACCGCCAGCGCCGCTGCAAGGACGATCATAGCGCAAAGCAGCGCCAGCAGTCCTATAAGATATTTTGCAGAAACGTACTGTGATCGGCTGACCGGAAGCGTCGCGCTGTATTTGTCGAAATGGCTGCGCTCATCATAGGATAAAAGGGTAATCGGCAAGGTGCTCACAAGTATTCCGGTGTAGTTTGTAAAAAAGGCATTGTCCAGCGCAATTCCGGCGGCAATAAAAGCAACGGCGATTATGAGCAGCGATCTGCACTGCTTTACCGTAACATAAATATCCTTCAAAAGAAGACCCTTCATGTCATCTCTCCTCCTTGACCATATACACGAACAGCTCCTCTATGCTGATGGGGCTGACTATCATATTTGACGGTATTCCGTTTCTCAGTATTATCGCTTCGTTGCCGTAGAATGTCTGCTTAATATATTTTACGGCTGCGGGGTCAAGCTCCCTTAGCTGCTCGTCCGAACAGCGGATCATGCCGTATTCGTCCAAAAGGCGGTCCTATTCTTCGCACAGCAGCAGCTTTCCGTTGTGCAGAAACGCGATATAATCGCACACCTTTTCCAGATCGCTGACAATGTGCGAGGAAACCAGCACCGAATGGTTTTCGTCGCGCGTGAAATCGGCAAGCATCTGCACGACCTCGTCGCGAACCACCGGATCGAGCCCGCTTGTGGCTTCATCCAGAATCAGCAGCTTCGGGTCGTGCGACATGGCTATGGCTATGCCAAGCTTCATCTTCATTCCGCGCGAATATTCCCTGAACTGTTTGTCCGGAGGTATAGAGAGCTTTTTGAGATAGCCGGCGTAAGCCTCGTCGCTCCAGTTTTTGTAGGTGTTCCGCATTATTTTGCCCACCTGTCCGCTGGTCAGACAGTCGGGTATGCCGACCTCGTCAAGAACAACGCCGATATCCTCTTTAAGTTCGCTCCCGTTGTTTGTGATGTCCCTGCCGAATATCAGCACCGAGCCGCTGTCACGCCGCAGCATGTCCAGTATCAGCTTGATCGTCGTGCTTTTACCCGCGCCGTTTTCACCGACAAGGCCCATAATGCAGCCGCTGGGCAGCGTCAGGTCGATGTTTTCAAGGTAAAAAGCTCCGGCGGTCTTGGATTTTCCGCCCAGTTTCTTTGATAGACCCCTGATTTCAAGTGCGTTCATATTGTTCTCCGATCCTGCCGCAAATGCGGCATGTTTCTGTTTTTTACTGCTCAAATCCGAAGCTTACCATCGACAGTACCTCTTCGCGGCTGAGGTTGCAGGAGGCAGCAAGCCGCACGATGCAGTCGATATGCTCCTCGATGGACTTGAGGTTTTCCTCACGCAGAAGCTCGGTGTTTTTCGCCGCCACAAAGCAGCCCTTCGCAGGAACGGTATAGACAAACCCCTCTTTTTCCAGCTCGTCATAGGCTCGCTTTGTTGTGATGAAGCTGATGCGCAGATCCTTTGCAAGGGCGCGTATGGAGGGCAGCGCGTCGTCTCTTTTGAGTTCGCCGCTTATAATCAGATTTTTAAGCCGGGTGTATATCTGGTTATAGATTGGCGTTCCGCTTTTGTTGTCGATAAATATGTTCACGCCGTCACCTCACAAACTGTATATATTGATTATATACAGTTAATACAGTTTTGTCAAGGGTATATCTTAAAAGGGCGAAAACCCGAGGGATCGCGCCAGCATATCCGGCGATATTTAAAATCCCTCCTTTGAGAGAGGGCCGATAGACTATCAATTTCCCATTTTTCTGTCAAAACAGGCAGGTCGTTTAAAACCTGCCTGTTTATTGCACCGTCTTATATCTGATTTCGTAAATCCGTTCTACCCTCTCATCAGCAGCGCGGAATTTATCACCGCAATCAGCGTCACGCCTACGTCGGCGAATACCGCCAGCCACATGGGAGCAATACCCAGCACCGCGAGTACAAGAACGACGAGCTTTACCAGCAGCGCAAAGGCTATGTTTGCTTTAGCCCTGCGGCATACTCTGCGGAAAAGCCTGATTGCCGCGGGCAGATCGCTCAGCCTGTCAAATGAAAGTACCATGTCGGCGTTTTCTATCGCGGCGTCGGTGCCCAGACCCATTGCAACCCCCGTGTCTGCGAAGGAAAGGACGGGCGCGTCGTTTATACCGTCGCCGACAAAAATAGTCGTGCCGCTCTGAGCAATTTCCTGCATTTTGCGAAGCTTATCCTCAGGCATGAGCGAAGCGTGGACGTCGTTGATCCCGCAACCGGCGGCAGTCTTTTCCGCAGGCAATTTTGCATCGCCGGTCAGCATGGCTATCCTGCCGATGCCCAGCTGTCTGAGGCTTTCCACCGTCTGTCCCGCGTCGGAGCGCAGACGGCTTTCTATCACAAAGGCGCCGGCTGTTTTGCCGTTTATCCTGACAACGACCGAGGCGTCGCTCCAATCGTTGTCGCCGTCGGGGATGTTCTTCGAGCATTCGATGACCTGTCCGCTCACTTCGGCTCTGACGCCGTTGCCCGGGACTTCCTCATGGTTTTCCGCGCCAGGCGTGGCTATGCCTCGCTCTTTTGCGCTCTTTTTTATTGCCGCCGCAACAGGATGATCGGAATATGCTTCGGCGGCGCACGCGGCGGCGAGCAGCGCTTTTTCGCTGATTCCGTCGGCGCATTTGATCTGAGTCACGCTCAATTCACCCTCGGTCAGCGTTCCGGTCTTGTCGAAAACCACGGTGTCCGCTGCCGCAACGGTTTCGATGAAACGGCTGCCCTTGACCAGAATGCCCTTTTTGGAGGCCGCGCCGATTCCCGCATAGAAGCAGAGCGGCACAGAAATAACGATCGCGCAGGGGCAGGACGCGACGAGGAAGACCAGCGCGCGGTGTACCCAGTCGGAAAGCTCGCCCAGACCGAGCAGCGGCGCCAGAAATGCGGTTATCACCGCGAGGACCGCCACGATGGGGGTATATATTTTCGCAAAGCGTGATATCAGCTTTTCGGTGCTTCCTTTTTTGGACGATGCCTTTTCCACCATAGCCAGTATGCGCGACGCGGCAGAATCCCTGAATCCTGCCGAGACCCTTACTTTGAGCAGCGTCGGGCCGTTCATCATGCCGGACATGACCGTGTCTCCGGCATTGACGGTTTTGGGCAGGCTTTCGCCGGTTATCGCCGAAGCGTCAAGCTCGCCCTCTCCCTCGATAACGCAGCCGTCAAGCGGAACCCGTTCAAAGGGAGCGATAACGATGACGTCGCCGACCGCTATCTGCCGCGCATCGGTTTCGGCCGTCGTTCCGTCGCCGAGAAGCAGATTGGCCGTATCCGGGCGTATTTCCGACAGACTCTCTATACGCTTTTGTGAGCGGTCGACCGCTATATCCTCCAGCATTTCACCGATACCGAAAAGCAGCGTAACCATCGCACCCTCAAAGGCTTCGCCGATGAAAAACGCGGCTATAACCGAAATAGTCATCAGCAGGTTTTCGTTTATGTCGAGTCTTAAAAGGCTTTTCACGCCTTTTATAAATATTGAGTATCCGCCGGACACAGCGCCGGCAATGTATGCTATGAGCGCGGGAATTTCAAGACCGAGCGCGCTCAGCACGACGCCTGCGATAACAAGCGCCGCATTAACACAGATTTTGATTATTTCCGGCGTGCGGTTTTCATCGCCGCTCTCACCGTGCGGGCAGCCGCAGCCGCAATCGCACCCGCAGCCGCAGTTATCGTCATTGTCATCGTCACGGTCATGACCGTGATCGGAAGGATGTGTTTGAGGACGGGCGGCAGCGCGGCATCCGCCGTCGGCGGCGCCGATATGCGAATGGATGTGAGCATGCTCATGATGGCAGCATCCGCATTGTTTCGAACCTGCGTTCGGAAGAACGACGCTCTCCACTGCAGATTTATCTGTCTCTTCGGCCGAATGAACAGGTCCGCGGCGTTCGGCAGGTTCAGGATCCGGTCTGCGTCCTATGATATCTGCCATCATGCCCTATCTCCTCTCCTGAATATGCGCCAGACCCTTGTCGAATATTTCGCGGACATGCTCGTCGTCCAGCGAATAAAAGACCTGTTTTCCGTCGCGGCGGCTGCGCACCAGGCGGGCGTTTCTCAGCAGACGAAGCTGATGGGATATCGCCGACTGGTTCATGTTGAGCAGCTCGGCCATATCGCAGACGCACATTTCGTCGGAAAAGAGCAGCCAGAGTATTTTTATCCTTGTCGTATCACCGAAAACACGGAATATCTCAGCCAGATCGTAAAGCACCTCGTCGTCGGGCATATTGCCCTTGGCGTGCTCGATTACATCGGTGTGATATACGCAGCTTTCGCAAAGCTCAATGTTGCCGCACTCGGATTGACGGTCGCAGTGCGGATTATTTATGTTATCCATAAGAAGCCTCCGGAATAAACAGATTGATGATTCTGAGCCGCCAAAGGCGGCTGCTTCGTTTTCATGCCGTCAGTCTTGTCCCCGCGTTTTCGACAGTATGATTCCGGGCTTTCGCCCGATATAAAAGCGGGTTTTCCAAATCTGCTTTAAACATATGTACATCTATTCATATGTTAAATTGATTATAGCACCTGTGTCGGCGGTTGTCAATAGGCCGGCAAAAAAAAGAATCGCGTAACAGCTATTTATCCTGATTGATACTTCTGCATAAAAATTAACCGGTTTAATTCAAATGATATCGTCAATTACCATTTACTTTTTTGCGATATTATATTAAAATATAATATTGTGAAAAGTTGTGTAAAAAACCGTAAAGGATGATTATTAATAATGAACCCAAACGAATATTACCGCAATCCGCTGACCGACCGATACGCAGGCAAGGAAATGCAGCGCCTTTTCTCCAATGAGAAAAAGTTCCGCACCTTCCGCAGGCTGTGGATAGCTCTGGCGCAAAGTGAAAAGGAGCTGGGTCTGCCCATAACTCAGGAGCAGATAGACGAGCTCATCGAAAACCGCGACGACATAAACTTTGACGTTGCCGCCGACCGCGAAAAACTGGTGCGCCACGACGTAATGGCGCATGTCTATGCCTACGGACAGCAGTGCCCCAAGGCCGCCGGAATAATCCACCTGGGCGCGACCTCCTGCTATGTAGGGGACAACACCGACCTCATAGTCATGCATGAGGCTCTGCGTCTTGTCAGGGCAAAGCTCATAAAGCTGCTTGGCATTCTGGCAAAATTCGCCGACCGCTATAAATCCATGCCGACGCTGGCATTCACCCATTTCCAGCCGGCTCAGCCGACCACAGTAGGAAAACGTGCGACTCTCTGGATGCAGGATCTTCTGCTCGATCTGGAGGAAATCAATCACGCGCTGGATAACGCAAGGCTTCTGGGCTGCAAGGGTACGACCGGAACGCAGGCCTCCTTCATGGAGCTGTTTGAGGGCGACACCGACAAGGTCAAGAAGCTGGATGCGCTTATCGCCGAAAAAATGGGTTACAGCGACGTTTATCCGGTATCGGGGCAGACCTATTCCAGAAAGATCGACAGCCAGTATCTCAACATTCTTTCGGGCGTCGCGCAGAGCGCGGCAAAATTCTCCAACGACATAAGACTTTTGCAGCATTTGAAGGAAATCGAGGAACCGTTTGAAAAAAATCAAATAGGCTCGTCGGCCATGGCTTACAAAAGAAACCCCATGCGTTCCGAGCGAATCGCGTCGCTTTCGCGTTACGTTATGGCAAACGCCATGAATCCGGCAATGACCGCTTCCACACAGTGGTTCGAAAGAACGCTGGACGACAGCGCCAACAAGAGAATAACCGTCGCGCAATCATTTTTGGCGATTGACGGAATACTCAATCTTTACATAAACGTCGCCGACGGTCTTGTGGTCTATCCCAAGGTAATCGAGCAGAGGCTCATGAGCGAGCTGCCCTTCATGGCAACCGAAAACATAATGATGGACGCCGTTAAAAAGGGCGGCGACCGTCAGCAGCTTCATGAGCGCGTAAGGATTCATTCCATGGAAGCCGGCAAACGCGTAAAATCCGAGGGTCTCTCCAATGATCTGCTTGACAGAATTGCAGCCGACGAAATATTCATGACGACGCGCGAGGAGCTTTCCGGAATCCTTCGCCCCGAAAACAACGTGGGCCGCGCGCCCCAGCAGACCGAGGAATTTTTGAGGGACTATGTATTTCCGGCAATAGAAAAGTACGGCGAAACCGTTGAGGCGGACGAGATAACGGTGTAAGAAAGAAAAAACCGTTTCGCGGCCGGGTTCTTTAGTTCGGAGATATTGCCTTCTCCTCAAAGAGACGGCTGATGATCGGCATTTGGATATTTAAATAAATTTAATGAGGTGCATTTAAATGGTAAGAGCAATAGTCGGCGCCAACTGGGGCGACGAAGGCAAGGGCAAGATAACCGATATGTTTGCCGAAAAGGCTGACATCGTCATAAGATTCCAGGGCGGCGCAAACGCCGGACACACGATAATCAACGATTACGGAAAATTCTCCCTGCATCTTCTCCCGTCGGGCGTTTTCAACGATAATACCGTTAATATCATAGGCAACGGCGTGGCACTCAACATACCCGCGCTCATCAAGGAGTACAACAGCGTAATCGAGCGCGGCGTTCCCGCTCCGAAGCTGCTTGTATCCGAGCGCGCGCAGATAGTCATGCCCTATCATGTGCTGTTCGACCAGCTCGAGGAAAAGCGCCTTGCAAAGCGCTCCTTCGGCTCGACAAAATCGGGCATAGCGCCCTTTTATTCGGACAAATACGCCAAAATCGGCTTCGAGGTATGCGAGCTGTTCGATGGGGAGCTGCTCAGGGCAAGACTCAAAACCGTCTTAGAGCAGAAAAACGTGCTCATGCGCGAGCTTTACGGCGAGCAGCCCATCGACGAGGATGAGCTTTTCAACACCCTAATGGAATACAGGGACATGATAAAGCCATTCGTCGCAAACACCCATATCTATCTCAGAGACGCCCTGAAGGAAGGCAAAAACATCCTTCTCGAGGGTCAGCTGGGCTCGCTCAAGGACCCCGACCACGGCATTTATCCGATGGTCACATCCAGCTCGACGCTTGCAGGCTACGGCGCTGTCGGCGCGGGCATACCGCCGTATGAGATCACAAGCGTCGTCACCGTCGTAAAGGCGTATTCCAGCGCCGTCGGCGCGGGCGCGTTTGTCAGCGAAATATTTGACGAAGACGCAAGTCTGATGAGAAGCCACGGCGGCGACGCCGGCGAATACGGCGCGACCACCGGCAGACCCAGAAGAATGGGCTGGTTTGACTGCGTCGCTTCCCGCTACGGCTGCGAAGCGCAGGGCGCGACCGAGGTCGTCCTCACCGTTCTCGACGCGCTGGGCTATCTTGAAAAGATACCGGTCTGCGTCGGCTACGAATATAACGGAGAAATACTCAAGGACTTCCCCTGCACGCCGATACTTGAAAAGTGCAAGCCCGTTCTCGAGGTGCTCGACGGCTGGCACTGTGACATATCCGGCATAACCGAATTTGACAAGCTGCCGCAAAAGGCGCAGGAATATGTCAAATTCATTGAAAAGCAGCTCGGCGTGCCCATCACTATGGTATCGAACGGGCCCAACCGCAGGGACATTATTTACAGGTAATGAACGGCTGCGGAAAACAACATTGCGTATATGTTTTTCAATAAAGCCTCTTGAAAACGGAGAGGGAACCTTAATCCGGGGATTGCGTTTGCGCCTTCTGCTTCGCTGAAATCATAAACGGTTTTGGGAAATACGGTTTATGACGCTCTGATTATTGTAAGCGCAGAAACGAAAATGAGGAGAAAGCGGCATGGAAAAAACAAAAACGATACGGCAGATATTGCTGGCAATAATTCCTGTTGTTATAACGGCAATCATCCAATTGCTGTTCGGAACAGACCAGTCCATAATCAAAAGGATAATCGTCATAATCGTTTCCTACGCTCTTACGGCTTTGATCCTGTACCTTATATACAGCACCAAACCTTTCAGGCAGTACAGGAAATATGAGGGCATATGGATTCAGATTATTCCCGACCTTCAAAGAAGGATTTCGGTTTGCAGGCTTGAATACAAAAACGGTTGTTATCAGTTTAACGGCATCAACTATAACGAAGACGGCTCGTCAAACGTCAAGTTTTTTACGGAAAAATTTGTGGATGACGGCAAATCGGGGTTCTTTTATATCACTACAAGCAGCCAGGAACACGAACCGCAGGGTTACGGCAGGGTTTACTCTATTTCCAATACGGATAAGGGATACTATACTGCCGTCGGATATTTTTTTGATGTCCCCACCAGAAACGACAGATTTTTATACAGGACAAACATGATAAAGTTCGATAAAAAGTTTTATGGTCAAAGATTGAAGTTTACTCCCAATCAAAACCCCGGTAAGCTTTCATACAGAGAAATATTTGAATGCATGAGAGCATACATAAATGATAACCCTGAGCTTTTGATTCTGAGATAGGACCGGCTCGGCGTTACGGCGCCGGCAATCTCAGAATCCATCATAAAAGCTGTTTGTCCGATACTTTATTTGATTAATTATCAGGAGGACGATATGTGCGGAATTGTCGGTTACATCGGAAATGAACAGGCGGCTCCTGTGCTTATCGACGGACTTTCCCGTCTGGAGTACAGGGGCTATGACTCGGCCGGAGTCGCCGTATTCAACGGGCAGCGGCTCGAAGTCGTAAAATCAAAGGGCAAACTGGCGGTGCTCAGCGATATGATACACGGCGGCGCGGACATAAAGGGCACCGTCGGCATCGGTCACACCCGCTGGGCTACCCACGGGGCTCCCTCCGACACCAACGCGCACCCGCATCTGAGCACATCCGAGCGTTTTGCCGTCATACACAACGGCATTATAGAAAACTACATGGAGCTTAAAAACAAGCTCATCTCGCGCGGAGTCTCCTTTGTCTCCGACACCGACACTGAGGTCATCGCCCAGATGGTGGAATACTACTACAACGGCGATATTTTCGATACCATGGTCAAGGTGCTCAACCGCGTCGAGGGCAGCTACGCCCTGGGCGTTATCGACAGGGACAATCCAGACGAGATAGTAGCCGTGCGCAAGGACAGCCCGCTCATTATCGGCGTGGCCGAAAACGGCTACTTTATCGCCTCCGACGTTCCGGCCATCCTCAACAGAACGCGCGAGGTCTATTACCCCGACGAAAAGGAAATAATCTTCCTGCACCGCGACGGGGTCACCATTTACAACTTCGACCACGAGGCGGTCGAAAAGGAGCTCGTCCATATAGACTGGGACGCCGACGCCGCCGAAAAGGGAGGCTATGAGCACTTCATGATAAAGGAGATCATGGAGCAGCCCAAGGCTATCGCCGATACGATAGAAAGCCGCATAAAGGATGGCAGAGTCCGTCTGGATGATATTGAGCTGACGGCGCAGCAGATAAGCGACATCGACAAAATTTACATCGTCGCGTGCGGAAGCGCCTATCACGTCGGCATGGTCGGTAAATATGTTCTGGAAAGACTGGTCAAAAAGACGGTGGACGTCGATCTCGCAAGTGAATTCAGATACCGTTCTCCGCTCGTCACCGACAAAACGCTCGTCATAGTTATCAGCCAATCGGGCGAAACGGCCGACACAAGAGCCGCCATGGCCGAGGCCAAAAAGCTGGGGGCGCGCACTCTCGCGGTGGTAAACGTGCTGGGCAGCTCGATAGCAAAGGCGGCAGACGATGTTATTTACACATGGGCAGGGCCGGAGATAGCCGTCGCGACAACCAAGGCATATTCCTGTCAGCTTGCCGTTTTATATCTGCTCGGCATATACATGGCGCAGGAAACCGGACTGCTCAGCGCCGAAGAGGAGATAGAGATGCTTCGTGAGCTGCTCTCTCTGCCCGGGAAGATACAGTCCATTTTAGATAAGCGCGATGATATACAGTATTACGCGTCGCTGCACTACAACGAAAAAAACATCTTCTTTATCGGGCGCAATCTCGATTATGCCGTCAGTCTCGAAGGCTCGCTTAAATTAAAGGAGATATCCTACATCCACAGCGAGGCGTATGCCGCAGGAGAACTGAAGCACGGCACCATCTCGCTTATAGAGGACGGCACGCTCGTCGTCGCCGTCGCGACGCAGGACAGACTTTTCGACAAGACCATGAGCAACGTAGTCGAGGTGATTTCCAGAGGCGCAACCACACTGGGCGTTTCCAAGGAAACACGCAGCGACATCAGAAACACCTGCGATTTCGCCTTCCTTGTGCCCGAGACCGACGATCTGTTCATGCCTTCGCTGTCGGTCATACCGCTGCAGCTTTTCGGGTATTACGTGGCCTCCATGAAGGGCTGCGATATTGATAAACCGAGGAACCTTGCGAAATCCGTTACCGTTGAATGACGGCCTGCTGAGCCGTCTGAGGCGACTATAAGAAATACACACAAAAGGAAAACGACATGGGAATTTTCAAAAAAATAACCGCAGGACTTAAAAAGACGCGCGACAGCATTGTCGGCACATTTGATTCGATGGTGAAGTCCTTCACCAAAATCGACGAGGATTTTTTTGAGGAACTCGAAGAAATACTCATCATGGGCGACGTCGGCGCTTCCACGTCGGCGAAGATCTGTGAGGAGCTGCGCCGCAGGGTGAAAAAGGAAGGCGTGACCGATCCTCAGCAAATCAGGGAGCTTTTGCAGGAGGTCATCGCCGAAATGCTCGAGGGCGGCGAAGGACTCAGGGCAAGTACAAAGCCGTCGGTCATAATGGTCATCGGCGTCAACGGAGTCGGCAAAACGACAACCATAGGAAAGCTGGCCGCCAATCTCAAAGCCGACGGCAAAAAGGTGCTGCTTTCCGCCGCCGATACCTTCCGCGCGGCGGCCATAGACCAGCTCCAGATCTGGGCGGACAGAGCAGGCGCCGATATGGTGCGCCACGAAGAAGGCTCCGATCCGGCGGCGGTCGTGTTCGATTCGCTGTCGGCTGCCAAAAGCCGCGGCGTTGACGTTGTGATATGCGACACGGCAGGCAGACTGCACAACAAAAAGCACCTGATGGACGAGCTTTCAAAGATAAACCGAATTATAAAGCGCGAGTGCCCCGACTGTGATTTGGAAGTGCTGCTCGTTCTGGACGCAACCACGGGGCAAAACGCCGTCGAGCAGGCGCGTCAGTTTATGAACGTCGCCGACATCACCGGTATCGTCCTTACAAAGCTGGATGGTACCGCAAAGGGCGGTATAGTCATATCCATTCGCGAGTCGCTCGGTCTGCCGGTAAAATATATCGGTGTGGGCGAACAGATAGACGATCTGCAGCCGTTCGACGCGAGAGAATTTGCCAGGGCGCTGTTTGATACCAATTCCGACTGAAATACCTGATTTATGTCAGCGATATAACCGGAGGCTTTTATGACGATCATCGTTGCAAGCGGCAACCCCAAAAAACTCAGGGAGCTGCAAAGGATAACCGCCGGGCTGGGTGTTGAGGTGAAAACCCCGGCAATGGCCGGCTTCACAATGGACGGCGTCGAGGAAACGGGCGAAACCTTCGCGGACAACGCACGCATAAAGGCGCAGGCGGCATTTGAACGGAGCGGCGGCAAAAACGTCGTCGCCGACGACTCGGGGCTCTGCGTCGATTGTCTGGACGGCGCGCCGGGAGTATACTCGGCACGGTTTGCGGGCGAAGGCGCGAGCGATGCCGAAAAGCACGGCAAGCTGCTTTCCCTTATGAAGGATGTGCCTTTGGAAAAACGCGCCGCGCATTTTGTCAGCCACATCTGCGCGGTAATAGACGGCGTACGGTATGATTTTGAGGGCCGCTGTGACGGGTATATAGGCTTTGAACCGAAGGGCGAACATGGCTTCGGCTACGACCCAGTCTTCTATATGGAGGACGGCCGCAGCTTTGCCGAGCTGGACGACGATGAAAAGGATGCGGTCAGCCACAGAGGACGCGCGCTCAGAGCCTTTAAGGATAAGATAGCCGAGCTGATTCATGCATAACGACGCAGCCGTTGATTAGTGATTGTTATGGATAATTTTTCGCCTGCCATGCGGCAGTACAAAAAGATAAAAGAACAAAACAGCGACAGCATCGTTTTATACAGGCTCGGCGACTTCTATGAGATGTATTTTGACGACGCCTTTGTCGCGTCAAAAGAGCTTGATTTAAAAATAACCGAAAAAAACTGCGGCGCGGGGCAAAAGGCTCCTCAGTGCGGCGTTCCCTACCACTCATGCGAGGCCTATGTTCAACGGCTGGTCGACAAGGGTTATAAGGTAGCCATCTGCGAACAGTCGGATGAAAAGGAAAACGGAATACAAAAGCGTGAGATCGTGAGGCTGATCACAAGAGGCACCGTAATTGACAGCGTCTCTCTGAAGGAAGGAGAAAACAACTTCCTCTGCGCCGTTTGCAGCGGCGGTTTTTCCTGCGGCGTATGCTTTGTCGATATTACGACCGGAAAGCTCTTTTTAACGGAATTTTCTTCAGGGGATTTCGAACGCCGGCTGATTGAAGAAACGGGAAGAATGTCTCCGTCGGAAATCATTATTAATAAAGAAACGCTGTCCCTTGAAAGATTTATCGGTTTTTGCGGCAGACGCTTTAAGATCGACCCCTGCCTTTACGAAGACGTTGGACCGGACGAAGCAGCCGACGTTATAACCGCCCAGTTCGGCAAGGATATGTTTGGGGACTCCGGCCTTGAAAAAGACTCCCGTGCGGCAGAAGCTCTCTCGGCCGCTCTCATCTATATTAAAAAGGCATACAGCAGCGCCCTTTCAATGATTAACTCGGCCGAGCTTTACGCAAACGAGCGTTTTCTTGAAATCGACGGCCTCTCCCAGCGCAATCTAAATGTCACAGAGAATACATTCAGGGAGGACGCTACCCTTCTGAATATTCTCGACAACACAAAAACTCCGATGGGAGCCCGCATGATAAAGCAGCTTCTGCTCAGACCGCTGACGAACCGCGCGAGAATAAACGCACGGCTTGAGGCCGTGGATTATCTTGCACAAAACGGTACCGTCAGACTGGATCTGGCCGACAGGCTCGACCGCATATGCGATATGGAACGCACCGTTTCAAGGATCCTTTGCTCGCGCCTCAACGTCAGGGATCTGCTGAAGATGAAAGACAGCTTTGCCGAGCTTCCCCATATTGTATCGCTGATGAAAAAATCCGGCTCCTCTCTTCTCCGCGAATGCGCCGACGGAATCGACGACCTATGCGATCTTCGCCGGCTGATAGCCGAAAGCATTGACGAATCCTCCGGCACAGACGACTGTATCACCCACATCCGCGAGGGTTATGACAGCGAAATCGACTTTATGCGCGGCAGGATAGTATTGGCACGCCAGAATATAAAGGATATTGAGAATACGGAGCTTGCAAGAGGCATAAAGGGCCTGAAATTCAGATTTTCCAAGACCCTTGGCTATTATCTGGAAACTCCCTATCCCCTGCCTTCCGGCATTCCCGACAGCTATCTGCAAAGTCAGGTGCTGACAGGCTGCGCAAGATTTGTCACAGACCGGCTTCAAAAGGCTCAGTTTGAGCTGGAACATACCGCCGAAGCCATAGGCGAACTGGAAGCCGCCGTCCTGGAAAAGATAAAGGAGCAATTCGGCCTGTGCCTCATGCGTCTGCAAAAAACGTCACAGTTTGTCGCATTGATCGATGTGCTCAATTCCCTTGCTGTCGCCGCAAAAAAAAATAACTATGTTAAACCGGTCATTTCCGATTGCGGGAGACTGCTGATAAAAAACGGCAGACACCCGATTGTCGAGCTGCTCGGGCAGGAAATGTTCGTTCCCAACGATCTTCTCATGGACAGCGGCGAAAACCGAACCGTAATCATCACCGGTCCGAATATGGCGGGAAAGTCCACGTTTATGAGGCAAAACGCTCTCATTGTAATTATGGCGCACATGGGTGGATTCGTTCCGGCGGATTTTGCCGAGATACCTCTTACCGATAGAATATTCACCAGAATCGGCGCGTCCGATTCCATCGCCCAGGGAAAATCCACATTTATGACCGAAATGGAAGAATGTGTCGATATTATTGACAGCGCAACTCCGGACAGTCTTATTCTTCTTGACGAAATAGGGCGCGGTACCTCCACATACGACGGTATGGCCATAGCGCGCGCTATTTTGGAATACTGCAATAGCAAAGAGAAACTCGGCGCAAAAACAATGCTCGCCACCCATTATCATGAGCTTTGCTCGTTGGAGGAAAGCCTTGACGGCGTGAAAAACTACAGCGTCACGGTTGACGACAGCGGCCGCGATCTCGTATTTACCCGGAAAATAGTCCGCGGACGCGCCAAAAAGAGCTACGGCATAAGAGCCGCGCAGATGGTCGGAATGAGAGAGGACATTGTCAGGAGGGCCAATGAGTTATTGGAAAGCAGGAAAAATGAGGAGTGAAAAGTGAAAAATACCGGCGCCGGCTAAGACGACGGTCCTGAATCTGCCGCCGGGGCTGCTCCGATGTTATTCATTTTTCATTATTCGCTGTTAATTTTTGATTAAGCCGGCTTATGTGACGTTTGGAATTATGAAAAAAATTCGACTCTTTGCCGTGGTCGGACCTACGGCTACCGGAAAAACAGAATACGGCATACGGCTGGCAAAGCAGCTCGACGGAGAAATAATCTCCTGCGATTCCATGCAGATATATAAAGACGTCAGCATCGGCACCGCAAAACCGGATAAAACAGAAATGCAGGGCATACCGCATCATATGATGGATATTGTCGATATCGGCGTAAAGTTTTCCGTTGCGCAGTATGTCTCTATGGCGCGCAAATGCATTGCCGACGTCACCGCGCGCGGCAAAACCCCGATAATAGTCGGCGGAACAGGTCTTTATTTCAACTCGCTGGTTGACAATATCGACTTTTGCGAGGGCGCGGAAGACGTCCGGCTGCGTGAAAGCCTGCGTCAGAAGGCGCAAAACGAGGGAAACGAGGCCGTTCTGAGCCTTCTGCGGGCGATCGACCCCGAAACGGCGGACAAGCTGCATCCGAATAATCTCGGAAGGATAATCCGCGCCATTGAAGTTTATACGACGACCGGCAAAACAATGAGTCAGGCCGTCATGGAATCGAGGCTCGCTCCGTCGCCCTATGATCCGGTCATATTCGGACTGACAGCTCAGGACAGGCGGGTCCTCTACGACAGAATAGAGCGTCGAGTGGACATAATGATGCAAAAGGGACTTGAGCGGGAGGCGCTCTATGTTCTGCGCAGCGCTCCGGGCAGCACCTGCGCTCAGGCAATAGGCTATAAGGAATTCATCCCCTATTTCAACAACGAATGTGACATTTCCGCCGTCGCCGGCGCGATAAAGCTGAACACACGCCATTATGCCAAAAGGCAGCTCTCCTGGTTCAGGCGCGACGACAGGATCAGGTGGATAAATATAGACGGGACAGAATAGATGTCTTTTGACCGGAAAGGTACAAGTTCCAAAAGGAAATATGAAATGGCAGATTATCAAAAAAGGAAACGACGCAGAAAAATAAGAAAAAGAATAATAAGAATAATACTGCTGCTTTTTCTCACGGCAGTCGTTCTGTTTACGGTTTACCAGCTTTACAGAGCCTACGACTCAACCATCATCACCGAGCCGGCTCTCGAGCAGACCGTTTACGACGTGATTAATGTCGATGGATTTGCTGTCAGGAGCGAAAACATAATTACCTACAGCGGCAGCGGCAGACTTGCCTATGCCGTGGAAAACGCGCAGCGTATCGAAAAAGACGGCGTGATAGCGTATGCCTATTCCAATGACCAATCGGTCTCGCTCAAGCGCAAAAAGGACGACATCATCACCAGGATAACCCAGCTGGAATCGGTCGAGCATACCGAAGGCACCGATCCTGCAGCCCTCGATAAGCAGATTGACGAAAGGCTTGTAAACACGCTCTCAATAATCGGCACCGGAGACACCGAGGGCCTGAGGAGCGAAACCAACCAGCTGCTTCTTCTCATGAACAAACGCCAGGTCGTCGCAGACGAAAGCAATCTCATTGCCATTTCAGACAGGATCGCCGAGCTCCAAAAGGAATCGGACAGGCTGAGCGGACTCATGGGTAATCCCCTTGAAACCCTGTATTCCGGTCAGGCAGGATATTTTTCAGTGGACGTGGACGGCTGTGAAAATCTCGTCGATTTCTCCACGGTCACAAAAATGAAGCCGGAGCAGTTTGCCCTGCTTCCGGAAAAAATCGATGAAGAAATCCCGGCAAAGGCAATAGGCAAGGTCATCGACGATTACCGATGGTATTTTGTATTTGAAATACCCATCGAGCGGCTGTCCCAGTTCAGGGTCGGAAGCAGCATGAAGGTAAAATTTTCCGATACCGAAACCGGCCAGGTTACAATGGATCTTGTCTCCGTCAATTCATCCGACAGCGCAGGAAAAGGCTCGGCGCTCGGCGTTCTGAGATGCACGGAAATCAACGAGGAGCTTATTTCTCTGAGGCGCGAAACGGCGAGGATCACCCTCAGCAGTCACACAGGATTAAGAGTCAGCACAAGAGCCGTCCACTACAACGAAAACAACAGGATGGGTGTGTATACGGTAGTCGGCAATATCGCCACCTTCAAACGGATCTACCCTGTCTATACGTCGGACAACTTCATAATATGCTCCGATCCGCCGAAAAAGGAAGAGGAAGCTGCCGAAGAACCGCAGGGAAGCCTGCCGCCCGCCGACGAAGAGGAACAGGACGATACGCCCTATCTGAAAAAATATGACGAAGTAATTGTTGAAGGAAAGGACCTCAGAGATGGAAAAATCGTCAAGGGATAGCGATCCCAGATTCGGGACGATCGAAGACAATATAAAACGCATACGCGAAGACATGGCATCCGCCTGCGCCAAATGCGGCAGAGACGTGAACGAGGTCTCCCTCATGGCGGTTACAAAAACCGTCGAGCCGAAATATATCAACCACGCCATCGCCTGCGGAATTGACCTTATAGGGGAAAACAGGGTCCAGGAGTTTCTTTCGAAGAAGGATGAGCTCAACCTTGACGGAGTTTCCGCCCACCTCATCGGCACGCTGCAGCTCAACAAGGTCCGCAAGATAGTCGGTCAGGTTGATATGATACAATCCGTAAACAGCCTGAAGCTGGCTCAGGAAATCGACAGGATATCCGAGCGGCTTGGAATCGTTACCAATACACTTATTGAACTGAACATTGGCGAGGAGGCTTCAAAAACCGGTATGAGCGTGTCCGAGCTGGACGAGCTTTTGTGCCGGATGGACTCTCTCGGTAACATAAAGGTGTGCGGATTGATGACAATCCCTCCCATTTGTGCTCAAAAATCAGAAATTTTGAAATTTTTTCACAATATGAACAAACTATTTATTGACATTAAGGCGAAAAAATATGATAATATTACTATGAGTATTTTATCCATGGGCATGTCCTCCGATTACTGTGAAGCGATCAGCGAGGGCTCCACACTGATAAGACCGGGCAGAGCTATCTTCGGCGCCCGTTCATAAATCCCGTATTTCAAAACCCTTTATATAATAAGGAGGCAACACGATGAGTTTTTTTGATAAGCTCCGTTCAATAGCCGGGGCTCCCGAAGACGATTATCTCGACGAGAGGGAGGACTTTATCCCCGCAAGAAAATCAAACGCCGACGAAGAAGACGAAAGACGTGCCAACAAGGTTGTCAGCATAAACGCGACAGCCCAGCTTCAGGTCGTTCTCGTTAAGCCCGAGCGCTTCGACGACGCAAGCTCCATCGCCGACCACCTCAACGCCAAACGCACCGTAGTGCTCAATCTCGAATCGACCGACAAGGTCGTTTCCAGAAGACTTGTGGACTTCCTCAGCGGCGTCGCCTATGCCAACAACGGCCAGATCAAAAAGGTCGCCAACAGCACATATATCATCACTCCGTACAATGTCGGCCTGATGGGCGATCTTATTGACGAGCTGGAAAACAACGGCGTTTATTTCTGATGCGTCCCGTATCCGCAGGCCGCCGCTATGGTCGGGTATGACGGAAAAGCGTTAAGGTAACACACAAAAAACAGACCCTTTTTAAAAGGAGGAAATATAACCCATGTTAAATCTCCAGGAAATAAGAAACTATTTCTTTGAAAAAGCCGGCTCAAACCGCTATCGTGCCGAGAGCGTCGATATTTTTAAAACTCAGGTTATTGAATTTATCGAAAAACTCATGAGGGACAACAGCGATATGGCAAGAAAGCTCGCAGCAACCCAGAGCAAGCTCGACGAGGTCAAGGATCAGGAGGATTCCATCCGCTCCGCGCTCCTCAACGCGCAGAGGCTGGGCGACAGCATTGTCAGAGAGTCTAAGGCAAAGGCCGAATCCATTGTAAATCAGACCAATGAAAGCGCCGGTCAGATCCTCATCGAGGCTCAGAGCCGCGCCGACGAAATGGTTCACGAGGCTCAGAAGGAAACCCAGCGCGAGCATCAGGCCTATGAAAGGATCCGCGAAGAGGTCACATCCTTCCGCCAGAAGCTGCTCAACGCGTATAAGGAGCACATCGAGCTTATCAACGATCTGCCCAACCTTATGCCTGAGGAGCAGCCGTCCCAGCTTCCCGCCGCCGACGCCGATCCTCTTGAAGTCACCGAGCCTCAGCCCGAAATCGAGCCGGAGGTCAAGGAGGTAAAACCGGCCGCGGAAGAAGAAAAGGCCGCAAAACCCAAGTACGACCTCAGTTTTCTTGACGAGCAGTAATCCGGTTTACACCTTTTGATCGGCTTCAGGTCTGCCGTTTTCACTGACAGACGGCAGCAATCCCTGATCCGCAAGTCCATTCCAATAAATCCGAATCAGACTTTCATCGCCTGAGTATTTGATTATATATTCGGGCTTTTGAAGGTCATGATGTTTTATGCGGTCAGCCGATAACGAAGATTTCAAAGCCCGCGGCCGCTTTTTCCGCGGCGCAAATAATAAACAACTTACGGCCGAAGGATCAAACCGCCTTTGACCTTATCAGAATAGGAGAGATAACCGTCATGCCTTTAGATTACAACAAAACTCTTAACCTTCCGAAAACCCAGTTCCCTATGAGAGCTTCGCTTCCGCAAAAAGAGCCCGGTGAACTGGAAAGATGGGAAAACGACCGTCTCTATGAGCAGGTCATAAAAAAGAACGAGGGAAAACCGCTCTATGTTCTGCATGACGGACCTCCGTACGCAAACGGAGACATTCATCTCGGCACCGCGCTCAACAAGACATTAAAGGACATCATTGTCAGATACAAGAACATGTCCGGCTTTAAGTCGCCCTTTGTCCCCGGCTGGGATACGCACGGTCTGCCTACCGAATTGAAGGCGCGCAAAAAGGCCGGCATAGAAAACTCGTCTCAGATCTCTCCCGTCGAGCTGAGAGAAATGTGCAAGGAGTTTGCGCTGGGCTATCTGGACGATCAGCGCAATCAGTTCAAGCGTCTGGGCGTCCTTGGCGAATGGGACAATCCCTATGTCACGCTGAAGCCTGAATTTGAAGCAAGACAGATAGAGGTTTTCGGTGAAATGGCCGAAAAGGGCTACATCTACAAGGGTTTAAAACCTGTCTACTGGTGTCCCGACTGCCAGACGGCTCTGGCTGAAGCCGAAATAGAATACGCCGAGGACCCCTGCTTCTCCATCTTTGTAAAATTTGCCGTTTCCGACGACAAGGGCAAGCTGTCGGCGCTGGGAATCGACCCTGAAAAAACAAACTTCGTCATATGGACCACCACAACATGGACGCTGCCGGCAAATGTGGCAATCTGCGTTGGTCCGCAGTTTGAATACAGCGTAATAAAGACCGGCGACGAATACCTCATCATGGCGACCGAGCTGATGGAAGGCGCTCTCGCCGCGGCAAACATCACAGAATATGAAACCGTCGCCTCCTTCAAGGGCAGCGATCTGGAATACATGAAGGCGCAGCACCCCTTCCTCGACAGGCAGTCGCTCGTCATAGTCGGCGATCACGTCACGCTGGAAAGCGGCACCGGCTGCGTGCATACTGCTCCCGGACACGGTCTCGACGACTATGTTGTATGCTGCAACTACCCCGAAATCCCCATCATAGTTCCCGTTGACGCTCAGGGCAGAATGACCGCCGAAGCAGGCGATTTCTGCGCCGGCATGACAACCGACGACGCAAACCGCGCCATCGGAAAGCGTCTGGAGGAAAATAACAGGCTGTTCGCCGCAAAGAGGCTCGTCCACCAGTATCCGCACTGCTGGCGCTGCAAGAATCCCGTTTTGTTCCGCGCAACCGAACAGTGGTTCTGCTCCATCGACTCCTTCAAGGATGAGGCTGTGGACGCGATTCACACCGTCAAGTGGTATCCCGCCTGGGGTGAGGACAGAATCTCATCCATGGTGCGCGAGCGCAACGACTGGTGCATTTCCAGACAGCGCAAATGGGGTGTGCCGATACCCATTCTCTATTGCAAGGACTGCGGCAAGGAAATAATCAATAAAGACACGATCGGTAAGATAGCGGATATTTTCCGCAAGGAGGGCTCGACAAGCTGGTATGCGCACGACGCTTCCTATTTCGTGCCCGAGGGTCTGGCCTGCGAATGCGGCTGCACCGAGTTCACACAGGAAAAGGACATAATGGATGTCTGGTTCGATTCCGGATCTTCGCATTTCGCCGTATGCGAGCTGCGCGATTATCTCAACTGGCCTGCCGATCTCTACCTCGAAGGCGCAGACCAGTACAGAGGCTGGTTCCAGTCGTCCCTCTTAACCTCTGTTGCCTGCAAGGGCGTCGCTCCTTACAAGGCGGTCGTCACCCACGGCTGGGTCGTTGACGGCCAGGGCAGAAAGATGTCCAAATCGCTGGGCAACGGTATCGACCCGGCAGATATTATAAAAAAGTACGGCGCGGATATTCTTCGTCTGTGGGTCGCCTCCTCCGACTACCACGCCGACATCAGGATTTCCGACGAGATATTGAAGCAGCTCTCCGAAACATACCGCAAAATCAGGAATACGGCGCGCTTCATTCTCGGCAACCTGGAGGACTTTGACCCCGAAAAAGACTCCGTACCAAATGACAGGCTGCGCTCGATAGATAAATGGGCGCTCATGCGTCTTGACGAGCTGATCGAGAAGTGCAAAGCCGCCTACGACGAATTTGAATTTTATCAGGTGGTCCACGCCGTCACCAATTTCTGCATAATCGACATGTCCAACTTCTATCTTGACGTTTTGAAGGACAGGCTTTATGTCGAAAAGGCCGACAGCGAGTCCAGACGCGCCGCGCAGACGACTATCTACACAATACTCAGTGCTCTGACCCGTCTTATTACCCCGATCATCCCGTTCACCTGTGAAGAAATCTGGAAATATCTGCCTCACAGCGCAGACGACAACGCAAACGCTGCGGTGCTCAATGATATCCCCGATACAGCGTTCATCGAAAAGGACGCCGACTTCATGGCAATGTGGGATAGGATCCATGCCATCCGCGACGACGCGCAGAAGGCTCTGGAAATAGCCCGTACCGATAAGGTCATCGGCGCGTCGCTCGAAGCAAAGGTAACCCTTTTCTGTGACAAAGAGCTTTACGGCTTCGCAAAGAGCGTCGAGGGTGAGCTGCCCGGCGCGCTGATAGTATCACAGGTCGAGATACTTAACGAAGGCACAGGCGACTTCAAGGGAGACCTTAACGGCCTTACCGTATCGGTCGGAAAGGCAAGCGGCGAAAAGTGCGAACGCTGCTGGATGTACAGCGACACCGTTGGACAAAATCCGGAACATCCGACGCTTTGCGCGCGCTGCGCCGGCATAATGGAATAAATCCGAAAGGTATTTTGTATTGCGGTATGTCATTTGCGGCATACCGCAATTTTGAAAAAAACATAAAACAGTGAACAGCGCCGGAGTTTCCATAGGCGGCAATTTTCATCAGGATCGCGGAAACAGCACGTTTCCGCGGCAAATTCCGCTGTGTCGCAACACCGAAGCGATGCCGGCAGGGTCGATCTGCCCATTTTCTGCTGCCGGCTTTTAAACCTCCGCCGCTCAATCTCAAAAAGGAGCATACATGTTCATACTCATTTCCGTAATTCTCCTTTTGGCCCTGACCGCATATCTCACGCTGGACTTTTCGCTGAATAAAAGCTATGCTAAATCGGCGGTATATAACAGCCTCGGTGCGATGGTCTGTATGATAGTGCTGGACAGGATAGTCAAATACTGGACACTCAAGGAGGTTGCCGCGCAGGACGGCGGCATTGAGCTGATAGAAGGCGCATTCCGCTTTTCCTATGTGGAGAACCGCGGCGCCGCCTTCGGCATACTGCAAAACCAGCGCTGGCTTTTTATCGCCGCGACCCTCATCCTGATAATTGTCGGGCTTTTGCTGCTCTATAAGGCGCGTCCGCAGCAGCCGTTTATCAAGGCGGCCATACTAATGATAGCGGCAGGTGGCATAGGCAACCTGATAGACCGCGTTTTTATGGGCTACGTCATAGATACATTTGATTTTTACCTGATAAATTTTGCCGTATTCAACGTGGCGGACAGCTTCGTTTGCGTCGGCGCCTTTGCGCTGATAATAGGCATCCTGCTCACACCCGACAAGAAAAAGACAAAAACCGATGAAACAGATAACGCTTAATGTGGGCGATAATACGGGCGAACGCCTCGATAAATTTATTGGGGACAGCATCGACGATATTACGCGAAACGCCGCGCAAAAGCTGATAGCCGACGGCAATGTGGCGGTCAACGGCGCAGGAGCCGCCAAAAACTACAAAACGCGCGAGGGCGACCTGATAACGGTAACATTGCCCGATCCAAAAGAGCTCAGCATATTGCCACAGGACATAAAATTGTGTATAATATACGAAGATGATTGTCTTTTGGTCGTCAACAAGCCCAAGGGTATGGTGGTGCACCCCGCGCCCGGCAATTATGACGGCACCCTTGTCAACGCGCTGCTGCATCACTGCAGGGGCTCGCTTTCCGGCATAAACGGCGTCATCCGTCCGGGCATAGTCCACCGCATAGATAAGGACACAAGCGGTCTTTTGATGGTGGCGAAAAACGATTCGGCTCACCTTTCTTTGAGCGAGCAGATAAAGGAGCATTCCTTTAAGCGGCAGTATGACGCAGTGGTTTACGGCGTCGTAAAAAACGACTGCGGAAAAATCGATCTGCCGATAGGCAGACACCCTATAGACCGCAAGAAGATGACCGTCACCGATAAAAATTCGCGCGAAGCCGTAACGCTGTATGAAGTGGTACGGCGCTATGAAGGGTTTACACATGTGAGGCTGACGCTGCAGACAGGACGAACCCATCAGATAAGGGTGCATATGGCGCATATCGGCCATCCGGTCGCGGGCGATCCGGTCTACGGGCCGAAAAAGGTGATAACACAGCTTTGCGGCCAGTGCCTCAATGCGACGGTGCTGGGCTTTGTCCATCCCGAAACAAAGGAATATATGGAATTCAACAGCGGTTTGCCTGATTATTTCACCGATTTTTTAAACAGGCTGAAACCGCTCGAATAGCGCATTTTTTATACATACTGTATTTTATTGATTGTATTATACAATTTCTGCCCTTCTGACGCCTGTTCGTCTGAAAATGGCAAAATGCAGGAAAAGCGCAGGTGAATGATGAAGGATATTTTCAGCGGAAAAATGATAGTGTGCGATCTTGACGGCACCCTTGTAACGTCAAGGTACGAGATACCTCAGAGAAATCTCGACGCTATAAGATATTTTATAGACAACGGCGGCGTTTTCTCTCTCGCGACGGGCCGCTCGGTCGAATCGGCGCGGCAGTACGCGGAAAAAATGAAGCTGAAAGCGCCCGTGATCGTAATGAACGGCGCGGTTATCTACGACTACAAAAGCGAGCGTATCGTCTGGTCGCATCCTTTAGGGGATGTTGTGAGGGGCCACGTCGAGGCGGTTTCGAAAGAATACCCCCTTATCGGCATCGAGGTATATTCCGGCAGGCAGCTTTATATGTACCAGATCAATCAGACATCCCTGCAGCACGCTAAAAACGAAGCGCTCGAACCAAAAAAGGTCAATTCGCTCGACGATATTCCGAAACCGTGGCACAAGATCCTTTATGCCGGCTCTCACGAGGAGCTGCTGCCCATAGCGCAGCTGTGCGAAAGCAGATTACGCGACGGCGCCGAATACGTCTTCACCATGCCCATTTATTACGAAATGATGCCGGTAGGCGTAGACAAGGGCAGCGCGCTCAGGATCCTTGCCCAAATGCTCGGCGTTGAAATAAAGAATACCTATGCCGCCGGAGATTATTACAACGATGTAAAACTCATCAAGGCAGCCGGAAAGGGCATACTGTCCGGCAACAGCCCCGAGGAGATACGTCATCACGCCGACGCCGTGCTGTGCCGGGTAGAGGACGGACTCGCGGCCGAGCTTGTCGGGATGATCGAGCGGGGAGAAATATAACCCGAAGCGCAATAGCAGGTCCGGCATAAAGAGCGGGGACGATCATCTGGGCGCGGAAAACCCGATTGCAGAAACACCGTCCCGTCAAAGCCGGCAATGCGGACTTGATGACAGCTCGAAGGATATGTCGGCTCAGGCAGGCGCATTGGCAGCACGGATTACATACGGCATGTAAAACATCGCGCAGCGATCCGGTTGAACATACGGCATTGCAGATGACAGATTTCAGGACGGTTCTACAGCTTTTTGTTTTTTTACCGTCTGCAATCTGATAACTGATACAAACAACGACAACAACTGACACAGGAGGAATTTTTAATGGATGCAGCTACAAAAAAGCAGCTGGAGCTTAACGCGGCGAAGATTCGACGCGGAATAATCGAAGGCGTTTACAACGCAAAATCCGGTCATCCCGGCGGTTCCCTTTCTTCCGCCGACCTTATGGCATACCTCTATTTCAACAGGCTCAACATAGACCCCGCTCAGCCCAAAAAGGCCGACCGTGACCGTTTTGTCCTGTCCAAGGGCCATGCAGCCCCCGTTCTCTATTCCACTCTGGCAAACAGAGGCTTCTTCCCGGTTGAAGACTTGGCGACCCTCCGCAAGCCCGACTCCTATCTCCAGGGTCACCCCGATATGAAAAAGATCCCCGGTGTGGATATGTCCACAGGATCGCTCGGTCAGGGCATTTCCGCCGCAGTCGGCATGGCTCTTTCCGCCAAACTGTCGGGCGACAGCTACAAGGTCTACGCCCTCTTAGGCGACGGCGAGATCGAAGAGGGCCAGGTATGGGAGGCCGCAATGTTTGCCGCCGCCAAGAAACTGGACAATTTCATCGCCATAGTAGACAACAACGGTCTCCAGATCGACGGTCCGATAGACGAGGTCAACTCTCCCTATCCCATCGTTGAAAAGTTCGAGGCGTTCGGCTTCAAAACGCTGACTGCCGACGCTCATGATTTTGACAGCCTCGATGCCGCCTTCAACGAAGCCGACAAAGCCGACGGCCGTCCTGTCGCGATCGTAATGAAGAGCGTAAAGGGCAAGGGCGTCAGTTACATGGAAAACAATGTATCGTGGCACGGCGCTGCACCCAACGCCGAACAGTACGCCATAGCAGTCAAAGAGATCGAAGACGTTATCGCCGCGCTTGAGGCGTAATAGCTCAGACAGAATTTAATCAGGAAAGGAACGTCATAACAATGGCAGATATAAAGAAAATCGCAACAAGAGATTCCTATGGCGCGGCGCTTGTCGAAATGGGCGCTAAGTATGACAATCTCGTAGTTCTTGACGCCGACCTTGCAGCCGCCACAAAAACCGGCGTGTTCAAAAAGGCATATCCCGAGCGTCACATCGACTGCGGTATCGCCGAAAGCAACATGATGGGCATCGCAGCCGGTCTCGCCGCCGCAGGCAAGCTGGTATTCGCATCCTCCTTTGCAATGTTCGCGGCAGGCAGAGCCTTCGAGCAGGTAAGAAACTCCATCGGCTATCCGCACCTCAATGTTAAGATAGGCGCGACCCACGCTGGCATCTCTGTCGGTGAAGACGGCGCGTCCCACCAGTGCTGCGAGGACATCGGTCTCATGCGCACAATACCCGGCATGGTCATCCTCAATCCGGCAGACGACACCGAGGCAAGACTGGCCGTAAAGGCCGCCTGCGAATATGAGGGACCTGTTTATCTGCGTTTTGGCAGACTGGCAGTGCCCGTGATCTTCGGCGACGACTACAAGTTTGAAATAGGCAAGGGCGTCACCCTCCGCGAGGGCACCGACGTCACCCTTATTGCGACAGGTCTTATGGTAGGCGCGGCCATCGAAGCCGCTGAGACGCTCTCCCAGGAGGGTATTTCGGTTCGTCTTATCAATATGCCCACCATCAAGCCCATCGATAAGGAAATCATATGCAAGGCAGCGCGTGAAACAGGCTGCATAGTCACCAGCGAGGAACACAACATCATCGGCGGTCTCGGCTCTGCTGTCGCAGAAACGGTCACAGGCTGCTGCCCCGTTCCGGTGGTACGCCACGGCGTAGAGGATGTTTTCGGCAGAAGCGGCGCCGCCGTCAAGCTGCTCGACATGTACGGACTCAACGCAGCGGGAATTATCGCAAAGGTCAAGGAAGCTCTTGCCCTCAAAAAGTAAGCCTTATTCAATCGCAAACGGCGGCATATGCCGCCGTTTGCTTGTTAAGAACAGAATGAAGTAAAAAACCGGAGGTTTTTATGCTGAAAGTACAAGCCGTCATCCTCGATATCGACGGCACTCTCTGGGATTCCACCGAGGTTGTCGCAGCAGCGTGGAACAAGGCGATAGTCAATCACACCGATCTGGACGTGACTCTGACCGGCGAAGGGATAAAACCGGAATTCGGCAAACCGCTGGATGAGATAATGCTTGATCTTTTTCCGCAGCTTTCCGAAAACGAGCGCAAGACGCTGGGCAGGCACTGCTACAGATATGAAAACGAGGAATGCTCAAAGGACGGCTGCATCGTTTATGACGGCGTTGTCGAAACAATAAAAAAGCTGCACGATACGCACAGGGTGTTTATAGTCAGCAACTGCCAGGACGGATACATCGAGAGCTTTCTGGCGGCGACAAAGCTGCACGATTTCGTTGACGATTTCACCTGTCCCGGCTACACGGGAAAGCTCAAGGGCGACAACATCAGGATAATCATGCGGCGAAACGGCGTCGGCAGCGCGGTATATGTCGGCGATATTATGGCGGATTTTACGGCAAGTCAAAAGGCCGGGGTCGGTTTTATCCATGCGCGCTACGGCTTCGGGCAGGTCGAAAATCCTCCTTACGCAATAGATAATTTTTCGCAGCTTCTGGATATAATCGAATAGCTCCCTTTCCGGCGCCTGCGACCTTTTCCCTCAAAAAGGATCAACGCAGCCTTTCGGTAAAAGAATGATAAGCGCATAAAAAAACAGCCGGTACCTTTTGGTACCGGCTGTTAAAACCGTCCTGTAATTCTTCTGCATTATTGCTGTCGGCCGGCAAAAAATCATTTCCGGCTCCGGCGCATGAGCTTTCTGGAATCTATCTCAAGAGTCAGGATAATAAATACCAGCATCAGCATAAATTTTATGGCGCTCCACAGAAGCGTTGACTGCAGATTTGCCCCGTAATCCACCTCCACATCGGGAGCGGGCAGATCGCCGTAGTTTTCCTCATGCCACTGCTCGGTCCATGATGTTCCCATGGATTTTCTGTCGAGCTGCGCTTTGACCATTTGATAATCCCTGCGCAGGTTGATAAGCGATACAACAAACAGCACGGCGAAAACAATGGCAAGACAGAGGGTTAGGATCCTGACGATTGTTATGGTATTTTTTACGCCCTTGTTTAAGGTTTTTTCCACCGGAACGGGATAACCGCAATGCGGGCAGACCCTTGCGCCGGAGGAAATGACAGCTCCGCACTCGTCACATTTTATCAAAGCCATAGATTGATTCTCCTTCCAGACGGGTTCAGCGGGCCAAAACATTTCACCAGCAAAAGCGTGCCCTGAGCGTCGCGGCAAGCCTGCTCAATCCCGGTTAACAAATAATATTTTATATCAAAATCTGTCGTTTGGCAATCCCTAAAAACAAGAATTGTTCAACAAATATAAAATTATAATTAAATAATTGTTACTCCTCTTGAACTTAAAGGCTTTTTACGCTATCATTAATTATGGCAAAAAACGCAAATCCGTCTGCTGCTAAGTCAAGCAGCTTTCGTCAGCATACGTTAGTCATAATAATGCATCACTCTTAAATGATTTTATGTTCGCCCCGGTAAGCATTCCGTTGCATCAATTTCAGGCGCTTTCGGCTATACGGCGGCGTCATACGGAATCTTCGGAAATCAGCGGACGGAACGAACGATCTCCTGTCACCCCGCATGAAAGGAGGACGCGCAGTGAAAGTGGGTATGATTATAAAAAACGCATCCGGATTTGTACTGTCAGCCGCTTCGCTTATCGTTGCCGGCGTCATGGTTTTGTCCTCCTGCACAAACCCCGCCGACCGTTACTCCGAACTTAACGATCTTTCGGTGGCAAACGACAAACCTTCCAGCAGCGAAACCATAGTCGAAGAGCAGGTCAGCCGAAAAGGCGTGAGCATTACCGATTTTACCGCCTCTTTCAGCGAAACCAAATATGCTTTTGACCCTAAAACCGGAAAATATGTCCGGGTCAATACGCCGGAAATGTACGTTTCGCAAATACCTGATCATTATGAAATATCCGGCGGCTCCGGATCAAGCGGAAGCAGCACGACCTCTCAGTCTGCTCCATCATCCGACCAGCCTTCTTCCTCCCCGGATTCGTCCCAGGCGCAGCCCGCAGTCCCTACCACCGAGTCGACCGGAAGCGTCGCCAGCCTTTCCGCGGCGCAGCAGCAGAAAATTGCCGCCCTGATCGATTCGGATATGCTGGATACCGTCAGCTTTGAAAACAGCGGACTCACCGACGATTATGTCATCTCAGGCGGTCTGCTTCTCGGCAGGGATGAGATCGTCAGCGGATTTGACACCTATATCGAAAGAGACAGGCTGAACAGTCTTTGCAGGGATATCTTCGGGATTGCTCCCGTGCCCTCCGGGTCAAAGATAAACAGCAGCTATATTCAGTTAAAAAAGGACAAATGCATTATAAAGAAAATGCCCGAGACAGACGGCTGTTCAAAGAGCATAACCGCCGTTTACGACCTCGGCGGAGACTACTATAAGGTTACGGCGTCGATATCCGCGCCCGGCAGATCCGGCACCGCGATATATATAATCAAGGCAAACTCATCCGTCGCAAACGGATTTGTTATTACAGCGCAGAAAATAAACTAACCTTCAAGGAGAACAGATTATGAAATTCAAATCAGCCATTTCGTTGCTGCTTGCGCTCGCAATGGTATTTGTCTTCGCCTCCTGCGGAGAAAAAGCATCGACCACGGCAGCAGAAAAAGAATCGTCCGCAGCAGCCGCCGCCACGGAAACAACCGAAAGCTCAGCCTCAGAGCAGCAGGAAGCTTCCCAGCCTTCAGACACCGTGCGGCCCGCAGGTCCCTCGTCCTTCAAGCAGTTTGAAGCGCCGCAGAACGGCGAAGAAATCGTCGTCATGACAACCTCCATGGGCGTTATCAAAATGCGTCTTTTCCCTGAGGACGCTCCCAAGGCGGTCGAAAACTTCAAGGGTCTCATAAGCAAAGGCTACTACGACGGCATTATTTTTCACAGAGTAATCAATGAATTCATGATACAGGGCGGCGATCCGGAAGGCACCGGCAGAGGCGGAGAGTCATTCTTCGGTGAAAACTTTGACATCGAGCTTTCCGACAACCTCTACAATTTCCGCGGAGCTCTCTGCATGGCCAATACCGGCATGCCCAAATCAAACGGCAGCCAGTTCTTTATCGTCCAGAGCCATAACGCCGGAGCCGATGTTTTCGACCGGCTGCAAGGCTACGGCTATCCGATAGAATTCTATCCGCAATCGGTAATCGACAAATATGCCGAGGTAGGCGGTTATCCTTCTCTTGACGCCAACATTTATCCCGAGGGCATGATGGTAGGCTATACCGTTTTCGGTCAGGTCTTCGAGGGTATGGACGTCGTTGACGCCATCGCGGCGGTTCAGACCGACGAGGCCGACAAGCCCCTTGAGGACGTCGTCATCGAAAAGGTTGAGCTCGCTAAGTATGAGGGCTGATATATTTTAATCAAACATTGTATTAAATGGTCTGAGTCCGATTTCGGGTTCAGACCATTGAAGCTTGAAACGACCGGCAGAATCAGGAGCAGGATATATGCGCAAAATCATCACCGATGATCAGGAAACCGTAACGAGACTGGGTAATCCCGCAAAACCGCAGGGCGAAGAGGGCAGAAAAATGCTCATCAGAATGAATAGCAGCCACAGCGGCGTTACCGAATGGGCTCTGAGCTTTCTCAGCTTCAGTGAAAATGACAGGGCTCTCGATATAGGCTGCGGCGGCGGCGCGACGGTAAAAAGGCTGTCCGACAGAATACCGCGGGGTCATATCGCAGGAGTGGATTACTCGGAAATATCCGTCGAAATGTCGATTAGCACCAATGCCGACGATATAGCAAGAGGCAAAACGGAGATTTATCTTGCGTCGGTGGATAATCTGCCTTTTGATGACAACAGTTTTGACAAAATAGTTACCGTCGAGAGCTTCTATTTCTGGCCCGATCCCGTGAAAAACCTCAGGGAGGTCCGCCGCGTGCTTAAGCCGGACGGAGTTTTCATGATGGCGGCCGATATTTACGGCAAAAACGGGCTGAGCGAGCAAACGCTTGAAAACGTCAGAAGATACGCCCTGACAAACCCCACTCTCGACCGATTCGGAGAAATGTTTTCAGAGGCAGGCTTTACCGATATCGCCATACGAATACGCCGCGATACCGACTGGGTCTGCGTCGAGGCCAAGGGTTAGACGACCGCGCCGCGCCCGGTGAAAGAGAGGGTAACATGCCGCTTAAAATAGTCAGAAACGATATCACCAAAATACCATGCGACGCCATTGTCAATGCCGCCAACAATTCATTGCTGGGCGGCGGCGGAGTGGACGGCGCGATACACAAAGCTGCCGGAAAGGGACTGCTCGCAGAGTGCAGAACGCTCGGCGGCTGCGATACCGGCGACGCAAAAATCACCGGAGCCTACAATCTGCCCTGCAAATATGTAATACATACCGTTGGTCCGGTCTGGCGCGGAGGTCAAAACAACGAAGAGGCTCTGCTTGTTTCCTGCTACAGAAAATCGCTTGAGCTTGCGCTGCGGTATGAATGCGAAACGCTGGCGTTTCCGCTCATTTCTTCAGGCGTCTACGGTTATCCCAAGGATAAGGCGCTTCATGTCGCGGTCAATACGATAAGTGAATTTCTGCTCGCTAACGACATGACGGTTTATATCGTCATTTTTGACAGGGCCTCATACACCATCGGGGAGAGTCTTTTTTCCGACATAAGGACGTATATAGACGACAATTATGTCGAAACGCATTTTGACAAACGCCGCGGAAGCATGCGTCTGCAAAGCGCAGCCGCGCAGAAAAAACCGCGCGCAGGCAGAATGGCGGCGCATGAAGAAAACGCCGTGTCTGAGGAAGCGCTTGCGGATGAGGCCCCGCTGTCTTTCGGTTATGATCCGGCGGCGCTTGCAGCGCCGATGACGGCAGCCGGCGCGAAACCCAAAATTGCCGGGCTGGACGACGCGCTGAATCAGATCGACGAGAGCTTCTCTGAAATGCTGCTGCGCAAAATTGACGAGAGCGGCATGACCGACGCCCAATGCTACAAAAAGGCAAATATCGACCGCAAGCTCTTTTCCAAGATACGCAGCGACCGGTTGTATAAACCAAGCAAGACGACGGCCATAGCCTTTGCGATTGCTCTGGAGCTGCCGCTCAGTGAAACAAAGGACATGCTCATGAAGGCCGGCTTTGCCCTGTCGCACAGCAACAAATTCGATATAATCATCGAATATTTTATCAGAAACAGGAACTATAACGTATTTGAAATAAACGAGGCGCTGTTCGCATTCGATCAGGCGCTGCTCGGCGCGTGATTTGTCGCTTTCCATGCGACCAAACGAGCCTCAGAAAGAATTATAATGTGATCGCAGGGTAAGGAAAAGGTCCTGACGATCACATTATTTTTTCGGAGGTATACTATTATGAGAAATGCGGACAACAACATCACCGAGCTGGTATTCATACTCGACAGAAGCGGATCCATGGCAGGGCTGGAGAGCGATACCATAGGCGGCTTTAACTCGCTTATTGAAAAGCAGCGCAGACAGGAGGGCGAATGCTATGTTTCAACCATCCTGTTTGACAATGTCAGCGAGGTGCTGCACGACAGGGTCAGGCTGAGCGAAATCAAAAAAATGACCGGCGATGATTATACGGTACGCGGCTGTACGGCTCTCATTGACGCCATCGGCAGCGCAATAAACCACATAGGAAACATACACAAATATGCCCGCCCTGAGGACGTTCCGTCGCATACCATGTTCGTGATAACCACCGACGGGCTGGAAAACGCCAGCCGGATCTATACAGGCGACCAGGTCAGGAAAATGGTTGAGCGTCAGAAGAAAGAATACGGCTGGGAATTTCTATTTATCGGCGCGAATATAGACTCGGTCGAAACGGCGAGACATTTCGGCATCGGAGCGGATCGGGCCGTCGATTATCATGCCGATCGCAAAGGCACCGCTGCGGTGTTTGAATCTGTCGCAAAAGCGGTCGGCAGCATACGTGGAGGACAAAAGGTCAGCGCCGACTGGTGCGAAGCGATAAACGAAGACTACCGCAGCAGAAAAGCGGAAAGGTAATGCCCGTCTTCTGTCTGCGCCGGATCAGCATTGCCCGACCGGGCCGAAAAATAACGGTAAAGCGCGCTTTTTTCACAAAGCGCGCTTTTTCGGCAAAACTATTTATTTTTGCTCCTGAACTCCCTCGGGCTTACGCCGACATGCTTTTTGAAGAAAAAGCTGAAGTAGTGCGGATCGTTATATCCGACTGCAAAGGATATTTCTGACGACCTCATTCCGGTCTGTATGAGCAGTTCCTTGGCTCTTTTGATCCTGACCGAGGTAAGATATTCTATAAAGGTCGTTCCGGTCACCTGGCTGAATATGGTCGAAAAATGGTTGGGACTGATATTAACCTCATACGCTACCGAATGAAGACTGATTCCCGGATTGGAATAATTCTTATCAATATATTTTTTTGCCTTTGCTATTATGCCGCTGTATCGGGCGTCGGTCCTGGAATCGCGGAACTCAAAGGTTTTGGTAAGGATGCCGGAAACAAACCTTCTGAACGACTCGACCGAGTCGGCGGAATAAAACATTTTTTCGAGATTCTTTCTGTCCGGCAGCACTTCGTCCGGATTTCCGCCGATTTCGGTGATATACTTGGAGCAGGAAACAAGAACGTCCATTATTATGTAGCAGAAATAGATTATGGACTGCATTCCCGATTCGTTGACCGGAACGCTGTATTCCTTGACAATGCTGTTTATATCCGACTTATTGCCGTATTTCAGCGTTTCCTCTATGATTACCCTTTTATGATCGACGGGCAGCTCGACCCTGCCTATGTCGTTTATCATTTCCGCAAGCCCGTATCCGTTTGGCGCGTGTATTCTTCGGTCAAATTCGGCGTCCGCAAAGGATTTTGACAGCAATCCGATGCTGCTCACAACCGATCCCACACCGGTATTGACGCAAAAACGGGTATTTTTTTCCACGTCGCGTTTTATTTTTTTCACCGTGCTTATCGCGTTTTCAAGAATCGTTTCTTCATTGTCTCCCATAACTATCAGGCCGATCTTATATGCAGAATAGATAAAATGGCGCACATCCGGCCGACGGTCGATATCTTTAAGCGCAAGCAGGCGCACATTGGAAAGATCGTTGTAGCTTCCTTCCACGCTGAATTCTATAACGGCAATTACATAGAACCGCGCGGCAATATCCATATTGACACTTTTTGCGTATTCCATCGCTTCGGCCGCTGAAATCCCGCCGAGAGCAAGGTCGCTGAAAAATCTGTCTCTGACGGCCTCTTCCGTTTTGCTGAGATACTTTTTCGTGCTGTTCATGCCGGAAAGCGCGCGCTTTTCATTTTCTGTTCTTTCGGCAGCCCTGTTGAGCGCAAGGACCATTTCCGCTCCGCCGACAGGCTTGACAAGAATATCGCTGACGCCGAAGGCTATTGCGTCTTTCGCCAGAGAAAAGTCAGCCCGTCCGGATATGAGAATGATTTTTACCCACGGCATGATATGTTTAAGGGCTTCGGCAAGCTCAAGACCGTTCATGCGCTGCATGTCGGCGCCTGCGATGACAATATCAGGTTTGATCCCCTGGATCATGGAAAAGGCTTTTTGTCCGTCCCGGGCTTCCCCTGCGAAGATGAAGGATGTATCATCCCATTTTATTCTTTTTATTTCGTCGCAAATCTTCGGATCATCATCCGCCAAGAAAACTTTGTACATGCTGAATACTCCAACAGTTTTTTAAAAACGCCCGTGAGAATGCATAAGAGGTGTGCGGCGCCGAACAAAACGTATAAAAAATGATCTTTTATTATGCTTATTGTAGCATATTTTTAAAAATAGTCCAGCATTATTTTTGACGATTTGTATAAAGAAAAGCGGTTCCCCCGGCAAGCACCGGCTTTATGATAAATAGACGGTTTTTTGAAAAAAGCGCCGAAAATCCTCTTCTCGGCGCTTGGATTTATCGGTCGTTCGGGCGATGATCTTGCAAAAATATATTTCCGGTTCGGGAAATTGATCATAATTCCGGACAGCGATAATAAATTAAAATGTCCTTCATTGACCGTCGTTTTCTTTGTGTCCGGATCCTGAACACAGTACGCTCAGAGCGCACCCGGCGCAATTGGGATTTTTTGCACGGCAGACCTCTCTGCCGTGCTGCACAAGGCGATGGCAGAATCCCAGTGACCTTTCCGGATCAATGACCTCGCGCAGCTGCCTCTCCACCTTCAGCGGATCCCTGGAGTCGCAAAGCCCCAGACGGTTGGAAATACGGATGCAGTGGGTGTCGGCAACTATCGCCGGCTTGTGAAAAACCTCTCCCATTATGAGATTTGCCGTCTTTCTGCCGACTCCGGGCAGGGTTGTCAGCAGGTCAATATTGTCGGGCAGAGCGCCGCCGTACTCATCGCGTATGACGCGGCACATGTTCTTTATATCCCGCGCCTTGGTTTTGTAGAGTCCGCAGGAGCGTATGCACTCCTCTATCTCCTTGGCCGGCGCTTCCGCCAAAGCCGCGGCGTCAGGAAATCTGCCGAAAAGCACAGGAGTCACCATATTGACTCGCACATCGGTACACTGCGCCGAAAGGCGTGTGGCAACAATAAGCTGAACCGGATCAACAGCCTCAAGCGAACACTCGGAAACAGGATATATATTGAAAAGAACGTCGGTTATTTTGTCGGCGAGCTGTTTTTTGGTCATGAATGTCACCTTTTTATGTAAAATAATTGCGTTTGAATCGGTAAAGGGTTATAATATTGATTAGCATAATTATAGCATAAATGAGATAATGCGGCAATATCGGCTCAAGACTTAAAAAGCCGCTGAGCCGTTCATCAAGGAGCAAGCATGATCATCGACTTTCACACCCATTGTTTTCCCGACAGATTGGCCGGACGCGCGATAGAATCGCTGCGCCGCGGCTCGGGAGGCATGAATACGACCTATGACGGCACGGTCAACGGACTTCTGCGGCGTATGGATGAAAGCGGCGTCGACGTTTCAGTCGTGCTGAGCATCGCTACAAACGCGCGCCAGCAGCACTCGGTCAACGACTTTGCCGCGTCGATACATAACGACAGACTGATACCCTTCGGCTCGGTGCATCCGGACGCGCCGGATGCGCTCGATGAGCTGGAACGCATAGCCGCGATGGGGCTCAGGGGCGTGAAATTTCACCCTGATTACCAGGAGTTTTATGTCGATGAGCCGCGCATGAAGCCCATTTACGAAAAAATTTCCTCTCTGGGCCTTATAACCGTCTTCCACAGCGGCTACGATGTAGGCTTTTTGGGAAGGCATTGTTCGCCCAAAAGACTGAGAAACGCCCTTGAATGGTTCAACGGCGCGACGGTGATCGCGGCGCATTTCGGCGGCTGGGCGAGCTTTGACGAGGTGCTTGAAACGCTTTGCGGCCAGCCTGTCTATTTTGATATTTCACTCGGCTGCGGGCATGTCCCGAGGCCCTACGCAAAAGAGATCATCAAAAAACACGGCGCCGGCAAAATCCTTTTTGCCACCGACGGGCCGTGGCAAAGCGCCGAGGATCAGATAGACTTTCTTAATACGCTGGAGCTGTCCGACAGTGAGCTGGATATGATATACAGCGGCAACGCTCTGAAGCTGCTGGGGCAACAGGTATTCTGCCCTGCGGACGTAAAACAAAAACCCTGAGATCAAGCGGCGCGCTGTTTGACCCCTTCGCTTTATTCTGATTATGATTGATTTAGCGGTGCTTCCGTAATGAAATAATTCAAAGCTTTTAACCCGGAGGATTTATGCACAGAACACTTCCGCCTTCTTCGCTGCTCGCACCGGTACCTGTCGTAATGGTTTCCTGTGCGTCGGACAGACCGGACGTCAAGCCGAACATTATCACCATCGCGTGGGCAGGCACCGTCTGCACAAAACCGCCGATGGTTTCCATATCGGTCAGAAAAAGCAGATACAGCTATGATATAATAAAGGAAACAGGCGAATTTGCCGTCAATCTCGTCGCCGGCGAGCTTGCCGGCGCGTGCGACTTCTGCGGGGTAAAGTCAGGCCGCGACGTTGACAAGTTTGCCTCCTGTTCGCTCACGCCTGCCAAGGTCCGCGGTCTGAGCTTCGCCGTCGGCATAGCCGAAAGCCCCCTCATCCTCGGCTGCAAGGTAAAGCAGACGATCGAGCTCGGCACCCACGACATGTTTATAGCCGAAATCGTTTCGGCCGCCGCAAAGGAGGAACTTTTTGACGGCTCAGGCAAGCTGTGTCTGGACAAAGCAAATCTCGTCAGCTATATCCACGGAGACTATTATGAGACCGGCAAACGGCTGGGCTTTTTCGGCTGGTCGGTCGCGTCCAAAAAGGCGCTGAAAAGAAGAAACATGAAGACGCGGCTGCGATAAAAGCGCCGCGCAATAATAAGAAACAGGAACAGACGGGAGGACAAAATGAGAGTAGGTATTGATTTGGGCGGCACCGCGATAAAGATCGGATTTGTTGACGAAAGGTGCAAAATCGTCGCCAAAGGCAAAACGGCAACAAACGTCGGCAGGCCATACGGCGAAATAATCGCTGACATGGCTAAGCTGATAAAGGAATTCGCTCGGCAGAACAGCGTATCTCTCAGTGAAATCGAATCCATCGGCATAGGAAGCCCCGGCGTTGCCGATTCGCAAAACGGAGTGCTGATTTTCTCCAACAATCTTAATTGGAAACACGTTCCCGTCAGACAGGAGCTTCAGAAGCATTTTGATGTGCCGGTCTTTCTGGAAAACGACGCCAACTGCGCCGCGCTCGGCGAAAGCATTGCCGGCGCGTCAAGCAAATACGCGAGCTCGGTGCTGGTAACCCTCGGAACGGGAGTCGGCGGCGGCATAGTGATCGGCGGCAGGATACACAACGGCTTCAACGGCGGCGCAGGCGAAATAGGTCACATGGTAATAGTCGCCGGCGGCGAAAAGTGCTCCTGCGGCAGAAACGGCTGCTTTGAGCGGTACGCTTCGGCCTCAGCCCTTGTCAGATCGGCTCAAAAAGCGGCGGAACAAAATCCCGACAGCCTGCTGAGTAAAATGGCCAGGCAGAGCGGCGAAATGAACGGTATTGTCGTAATGGACGCCGCACGGGCCGGCGACATGGTCACGCTCGAACTTCTTGACAGGTTCAGGGAATATGTCGCGGTCGGTCTTGCAAACATCGCCAATGTTTTGCAGCCCGAGGCCATAGTCATAGGAGGCGGAATCTCAAACGAAGGAGAGTTCCTGATAGGCGGCATCAGGGAAAAGACCTATGCCCAGATGTATACCGATGCAATAAAATATCCTGCGATAGTTGCGGCGCAATTAGGCAACGACGCCGGCATAATCGGCGCGGCGATGCTGGGCGAAAAATAACTGCCGCGGCGTTGTCACATTATGAAACTAAGCGATCCGCTGCGGCGCGGGATTTAAAATCATTCTTTGCCGAAAAATAATGATTTGCCGCCCGGCACCGCATGATTTGACCTGGTATCAACGGTTTGCCGCACGAGGCGGCATTATGACATATGAAATTAACCTACACCGTCCCCGAAAAATACGATAATACCGCCGTAAAGGTCTTTTTGCGAGGGCACTGCTGTCTTTCCTACCGGCTGATGGTGTCATTGAAGCACGTCGAAAACGGCATTATGAATAACGGCGTGCATACACGCGTAATAGACAAGGTCAGGACGGGCGACGTTATAACCCTTGATCTCCCCGATAAACCGCCCAAGGCCGAAGCAATGTCCGATTTATACATGCCGGGTATAATCTATGAGGATGAACACATCACCGTAATAGATAAACCCGCTCATATGCCGGTGCATACCTCAAAGGGGCATTATTCCGACACGCTCGCCAACGCCGTCGCGGCATATGATCTGTCGCTCGGCAGGCAGCGCGCCTTCCGTCCCGTATACCGTCTTGACGCGGATACCTCCGGCGTTGTTGTGCTGGCTAATCACGCCCACGCGGCGGCACGGCTGGCCGGCAGGGTGGAAAAGCAGTACTATGCCGTGGTCGAAGGAGAAATAGACCCGCCAGCGGGTACAATAGATTTGCCTCTCGGCAAATGCGAAGGCTATGGAATAAAGCGCCTGGTCGATGAAAACGGCGAAAACGCCGTGACCCATTATCATACCCTGCTGAGCAGCGCCGGCAGATCACTTTTGTCCATAAGACTGGAAACAGGACGGACTCATCAGATAAGGGCGCACTTTGCCCATCTTGGCCATCCGGTCACCGGCGACTGGATGTACGGCCTTGAAGCCGGTTTCGACCGTTTTTTGCTGCACTGCGGCTTTGCTTGGCTGGAGCATCCGGCGACAGGAGAAATGATGTGCTTTCGCTCAAAGCTGCCGGACTTGTTTTTTGAAACGCTGTACGGAGAAGGGTCGGCGCATTGTTGTATTTCAGGCGAAAGCAACAAGACGGTTTAGTTGGTTTTTCCAAATAGAATATATATAACCCCGCCGAAAAAACTCCGGCGGGGTTTGCTTATCCTTTTATTTATGCCTGTCCGATCTGTTTACGGTGATCAGTTTTCCTTCTTCTTATTCTTTCCGATGGAAACGACCGCGTTAACGATTATGCCGAGGATGAGCGCACAGGCTATCTCCGTGATGGTGACGTTGCCGAAGGTGAGTGACAGACCGCCGATGCCGGCGATGAGGATAACAGAAACGACAAACAGATTCCTGTTGTCCTCGAAATCGACCTTCTGCACCATCTTGAGACCGGATACGGCGATAAAACCGTAAAGGGTCATGCAGACGCCGCCCATTACGCAGTTGGGTATTGACTCAAGGAATGCGACAAAGGGCGATACGAAGGCGACTGCCATCGTCAAAAACGCAGTGAGAGTTATTGTCGAAACCGAAGCATTCTTTGTAATTGCGACGCAGCCGATGGATTCGCCGTATGTCGTGTTGGGGCATCCGCCGAAAAACGCGCCGGCAAAGGAACCGATACCGTCGCCGAGGAGCGAACGGTGAAGACCGGGATCCTCAAGAAGGTCGTGCTCGATGATGGAGGAAAGGTTCTTATGGTCGGCAAGATGTTCCGCGAAAACGACGAATGCAACCGGGATGTACGCTACCGCTACTGTGGCTATGTAGGAGCCGGTGATCTGGCCGAGACCGGAAGCTCCTTCAAGGAAGGTGAATTTCGGGATTCTTAAGAATGTTTCGATAGTCACCTGTCCGTCGGTGAGAAGGTTCTGGAACGGAGCGAGATTTATAACCTTCAGAGCGTCGTTGCCTGTAGCGTTGCCGATTATCGTGAAGCAGAGGGCGACGGCATAGCCGGCCATGATACCGATGATGAACGGAATGAGCTTCATGGTTTTTTTGCCGTAGACCGAGCTGAGGATTACGACAAACAGGGTGACAAGCGCGCAGACGAGAGCGATATAGGGAGAGGCTGTCGGCAGGAATACGCTGATTTCGCCTGTCACAGCACCGTTAACGACCGTTTGCTGCACGGCATACTCGCCGACGTTGCCCTTCATCATGTCACCGACGGCGTTTGAGGCAAGGCACAGACCGATTATGGCGACCGTCGGACCGATTACGACGGCAGGCATGACCCTGTCTATCCACTTAACCCCGGCAAACTTGACAACAATGGCTATGACCACATAGACAAGCCCCGCAAAGCCCGCGCCTATGATAAGACCGATATAGCCGGCCTGAACCGATACGGCTCCCACAAAGGCCGCGAACATGGAGCCCAAAAAAGCAAAGGACGAGCCCAAGAAAACCGGGCTTCTGAATTTGGTGAACAGCAGATATACCAGCGTGCCGACGCCTGCGCCGAACAGAGCCGCCGACGGGGTCATGCCGTTGCCGACTATAGCGGGCACCGCTATAGTAGCAGCCATAATGGCGAGCAGCTGCTGGAACGCAAAAATGATGCGCTGCCCGAATTTGGGTTTGTCCTTGACGTTATAGATCAGTTTCAAAACAATTCCTCCTAAAGATTTTTCCTGTTTTATTGAACACCCCTCAAGAGTGTCTGGTACTGTTTTTTGTTCTGCCGCAAAGCGTCCGCGGGCGATCCGTGTCGCAATTTCTCCGCAAAAAAAGACCCTGTCTTTCGACAAGATCCAAGGCCGCGAACTACCTGAGCGGCATTACTGCCCCAGATTATTTCATCTTGCCGGCATAGATTAACCGCTTTTAAAGATTTGTTTTTGATATTGTAACATTTGCCAATTGATTTGTAAAGACATTTTGCCGAAAAAGGAAGGAATTTGCTGAAATGATAATTGGTTCACGGCGGCCGGCTTTAACGCAAAACATATTTAACTATTGAACACCGGCTCAAAAAGTGGTAGAATTATGTTGTATATTTATAAATAATTTTATTAGTCAGGATCGGCTTTGCGTTCCGGTCTTTTGCCGCGGCGCTTTGCCCTTCACGAAAGGATTATACAGATTTGCAGTATTCACCCGAAATAAACTACGCCGCCGACGCGCAGATGGCCGTCTACGCCGAGCATGTGCGGGAAATAATGCGTGACCGCACGGGCGGCAGCTCTCCAAAAGCCTTCGTTCGAACCTACGGCTGCCAGCTCAATGTATCCGACAGCGAGCACATAAAGGGCGTTCTTTGCTCCATGGGCTTCGAGCTGACCGAAGACCAGCAGCAGGCCGACTTTATTCTGTTCAACACATGCGCCGTCAGAGAACATGCCGAGGACAGGGTTTTCGGCAACGCAGGCGCGCTGAAAAATCTCAAATCCAGAAAAAAGTCGCTGATTTTAGCCATATGCGGCTGCATGACCCAGCAGCAGCACGTCGTCGAGCGGATATGCCGCAGCTTTACTCACATAAATATAGTGTTCGGCACACGCTCCGCGCATAAACTCCCGCAGCTTCTTTATGAATATCTCACGACCGGCTCCCGTGTTATCGACACCGACGATCAGACCGACGGCGTTGTTGAAAACATGCCTGTGCACCGCGACGGATCCTTCAAGGCATTCGTGCCGATAATGTATGGCTGCAACAATTTCTGCACCTACTGCATCGTACCCTATGTTCGCGGACGCGAAAGAAGCCGCCGCAGCGGTGAAATCATCAACGAGGTGAAAGGTCTTGTTGCCGGCGGCTACAAGGAAATAATGCTTTTGGGCCAAAATGTAAACTCCTACGGCAAGGGGCTGGACGAGCATATCAATTTTGCAGAGCTGCTGCAAAGGCTGTGCGATATTGAGGGCGATTTTAAGCTGCGCTTTATGACCTCGCACCCCAAGGACGCAACCCGCGAGCTGTTCGACACTATGGCGGCAAACGGCAAAATATGCAAGCACATCCATCTTCCCTTCCAGAGCGGCGATAATGAGATCCTGCGCCGAATGAACCGGGGCTACACACGGGAAAAATATCTGGGACTCATCGAGTACGCCAAAAGCGTCATGCCCGGGCTTTCCATTACGAGCGACGTTATCGTCGGCTTCCCCGGCGAAACATACGAGCAGTTTCAAAACACCCTCTCTCTCATAAAACAGGTGGATTTCACATCGCTTTACACCTTTATTTTTTCTCCGCGCAAGGGAACGCCCGCCGAAAAAATGGACGATCCCGTGCCCTATGATGAAAAGTCGCGCCGGTTTTCCGAACTTCTCAGACTGCAGGAGCAGATAGCCAACGCGCACACAACCAAAATGGAGGGCAGCGTATTCGAGGTGCTTGCCGAGGAAATCAGGGACGGCGAGGTGTCCGGCCGCAGCGAAGGCAACGTCGTTATTCAGTTCCCCGGCGACGAAAGCCTGATCGGAAAATACGTAAATGTAGAGGTCACGGCGACAAAGAACTGGATCGCCAAGGGCAGGCTTGCCGGCATAAACTGACAGCGCCTCAAAACCTATAACGGGATGCGCAAGAAAACAATATACTATCAATTATCATATTTATTATACAAGGAGTAATAACAGTAATGGATAACGGCAACAAGGTAATCATGATGGCGCGCGAATTGGGCGCTGCATTGCAGGAGGACGGTATATACACCGATTATCTCATCGCAAAGCAGGAATGTGACAGCGACAAGGCCTTGCAGGAGAACATCGGCAAGTTTAACCTGAAGCGCATTGCTATAAACGCGCAGGTAACAAAGCCCGAGCCTGAGCGCGACAAGGATAAGCTGGCGCAGCTCAACATCGAGCTTCAGGAGATTTACAATGAGATCATGTCCAACCAAAACATGACAAGATACAACGAGGCCAAAAACGAGCTGGATTCGCTCTTGAACCATGTTATTCAGATTATTAATCTCTCCGCCAACGGCGACGATCCCGCGACCGCCGACCCCGGCGGATGCACAGGAAGCTGCGCTACCTGCGGAGGCTGCCATTAAGGGATCGGCAAATTGCCTTCGGCGGCAGATTTATTAACTCTTGCGAAACAGCGGACTGCAGCGCGGTTAAACGCGGTATTTACGCAATCCCGCCCGAAAACGCCGCAGCCGTGCTCTTCGCCTTCCGTTCCGAACACCAAACTTTATATAAAAAGGAGCTAACCAAAATGCAATACAAACTTTCCGACAAGGTATCAAGTCTCAAACCTTCTGTTATCAGGGAGATTTTCAAATTCTGCACCGACCCCAACATCATTCCGCTCTCGGCAGGCAATCCTGCTCCCGAGGCCTTTCCGGCCGGGGAGGTCGCGGAGATTTCCGCTAAAATACTCGCAGAGCGCCCGATAGACGCCCTGCAGTACTCTATTACCGAGGGCTATGCGCCGCTGGTACGGCAGCTCACCGAGCGCATGAAGAACAAATTCGACAGTGTAAAGGAAAACGACCAGCTTTTTATCACATCCGGCGGACAGCAGACGGCCGATTTTGTCGTCAAGACCCTTTGCAACGAGGGGGACGTGGTCCTGGTTGAAAATCCCAGCTTTATCGGCGCCCTCAATTCCTTCCGCTCCAACGGTGCGCGGCTGCGCTCGGTCGATCTCCAGGAGGACGGAATCGACCTGAACGCGCTTGAAACGGCGCTCAGGGAAGAGAAAAATGCAAAGCTCCTCTATATAATCCCCAACTTCCAAAATCCCGCCGGCCTTACCACATCATGGGAAAAGAGGGTCAAAATATACGAACTGTGCAAAAAGTACGGCGTTATGATAATGGAGGACAACCCCTACGGTGAAATCCGCGTCGCGGGCGAGGACGTTCCCAATATAAAATCTATCGACGAGGACGGCATAGTCGTCTATGCGGGCTCCTTCTCCAAGGTCATCGCGCCCGGCATCCGCGTCGGCTGGTGCATAGCTCCCAAAGAGGTTGCCGCAAAGATGATAGTCTGCAAACAGGGCAGCGACGTTCATACGAATATTTGGGCACAGCTGGTGGCGGACAGCCTGCTGCGCGATTACGATTTCGAAGCCCACCTCAGCAGAATAAGAAGCATATACAGAGGAAAACTGCAGCTTGCGCTGGACACCTTAGAGAAGAATATGCCGTCGGATTTCACATGGACGCGCCCCCAGGGCGGTCTCTTCATCTGGTGTACCCTGCCCGACGGAATCGACATGCTGGACTTTTGCAAAAAAGCAATAGAAAACAAGGTGGCTGTCGTTCCCGGAAACGCCTTTTTGGTGGACGAAAACGTCCCGTGCAATAACATAAGAATCAACTTCTCCACTCCGACAGACGAGCAGCTTGTAAAGGGAATAGAGATCCTCGCAAAAACGCTGGAGGATATGAGATAAAGGCAGGGACTTTGAAACTCCCTCCGTCATGGCTTCGCCATGCCACCTCCCTCAAAGAGGGAGGTTGATTAGCTGAGCGCATCAGGAAGGCTCCCTCACTGAGGGAGCTGTCGCCGAAAGGCGACTGAGGGAGCAATAAACCGTCGCTGCGGGTAAAGCGCGCTGCGTTTTACCGAAAAAGCAAAAACAAACGCCGCGAACATCGGAATCCGGCGCGGCGCACCATATAATAAAAGCCAATCCGAAAGGACAGATAACTATGGACAACAACAATACAGAGCGTAAAAAGGTTATTTTCAGCGCCATTCAGCCCAGCGGTATGCTGACGCTCGGAAATTATCTCGGCGCGCTCAAAAACTGGGTCGCCATGCAGGACGAATACAATTGCATCTATGCTATTGCCGACCTGCATGCCATCACCGTGCGTCAGGAGCCCGCAAAGCTCCGTAAACAGATCATCGAAACCTTTGCGCTTCTGCTTGCCGTCGGCATCGACCCTCAAAAGAGCCTTGTTTTTATACAGAGCCATGTGCCGCAGCACGCCGAGCTTGCGTGGATATTGAACTGCAACACCCAATTTGGTGAGTTGGGCCGTATGACTCAGTTTAAGGAAAAATCCCAGCGCCATGCCGACAACATCAATGTCGGACTTTTCGCGTACCCCAGCCTGATGGCCGCGGACATTCTGCTCTATCAGGCGGATCTGGTTCCCGTGGGCGCGGATCAGAAGCAGCACCTTGAGCTGACAAGAGATATAGCCACGCGCATGAACGGCGTTTACAACAACCTGTTCACAGTGCCCGAGCCGTACATACCCAAGATCGGCGCGAGAGTCATGTCGCTTCAGGATCCCACAAAGAAGATGTCCAAGTCGGACGACAACCCCAACGGCTATGTTGCCATTCTGGACAAGCCCGAGGATATAATGCGCAAATTCAAGCGCGCCGTTACCGATTCAGAAGCCGTGGTTAAATATGCCGAGGGCAAGGACGGAATCAACAACCTTATGGGAATATATTCGGCAGTTACCGGCAGAAGCTTCGATCAGATCGAAGCCGAGTTCGAGGGCAAGGGCTACGGCGATTTCAAGACAGCTGTCGGCGAAGCCGTTTGCGAAGCTCTGCGCCCCGTCAGAGAGCGTTTTGACGCGCTTATGAAGGATAAAGCGGCACTTGAAGATATTTACAGGGAGGGCGCTCAGGCGGCTTCGCGATTTGCGGCAAGAACACTCTCCAAGGTGCAGAAAAAGGTCGGCCTTATAGGCAGATAAGCAGCGCGTGGAATGCCCGGTATCTTATGTCCCCTCAGCCGATGCTTCCGGACTCGCCGGCTTCCACGGAAATGACGTCTTTTCTTTATTTGCACGGCTTATCAGGTTCCCTCTGAGCGGGGAGATGCCGCCCGGGAACGGCCGGCGGAACTGTTCGCTTTCAGCATCCATCCATTCTTTTGCAAAGGAAATAATCTCATGCGTAAAACTAAAATAATATGCACCGTCGGTCCGGCGGTCAGCGATGAAAAGGTAATGCGCCAGCTAATACTGTCCGGCATGGATGTGGCGCGCTTCAATTTTTCCCACGGCACGCATGAAACCCATAAAAAAATGGCCGATATGATAAAGCGCCTGCGTGAGGAGTACGATCTTCCCATCGCGCTGCTGTGCGATACCAAGGGCCCGGAGATCAGGCTCGGCGAGGTCGAACCGGAAAAGGTCCAGCTTGAAGCCGGACAGCTTTTTACCCTCAAATCGCAGCCTGTCGTCGGCGATAAAACAAGCGCGTCCGTATCCTTCCCCGGACTGTGCAACGATGTGTACAAGGGCAGCCGTATCCTCATTGACGACGGACTGATAGAAACGGTGGTCGAGAGCGTCGAGAGCAACGGGGACATAGTCTGCAAGGTAATCAATTCCGGCGTTATATCCTCCAAAAAAGGCGTGAATGTACCCGGCGCAAAGCTGTCCATGCCCTATCTCAATCAGAAGGACAAGGATGATCTGCGCTTTGCCGTCGAAAACGACTTCGACTTTATCGCCGCTTCCTTCACGAGAAACTCCTCAGACATCATGGCAATGCGTCATGAGCTGGAGCGTCTTGGCGGACAGGACCTGAGGATAATCGCAAAAATAGAAAACAGCGAGGGCGTTGAAAACATCGACTCTATCATCCGTGTATCCGACGGCGTTATGGTTGCGCGCGGCGATCTGGGCGTAGAGCTGCCGCTCGAGGAAATACCCGGCATTCAGAAAATGATAATCAAGGCGGGCTACCTGGCCGGCAAGCAGGTAGTTACTGCGACCCAGATGCTGGACAGCATGATGGTGAACCCGAGACCTACCAGGGCGGAAGCCACCGACATAGCCAACGCCATTTACGACGGAACGTCGGCGATAATGCTTTCGGGTGAAACGGCAGCCGGAAAATATCCGATAGAAGCTGTGCGGACAATGGCCAAGATAGCCGAACGAACCGAACGCGATATAGATTACGATAAGCGCTTTATACAACGCAGCACCCGCGAGGAACGCAACGTAACAAACGCCATCTCCCACGCCACCTGCATGACTGCGCTCGATCTGAGCGCAAAGGCAATCGTCACGGTCACGAAGTCGGGCAAAACGGCGCGCATGATCTCAAAATACCGTCCGAGCTGCATGATAATCGGCTGCACTCCCGAGAAAAAGGCTTGGCGGCAGATGAATCTTTCGTGGGGCGTCGCGCCGGTGCTGACCGAAGAAAAGACCAACACCGACGATCTTTTCGATCATGTCGTTGACCGTTCGGTAAAACGCGGGCTGCTGGAAAACAGCGATCTTGTCGTAATTACGGCAGGCGTTCCGCTCGGCATTACAGGCACGACCAATCTTCTGAAGGTTCAGCTTGTCGGAAATATCCTCGTCACCGGTCGTGGAATCGGCGCGGGACAGGTTTGCGGCAACCTGTGCGTATGCAAAAACGGGTTTGATGCGCAGACCAATTTCCGCAAGGGCGATATTCTGGTCATGCACCACACAAATAACGACGTGCTGTCCATGCTCAAGGACTGCTCGGGCATCATCACCGAGATAGATGGCGCCGACTCGCACGCCGCGATAATCGGTCTCGCGCTGGAAAAGCCGGTAATAGTCGGCGCGGAGAACGCCACAAAACTGCTCAAAAGCGGCACATCGGTCACATTGGACGCAGACCGCGGAATTGTTTACAGCGGATAAATGAAAAGAGGCAGTTCGACGAACTGCCTTTTTTTAATGGATGACGAATATTACAGATTATGAATATGGTCGGAGCCGCCGCAGACGGCAAATTCAAATTGCCGGGTCTCCCCTTTCCCTTTTATGCTGTTGACTATCCATTCCTAAAGGATTATAATTATTCTGAAATGAAATGCAAGCAGGAGGTCAGCTTATGAGCAGTAATTGCGCCGTTATTTTAGCCGCCGGACAGGGAAAAAGAATGAGATCCCGACACGCGAAGGTCATGTGTCAGGTGCTGTTCAAGCCCATGATCGACTGGGTCTGCGACAGCGTAATTGAAGCCGGCGTTGACGATATATGTATTGTGACGGGCCACCGCTCCGATGAGGTCATCCGGCACATCGGTGAAAAATATTCCATCGTGCAGCAAACCGAAAGGCTCGGCACCGGTCACGCCGTAATGCAGGCGGACGAGTACCTCACAAAGCGCAACGAAGGAAACGTACTCGTACTGTGCGGAGACGCTCCGCTGATGGACAGTGCGACGATTTCCGGCGCGTATGAGCAGCATATCAGCAGCGGCAGCATGGCAACGATAATTTCCGCAAGGCTTAAAAACCCGTTTGGCTACGGCAGAATCGTGCGCAGCGATGACGGCTCGGTCACGGCCATAGTCGAACAGGCGGACGCCGACGAACGCACCAGGCAGATCAACGAAGTCAATTCCGGCGCGTACTGGTTCAAAACCGAAGCTCTTCTGCAAATGCTCGGCAGTCTTTCCAACGACAATAACCAGGGCGAATACTATCTCACGCAGGTCATTTCACTTCTCTGTCAAAACGGATTTAAGGTCGATGCCTTTACTGCTGACGATGATGAGGTCGTGCTTGGCGCAAACGACAGGATCCAGCTTGCCTATCTCAATGAGCGCGCGAGAGTAAAAGTCATACGCAGACTGATGAGCGAGGGTGTTGATATTCCGTTTCCCGACAGCGTTTATATCTCTCCGGACGCAAAAATCGGCAGCGATACCCAGATACTCCCCAATACCATTATAAAGGGTAAGGTAAGTATCGGCAGCGACTGCGTTATCGGTCCAAACTGCTGCCTCGAAAACACGCTTGTTTCCGACGGCACTGCGCTCGATAATGTCAGCTCGGTCGACGCCGCCGTTGACGAAGGCGCTGTTATAGGCCCCTTCGCCCGTCTCGACGGCAACACCCACATTATGAAAAGTGCCGCTGTCGGCAGCTTTTCCGAAATACAAAACTCTACTATCGGCATAGGCTCGGTCGTTCCGAGGCTTTCATTTGTCGGCAGCAGCGACGTCGGCGACAACGTGTCCTTCGGGAGCGCAAGCGTTACTGCCGGCAGCGGAAAGGACGGCTCCCGCTGCCGCATCGGCGACAACGCCGTCATAGGCAGCAACTGCAGTCTTGTAAATCCCGTTAAAATCGGCAGAAACGCGCGCACAGCCGTTGGAGCTACGGTTTCCGAGGATGTCCCGGACAGCGTTTCCGCAAAGCCGCGCGCCCGGCAGATGGTTAAAAAGATCGGCTCCAAAAACGGCAGGAGCGCAGAATGATAACGTGATCCTACGGATCAGGAATAATAATTCGGAGGTGCAGCACAATGATTTTTAAAGGCAGGGTACATAAATTCGGTGATAATATAGATACCGACGTTATTATTCCCGGGAGATACCTCAACTCGACCTCCGCGTCAGAACTTGCGCGCCATTGTATGGAGGATGTCGATCCGGATTTTTCGTCAAAGGTGCAGACGGGCGACATCATAGTCGCCATGAATAATTTCGGCTGCGGTTCCTCAAGAGAGCACGCTCCGATTGCGATAAAAGCATTGGGAGTATCCTGTGTAGTAGCCGTCAGCTTCGCGCGCATTTTCTACCGGAATTCCATAAATATCGGTCTGCCGATACTGGAATGCGACGGCTGCGGAGAAATTGACAACGGAGATATTCTTTGCATCGATACCGACACGGGAATTATTGAAAACCAGACCAGCGGCAAAAAGTATTCCTCCGCGCCGTTTCCCGATTTCATACGCAACATCATCGACAAGGGCGGGCTTCTTGCCAGTATAGAATGAATAATATTTTCGCCGGAGCTGCGGCTCCGGCGGATTTTAATTAATACCGATTAAAAATAATCAAAGCCCGTAACCGCTTCGTCGCTGCTGCGGGCTTTGCCGGTTATATGGTTTTAGCTGTCTGTTTTTCGTCTGAACAGCAGCGCCACGACATATACCGTGCTTACAAAAACGGTCATATAGGGCATCCCGTTGGGAATTAAAAGAGTAAAGCCTGCCGCCAAGCCCAGTATGATAATAATTGCCGTGGCTGTCTTTGCCGCTTTATCGCTGAATGAAAACTTAAATACGGAAAGCCCAAGCAAAAGTGCCATTATAATGATAAATACCGTTGTGACAATGTATTCAGGAATAAAAGAATAGTTCATCGAGGTCCATCGATGCATTGTTTTCGAAACATAATTATGCAAAACAGAAAGCGCGACGGTAATAAAAATCAGGATGATCTGTGCAGTTTTTTTCATATCCATTCTCCCCCGTTGACTGACCGTTATCGATTCAGCAATGTGATTTGTTGAATTTACATGCCGCGGCTGATTTCTCTGTGAAGCAAAACCGCCCTATTTGTAATAAAGCCGCAGCATACGCATGCATTATTGCCTGCAGCATGAACAGAATCAGGGAAAGGTGCTGCTTTGTTAAAAGCATCCCCCTGCTTGTTCCGTTTGCTTTTAATGTTTAATTATAGCATAGTTAAACTAACTTATAACTAACGTAATAGATTGTTGTTTAATAAATTGCACAATGATGATTCCGGATCTGCAACCGGTTGAGTGGAAGACTCCGGCCAATGTTCATAAAAAATTATTATAAACCATATTGCCAAAACAGGCTAAAAATTATATAATTAATATGATTACGTTAAGCTAACTATTTATCTGAAAGGGGTAAAAAATATGAGTTTAACCAATAATAAACAGGTTTTATCCTGGATCGATGAAATGATCGCTCTGACCAAGCCCGAAAGTGTCGTCTGGATCGACGGCAGCGAGGATCAGCTTGAAGCCCTTCGCGCAGAGGCCTGTGCAACCGGCGAAATGTACAAGCTCAATGAGGAAAAGCTCCCCGGCTGCTATCTCCACCGCACCGACCCCAACGACGTAGCCCGTGTTGAAAAGCAGACCTATATCTGTTGCTCCAAGGAAGAGGACGCAGGTCCCACAAACAACTGGATGGCTCCCGCCGAAGCATATGCCAGACTCAACGAGATATTTGACGGCTCCATGAAGGGTCGTACCGCATATATCATCCCCTATTCCATGGGCCCCATCGGTTCTCCCTTCTCCAAGGTCGGTATCGAGATCACCGATTCCATCTATGTCGTCCTCAACATGGTCATCATGACAAGGGTCGGCAAGGCGGTCATGGACGCTCTGGGCGATTCCAACGACTTCGTGCGCGGTCTTCATTCCAAGGCTCAGCTCGACGCCTCCAAGAAGTATATCTGCCATTTCCCCGAGGACAACACCATTATGTCGGTCAACTCCGGCTACGGCGGAAACGTCCTCCTCGGCAAAAAGTGCTTCGCTCTGCGCATTGCCTCCTATCAGGGCAAAAACGAAGGCTGGATGGCTGAGCATATGCTCATCCTCGGCCTCGAAAACCCGCAGGGAGAGGTCAAGTATATCGCTGCCGCATTCCCTTCCGCCTGCGGCAAGACAAATCTCGCCATGCTCATTCCGCCTGAGATCTACAAGAAGCAGGGCTACAAGGTATGGTGTGTAGGCGACGATATCGCGTGGATTCGCATAGGCGAAGACGGCAGACTGTGGGCATGCAACCCTGAGAACGGCTTCTTCGGCGTCGCTCCCGGCACAAACGAAAAGTCCAATCCCAACGCTCTTGCCTCCACAAGAAAGAATTCCATCTTTACAAATGTCGCTCTTAACCTTGACGACAACACCGTATGGTGGGAAAAGCTGGACAATAATCCTCCCAAGAACTCCCTCGACTGGAAGGGCGATGTCTGGAACGCCGATCCTACAAGACCCGGCGCGCATCCCAACTCCCGCTTCACAGCCCCGGCAAAGAACTGCCCCTGCGTTTCGCCCGAGTTTGATTCTCCCAAGGGCGTGCCGCTTACCGCTATCGTTTTCGGCGGTCGCCGCGCAAAGACAGCTCCTCTGTGCTATCAGTCCTTTGATTGGAACAACGGCGTATTCGTAGGCTCCATCATGGCCAGCGAAACGACGGCAGCCGCAACCGGCGCCGTGGGCGTTGTTCGCCGCGATCCCATGGCTATGCTGCCCTTCTGCGGCTACAATATGGGCGATTATTGGCAGCACTGGCTCGATATGGGCAAAAAGCTGGGCGATAAGGCTCCCAAGATCTTCAACGTCAACTGGTTCAGAACCGATGATGAAGGCAACTTCATCTGGCCGGGCTTCGGCGATAATATGCGCGTACTCGAATGGATCATCGACCGCTGCGAGGGCAAGGTCGGCGCAGACGAAACTCCCATCGGTTACGTTCCTTCTGCCGACGATATCAATATCGAAGGCCTTGACATTTCCAAGGAGACTCTCGAGGGACTGCTTGACGTCGATCCCGAGATCTGGAAGAAAGAACTGTCAGGTATAGAAGAATTCTATGGTAAATTCGGTGACAAGCTTCCCGATGAACTCAAAGCACAGCTTGAAGGACTCCGCGCAAGACTCGGCTGATCTTCATAAGAGCTTTAAGGGCTGCCGCTTATGCGGCAGCCCTTTTTTACAATTGCAAAATCCGCCCGCGCATTTTAACGCAGGCGGATTTTTATACTTGTAAAGCGTCCGAAAAGGATATTTTTTCAGTCCAGCTTAAGCTGCCGGTCTATCTTCATTCTGCGGCACAGGACGACCGAGCCGACGGCTCCGATAATTGCTTGAGCAAATTCATAGGGCAGCTTTACTATCGCGTATTCCGGCGTACTGTAAATAAAAGCCTTCCCGAATGTGTAGCCGGCAACCATGAAGACGCCGCCGAGGGCAACGCCGAGAATCATACCGGCGAGCGGTCTGTCCTTAAAGGTATAACGCACGCACAGCGAAATGATTACCGCCTGAACGCCGTGTACAACAAGCGAAACAAACATGGGCAGCGGATAGAAAATCAGATCGCCCAGAAAAGAGCCTATGCCGCCTACCGCAAACGCGTAAAACGGATCGAGCAGGATCGCCGCCGTGCATATTACCAGATCGCACAGATAGAGATGTCCGCCGGGCACGGGAATGCCCAGGCTGCTCATCGCGATGTTCAGCGCCATAAAAACGGCCGCAACGGTCAGCTTTTTTACATCCGGAACAGATTTATGCTTCCTTGAAACATTCATAAACGATCCCCCTTATGCCCGAACTGTCAAGCCCGCATTCTTTGAGGCAGAGCCGCTGATGTAATGCTTGACAAACGGTTTAATATAATTATAATTATAACTGATCATATTAAAACTATCAGAAAGAGAATTTTTTATATAACCAGATGAGTAAAAAAACACAACCGGCCTATATGGCTTTATACGGCTCGATCAAAGAAGATATCATAAACGGACGCTATAAAAAGGGCGACCGTCTGACCTCCAAGCGTGATCTCGCACAGCAGCTCGGCGTCAGCGTGGTTACCGTCGAGCATGCATACCATCTGCTCGAGGACGACGGATATGTCGTGTCCCGTCAGCGCAGCGGCTTTTATGTCCGCCCGGCCGACTCTCCCGACCAGCGCGGTGCGCAGCGCCGCTTGCTGCCTGTCGTGGATTTTAAGTCCGGCTTTGCGCAGTATGATGACTTTCCCTTTAACTCCCTGTCAAAGGTAATGCGCACAGTGCTGTCGCATTACGGCGAAAGCATCCTTGAAAAGCCGCCCAACAGGGGCTGCGCAGTTTTGCGCAACGCGCTGTCTGAATACCTTTTGAGAAGACGCGGCATGGCGGTCGATCCGGAAAGGATAATAGTCGGTTCGGGTGCGGAGTACCTGTACATGCTGACCGTGCTCCTGCTCGGCAAAGACAAAATATACGGGGTCGAGGATCCCTCATATGAAAAGATCCGGCTGGTTTACGCTGCATGCGGTGCAAAATACGAGCTGCTGCCGATGGATTCCTGCGGAGTGTGCTCCGACGCCCTGCAGAATACAAAAGCCGATGTGCTGCATGTCACGCCTTTTCACAGCTTTCCATCGGGAATAACGGCGCCCGCGTCCAAGAGATTCGAATATCTTACATGGGCAAGCCGCGCCGGCGGCATAATCATAGAAGATGATTATGCCTCGGAGTTTTCCTCCGGCTCCAAGCCCGTTGAGACGGTTTTTTCAATGGACAGGAACGACTGTGTGATTTACATGAACACATTTTCCAAAAGCCTTGCGCCGTCCATGCGCATGGGCTATATGATATTGCCCGAGCATCTGACGCAAAGCTACGACAGCCGTTTTGGTTTTTTATCCTGCACCGTTCCGGCTTTTGACCAGTATGTTTTGGCGGAGTTTATTTCCGGCGGATATTTTGAGAGACATATCAACAGAAGGAGAAGAAGGCAGGCGGGAAGAAGAAAATGACGGCGCGGCGAAACTGTACGGTATTGCCGAACGGCGCTTGTTCCCGGCGGTAGTGTGTATGCGATCCCGGAAAACTTCCGAGATGGATAATAAGCAAAAAACAGCGGCAGAGCATTTTACCTCTCTGCCGCTGTTTTTTTATGAAAATTAATAGGATGGCCTTTATGTCAAGAAGGTTTGTTTTTCGGCGGTCCTTCTTTTACCGCCGTTCGATTTTGTCCGCGGAGTCGTTTCCCGGCCCTGTTTTGGCTACGATGAAAACAACCGCTGCCGCGAGAACAAGCGCAGGCAACGCCGCTGTGAGCGCTATCCCGAGCCAACTGAACGATATCCACATCGGCATTCACCCGACCTTTCATCCATCCGGCGCCTGTATTTTACAAGCGCCGGACAGCGGTTTGTCTGTATAACGGCACAGACTGTCCGGACAGCGAAATTGGCTGCCGTTGTGAGAAGGTCTTTCGGTCCTTTTCCAGTTCACTAAACTGATTCAAGGAGGTAATATGAGTTAAAGCAACGTGTTTTTTATTATATAAGGCTCCGGTTTATCGTGCATAAAGCAAAGGCTTTGCATGCCGCTGACGGTCAATATTTGCCTTGATTTACCGTCTGAAACAGATCACCCGGATACTGCTCCCAAATGCGCCGCTTTTTTCCTTACAATTCAATTATAATAGCAGCATACGCAAAAATCAAGTTACAATGCTGTAACCTTTATTACAATTTGGTAACAATTATGAACAAATTATTAAATTATTCATATTATATTCATACTTACCCGAAAAAAGCAGCCGCAATAAGCGGCTGCTTTAAAAAAACTATTATTATTTGTATAATATCAGGAAATATTACTATTTGTAACCTCTATCCGTTATTCTGACACAGACCTGCCCTGCCTGCGTAAAATTCTTTTTTGCTCTCCGGCGGGCTTTTGCAGCCGATCAGGTTTTCCTGCTTTTTCTCAGCCTGCTCGCAAGCATGTTGAACATGACTCCGCAGGAGATTACCAGCAAAAGATAAGCCTTTCCCAAAAGGGTGGTCAGGTAGGACATCAGCGTGCCCAGCCTCGGAATCGATCTTTCGACCCTGCCGACCAGGTTGGAGTAGGGCACCGGATTTATATCCTCCTCTTCGTTGGCGTCGCCCTTTGTGCTTAGCTCGCCTTCAATGACCCTGTTCGCGGTCACCCTGTGAGCTATAACCGATTCACCGCCTCTGAAGGCAGCAACATCGCCTATTTCCAGCTCGGGACCGTCGGTCGGCTTGACTATCACCAAACTGCCCATCGGAATGGACGGTTCCATGCTTGGGCTGACGACGTTATATACCTCGTACCCGGCAAATTTTGGTACGGTTATCGGGATAAGGAGCAAAATAACGCCGACCAGTATTGCGATGCCAAATATATTGCAAAGGGCGGGAATAATATTTCCGCCCTTTTTTCTTTTAGAATCTGTCCGGGAAAAATCCACGTTCTTCTTCATCCTATTTGTTTCCTCTTCCTGTAGATGAGCCGGTACAAGATTACTGCGCCGAGCAGAACCACGATTCCGGCCGCAATGCCGATCCACAACCCGATGCCTGTACTCTCGCCCTCACTGGAGTCGGCAGCAGACTGGCCTGCGGTCTTTTCTCCCTGATCGACGGACGCATTGCCATCGTCGAGATCCAGAATCTCGGCAGGCTCGAAAACGCTGCTTTGGTTTTCTCCGTTGTCGGTTGAATCAGGCCTGTTCGCCTGATCGGAGTATAATGTTCCTTCCCGCACGTTGGCCGCGGAGATCGATCCGGACGTTTTCGGTCCCGAATTGGAAACGCGTATATTGCTTGATGAAGTTCCTCCGGAAGACTTGCTGCCTGACGTTGTCTGCGCGGGTATTTTCCTGTATGTGAAGGTAAAAACATTCTCAGATTCATCCGAGCTGAGCGTTTTTGTCAGGTTGTATGCCTGCGGCAGATAGTCTTCAACATAAAGGAAGGCAATAACCGGCTTATCGCCCTCGTTGCCGGTATAGGTCATGCTTTCGCGCAGAGGATTGCCGGACTGGTCGCAATAATTTACCTTGTAGGTGACCGTGCTTCCGCGTATGCCGTAGGTCGCGACAAAAACAGTGTCTTTTGTTATCTTTGTTGCGCCGACAATGCCCTCGCGTCCGCTTATGTGGTAGCCCTTGAAATAATACTTTTCGTTGGTCACCTCGACCGGGTAATCGTTCGGGTTCCACTGCTCGTTATAATCAAATGTGTCGGATATTCTGCCGGTTACTCTGCCGTGCAAGCCTCCGGACATATTGACCGTATAGGAGTAATTCTCCGCAAGACATGGCAGCGTCGATAAGAAGATAAGGCACACGGTCAATGCAGACGCCGCAATTTTGCTGAATTTATTCAAGCCCTATCACCTCGCTGCTGCTTTTTTGATCTTTTGACGCGCCAGACGGCAAAGAAAAGGAGAACGGCTCCGCTGACTGCCGCGATTATGATGTAAAGCGTAAGATCAAATTCATCACCGGTCTTGACTATATCGGGCGGTCCCGGCGGGCTGTCTTTGCCCTGAGGCACCTCTACTGCAAAATTCATCTGCAGATCGGCAAGAGTATCCTGATAAGCGTTGCCCTGCGTTTCACCGTCAAGCTCGATGAGAAGGGTTATCATGGCGCTTTTTCCGGTTTTGATCGTATCGACGAAAAAGTAATCCTCAAGGGCGTCCGTGGCTTCGTGAAGACCTTCGCCGCCGCGGATATCCTCGCCGCCGACCATGTCGCTCGAATAGATGACATTATCGTTTCCGTCGGGCGCTATATATGTCAGCACATATGTGTAAGCGCCGCCTTTGGCTATGCTGTTATCCTCGAAGCTGTCGAGCACCTTATTGGTCATCCACCAGTTGGCGTCGGCTTTATATTTGTTGCTCAACTCGATGTTGAAGGTGATATTGTCCCCAGGCTGAAGCTCTCCAATGGCGTCGTTTATTTCAGCGGTAGTGAAGTTGCTGCTCAGCTCTTTGCCGTCAAACTCCACCTTCCAGTCGGACGCGCCGAAAAAATCTTCCGCAGAGGCGGGCATAACGGCAAAAACAAGAATCAGAGCGGCAAGGACAAGGCTGAAAATACGGTTTTTCATATTATTCGCCCTCCTTGACAAGACTCAGCGTTCCGTCGTCGGAAATTTCCACATTCCTGCCCCACGCGCTGAGGATCGCGTCCTTAGCGTTATGTGTCTGCACGCCGTCTGCCTCCGCCTCGACACAGAACTGCACACCGTCGTAATCATATATCGTTGTGATTGTGGTATATCCGTTTTCGGTTTTTGTTTCCTGCCTGACCTTCGTGCCGATGGAGCTGTCGATGGACAGCTTGTCGGACAAAGCGGTCGTCGTCTCTCCGACAGCGAGAGGCTTGGTGTAATAAAGCACCGTGCGTTCCTTGTACCGGGAGTCGTTCGCCTTCGTCGAATACAGGTCGTCCCTTATCCAGCCGTCATTTGTCAGGTTCAGATGAATAAGATCGGGAGAAAGATTGGTTCTCTTTCCGTTCTGATCCATCCAGTACTTATAAATGGTTACACGGACATACTCGTCTATGCTGCCGCTGTTTGTAACCGTCAGCGCCTCGTCGTATGCTTTTCCTACGACAAGTTCTTCGCCCTCTGACAGCATATTTGTCAGAAGCTCACCGGTCTCCTCTTTCCATTTTCCGTCCGAGTCATAGTCGCGTCGGCCTACGGGAACGCCGTTTTCGTTGAGTGTGATACCGATGTTGAGCGTAGAAAGCCGAGAGGAATATGTCTGGGAAAAATAGGTCAATGCGGCTCTGATTCCGCCCACAGTGCCGAAAAGCAGGAGCAAAACCGCCAGCGCAAAAAGTATGACCGTGACAACCGAACTTTTTTGCTTTTTACGTTCTGTCATCAGTTTTGCCCTCCTTCGTTTTCGATGGTGACCGACTGAGTCCAGTCGGCATAGGGCTCGCCGTTTTCGTCATACAGTACTGGCGTACTCTCGTAAACGACTGCGACATTGAAGCTGTCGCCGTCCCTGACGTCCGCGGGAATATTGTCGATTTTTATGAGAAGCTCCGATGTGGCCTCTCCTTTTGCAACCGGCTGAGCATAGTAATAATAGCCCTCTCCTCCGGGCGACCAAAATCCGCTCTGATCGCTGTAGGTCAGCACGAATTCCGGCGCTGCGAATGCCTTTGCGCGTACATAACAGGATTCCGGGCCCTGATTGTTCACAACCACATGCTTTGTCCATTTGGAAACATCGGGCTCGCTGACGGTTGTGGTCATGCCCATTCTGACAGGCATGCCGCCCTTGGCGGTAACGTAGGTGGTGAAATACGCCCAGACCGGACCGACCGCGGCGCAAAGTACAAGGACGACCGAGAGAGCCACAAGAATAATATTGAATTTCTTCATGCCTGGATCAGCTCCCTTAATCCACGGTACTATCGTGGGAATTATCGTTGCTCCAGCCCTTTTCGCCGCTGTAGGTGAAATGATTCAGTATGCCGAAGCCCTGCTTTTTGCTGTGGTTATAGGTGTTCACAAATGATACCGACGCCGTCGGCTGATCTGGCGGGGCGATCACCGTGTGCTGGGCGCGGGCTGTTGTCAGTGAATATGACGAACCGCTGTAAACCTCGGTCACCGTAACCTCTGCACCAACGGGAATCAGGCCGGTCAGTTTTATTCTGCGCTGTCCCGCCTCGTAAAAATCCGCACTGAAAACCTCGCTGTATACCTTTTCGCCGCGCATATTTGCTTCAACGCTGAAAACAAAGGTGGCGGGTGATGAGTCTTCGTACACTCTGAGGGTTTTGATTATTTCCAGGTCGCCGAAGCGAAGCTCCTGGGTCGGCTTCAGAGTTGCCGTAACACTGTACTGCCAGTTGCCGCCTGACGTCGTTATCTGCTGGCGGCCGCCGTTTTCGTCGAGCTGGCCGGTGATTTCCGCAACCGTGCTGGGCAGGGAAACAAGCTCAGGCAGGAATGTGTAGGCATACAGATCGGAGTATGCAGCCGTCGTTATGCGTCCGTCTTCACCGGTCAGGACATAATTCTCGACATCTGAACCATAGGCAACTATCAGATAAAGTCCGCAGTCGAGCGACGTGCTGTCGGGCGCGGGAGTGAAGACGTTTTCTCCTGCGAGGACGCTCTTCGCGGCCTGCTGCGAGAGCAGCTGCCAGTCCTCGTTTGTCAGAGCGGCAAGAGTACCATAGCTGCCCAGATCGCGGTCAAGCTCTATGCCCTGCACGGTCTGATAACGGTAAGTGCTGCCGTGCGCGCTGTCCTCGACGGCATCCGCTATTTTGTACATATCTATTTTGATGTTTGCGTTTGCGAGATCCTCAAAACTGCCCGGACGTACAGTCAGGGAACATTTTTGCGACAGGTCTATCGCGCCTGCCGACGGAGGATTAAGCACAGGCAGCGTGAGTACAAGCGATACCGCAAGTATCAGCGCCGTCAGAGAATGTGTCCATTTTCTCTTCATCTGGAACTCCTCTTATACAGATTAATTGTTTTCCGCGTCGTTTTGCGGAGAATTCTGGTCTGATCTTTCGGGCGGATTCTTTTGGGGATCATCCGCCGGCTTTTCCGCTTTGGGTTTTCTTTGGGCTTGCGGAGGATTTTTATTATTGCCTGTTTCTGTCGGATCTGTTGTTTCAGGCATGTTTTCCTCCGGGAGCTTGCCCTGAAGATATCTCCATGAGTCGGGTTTTATCGGTGAAGAATTATTATACGAGTCTTTCTCACCGGATTTTTGTCTCTTTCTGCGTTTAATGCTTATGCGCGTTCTGATGAGCATAATAATGAGCAGCAGGGTGAGCATGGGAACGCCGACGAACGGCACGACATAAACGGTGTCGATTTTGATGGCGTCTGCCGTTACCTTTGCGTCGCCCGAGGCATTGGCAACACGATGGCCCCGCACGAGGAGACGGTGGGTATTGATACCATAGGGCGTGCATGTGACAAGTGTACAGTAGTCCATACCGCGTTCGATTGTCAGGTTGCTCAGGTCGATTGGATCGACGACGCGTATCTGGTCAACCTGATAGGTCAGCGTTTCGTTGAGAACGCTGATGGTGAAGGTGTCGCCCTCGGCCAGCTTGTCGAGGTCGGAGAACAGCTTTGCGCTGGGCAGGCCGCGGTGGCCGGAGAGAACGCAGTGGCTTCCTTCATTCGGGTCAACAAGACCGTCGTGGATCGTCCATTCTTTGATGCCGACCGGCAGCGAAGAACCCTCGATATGACCTATCGAGGTTTGCAGAACGCCTTCTGAGGTACCGTGGTAAATGGGCAGCATTATGTTTATTTTTTCTATTGTAATGTAGCCCATGTTGCCGTTGGAAGCGAAATCAAGCTGGCTGAGATATTCGGCCTTTTCTTCTTCGGACAGCTTCCAGTGAATACCGCGGGAGGATATACGGCTGTTGTATGTTCTGGCTGATTCAAGTATCCTCGCGTATTCCTCTTCGCCAATGCGGTTGACCTCTTCAACGTAGGACATGATGGCGCGTGTCTGGTGAAGCGAGTTCCACCAGTCGGAAAAGGTCGGATAGCAAAGAAAGCCGATGCCGAGGATGAGGATCAGGGTAAAGATGATTGTCGGGAGATGTTTTTTTAACCGGCGCATGTTTTCTTATCTTAGGTTGTTATGTGGAAAAAACTCTGCGCGCTCTGTAAAAGTGCACAGAGTTTTCCCCGCATTTCTTATTATCCCGGCAGTCCGGGTCGCCCCGGACTGCCGTTGGGAAAATCAACTATGTATCGCTGATGTTTGATTATTTAGCAGCGCTCATGCGTCTTCTTGCTACAAGAGCGATGCCTGCGCCGAGGATGAGGACGATACCTACGATCGTAAAGATGGTGGTACCGATGCCGCCGGTGCTGGGAAGCTCTGAGCCGGAGTTGTTGGTGACATTTGCGACCAGGCTGAGGTTTGCTGCCGTGAAGTCGCTGTCTGAAATGGTTATTGTCTGATCGGGCGCTTTATTGAAGCCATTGGGAACGGTTTTCTCAATGAGGGTATATGTACCTGCGCCAAGACCGGTGAAGGACACCTGTGCTACAGAAACATTGTTGCCTGTTCCCGGATCTGTCGTGGTAGTGATCGCCGTGACATACTCAGAAGCGTCGTCCTTAGAGTCTACCCAGGTTATCGTACCATTTGCGAGCTTGTAATATACGGTCTTGGTTGCGCCCTGTGCTGCGCCCGCGCTTTCATCGGGAACGGTCTTGGAAAGAATGAATCCTGCTCCGTCAAGAGCCTTTCCGTCGCCGTCCTTCTTATCGACCGTGATTGTTGCATTGTAGGTTTCGGTTGTATCGCTGGTGGTGTTATGGTTGTTGCCGGAATTCAGCGACGCAGTGTTTGTAGCGGGATTTACGTTCAGAGCGGCGGATTTTATTTCAGCGCTGTAATTGAGGGTGATCTGGGTATTGTCGGCAAGACCGGCAATATAGTCGTTGTCGAAGGTTACCGTAAACGAGCTGTCGCCCTGCGCTCCGGAAACTTTGAATGTTTCGTTGGCTGCGGACGTGTTGACAGAATTGCTCGGGCTGACTGTCGCGCCGCCTACCGTAACAACGAGGTCGCCGTTATATGTCTGGTTGGTCATGGTATCGGTAAAGACCAGATCGACCGCGCCGGCAGTCTTGGTGATGACCGCTGTATAGGGCTGGTCCGTGCCGACGGCAGCGATTGCCTTCAGTGAATTTGCGTCATACTGAGTGCCGGGAGACTTGACGACCGGAGGAATAACGTTCTTATCATCGACGGTGGGAGTGTTGTTGTTGCTGTCGATGGTAACAACGGTACCGGTTGTGGTGGTGATGTAGTAGTAACCGTAAGGAAGAGCCTCGGACGTAACCGTTAAATCACCGACGCTTGAAACCAGGGTGGCGACGAGATCGCCGCTGGTGACATATGCCGCGATTGCTGCGATTGCCGCATCGTTAAGTGAATCAGGACCGGAAACATTTCCCTGCGTGTCAACGGAGAAACCGGCGGCTATCATAGCTGCGGAAAGGGAATCTCCGGAGCAGAGCCGGTAGCTGATCTTGGTGTTGTCGTTCGCGTTGACTGTCGCGTCGAAAACCTTGTAAATCTTGTATGTTGTCGGCTGAGACGGAGCTGTTGACTGGGTCGGGAGTTTGATTGTGATAGAACCGGTCGGAGCAGCAGCCGGCTCATCTGCGGGAGGTACGCTTGATGCCAATGCCGGGATAACCATGGCAAATGCCATCGCGACAGCAAGAAGCATAACTAACAATTTCTTTGTTGCTTTCATTATTTTCTTTCCTTTCTTCGCCCAAATCTTCTAAGGCTTTTTATTCGCCCGTTTAACCCCGGACTAAGGTATTTTTTATTTGCCCGTTTGCCCCGAGCAGGGGTTCGCCCGATAACGCCGCAGCCCTCGACAGACTGCGCGCATAAGGCGTTTATGACAGATCCGAAGCATCGGCGTTACAGAATATTCGTCGAGATCAGAGGCAAGAGCTCCTCCTTTCCCTTACGCCTCTTTCCGGATCCGTACATCATGGCGGCGAGACCGCCTAATGTATGAATTGATATTAACTTTGTATCCGGACCGGCGCGTAACTAACGGCACAATAACCGGATAGATAAATGTATACATATATTATAACGCATTACCAACAAAATTACAACGCCAAAAAAGATATTATATTTCATTTTTATCTACTTTTTTACATTTTTATCTACTTTTTTTACCTGACAATACCCAAACCGTCGAGCGGCCAGACGCGAAAAACGATTTTTCCGACTATCTGCTCACTCTCTACGCAGCCGACCGATGTGCTTCTTGAATCAACCGAGGTCGCGCGGTGGTCGCCCATGACGAATATCTTGGATTCCGGCACCTGATATGGCAGATCGATGTCACATTCGCCCAATGCCTTTTCCACAACATAAGGCTCGTCGATCTGATGGTTGTTTACATATACCGTGCCGTCGTCGTCAATATCGACCCATTCGCCCGCCTGAGCAATTACTCTCTTTACGAGTATCTTGTTGTTGTAGTAAAAGGCGATGACGTCGCCTGTTTTGAATTCGCTGCCCTTAACCGATACAACATAATCTCCTTCGCTTAGAGTCGGAGTCATGGATGTTCCGTAAATGCGCAGCACCGGCAAAAGCAAAACGGCAACCAGAACGGCTACCGCGGAAACGGTTATCAGGGTGAAAATGATGTTCCTCAGGGTAAAGAAATAGGTCCTTTTGTATTTTTCGTGATTCAGTTCCTTTTCAAGCTGCTCGGCGGTCGGCCGAAGCCTTTTTGCGTTATCCGAGCCTGCTGACGGCCGGAGCCGTTCCTTGTTGTCCATATACTATCCTCGCTGTTCATCTGCCCGGTTTTCTGAAACTTCCTTCTGTCCGGGCTTCTGCACGTCCTTCTGATTGCAGCTTTTGCGCCGGTGGATTAATCCTTCTGCCGGGGCTTTTGCTCCGGCAGCTTTTCGGTCTGAGCGTTTCGCGACACATTGTCCAGATAAAAATCCGCCGCCTTTTGCGCTTCGGCAAAGATGTTGCTTACAGCCAGCGCCGCTTCCGCGATGGATCCGGCGTTTTCAATGGCGATCCTGCGGTTTTTAAGCTGCTGCTCAAGCGAAGCGACCTGTTCTTTGAGCCGGTCGATCTCATGCTGCTGCTCAAGCAGGATTTCCAGCAGCTCGACCCGTCTGAGTTTTCGTAATTCCTTATCCGTCATTGCATTTTCCTCTTAGATTCAGCGATTCCGTCAACAATCGCCCGGACAATAATCGTCACTAACTCTATACTAACCTTATAATATAAATTATATCACATCAATTGCCGCATTTTCAACAGCCAAAGCAGCAAAAACCGATCTGGTCGTTAAAAAACAGGACGAGTTGGGAGCGACGTTATGCTCGTACCGTATCCGATCCAACCGCCGATCCGGGCTGTCTTATGCCGCCGCTGCGGCCGCGGCGATAATTATGATCTGCCGCTTCCTGCGTATTTCAAACTTCTTCGTGATGAACGTTTCCCGGCATAAGATGCAAAAGCCGCTCCCGCAAAAATGCGGGAGCAGTAAGCGCTTTTTTGTTTGCCGGTTATTTTTTAAAAAGAGAGAACTTCCTGCTTTCGTACGGCTCCGTTGTGACGTCCGTAACCTTGTAGCCGGTTTTTTCAATAGCGGCCTTCAGCTTCTCTGTGTCAAGCTCTTCATCGGAAATTATCTCTGTTTCGCCCTTTGTGCGAGAGGAAGAAACCTTTTTTACCGAAAAATTATTTCTGACGCAGTCGTTGACGTGGCTTTCGCACATCGCGCACATCATTCCGTCGATCTTCGCAATGGTCCTGTACACAGTATTATCCTCCTTTTAATGGTTGAATCTGACTAAAACCGCTTGCTGACTTGTGATTATACGTTGATAAGGCCCTCGTAGGACAACGTCGCCGTATTGCCGTCGTCCCCGTCGCGCTGAACGCTGTAGCTTATGTTCCACAGGTCGTATTTCTCGCTCAGGGAAATATCCTTACGGAAAACTGTGGTCTCCGGCTCTTCGGACATCTGCTGTTTGACAAGCTCTATCAGCTTTTCCGCTTCGCGCATGGATTTGCCGGCGCTCCACATATTGCTGAGATCGTGTCCTATCTCAAAGAGAAAACCGAAATCGTCTGCGTTTATGTGTCCGTCGCCTGTATCCTTGGTCAAACCGCAATAAAAGGTTTCGGTGCCGGTTTTGTCCTCATGAAAGGTATATGTCATCCAGATGCTGAAATCGGCGCCGTCCTCAAATATATACTCATAACTGCGCATCACGGCCTGCTTGTCGGTGTGCAGCACAACATCCGATTCATCGAACGGTATATCGTATTTTTTAAGCACCGTTTCAATTTTATCAAAAAGCAGATCAAAGCGCTCCTCTGCCTGCTCGGAGGTATATTCGCGGTTCACATAGTCCTTGCAGCCGACCGACAAAAAAATAACCGCCGCAGTAAGCAGCAGGGCAAAAAGCCTTTTCATTTCACTCTTCCTCCTTTGCGCGCCAAAAGCGTTTCACGGTGTTTCCGATCGTTTTAATGATAGCATAATCGAGCCAAAAAGTAAATATGGCAAGAGGCATAAAAGAGCCCCGATTCCGGAAATTTTTGTGTGCTGTTTTTCGGGCGTCGTTCTCTTGTGCCGCCGTGTTAATTGCAATTGGAACGGATATGTTGTATAATAAAAAGGGCTTCGGCTCATATGCCGGAAAGAGCCCAAATCCGCAGCAAAGGCGGTCGATACCTATGAGCAGATACAACATTACCTCCGGCGCGGCAAGCTGTCCGTCATCCGGTTCCATAAATTACGGAAACTATTTTTTTAACGGCTACTATCTCGATATGACCCAAACCGATTATCCTTCTGCCGTCAACACCGCCGCGCACAATGAGGCAGATCTTTTTGCCGTATGCTCGGCAAACGGCGAGGGGGCGCCCGCCGACACGTTTTACGCTATGGATTATCTCAACCGTTTCAACGACAGGGTGCGTTTTGAAGATGAGCCCGAATGGAATCGCCTTCTGGAGACATATCTCAAAAAGCTCAATCAGTCGGTTTATTTCGACGCGGAACACACAAGGCAGGAGGCTTCGGTCAGCACGGTCGTCCTCGGTCTGGACGGTGAAAAGATCTACGGCGCCGGAGTCGGAAGCTGCGCCGCGTACATTTTGAGAAACGGCAAGCTTACCGAACTGACGGCTTCCTTTGACAAAAAGGCGCGCCTCGGCATTTCCAAGGATTGCCCAGAGCTTTTTTTCATGGAAAATCTGGCCCTTGAAAGCGGCGACAGACTGCTGCTTATAAACGGCGAAGCAGGTTCTTTGGTGGGCGACGAGCGCTTAATGCAGCTTATGCAGAGCGAGGGTAATATAGACGACCGTGTAAAAGCAGTGATAAAGGCTGCCCTTGATGCGGGCGCAAGGGAATATATAACGGCGGTGTTCATCAGCGTTGACGGAGTTGGCTCTGAATCTTTTATCGCCGGTAAAAAGGGCCGCAGGCTGATTGTTTTCCTGATAATTCTGCTGCTCCTCGTTATTGCTGCCGGTCTTGTTCTGTGGTCAGCTCTGGAAAACGGAAACGGAGTGCCCGAACTTCCGATTTAATAAAAAGCCTTCTCCGGTGAGAAGGCTTTTTTAAATCAATACCAAACGCCGGAAAACAACAGGCGCGCATCATTCGGCTTTGCCTGATTATTCACGGCGGCCAAAAGAGACTTTGTCTTAAAAAGCCGACGCTATCTCTCCTCCGCCCACAACAACATCTCCGTCGTACAACACTATCGACTGCCCTGGGGTTATCGCCCTCTGCGGCGTGTCGAATTTTACTGTCAGCCTGTCGCCGTCCTGCGTTACGGTGGCGGGCTGCTCTTTGTGACGATAGCGCGCCTTTGCCGTTACTCTCATCGGAGCGTCGATCCGCTCAGTCGATATTAGGTTTATGTTCTCCGCTATGACCGTATCGGAGAAAAGGCCTTCTCCGTGAGTCAGTGTTATCGTGTTGTCGTCCGGATTTATCCTTGTCACAAAAAACGGCGCGTCGGAGGAAATTCCCAGACCCTTGCGCTGTCCTATCGTGTAGCGGATTATGCCCTTGTGTCTGCCGAGGACGTTTCCGTTCAGGTCGATAAAGTCGCCCTCAGTACAGCTTTTGCCGGTGTACCGCTCGATAAACGCGGCATAGTCGCCGTCGGGCACAAAGCAGATGTCCTGCGAATCGCGCTTACGGGCGTTGACAAAGCCCTGCTGCTCGGCAATTTCCCTCACCTGCTCTTTCTGATATTCTCCCAGAGGGAATATCGTATGGGCGAGCTGCTCCTGCGTCATGGCATACAGCACATAGCTCTGATCCTTTTTGGCGTCGGCCGCCTTTTTCAGGATATAGCGCCCCGATGCTTCGTCGCGCCCGATCTGCGCGTAGTGTCCGGTAACCACATAGTCAATGGACAGCTCCTTCGCGCGGCGATACATCCTGTCGAATTTAAGAAAGCGGTTGCAGTCAATGCACGGGTTTGGAGTGACTCCGTTCATGTATGCGCCGACAAAGCGATCCATGACCTTCTCCCTGAAAAGATCTGTAAAGTTAAAAACGTAATAAGGGATTCCCAGAGAATAGGCAACATTTCTTGCGTCCTCGACATTTTCAAGCGAGCAGCAGGCGCGATCGCCGGAAACGCCGATGTCCTCATTGCTAAACAGCTTCATTGTCGCGCCCATGCATTCAAAGCCGCGCGTTTTCATCAGATACGCGGCAACACTGGAATCGACGCCGCCGCTCATTGCAATCAAAGCCTTCATCTTTTCACATCTCCGGCGGAGACTACCGTTCTGTAGCCGGCCGCTTTTATTTTGTCCTCCAGACAGCTTTTGCATTTTTCCGCATCGTCCGAAAGACAGATCTTGTTGTCGTATAGCTGATATTTTTCGCGCACGTCCGCCGGCGAAAGGTTGGGCATGACCACGTTCGCGCCGGCCTTGAGCCCCATTTCCCTTCCGTTGGGATCTATTGTTCCGAGCGCCGTTGTCGCGGGGATAAGGGCATGCGGAAACATAAGGCGCAGTATGGCGATAAGGCGCAGAGTCAGCTCAAGCGTGCCGTTTTCAAATCCGGCAAAGGGGGTGTCCCTGTGGGAAATGAACGGACCTATGCCTATCATGTCGGGTGACAGCCTTTGCATGAAGCGCAGGTCGGCGACTATGTTTTCACTCGTCTGATATGGCGAACCGACCATTATGCCTGTGCCAACCTGATAGCCTGTCTCCTTTAAATCAAAAAGGCATTTTTTACGGTTTTCTCCGCTCATTTCGTCGGGATGAAGCCTGGAATAATGCTCGTCGGAGGCGGTTTCCTGGCGCAGAAGATACCTGCGCGCGCCGGCCCTGAAATACCTTTCGTAGCTTTCGCGCGGTCTTTCTCCCAGCGACAGGGTTATGGCGCAGTCGGGAAAGCGTCCGTGCAGGGAGGATATTATGCCGCACATTATCTCGTCGGTAAAAAACATGTCTTCTCCGCCCTGAAGCACAAAGGTGCGAAAGCCCAGTCGGTACCCCTTTTCGCAGCAGCTCATTATCTCGTCGGGCGTCATGCGATAACGCGGCACGTTTTTATTGGAGCGGCGTATTCCGCAATAGAAGCAGTCGTTTCGGCAATAGTTTGTAAATTCTATGAGCCCGCGCACATAAACGTCTGTGCCGTAGCGCTCGCGCCTTGTTTCGTCTGCGGCGGCAAACAATTCGCTGTCGCAGCCGCCGTTTTCTATCAGCGCCTTTAGCTGCTCATCGGACGCGTCGCTGCGTTTGCGCAGAGTATTTATGATTTCACGCAGTTGAGACCTGTCATATGACATAATTGTTCACCGTTTCAACCTTCATTAAATCAGCCAGCGTGATAGAGGAAAAATAGTCCCTCATCATTCCGTAAAAGCCTTCCCACATGCCTAAGGTACGGCATTCCGCCGCGCGGCCGCACGGTTCGGCATCGGTCAGCAGACAGGTCACCGGCGCCAAATCGCCCTCTGCCGCCTGCAGTATTTCCCACACGGTGCATCTGTCCGGGTCTTTTGTGAGATGGTAACCGCCGCCTTTTCCGTGGATCCCCTCGACAAAGCGGTTTTTGGTCAGCACCGGCATTATCTTTTCAATATATTTGAGTGAAATTTCCTGACGCGCTGCAACGTCCTTCATCGGGATATACCCCTCGGATGCATGCTCGGCAAGGTCCAAAAGCACTCGCAGGGCATACCTCCCCTTTGTGGAAATCAGCATTAATAATCACCTCGGCCGGCGGTTTTTCTCTTGTTGTTATTATCCCGCAATATATGTCAATACTCCGGCGCCCTAAAATCAGACGCCGGAGCGTAATATTATACCGGCGGAAAATCCTCCCGGATTTTTGCATAATTACTCGAACAGCGGCGTCGAAAGGTATCTGTCGCCCGTATCCGGCAGCAAAACAACTATGGTCTTACCCTCGTTTTCCGGACGCTTTGCAAGCTCGATGGCGGCATACGCGGCGGCTCCCGAGGAAATTCCGACCAGAACGCCCTCGCTTCTGCCTATCAGCTTGCCGGTTGCGAAAGCATCCTCGTTGGATACGGCAATGACCTCATCATAGATCTTTGTGTTGAGAACGTCGGGGATAAAGCCCGCGCCGATACCCTGGATCTTATGCGGTCCGGGCGTACCTCTGGACAGCACGGGAGAGCTTTCCGGCTCTACGGCGACGATCTTTATATCGGGGTTTCTGGATTTGAGGTATTCACCGACGCCGGTAACCGTTCCGCCGGTCCCTACGCCGCCTACAAAGAAATCGACCGCGCCGTCGGTGTCGTTATAGATTTCGGGGCCTGTGGTCTCAAAATGCGCCTTGGGATTCGCAGGATTGACAAACTGTCCCGGGATAAAGCTGTCGGGTATCTCTGCGGCAAGCTCTTCGGCCTTGGCGATCGCGCCCTTCATACCCTTTGCGCCGTCGGTGAGCACCAGCTCGGCGCCGTATGCCTTCATCATCTGTCTGCGCTCAACGGACATGGTCTCCGGCATGACTATTATTATTCTGTATCCCTTGGCTGCCGCGATTGCGGCAAGTCCTATGCCGGTGTTGCCGGAGGTCGGCTCGATTATGACCGAGCCGGGTTTCAGAAGCCCCTTCTGTTCCGCGTCGTCGATCATAGCCTTGGCGATGCGGTCCTTCACAGAGCCGGCCGGATTGAGATATTCCAGCTTGGCAAGAATTATCGCTTTGAGAGCAAGAGCCTTTTCGATGTGCGTCAGCTCGAGCAGCGGAGTATTTCCAACAAGTTTGTCAGCGGAAGTATATATATTAGACATGGCAATTTCTCCTTTTCAGGTGGATAATGATAAATTTTCAGTGAATAATTGCGTTGCTGACGGCAATATTCCGATTCCCTCAGCCGTTCCGATCAGACAGCTCCGTTGAAGAGGGAGCCACCCGGACTGCTCAGATCCGATTGAGCCTCCTTCTCTGTATGAAACGGCATGGCCGAACGGTAACGGAATAAGCATTTTGCCGGCGGCGGCGCGTCAGCCGAAGCACGCATAAATTCCGGCGCGATTTAATCTATCTGATATCTATTCTACACCAACCTACGGTTTTTGTCCATAGGTTTGAGCTGCGCGCTTTTTATTTTACCGCATCAAATCCGCTTTGCAGATCGGCGATTATGTCGTCGATATGTTCGGTGCCGATGGAAAGCCGGACGGTTGTCGGAGTAATGCCGGCCGCAAGCAGTTCTTCCCCGGAGAGCTGAGAATGCGTTGTGGACGCCGGATGGATGACGAGGCTCTTAACGTCGGCGACGTTGGCAAGAAGCGAGAACAGCGTAAGACTCTCGGTGAACTTTTTGGCGGTTTCCGCGTCGCCCTTTATCTCAAACGTGAAAATGGAAGCGGCTCCGTTGGGGAAGTAGCTGTCGTAAAGCTGCTTTGCTCTGCCGATTTCGAGCGACGGATGGTTCACCTTCCTGACCTGAGGATGGCTTTTGAGAAAATCGACAACCCTGAGGGCGTTTTCAACATGGCGTTCGACGCGCAGGGACAGGGTTTCGAGCCCCTGAATAAACAGGAACGAATTGAATGGCGAAAGGGCCGCGCCCTGATCTCTCATGAGGGTGGTTCGCAGTTTTATGATGTACGCCAGATTGCCGGCAGCCTGCGTAAATACTACGCCGTGATAAGAGGGATTGGGTTGGGACAGCCCGGGAAAATTATCGTTCTGAGCCCAGTCGAATCTGCCCGAATCGACAACCACGCCGCCCATTACCGAACCGTGACCGCCGATGAACTTTGTCGCAGAGTGGACGACAATATCGGCGCCGTGCTCAATCGGTCTGAGACAGTAGGGAGTGGCGAATGTGTTGTCAACAACAAGAGGAATACCGTGCCTATGGGCTATTGCCGATACGGCTTCAATATCCAGCACGTCGGAATTGGGGTTGCCGAGGGTTTCGGCGTATATCAGCTTTGTGTTGGGTTGTATCGCCTCTTCAAAGTTTTTGGGGTCGGTGTGATCGACAAATGTAGTCGAAATGCCCTGATCCTTCAGCGTATGAGCAAGAAGGTTGAATGAGCCGCCGTACAGATTGGACGCGGAAACAACGTGGTCTCCTGCGAGGGCAATGTTCTGTATGGCGTATGTTATGGCGGATGAGCCGGATGCCGTCGCCAGAGCGGCAGCTCCGCCCTCAAGGGCGGCAATGCGCTTTTCAAAGACATCCGAGGTCGGGTTCATCAGTCTTGTGTAGATGTTGCCGCCCTCGGTCAGACCGAAGCGGCCTGCCGCTGTCGCGGAATCCTTGAACACATAGGAAGTGGTTGCATAAATGGGAACGGCGCGCGAGTCGGTCGCCGGATCGGGACTTTCCTGCCCCACATGGATCTGCAGCGTTTCAAATTTATAATCAGACATGATATTTTTCCTTTCATAATTAAAATACTGTAAAAATCTCCCGGAGACAACATCGCATTCGTCCGAAATAAATATTTGCTCTGACAAGCTCCTGAAAAACCCGGGTCATAAGTATCACCTTTATGCTTCATATTCAGCCGGTTATTCCGGCTGTTGTCGTCTTATTTTACCTACCTGCCTCGTAGGTTGGTAAAATAATAGCATATAATGCATATCCTGTCAATAGGTTTTCAGAATTT
>JAFYGK010000031.1 GCA_017543285.1 Clostridia bacterium | reverse complement strand
GAGTTGGCATCGCTCTATCTTCCCGGGCCGTCTCCAGCCAAGTATTGTCGACACTGTTGAGCTTAACTACCGTGTTCGGAATGGGAACGGGTGGACCCTCAACGCTAAAGACACCAACCTGTATCTCTTTCTATTGTGCCGTCTTTCCTGACGACTTGTATATTATAGCACGGTCAATTCTAAAATGCAAGCACTTTTTTCAATTTTTTATGAGAAATAACATCACATAAATTCAATGAGACAGACGCGATCCCAAAAATACATGCACATTCGTATAACCGTATGAAAAATACGCGCAGCCAAAGGCATGAGGCATTTTTACCCCAAAATCACAAAACGCTCGTTTTGCGCCTCAAAACGGCTTTGTCCCGCCGTTGCCTCGGAAATATCGGCGTTGAGCGCGCCTATATTCTCCGGAGGAATACTTATTTTCAGCGTGACACTGTCGGTAAAAGCGGTGTCGTCCACCATGCCTCCGTGCTGCATGACAAGGGCGTTCACCCTGCCGTACGCCGTATAGCTGCACCCGATCTGTCCGACTGAGCAAAGCGTATATGTAACCATCTGTGCGCTGTCTATCGCGATGCGGGCCGTTTTTGAATATGCGCGCACAAGGCCGCCGGTGCCCAGAAGGGTCCCGCCGAAATATCTCGTCGCAACGACGCATACATCCCACAGTTCCTCGCCCATCAGCACCTCCAGCATGGGTACGCCTGCCGTACCCGAAGGCTCGCCGTCGTCGCTGTAACGGCGTATCTGGTTCTCCCTTATGACATAGGCGTAGCAGTTGTGGGTCGCGTCCCAGTGCTTCTGCCTTATTGAATTAATGAAATCGACAGCCTGCTGCTCGGTGGCGACCGGCTTTGCATAACCGATGAAAACCGAGCGTTTTTCGGTGAAGCGATCGCAGCCGTCGAGGGCTATAGTGCGGTATTGCATGGCTCCGCTTCCTTTGATGATGATTAATTGTATCAGAGCGATTTTTTGCACGGATGCACGGCGGGAAAAGACCGCGCTTCGGATCTGCGCTTTTGCCCCTTAATCTGCGGGACTCGGGAGAAAATCAGTCTCTTCTTTTGCCGAAAACAGGCAGCGGAACAATTCCGTCGTCCTTCTGTAAAAGTACGGCGCGGCAGGGCGCTCCGTCGGTGCTGCCGGTATTTATGGGCGCGGCGAACAAAAAATATTTACGTCCAGTAATTTCGGAAAGATTTAATCCTTCAAGTATATAAATACCGTTCTGCAAAAGTATCCTGTGGGTCGACGCTTCGTCGTAGCCGGACGAAACCGACAGCGCGTCGATGCCGACCAGCTTGACGTTTGTCTCGATCAGGGCGTTTGCGCCCGATTTGTCAAGATAGAATTTGCCCCCGGTCTTAAAAAGCACCTTGTGCATGTTTTCCGTAACGGTGTTTTCGATAAAAAGCCCGGTGATGTTATGCGCGACCGGGATGACGTGGCATTCGCCGATGAAGGGCTCCACGCCCGCATCTCCGATGGTTCCTCCGCCGTCAAGAAAATGACTCGGCGCGTCGATATGGGTACCGGTGTGAAGGCACATGGAAATGCCGCTGAGATTGCAGGAATCGCCTTTTGAAAGGCTTTGCATTCTGTGGATCGTTGGCATGGGATCGCCCGGATAAACCTCGCACCCATCTATATTTTTGGATATGTCGTATATGATCATTTTGCTTTCCTTTCAGGGAATGCCGCGCGGCGGGGTTTGAGCCGCCGGCAAGCGAAGACCGGGCCGGATTTTTTATTCCCGTCATATTTTGTCCGTTTGTATACGGCGCATACGCGTTTCTGACGGTATTACAGCGGATTGAACATGGAGCCGACCCTTTCCCATATCCGTTCGGAGACCTCTCTTGCCGTGCCGGATGCGTCGACAACAACGACGTTGTCGGTCTGCCGCACAATATCAAAGCAGTCGAAAAAGCGCTTTCTTATGGCGGCGCTTTTTTCGAGATCGCTCTCCATTGAGTCCAGGGCCTTGCCGGAATTCTTCATCCTGTCAAGGCTTTCCTCAGGAGACAGATCGAGGAAAATACAAAGGTCGGGCTTTCTTATGCCGCGGCAGGAAAGGTTCATATCGGCCACCCAGTTAATGGGGCATTCCAGACCCTGATACGCTATGGAGGAATAGTAGTATCTGTCGCACACGACGGTTTTTCCATCGCTCAGCAGTTTTTCTATTCCGTCAAAGGGACTTGCGTTGTGGTGTATCCTGTCGGCAAGAAACAGAGCCGCCAGCTCCTCGGGACTGACGGAGGTCTTGCCTGAAAGACAGTCGCGTATCATACCGCCGACACAGGAAAATGTAGGCTCGGCGGTTCGCGCGACGTCGATGTTGTTCTGCCGCAGCCGGTTGCAGAAAAGCTCTACCTGAGTACCCTTGCCGCAGCCGTCGATTCCTTCAAATACGATAAATTTCGGAGTCATATTACAGGCCTCCTGCTTACGGTTATGATTATATTATTAATATTATAATACACTTTCAGAGAAAAGAAAAGACCGCACGGCGATATCTGAAGAAATCTGCCGCGCGGTTTCTTTTCGCATTAAAAAACCCGCTCGGCCGAGCGGGTTTTGATCCTACTGATTCTGGTTGTTCTGAGCGCCGTCTGCGTTGTTCTGCGGCTGCTGCGGAGGCTGCTGACTGTAAGGCGACTGCTGCGGAGGCTGCTGACCGTAAGGCGGCTGCTGCGGAGGCTGCTGACCGTAAGGCGGCTGCTGCGGAGGCTGCTGACCGTAAGGCGGCTGCTGCGGCTGATACCGGCCGTTGAACGGAGGTTGCTGCGGAGGCTGCTGACCGTAAGGCGGCTGCTGCGGCTGCTGACCGTAAGGCGGCTGCTGCGGCTGCTGATATGTATACCTGGGAGTGTAGTCGGTCTTTGTGTAAACCGTGTTTCTGATATAATCGTCGTTGAGGTTGAGCTTTTTCCAGTAGGGATCGCTCGGATCGCCGTTTACCTTAAAACCTATATCCTCGGGAGTAATTATCCCCTTGGAAATGGAGAGTTTTTTCATGTTGTCGTAAAGCTCAGCATATGTCGCATAGACATAGGGCTCGACAAAGAGGACGCCGAAGCCGAGACAGAGCATGCCGAGAAGGATCCATCCGAGGAAGGACAGCATGAGCACGAAGATTTCGCCCTTGTAGCCGTTTGTCATGTCGTCGCTCTTCTTGATGGCTGCCTTGGGATCAATGTCGGGATTATCTGCCGCCAGAAATTCCACAAAGAAATACTGCAGTTCCTTGATCACGACGAAAACAATTCCCACAAGAGGAATCAGCGCCCACGGGAAAACATAGAGTCCCTTCCACAGGGCGATCTTGATTGTCTTTACATACTGGCCGTTTCTGAACGGACTGAATATGAGCGAAATAGCCGGATGTTCCCTGTCCATCGGGTCGCGTCTTGCGAGGAAATAGCGCGTGATTCCGATCATAAGCGGATCGAGCACAAGCACGAACGCCGCAAATATCAATGCCAGCTGAAGCACAAACATGATGACGGAAAGCCCGATCATGGGACCTAATACGGCAAACGGATTGGAAGCGGTCATGGCCCTCATAGCACCGCCGAAGCTGGCGGCAAGGGTCAGCGGAGCGAGTACTATGGACATTACTATGCTGACGCCGTAGGAAATTCCGGCAAAGATGAGAAATACCAGAACGCCGCGAAGCCAGCGCTCGGAGAAGATGTTGTTTTGCAGAATGTTTTTGGCTCTCTGCTTCAGTATTGCCCTTTCAAGCATGGTGGTTACCCCTTTCATCTCAAAAAATGCAAAACCATATTCATATAACAATATGGTACCTATATTATATATACTAATGAGCGTCAAAGTCAATAAAAAGGCGGCAACAATTTGGCGAAAAATAATAGGTGCAATTCAGCGGCGGTATCGGGGCAAAGCGTCTGCGGAAAAACGGGACGCAGTCAAAAAGCCCGGAGCCGAGGCTCCGGGCAGTTCTTGCTGAATCGCATGGCACAGCTGCGCGGCAGTTATCCGGGGTGCGATCGTTTTCCGCCGCGCCGTATGGTTTTTGCCGGGCGGCAGTTTTTACTACGCCGTGACCACCGAAAGATAAACGAACGCAATCGCCGCTGCTGCAAAGACGAGTGAGACCGCGGAAAGCAAAGCCTTTTTGCCGCGTGTCGGCTCGCTGTTTTTTCCGAGAAAGAGCTTGGGAAAGAGGTTGAGCAGATAGGCGAAAACGATAAGCACGCACGCCGGGATCACGCAGATGAAATTAAAGCGGAATACGACGGCGAGAAATATTATACAGGCAATCAGAAGCAGGACGCCAAAACCGAAAAATATCCTTGAGGCGGGGCCTGCCGATTTGTTCTGGGTGTCAAACGCCCTGCTGCGCCGGCTTGCCCTGGGCGCGGAGGACTTTTTGGGTTTGTCGAGCTGATCGACGCTTTTTGCGGTTTTCAGGCTGTGTCCGCACCATTCGCAATGGGTGAAGGCGTCGGGGTTATCCTGGCCGCATGCCGGACATCTTTTCAAAAGAAAAACTTCCTTTTCTGTTTGATGGGATAAAAAATATCATCTTCTTATAGATTATAGCAACTGCGGAATGTTTAAGCAAGTTTTATGTGTGAAGATATTATTAATTTTGTCGGGCCGGAGCATTTCGTCATCCGTCTGATCGGACAGGCGCAACCGCCGGGACAACGAGCGGTAACATTTTATGCAAGGAATGAATATGATGTATTACACGGCATAGGCTTTTGCCGTGCGCGAAAAACAAAGCAAGAGCTCACGGTGCCGTCCGTCCGCGTATTGCGGGAGCGGGCGGCTGTAAACGGATAAAACGGAGAAATATATATGAGTTTAAGAGTATTTTCAATTCCTCACAGAAAAGAGGCGACGGTTTCTGCGCTGATTGATCCGGCCATGGTGGGATACGGAAGGGTAAACCCGGTTACGCTGGACTATAAGGTCGGTTCGGGGGCGCCTGCGGCATACAAGGGCCACAACGGGCTGGATCTGGTCGGGCGCGACGGTTCGGAGATATACAGCGTCACCGACGGAGTTGTCAGGGTAAACGCCTATGAATCGAACGGCGCGGGGAATTATGTATCGATAGGCAAAACGATCGACGGTAAGCTGCACGTTTTTCTGTATATGCATATGAAGGAGCGTTCCAGGCTCAAAAAGGGCCAGACAATCAAGGCAGGGCAGCTGATCGGATATCAGGGCAGTACGGGAAACAGCACCGGCAGCCATCTTCATTTCGGCGTGAAGGTCGAAGGAGAATACGCCGACCCATATTATTGGGCGGTACAGAAGGGTATGGGATATGATATGACCTATGAAACGGGACTTTACAGAATAATTGTCAACGGGCTGAGGATAAGGGACAAACCCTCCACCGACTCAGAGATCCTCGGCACGGTCAAAAAGGACGATAGGGTGGAGATAACATCCATCCACATGGACGATAAAAACGGAGCATGGGGAAAAATCGGCGACAGCAGATGGATATGCACCGAAACCATCGAGGGAGATAAATTCACCGAGCGTGAGGGAGATCTCCCCGACGCAGACGGGGAGGTAAAAGAGCTTCGCCGAAGGATGGATGAAGCGAAAAGACTTTGCGACGACGCTTCGGATATATTGAAATAAGACGTTAAGGAAAAGAATACCGGGAAATCCCCGATCGCCGTTTCATTATCTGTCTGCATCACACACAAAAAAGGACTCTCCCTTGGGAGAGTCCTTTTAACGCATGGCTACGGTATTTATTTTTCCGGGCTCATGGACTGCCACTTTACGCTGTCGATCTTTCCGAACTCCGTCATGTCAAACGATACGATTCCGTTGTCCGATGTGACGTAGAAGAAATCGCCTATGAACAGTCCGCGGCTGTTGTACAGCCATTCGTCGTCAAGATTTACTTCCTTTTTCTCGAAAAAGCCGGTGTTCTCATCATAGCCGTAGATGAGATAGGACGCCTTGCCCTCCTTTTCATCCCACTTCTGCGCCGGAAATGCTATGAGGTTCCTTTCCCTGTCGATCAGTATTGCCTTGTGGTTGTAGCTTGCCTCCGAGCTGTCAATGTCCAGCTTGAGGGTATGCTTTTCGGTGACGTCAAAGGGATCGGAAATGTCGAACATGGTCATCTTCATCTTGTTAGTCCAGCCGGTTTCCTCATCCGCGTCGTAGCCAATGCCGAACAGCAGGCCTTCGTCAAACTTGTGCAGATACTGCGAGAAGCCGGGTATCTTGAGGGCGCTCATGATCCTGGGATTTGACGGATTGGACAGATCGACGGCAAAGAGCGGATCAACCTGGCGGAAGGTTACAAAGTAGCCGACGTTTCCGTCGAAGCGCACCGACTGCACCGATTCATTTTCAGCGATATTTTCGATTTTACCGAGCATGTTGAGGTTTTCGTCAAGCGTGTAAACGGAATTGCTCTGCTTGTCTTCGTATTCGTAGGTGTCCACGCCGTCGGTGTATGTGGTCGTTTTGGACATGAAGTTTGTTGCGACGATGCGCAGCACATTGTTGTAGATGTCCATTGAAAACTGGTTTAGAAGCGCGCCGGGTATCGTGCTGCTTGCCTTTTTTTCTATCGCGCCGTTATTCAGCTCAAATCTTGTGAGCACGGTTTTCTGTGTGCTGACGTCCACTTTGCGGTTCTTGCCCGAAGCGTCGGGCTTTATTTCGCCCTCTTCGTAGATATACGAAGTATCGGCGGTGACGAGCGACTTTCCGTCGCAGTAGATGTTGGAGTTTCCGCCGAGCACGGCGGCCTCTCCCGCATGAGCGTCGGGATTTTCGATGCTGACGGAGGTGACGACCGTGTATGAAGAATTCTGAACCGTGTCGTAAAGAGCGATCTTATCGGCGGCCACGGTTCTCTCGGCGCCCTTTTCATATAAGCAGGGGACATATGTTTCCGGCTTGTTTCTTTCTATCTGGGCGTATATGTCGTAATTGGATACGATATAGATATAGCCGTCAACCATTCTTGAGGAAACGAAGGTTCCGTTCTGCGCAAGCGTGCCGATGAGGGAGGGGTTTTCCTTGTCGGTCGTGTCATAGACCGTAATGAAGGTACGCTGCCTGCTGTCGTCGCCGGCTGCCTCTTCATCGCCCGCAGCGTAAACGAATCCGTAGGAGGTTGAGATTATAGCCACGCGGTCGGGCGCGATATACATTTCGCTGGGATACCCGTAGCTTTCGCTGTCGAAGTTCAGCCTGGACAGGACCTTCAGCTTGCCGCTGTCGGCCGATGTGATCCTGAGGGTTTCTCCTGTCAGCGTGTAGATGAATTTGCCGTCGGTCTTGACGATGTCGCCTTCATCCACGCCCTTTACCTGCGCGTTGGTCTCGCTGTAGTCGTCTGTTTCGCCGTTGGCGGGGGCAGCCTCCTTTTCAGGGCAACGATGTCGGTCACATAGTTAGGATCCGCGGGAGCTGCCGCTGTGGATGACTGTGAATCACTTCCTGCGGCGAGAAGGTCGACCATCGCGGATTCTTCGGCGGCGGCAAAGCCGTCCGCGCCGTATTCCACCGGTTCGTCCAATATTGCGCCGGCAGCCTTGGCGTATCTGTTGACGCTTTGCAGTTCATAGATCTTTGCGAAAAGCTCCTCGTAGTTGTCGCTGACGTTGACCTGCGAGGTTTTGATCAGGCTGTCGATATCCCTGTCGCCGGCGGAGATTGTGTTTACCTGCTCCGACGGGTAGCTTGAAATCGACGCCGGTTTTATGAATCCGCCGCTCTTAAAGGCTATCGCGGCCGATACCGCGACAAGAGCCAGCGCCGCCGCTGCGGCTGTGATCCGTCTTAATATCTTGTTTCTGTTTTTGTTCATTGCGCTAACCTCCGAAAAATCGACAACATTTTCCTGCTGTCTGTATTTTTTGATTATTTCCTGCAAATCATTTTTGTCGGCGTGCAGCTTTTGGGTCTGCTCTTTGTATCTTTCCTCAAATTTCATGCTATATGTCCGCCTCCTTCAGATATTCTCCGAGCGCCTTTCTTGCCCGGCTCAGCCATGATTTTACCGTGTTTTCCCTCGCGCCGGTCATTTCGGCTATCTCGTTTATCCGATAGCCCTGATAGTAGAAAAGATGCACTGCCGTCCTCATTTTGACAGGCAGCCGCATAACGGCGCTCATAACGTCAGCCTTTTGATCGGCTGTCGTCTGAGCCTGTCCTCCGTCGCCGGCGTCTTCAGGAAGGACGCCGTCGCGCACGGTGTTTTTCCTGTACGCGCTTGTCATAAGCGAGTTGGTACGGTTTATCGCAGCGCGGATGAGCCATGCCTTCTGATGCTCCTCGTCGTCGAAAATGCTGCCGGACCGCAGCATACGGAGAAACACCTCCTGCACTATGTCGTCGGAATCGCTCTGTGAGCCGGTCCGGACATACGCCAGACGGAATATCATATCGGCGTATGTATTGAACAGCCGCTCTATGACGTCGTCCGAAATCGGGACGACCGTCTGGGCTGAGGTTTCAAAAGCTTTTGAGTTCATTGGTTTTTGACCTCCTCGACAATAACACCGGACAAGACGGAAAAAGGTTGCGGAAAAAATAAAAAATACAGAGGTTATATCAGCAGTATAGCACAAACACAACGATTCGGCAATAAAAAGACGCGCCGCAAAGCCCGCTGCCCGACGGCGGCAGGACGCGGCGTCAATCAAAATGCAGAGGGCGTTTGCCCTCTGCATTATACTTTGAATTATCCGTTGTGAGAAGCGTTGTTCACTGTATTACTGTCCGTTGGAGCCGCTGTCCGCGCTGCCGCTGCTGCGCATGTCGATAATCGGGTCGCCGCCGGTCGCCATGGGAAGCTCGCCGTTCCACTTCTGCACCTTCTCGTAATCGACAAGGGTATCGGACAGCGACTGGCTGAGCAGCCGGTTGGCGTCTGCCTGCGCCTGCGCCTTCTTTGTGATGGCTTCGGCCTCCGCCTCCGCCGCGATGACCTTCTGCTTTGCCTGTGCTTCGGCTATGACTATCTGCTGTTCCTGCTCGGTCTTTGTCTTGATGAGATTCTGCTCGGCCACCTGTTTTGCCTCGATGGCGTTGTTGAACTCCTCGGAGAATTCAAAATTGACCATATTGAAGCGGTCTATTATGATGCCGTACTCGCCGACCTTGTTTTCAAGGGTTTCCTTTATCTCCTGGCCGACCTGCGAGCGGTAGGAGATGAGTTCCTCGGCGGTGTATTTTGCCGTGACCGACTTCATGCTTTCCTGTATCGCCGGAAGCAGCACGACCGATTCGTAGTCGCGGCCGATATTTTTGTAGATCTTTGCGCTGGAATTGAAGCCGACGCGGTAGTTTACCGCGATGGTGCTGCTTATACTCTGCAGATCCTTTGATACCGCGGAGGCCTCGACCTCCTGCTTCTGGATCTTGTTGGATACTATCTCGACCGACTGCATGAAGGGTACCTTAAAGTGCAGACCCTCCTGATAGACGTTGTCGGACACCTTGCCCATGGTGATCAGAACGCCGGTGCTGCCGGCGGGGACAATTACCACCGACGCCGCAAGAATGATTGCAATAAGCAGTACCGCCACGATTATTATTGCGATACCCTTGTATTTTTTGCCTTCGGTCTTGACGTCGAAGATTTTTCCGCTGTTCATGTTGCTGTTCATTATTTTCTCTCCTTTGCGATGTCTTTTTTGATAAACCGTCGTCGGCCCCGCGGCTGAAAATATGACGGCTGTTTTTGCCGGTCAGGGATCTACCGAGCGCGGTTTTCGGGCTCCAGCTTTGAAAGCATATCCTCCGCGCGTTTTTTCATCAATGTGCCCATATAGGCGAAAACCATTATGCTGAGCGCCATTTTCAGTTTCTGCGCCGAACCTTCGTCCGGCGGCGTAAAACCTGCAAGCTCGCGCTCTATGACCGAATCTATCCTGCTCATGTCGAAGGACGTCGGGCCGGCGCAGTCGGTCAGTATGGCGCACAGCAGGGTAAAAAGCTCCCGGTCGGGAATAATATCGTCGGAGCGGTCATCCACCCGTCCGTTTATAAAGGACATCAGACGGACTATTTCCTCGAGCCGCATGGCTCCGCGCAGCATATTTATTATCATTATGCGGCACAGCGACGTTTCGCCGTAGCGTTTTTGCTTCGGGCTTTCCACCCAGCCCCTTTTTACCCAGTTCTGTATTGTCGAACCGTTGAGTCCGGTGATATCCGATACCTGCGACAGGGTCAGTCCGCCGGACACGACAAGCATTGCGTCGATGAGGTCATAGGGGCGGGCTCTTACATTTTCGGTCAGCGGGATTATTGTCCCGGGGATATAATCGGGCATGGCGAAAGCCTCCTTTCAAAGGGCCTGCAGCGGAATCATCCGACTGCGTTATATGCTCAATAAACCTTATGTGATGTTACTAATATCATATCATAGGTTCATATGAACTTCAAATAAGATTTTATGACCTTAATAAGCAAAATCGGGCATCAGAACTAATTATCCTGCTTAATTCTTTTTATTACGCTTGTTTTCTCAATATTTCGCGGATTTTCATCATATTAATACTCCGGAAAATCAGACGGCGTCATGGCAGCCTTGCCGGGAAAAACAAAACCGCACCACTTGACAAATAATTCAAAAGTGCGTATAGTATAGTAAAGGAATGTATCTCAAACATAGGGTCTTTCCTAGCGATTTTTACGGGACCACTTCCCCTTGGGAAGTCAAGGCCATACGGACAGCCGGGTCCGCTGCCGATCGGCGGCTTGCCGCCTTATTGATTGAGTTAAAAGCTCAACTTTTATAAGTTGGTTACTTAATAACCGAAGTGCGTATCGCATAATAGAAATGCCTGTTGCGCAGACTTGTGAAGCGGTCAATAAAGAGTAGTAAAAGTATTATTGCTGTATAGACTCTGTGTATCCGATATATTTTCTCCGGTTTTCAGCGTCGGTTTTGCCGGCTGCTCCGGAGGTATCAGATTGATTCGATTTGACGCCAAGCTGTGTGATGCGGCCCGGCGTTTTTGTTTTGCGCGCATTTGAGGAGTGCTGGTATGGAAGAATACATGAGAGAGCTGGATCAGAATCAGGCGCCGATTTACGAGGCGCTGCAGATATTCCGACAGATGAGGGTGGTTCCCTTCGACGTGCCCGGGCACAAGCACGGACGAGGCAACCCCGAGCTGACAGCCTTTCTCGGAGAAAAATGCGTCGGCATAGACGTCAACAGCATGAAGCCGCTGGACAATCTCTGCCATCCGGTCTCGGTGATTCAGAAGGCCGAAATACTGGCGGCCGACGCCTTCGGAGCGGCGCATGCCTTTCTGATGGTCGGAGGCACGACGAGCTCGGTTCAGAGCATGGTGCTCTCCACCTGCAAGCGGGGCGATAAGATAATCATGCCGCGAAACGTCCACCGCAGCGTCATAAACGCTCTTGTGCTGTGCGGCGCCGTTCCGGTCTACGTCAATCCCGAGGTGGATCACAGACTGGGCATATCCCTCGGCATGCGGCGCGAGCAGGTGGAAAAGGCAATAAAGGAAAACCCCGACGCCGTTGCGGTGCTTGTCAATAACCCGACCTATTACGGCGTTTGCAGCGACATTAAGGCGATAACCAGAATGGCGCATGAAGCAAATATGTACTGCCTTGTGGACGAGGCGCACGGGACCCATTTTTATTTCGGCGCGGGCATGCCCACGACCGCAATGGAAGCGGGCGCGGATATGGCGGCGATCTCCATGCACAAAAGCGGAGGCAGCCTCACACAGTCCAGCTTTCTGCTGACGGGGCCGAATGTCAGTCCCGGACACGTCAGGCAGATAATCAATCTCACCCAGACGACTTCGGGAAGCTATCTGCTCATGTCCAGCCTTGATATAAGCAGAAGGAACCTCGCCCTCAGAGGCAGAGAGATTTTCGCCAAGGTGGTCAATATGGCCGATTATGCCCGCGAGGAGATAAACGCCATCGGCGGCTATTACGCCTTCGGAAAGGAGCTTGTGGACGGAAACGCCGTGTTTGATTTCGACCCGACCAAGCTGAGCGTTCATACAAGAGATATTGGCCTTGCCGGAATCGAGGTTTACGACATTCTTCGCGACGAATACGATATTCAGATAGAGTTTGGCGACATAGGCAATATTCTGGCCTACCTTTCCATAGGAGACCGCCCGCAGGAGCTGGAGCGCCTTGTCAGCGCGCTTGCCGAGATCCGCCGCAGATATCAGACCGACAGCAGCGGACTTCTGAGCCAGGAATATATTGACCCTGAGGTTGTGACAAGTCCGCAGGAGGCCTTTTACGCGAAGAAAAAGAGCGTGCCGCTCTCCGACAGCGTCGGCTGCGTCTGCAGCGAATTTGTCATGTGCTATCCGCCGGGAATACCTATTCTTTCTCCGGGCGAGCGCATAACAAAAGAGATACTCGATTATATAGAATACGCGAAGGTCAAGGGCTGCTCCATGACCGGCCCGGAAGACCCCAACATAGAAAACATAAACGTACTTGTGTGAGGTGACCGAAAATGGAACTGTGGTTCAGCGAATTTCACGCCCCCGACGTAAAGCACAGCATTCGAGTCAACAGGCATTTGTATTCGCAGAAGAGCGATTATCAGCAGATAGATATTTTTGACACGCCCGAATTCGGACGGGTACTGGCGCTCGACGGAAACGTAATGCTCACCGAACGCGACGAATTTATTTATGACGAAATGATAACCCATGTGCCGCTTTCGGTTCATCCCAGCGTGCAGGATATTCTCGTCATCGGCGCGGGAGACGGAGGAGTGGTGCGCGAGCTCGCCAGATACGAAAAGGTGAAACGCATCGACCTTGTGGAAATGGATCCCGATGTCGTCAAGGCCTGCCGCACCTATCTGCCGGAAAACGCCTGCCGACTGGACGACAGCCGCGTTCACATCTATTTTGACAACGCCCTGCGCTTTATCAGACGGTGCAAAGAGCAGTACGACCTCATCATCGTCGATTCGACCGACCCCTTCGGTCCGCTCGAGGGCTACTTCACGAGGGAATTTTACGGCATATGCTACAACGCCCTGCGCGAGGACGGAATTATGGTAAACCAGCAGGGCAGTCCCTTTTACCAGCACGACGCCGAGGCGATGCAGCGAAGCCACCAGCGCATAGCAAGGACTTTTCCCATCTGCCGCGTCTATCAGGCGCACATCCCGACATACGCCGCCGGATACTGGCTTTTCGGCTTTGCAAGCAAAAAGTATCATCCGATAGACGATCTGGACGCGAAAAAGTGGCTTTCGCTCAATTTACAGACAAAATACTACACGACGAAACTGCATATAGGCGCGTTTTATCTGCCGGCCTTTCTGGAAAGAATGCTGGAGGAGGTGGAATAAGCCCCGATGGACAAAAATGTTGAAAACTTCATAGGCTGCGAATGCGAATACGAGGATGCAAAAATCGTCCTTTTCGGCGCTCCGTTTGATTCCACGACCAGCTTTCGCCCGGGAGCGCGCTTCGGCTCGGCGGCCATCCGCCATGAGAGCTTCGGCCTGGAAAGCTACAGTCCCTATCAGGACAGGGATCTCACCGACTGCGCCGTCTTTGACAGCGGCGACATAGAGCTCTGCTTCGGCAGCGCGGAGTCCGCTTTGGCGGACATCGAAAAGAGAGCCGGCAGGATATTGGGGGACGGCAAAACGCCCGTGCTCATAGGCGGCGAGCACCTTGTGACTTTGGGAGCTGTCAGGGCGGCCTTCAAAAAATATCCGGACATGCACATCATCCATTTCGACGCTCACGCCGACCTGCGCGACGATTATTTGGGCGCAAGGCTGAGCCACGCCTGCGTCATGCGCAGGGCGCACGATATTTTGGGCGACGGACGCATTCATCAGTTTTGCATAAGAAGCGGAGAGCGCGAGGAGTTCAGGTTCGCGAAAGAGCACACCGATATTCACCCGTTCGGCTTTGACCGGCTTGAGCAAACGACCGAGGCCCTCGCGAAGAACAATACCCCGGTTTATTTCACCATCGACCTCGACTGTCTCGACCCGTCTGTTTTTCCCGGGACGGGCACTCCCGAGGCGGGCGGAGCGACCTTTGCTCAGCTGCTTGAGGCCATTCTGAAGGTTAGCCGTACAAACGTCATAGCCGCCGACATAAACGAGCTCGCCCCCATGCTCGACCAGAGCGGAGTCTCGACGGCGGTTGCCTGCAAGGTTTTGAGGGAGCTTATTCTGGCGATATATAAATAAAAATACCCAATAAGGATAAAGGAGAAAAAATATGAGCAGAGTTTTGGTAATAGGCTGCGGCGGCGTTGCCAATGTGGCGATAAGAAAGTGCTGTCAGGTGAGCGAGGTTTTCACCGAGCTTTGCATTGCCAGCCGCACGAAGTCAAAGTGCGACGCGCTTGCCGAGGCGCTCAGGGACAAGACCTCCACCGTCGTCACAACCGCGCAGGTGGACGCCGACGACGTAAATCAACTCATTGAGCTTATCAACAGCTATAAGCCCGACCTCGTGATGAATATCGCGCTGCCCTATCAGGATCTGACCATAATGGACGCCTGTCTTGCCTGCGGCGTCAACTATATGGACACGGCAAACTACGAGCCGGAGGATACCGACGACCCCGAATGGCGCGCCGTTTACGAAAAGCGCTGCAAGGAAAAGGGCTTTTCAGCATATTTTGATTACAGCTGGCAGTGGGCATACCGCGAGAGATTTGAAAAGGCGGGCCTGACGGCTCTGCTTGGCTGCGGCTTTGACCCGGGGGTTACTCAGGCATATTGCGCCTACGCGAAAAAGCACGAATTCGACACAATAGACACGATAGACATTCTGGACTGCAACGGCGGCGATCACGGTTATCCGTTCGCCACAAACTTCAATCCCGAGGTAAACCTCCGCGAGGTATCGGCCCCCGGCAGCTACTGGGAGGACGGCCGCTGGATCGAGATCCCGGCCATGAGCATAAAGCGCAGGTACGACTTTGACAAGGTCGGAATGAAGGATATGTATCTGCTGCACCACGAGGAGATAGAGTCGCTTGCCCTCAACATCCCCGAGGTAAAGAGGATCCGCTTTTTTATGACCTTCGGACAGAGCTACCTGACCCATATGAAGTGTCTGGAAAACGTAGGAATGCTGTCCACCACCCCCATCATGTTTGAGGGAAAAGAGATAGTGCCGATAAAATTCCTTAAGGCCCTGCTGCCCGATCCGGCGAGCCTCGGTCCGCGCACCCACGGCAAAACAAATATCGGCTGCATCTTCACCGGCAAAAAGGACGGCGAGGACAAGACCTACTATATCTACAACGTGTGCGACCATCAGGAGTGTTACCGCGAGGTCGAAAGCCAGGCTATCAGCTATACGACAGGCGTTCCGGCCATGTGCGGAGCGCTTATGCTGCTGACCGGCAAGTGGACGCAGAAGGGCGTTCACACGGTCGAGGAATTCGATCCCGATCCATTCCTTGACGCTCTGGACAAATACGGTCTGCCCCGCAGCGAAAGCCACGATCCCGTCTTGGTGGACTGATGAACACGCCGACAGACAACAGACCCGCCTTTGAGGCTTTGGGCGGCAGGACTCCCGACGGGCTTTTTTCCGGATTGCCGACGCCATGTTATATAATAGACGAAGGGCAGCTTGTCAGAAACTGCGAAATTCTGGCTGAGGTTGCCCTGAGCACCGGCTGCAAAATACTGCTGGCGCAAAAGGCCTTTTCGAACTATGATTTTTATCCGCTTTTGTCAGGCTATCTCGCCGGGACCGAAGCGAGCGGGCTTTTTGAGGCTCGGCTGGGCGCCGAAAAAATGCCGCAGAAAGAGGTTCACGTCTTCTGCGCCGCATACCGCGACGACGAGTTCGACGAGCTTTTGACGCATGCCGATCACATTGTTTTCAATTCGGTAAACCAACTGAAAAAACTCGGCGGCAGGGCAAAAAGAGCCGGAAGAAGCGTCGGATTGCGCATAAATCCCGAATGTTCGACGCAGGAGGGCCATGAAATATATGATCCGTGCGCCGCGGGCAGCCGTCTGGGCGTGACAAGGGAACAGTGGAACGAACAGATGACCGACGAGCTGACCGATCTGCTGGACGGCCTGCATTTTCACACGCTGTGCGAACAAAATTCAGACGATCTTGAAACGACGCTCAAAGCCGTCGAAGAAAAATTCGGCAATATACTGCCGAAAATGAAATGGCTCAACATGGGCGGCGGACACCATATAACAAGGCCCGATTACGATATTCCGCTGCTTAAAAAATGTATCCGCGGCAGTATGGAAAAATGGGGCGTCGGGATATATCTCGAGCCGGGAGAAGCCGTCGCGCTCAACGCGGGATTTTTGGCGGCCCGCGTGCTTGATATAGTGCGAAACGGCGACAGGCAAATCGCCATACTGGACGCGAGCGCGGCATGCCACATGCCCGATGTGATAGAAATGCCCTATACCCCGCCGCTTTACCTTGCCGATGAAAACGGGGGCGAATATATCTACCGTCTGGCGGGGCCTACCTGCCTTTCGGGGGACGTGATAGGCGACTACGGATTTGCCGAGCCGCTTGAGGTCGGAAATATGCTGCTGTTCGGCGATATGGCTATATACACCACATGCAAAAACAATACCTTCAACGGCATGCCTCTGCCCGACATCTGGAAAAGGCAGCGCGACGGACGGCTTAAAAGGCTGACCGGTTTCGGCTACGACGATTTCAAAATGAGGTTGGGCGGCAGATGACCGCGGTATGACCCCGACTGCAATTATTCGGACAATTCCGGCTGATGTGAGCTTTTTCATCTCGGCCGGTTTTTTCTTCGGCCGTTTCGGTTTCCGGCCGGATCTTCTTCCCACAAAACAGGATTTACGGCAAACCGCTTTTAATTGCGCGGCAATATCCGATATGATATAATAATCTAAAACGGCAAAGGGAGGCGGAAATATGCGGCTTAACAAAACAAACAACATGATAATAGCCGGTCTCGCCTCGCTTTTTATTCTCGGCGTGCTTTTCCGCGCGCTGTCGCTGCCGATGTTTTTCGGCACATCCTCCATTTGTCTTACCGCAATGTGTCTTGTCTGGATCCTTTCGGTGGAGAGCCGCGCCGTGCAAAGCAACATGAGGATGCTGCTGATGATTTCCGGCGCGCTGCTCATGGCTCTCTTTATGATGCAGGCGGTGAAATACGACTACACGGCAAACAACGCCGTGCTTGAAAGATATATCGTTTATCTGTACCATCTGCCGCTGTCCGCCGTGTCGCTCATTTCCTTCTTTGCCGCGCTGTGCATAGGAAAGGAAGGGGACGAAAGGCCCCTTCGCGGCTGGATATGGCTGTGTATTCCCTGCGCGCTGTTAATACTTTGCTGCCTGACCAATGATTTTCACCAGCTTGTATACCGCGTTTCGCCCGGCGGAGAAATAACCGGGCACGGAATAATATACTATCTGACCGTCATATGGCACATCACCCTCGCCATATCCACTCCAACGGCGGTTTTCGTGCGCGCTCAGCTCACATTTATCAGAAAATTCGCGTGGATACCTCTGGTTTTTATCGCCGTCGCCGCGGTATTTTTTGCGGCGTATGCGGTAAACGGCGGCAGCGCGGTGGAGCTTTTCGGATTGCTCAGGCTTCAGTTTCAGGATATGTACGCTTTCATGGTGATTGGCTTCTGGGAATCCTGCATGCAGGTGGGACTGATACCGTCCAACAGCGATTACGGGATGCTGTTCGGCCGCTCGCTTGTAAACGCCGTCATAACCGACAGGCAGGGCGTGATACGCCACACCTCGGCGCATCCCGGGCCGATAACGGCGGAACAGATCCGCCTTGCGGGCGGCGGCACGCTGATGATAGACCAAAACACGCGCCTTCACTCAAAGCCGATCTACGGCGGAAGGGTCTACTGGACCGACGATATAACGGCGATAAACGCGATAAACGAGGATCTGAACGACACCGGCGAGCAGCTCAGCGAAGAAAACATAATACTGCGCAGGGAAAACGAGCTTAAAAAGGAAAAGGCGCGCTACGAGGCGCAAAACGAAATGTATGACAGGCTCGCGCTGGAGCTCCGTCCGCAGCTTGGAGAAATAGAACGGCTGATTTTCGAAAAAAACACCGGCGAGCAGACCTTCCGCAAAAGGCTGATGGCGGTTTCGGTGCTCGGCGCGTTTGTCAAGAGAAGGGCAAACCTGTACCTTATTACCCGCCAGCATGACACGGTAGAGGCAGCCGACCTTTATCTCTCGATAAAGGAGTCGCTCGATTATCTCAGCATTTCGGGAGCCGCAAGCGCCGTTCTGATGGACGGGGAGGAGCCTCTCGACGCGCCTGTTGCCATGCTGGCATACGACTTTTTTGAATATGTGCTGGAAAATGCCATGCCGGACGTCAGCGCTGTTCTGGTAAATATCAGATTTGCCGACGGTCTGCGCCTTGCCGTGACCCTCGACAGTCCGACAAATCTTCCGGACGGCTCGTGGAACAGGCAGGAAGTCGCGCAGTGCGGCGGAAAAATCACCGTGCAGTCGGATGACAGCGTTTATGTCACCCTTTTATTCGAGGAAGGAGGGCAGGCGCTTTGATAAGCTATTGCAGACTTTCCGGAGGAGTTCAGGCGGCTCAGGCCATATGGGTCTTGCTTTTGCTGCTCAGCTTTGTTTTTATCCTTGTCCGGTCGATCGGATTAAAACGCGGCGGAGTCATGACCGCGGCGACCGTCGCGCTCATGCTGCTTTGCTATGTTCCGCTTCAGCTTATGACGGCTGTAATTCGGGTAGAAAGGGGTCTCGGCGACGGCGATTGGGCTTACGGCATAATGGAAAGGGTCCCGGAGATGTTCTGGACCTTGCTTTTCATGCCCCTGACCATGCTTTCTGTCGTTATGATAATCGATCTTTTCCGTTTCCACCACAGGAAGCTTTCGGCACTTTCCATCAAGGCTGCAACGGACAACATTCCGGTGGGAATGTGCTTTTATCTGGAAAACGGCCGCGTGCTGCTCATCAACAGGGCGATGAACGCCATAAGCCGCAAGGCATCGGGGCGCATTATCCTGAGAGGCGACGAGCTTTACAGATGCATTTTCAGCAGCGAGGAGACAGAACGCTTTTCGGTGATTGATTCGGACAGGCAAAGGATCCTGAAATTTCCGGACGGATCGGTTTTCGGCTTTGTCCGGCGCACCATAGAGACCGGCAGCGGACATATTTATGAGTTGACGGCGTCAGACATTTCCGAGGAGTACGCGCTGAGCGACAGGCTGCGGCAAAACAATATAATGCTTGAGAGGCAGAGAGACCATCTGCGCCGGTTCGGCGATCTTGTCACCCATATGACCATACAAAAGGAGATATTCAACGCCAAGGTGAAGATCCATGACGATCTGGGCAGCACTCTTATCGCGACCAAGCGTTATCTTCTGAGCCGGTCGGAGCAGAACAGAGAAGCCGTGCTGGAGCTTTGGAAAAAGAATGTCGGTCTCCTGAAAAACGAAGGTCCCATGCCGCAGCGCGACGATTACAGCGTTGTGCTGAAGGCTGCCGACGATGTCGGAGTGAAGGTGGAAATAACCGGCCGCCTGCCTGCTGCTCAGCCTGCGGCTCATGTGCTTGCCTGCGCAATGAACGAGTGCATAACCAACACCATAAGACACGCCCGCGGAAACACCCTCTTTGTGGAGATAGAGCAGACCGACACCGGATGCACGGCGGTCCTCCGCAATAACGGGGATCCGCCGGAAAATGACATCCGCGAAACGGGCGGCCTGAGAAATCTGCGGCAGATGGTGCATGACTGCGGCGGCTTTATGTCGATACAGAGCCGTCCGGGGTTTGCGCTGACTCTTGCGCTGGAATATGAAGGAGAGATGATACATGGCTTATAATGTGCTTGTTGTGGACGACCAGAACATTCCGCGAAGACTCTTTGAGATGATTGTCAGAGAGTCCGACAGATACAATCTGCTCTTTGCGCTGGAATCGGCCGCCGTCGCTCCAATATACTGCGCCAGATACAGGGTAGATCTGGTCATTATGGACATCGTGATGAACGACGGCTCAAACGGTCTGGACGCCGCCGAGCGCATAAAAAAGGATTATCCGTCCACAAAGGTGCTCATAGTCACGTCAATGATAGAATCGGCCTACCTTGCGCGAGCAAAAAGCATAGGCGCGGACGGATTCTGGTACAAGGAGGCCGGCGACAGGGAGCTTATCGAGGTAATGGACAGGATTATGTCGGGCGAATCGGTTTTTCCGGACAACGCTCCCACGCTGAATATCGGAATGGCGCGCAGCGCGGAATTCACCCCGGCGGAGATCGCCGTTCTGCGCGAGATGACGACCGGAGCGTCCAACAAGGAGATCGCAGAGAGGCTCTTTATCGAGGTGGGCACGGTCAAGGTGCATATCAGCCACATGCTGCAGAAGACCGGCTATAAAAACAGGACCGAGCTTGCGATAGAGGCGAGGATCCGCGGGCTTGTCGTGGGCGAAAAAACCTGAAGAGGATAAACCTTCTTCGCCTGCGTATTTGCGGAAAGTGCCGGAGAAATAATATTTTTTGTTGAATATTTATACAGAATAGTATTTTTTAACGCTTTAATTATATAAAGCAAACGCTTGACAAACCGAATGGTTGGGTGTATAATACGAGCCATAAAGCAAACCGATGAGGCGAAGATCAAACCGGAAAGGACGCCCACAGAGAGCAGGGGCAGGCTGAGAGCCCTGCGGAATTGTCGTCCGGCAAATGGATCGCCGAGGGAAAGGTGAAAGGAGTTTTTCTCCGAGTATCCGGACCGTGCGCCCGCGTTAAGGGCAGAAAATATGTTGGTATTTTCGCAAGAGCGGATCGGCAACGATTCAAAAAGGTGGTACCACGGGCTGATTATCAGACTCGTCCTTTATCAGGACGGGTCTTTTTGTTTCCCATGGAAGACCGCTGCAAAAACCCGCAGCGGCATATTTCCTCCGGCGGTCTTGCAAGGGCCGGGATGGCGTCCGGTAATCCAACGCAAAACATTTTTATTTCCGCAAAAATGCGGAGGAAAGGAAGACCTGTCATGGCAGAAAACAAGATCCCTTACAAAATTTATCTTACCGAGTCCGAGATCCCGACCCAGTGGTACAATGTCCGTGCTGATATGAAGAATAAACCGGCGCCCCTGCTTAATCCGGGAACGCTTCAGCCGATGACCGCAGAGGAGCTTTCCGGCGTATTCTGCGACGAGCTCGTCGCACAGGAGCTGGACAACGACAACCGTTTCATTCCCATCCCGAAGGATATTCAGGATTTTTACAGGATGTACCGTCCGGCTCCTCTGGTCAGAGCATACTGCCTTGAGGAAAAATTAGGAACGCCGGCGAAGATCTATTACAAATTTGAGGGCAACAACACAAGCGGAAGCCACAAGCTCAATTCCGCGATAGCCCAGGCATATTATGCAAAGAAGCAGGGTCTCAAGGGCGTTACCACCGAGACCGGCGCGGGCCAGTGGGGCACGGCCCTTTCCATGGCGTGCTCATACTTCGGCCTTGACTGCAAGGTATTCATGGTCAAGGTAAGCTACGAGCAAAAGCCCTTCCGCCGCGAGGTCATGCGCACCTACGGCGCGTCGGTCACCCCGTCCCCGTCCGAGACGACTCAGGTCGGCAGAAAGATTCTGGCAGAGCATCCGGGCACGACAGGCTCTTTGGGCTGCGCCATCTCCGAGGCGGTCGAGGTCGCCGTATCAAATCCGGGCTACCGCTATGTTTTGGGAAGCGTGCTCAATCAGGTTCTGCTGCACCAGAGCGTGATCGGTCTTGAGACAAAGGCGGCCCTCGACAAATACAACGTCAAGCCCGATATAATCATCGGCTGCGCGGGCGGCGGCTCCAATCTGGGCGGCCTTATTGCTCCGTTCATGGGCGAAAAGCTCCGCGGCGAAGCAGATTACAGGATAATCGCCGTCGAGCCGGCTTCCTGCCCCAGCCTCACCAGGGGCGTCTACGCCTACGATTTCTGCGACACCGGTATGGTCTGCCCGCTCGCCAAAATGTATACTCTCGGCAGCGATTTCATCCCGGCTCCCAACCACGCAGGCGGCCTGCGTTACCACGGCATGAGCCCCGTTCTCTCCCAGCTGTATGACGACGGCTATATGGAGGCGATTTCCGTACCGCAGAGCAAAGTGTTTGAGGCTGCCGAGCAGTTTGCCAGAGTCGAAGGCATCCTGCCCGCTCCCGAAAGCTCCCACGCCATCCGCGCTGCGATCGACGAGGCTCTTAAATGCAAGGAAACCGGCGAGGAAAAGACCATTCTGTTCGGCCTGACCGGTACCGGCTACTTCGACTTGGTCGCATACGAAAAGTTCCACGACGGACTCATGGACGATTATATCCCGACCGACGAGGAGCTCGAAAGCTTCAAGGCAAGACTTCCCAAGGTTGAATAATTGATTCGCTTTTATTAAAATACAGATTTTCGGCAAAAGCGCGGTCGGGGTCGGTTTTGGGCCCGATAATAACCTTCCGCCTGGTCTGCCGTATATAGACAGGAATGATTTATATGACAGAAAAAAGAACCGTTTTAACAGAAGAAAATAAAGGTTTCTCCGTCGGCGATCTCATTCTGGTAGCCGTTCTCATTGCAGCCGGAACCGTTTTGAAGCTGCTCGTCGGCACATATATCAACTTCTTCGGCATGAAGCCCAACTTCATAATCGCCTCCTACTGTCTGGCGATACTGCTCGTGCGCCCCAAGCTGTATCAGGCGGCGATAATCGGCCTGCTGACCGGTGCGGTCTGCCAGTTCCTTCCGGGCACTCCGTGGATCAACTTCATCTCGGAGCTTCTCGGCGCGGTCTGCATGTGTCTGATGATAAAGATACCCATGAAGATCAAGAAGCTCGATCTCAATCCTCTGGTATCCACCTTCGTTTCCACCGTCGTTTCGGGCGGCAGCTTCACCGTTTGCCTGTTCATCTTCACCGAAGCCGATGCGTCCGCAATGGTGGCGTATGTCCCCATAGTGCTGCTCACGGCAATATTTAACGCTGTCATAGTACAGCTTCTGTACATCCCGCTTAAAAAGATTTTGAAGAAATAACAGATTGCATAGTCATAAGACAGCCGCAGACGGATCCGTGTCTCACTGCATACGGCCGCTCCTTCGGGAACGGCTTCGGGAGGGCGCAAATCCGATTGCGGCTGTACTCTTTGAACGGGAACGGCAACTGCTTTTTACGACTGATACTCTTTTATATAATAAGGAGCGCTGCGGATGATAAAGATAGAGTCTCTTACCTTTCAGTATGACGGCGGCGGAGAGCCTGCGCTCAGGGACATCTCGCTGGACGTGGAGCCGGGCGGGTTCATCGGAATAATCGGACCGGCGGGAGCGGGCAAAACGACCCTTGCGCGCGCCATTGGCGGAATGGTTCCGCATCACTACAAGGGCGATTTTTACGGCAGTGTCATTGTGGACTCAATGGATACCGTTGAGAACAGGATGACCGACATCTCCCGCGTAGTCGGAACGGTCTTTCAGGATGTCGAAAGCCAGATAATTTCCTCGGTGGTTGAGGATGAGATGCTTTACGGCCTGGAAAACTTCGGCATACCGCGCGGGGAAATTGAGGAGCGTTTGACCTTCGCGCTCAGGCAGGTCGGGATAGAGGATCTTCGCTGCCGTACGATAGCTTCGCTTTCGGGCGGACAGCGTCAGAAGGTGGCGATAGCCTCCATAATCGCCCTGCGGCCCAAGGTACTGCTCCTTGACGAACCGACGGGCGAGCTTGATCCCGGCAGCAGCCGCATGGTCTTTTCCCTGCTTAAGGAAATGAACGAGCGATACGGTCTGACCGTGATCGTCATCGAGCAGAAGATAATGCTGCTGAGCGAATTTGCAAAGCAGCTTATAGTTCTCAACGAAGGAAAAATATACTGCAGCGGACCTGTCCGTCAGGTGCTGGAAAGAGCAAAAGAGCTTGAGGGAATAGGTGTAAACTGCCCGAGAGTGGCTTCGCTCGCCATCAGTCTCAAGGAGGCCGGCTGCGGAGAAATGCCGGTCTGTATAAATGTCGATGAGGCCGAGACCATGGTAAGGGGGCTGCTGAGATGATTTCTTTGGAAAAGGTCAGTTTTGGCTACGGCGAAGGCAGCTCTACCGTCAGGGACATATCCTTTCACATAGAAAAGGGCGAGTTCGTCGCCATACTCGGCGCAAACGGCGCGGGTAAAACAACGACGGTCAAGCTGATAGACGGACTGCTGAAACCCACAAAGGGAAAGGTAGTTATAAACGGGCTGGATACGTCGAAAACAAGGGTCAGCGAGCGGGCGCGTCATGTGGGATTCCTCTTTCAGAATCCGGACAGACAGATATGCCGAAATACCGTCCGCGAGGAGTTGGCCTTCGGTCTTGAAACCGTAAAGAAGGATATGTCCCGCGAAGACATTGACCGGCGGGTCGGAGAGGTTATGGAATCGTTCGGTTTTTCCGGCGATGAAGAACCGTTCAGCCTCAGCCGAGGCGAAAGGCAAAGGGTTGCGCTGGCGTCGGTAATCACGGTACAGCCTGAGATAATGATACTCGATGAACCGACCACCGGCCTCGATTACCGTGAGTGCAGCCATATAATGGATGTAATCAGCGATATGAACCGGACGATGGGAACCACGGTCGTGATGGTCTGTCACGATATGGAGGTCGTTATGAGCTACGCGCGGCGCGCTCTCGTTATGGCCGGGGGCAGGCTGCTTGCCGACGGCACGGTAAGAAGCGTTTTCAGAGATACCGAGCTCATGCTCAAGGCGTCGCTTCTTCCTCCGCAGATAACGGAGCTATCCATGCGGCTGGGAAAGGGCTTTGAAAATGCGGACACGGTCGGGGAGATGACCGCCCGGATATGCTCTGAGATGCAGGTCAGGAGGGCCGGACGATGAAGGATCTTTTTCAATATACGGCAGGAAACTCCGTAATACACAGGATGAATCCCCTGACAAAGATTTTGCTTGCCGTTTGCATATGCGCCGCCGGATTTATTTCCGATAATATTTTTTATCTGCTTTTCCTGCTCCTGCTCGATATGATGATCGGTCTTGCTGCGGGTGTCTTCAAAAAGGCGCTGTCCATACTGAAGGGTCTTTTGAAGGTTTCGATATTTCTGTTCATTCTTCAGGTGCTGTTCGTGCGCCGGGGCACTCCGGTTTTCTGGATAATAACCGACGAGGGACTTATGCTGGCGGCGAAGGTTGTCCTGCGCCTGATAATCGCCTGCATACCGCTTGCTCTTATGCTTGCGGTCACGCAGATATCCGACCTGGCGAACGCTCTCGTGCAGGTGCTGCATCTTCCCTACAAATACGCGTTCACACTGACGACGTCAATACGCTTTATTCCGCAGTTCATGGAGGAAATGGGCGACATTATGGAAGCTCAGACGGCAAGAGGCGTGGAATTTGACACAAAAAACGGCCTTAAAAAGATAGGATTGGTCCTGCCGCTCTGTGTGCCCCTGCTTATTTCCTCGGTGCGAAGGACCGACGCCACGGCAGTTGCCGCGGAAGTGCGCGGCTTTGAGTTGAGAACGACAAAATCCGGCTTCAAAAAATATCCGTTCAGGCTCATCGACCTTGCTGCATTTCTGATATGCGCCGCGCTGATAGCCGGAGCAGTATTACTTTAACGGCAGAAAAACAAATCCGGCAGCACATAATCTTGACCGGATTCCCGTAAAGAGTATAATATATACTATAAAGATAATACAAAGATATGTTTATCTGCTGAATTATCCAAAAAACAAAAACAGAGGGACTGCTTATATGAAAGAACTATTGATGGGAAACGAGGCGATAGCCGTCGGCGCAATGGCTGCCGGAGTGCGCGTTGTGTCGGGTTATCCCGGTACACCGTCCACTGAGGTGCTTGAAACAGTTGCAAAACGCAACAACGGCAGCGTCTATGTAGAATGGTCGGTAAACGAAAAGGCCGCCATGGAGGTCGCGGCCGGCGCGGCATATGCCGGAGCGCGGGCCATGGTGACTATGAAGCAGGTGGGACTGAACGCCTGCTCCGATCCGCTGATGTGCGTAAACTATGTCGGCGTAAAGGGAGGCCTTGTTGTGCTGGTCGCTGACGACCCCGGGCCAATATCCTCGCAGACAGAGCAGGATACCCGCCATTTCGGACGGTATGCGCGTATACCCGTTTTCGACCCGACAACACCCGAGCAGGCTTATCAAATGGTACAGGACGCATTTGAGCTGTCCGAACAGCTCGGCACGCCGGTAATACTTCGCCCGACGACAAGGATATGCCACAGCTGCGCTTCAATAGACGCGGCGGATTCGGTAAAATCTGAAGAGGCCGGCGGACATTTCGAAAAGGATCCGAGATGGGTTATTTTCCCGAAGCTTTCATACATGGCAAAGAGGAAGCTCTTCTCCCGTGAATCCGAGCTGTCAAAGCAGCTTTCGTATTACGGCGGCAACACGCTGACCGGAAGCGGCAGACTCGGTATTGCCTGCGGCGGCGTCAGCGCGGCATACGCAAAGGATGTTTTGAAGGAGCTTAACGCAGACCCGCGCGTTCTGACCGTCGCAACGCCGTATCCCTTCCCCGACGATCCGGCCATCGACCTTTTGAAAAACGCGGACAGGGTTTTGTGTCTTGAGGAGCTGGATCCCGTTATTGAGGATGCGCTCATTCACATATGCGGCAGAGAAAAAATAAAAACCGAAATCCTTGGCAAGCGCACCGGCCACACCATAACCGCGGGAGAAAACTCGCATGAGATCCTGCGGAGACAAATAGGCGAGTTTCTGGGGATCAAAGTTCCCGAAGCGGCAAAGCAGGATGAAAATGCGCCCGAGCTTGCCGTTCGCCCGCCGATACTCTGCGCCGGATGTCCCCACAGAGCGTCGTTTTACGCCGTTAAGCAGGCAATGCGCGGCAAAAAGGCGGTTTTCAGCGGCGATATCGGCTGCTACACCCTCGGCAACGCCGCGCCGCTCAATACTACAGACACCTGCCTCTGCATGGGCGCGGGCTTCACCGTTCCGCAGGGACTTGAACGGGCCGGCGACGACGCGATACACATCGGCTTTGTCGGTGACTCGACATTTTTCCACAGCGGCATCACCGGTATAATAAACGCGGTATACAACCGGACCGATATGATCGCCGTCGTGCTGGACAATTCAACAACCGCAATGACCGGACATCAGCCCCACCCGGGCATCGGCAAAACCATGATGGGCGATGTTTCACGGAAGATTTCCATAGAAAAGGTGCTGAATGCCCTCGAAGTGACGTCAGTGCGCGTCGTCGATCCGCTCGATCTTGCTGCGGCAGTTGAGGCCGTAAAGCAGGCCGCCGAAGAAAAAGGAGTCCGCTGCATAGTTTTCCGCTCGCCGTGTATAGCAATAGTTAAACCGGCAAAGAAAATGGCCGTGAAGGACGATTGCCGCAAATGCCAGAAATGCATCCGTGAGCTGGGATGTCCGGCGCTGTCGCTTGAAAACGGCAGGGCGGTCATCGAACCGTCGCTCTGTACCGGCTGCGGACTGTGCGCGCAGGTCTGTCCGTTTGATATGATTACGGAAGGAGGCGTGCAATGATGAATTGTCTTTTATGCGGCGTCGGCGGTCAGGGCACCGTCCTGGCTTCCAGAGTAATCGCGCAGGCGGCCATGGAGCAGGGCCTGTTTGCGAGAACTGCCGAAACGATAGGAATGGCGCAGCGCGGCGGCTGCGTCGTCAGCCATGTGCGGATCGGAGATACGGCTTCGCCGCTCATTCCGCAGGGCTGTGCCGATATACTTATAGCCTTCGAGCCGGGCGAGGCGGTACGCTGTCTGCCATATCTCAAAGATGACGGCGTTGTCGTCGTCAACAAAAAGGCGGTGCAGCCGGTATCGGGCTCGCTGACCGGAAAGCGGCTCGACGGCGATGAGATGATAAACTATCTCAAAGCCAAGGTCAAAAAGGTTATTGTCGTGGACGGCGACGCCATCTGCGGGCAATGCGGATCACCAAAGGTGCTCAATACCGCTCTGCTCGGAGCGGCAGCGGGCAGCGGTGTATTTGATATGACTCCCGGGCAGATAAAGAAGGTGCTGCTCGACCGTTTGCCCCAAAAGGTACACCAAATGAATATAAATGCGCTCGAGCTGGGCGAAAAATGCATAGAGACGGAAGGAATGACCGAAAAGTGAAAATGACCGAACAAACCTTTGAAATTATAAAAAAGCAGGCAATACGTCTGAAAAGCCTTGAATCCAGCCTTTATCACAAAAAATTTGCCGATTTTGATCTGGAGTCCATGCAGTCGCAGGAGGATTTCGAAAAACTGCCCTTTACCGACAAAAACGACCTCAGGGATGTTTATCCGCTTGGCCTTGCCGCCGTGCCCATGAGTCAGGTTGTGCGCATACATTCTTCCTCCGGAACGACGGGCACGCCGGTAATAATCCCGTACACAAAAAAGGATGTCGACGACTGGTCGGAGCAGTTTAAACGCTGCTATGAGATAGCCGGGATCACAAAGGAAGACCGCCTGCAGATTACTCCGGGATACGGCCTGTGGACTGCCGGAATCGGCTTTCAGCTCGGCGCGGAGCTGCTGGGCGCCACAGCCATTCCCATGGGACCGGGCAACACCGAAAAGCAGCTTCAGTTCATGCAGGATATGGGCGCGACGGTTATCTGCGCCACGTCCAGCTACGCGCTGCTGCTTGCCGAGGAGATCGAGAAGCGCGGCATAAAGGACAAAATCAAGCTCAAAAAAGGCGTTATCGGATCGGAGCGCTGGGGCGAAAAAATGCGCAAGCGCATCCGTGAAAGCCTCGGCATAGAGCTTTATGACATATACGGTCTGACCGAGATATACGGTCCGGGCATCGGCATAAACTGCGAATACGATTGCGGCATGCATGTCTTTGACGACTACTGCTACTATGAAGTCATAAACCCCAAAACCGGCGAAACGGTTCCCGACGGAGAAATGGGCGAGCTTGTTATCACCACGCTGCAAAAGGAAGGCGCGCCGCTTGTACGCTTCCGCACGCACGACCTGACCCGCATTATCCCGGGCGAATGCAAATGCGGACGCAAATATCCGAGGATCGACGTAATCATGGGCCGCTCGGACGACCTTTTCAAGGTAAAGGGCGTCAATATGTTCCCGGCGCAGATCGAGGACGTTTTGAAGGCGGTTGACGGCGCTTCGTGCGAATATCGCGTTGAGATAGATCACGTCAACGGCAAGGATCACATGATGGTGCTGTTTGAGACCGATCTGCCCTTCGACCGTTTTACCGAACTTGAGCAAAAGGCGCAGGCGCACTTTAAGAGCCGCATAGGCATGACGCCGGACATAAAGGCGGTGCCGAACGGCACGCTGCCGAGAAGTGAGAAAAAATCAAAGAGAGTCGTGGATAACAGGAATTAAAAAGAAAAACCCGCTTATTTGAGCGGGTTTTTCAGTGAGCGCTGAAATGCGGTCGGTAAGCAATGGACTTGCCGGAAATCATAATTTGCCGCCGGCGCTTTTGTTTATCAGTTGCCGGTCCTGAGCATCATTCAGATCAAAGCCCGAAGCATCCGCTTCGGGCTTTGGCTGTGTCCTGTCCGCTTATTCGCACTCGCAGATATTTTTGCGCGTCTGCAAAATGGACGACGGCGTTACCGAGAATTCGTCAAGACCCCATTCGACCAGCTTGGGGATGAGCCTGGGGTCGGCGGCGGCCTCGCCGCACATGCCGACCATTATTCCGGCGGCCTTGGCGTTTTTTACGGTCATTTCTATAGCGCGCAGCACGCTCGGCTGGAACGCGTCGTAAAGATGGCTTACCTTGGCGTTTCCTCTGTCGACGGCCATTGTGTAGCCGGTAAGATCATTCGTGCCGATGGAGAAGAAATCGACCTCCCTGGCGAGCAGATCGGAAATGAGCGCGGCTGAAGGGGTTTCTATCATAACTCCGACGGGAACTCGTTTAAAGAGCTTGCCTTCGCCCTCCAACTCTTTCGCGCATTCTTCGATTATTTCCTTTGCCGATTTAACCTCATCAACGGTGGTCACGAGCGGAAGCATTATCTTGATGTCTCCGAAGACTGCCGCTCTGAGCAGCGCGCGAAGCTGTTTTTTGAAAAGCGGCCTGTTGTCGAGGCAATAGCGGATGGCTCTGTGCCCGAGGAATGGATTTTCCTCCTTTTCGATGGCGAGATAGGGGATATCCTTGTCTCCGCCTATATCCAGCGTGCGGATAATGACCTCTTTGTCGTCCATTGTCTTGGCAACGGTGGAGTATGCCTCGAACTGCTCCTCCTCGGTCGGTTCATGATCCCTGTCCATAAAGAGAAACTCCGTCCTGAACAGGCCTATTCCCTCGCCGCCGTTTTGCACGACGTTCTGCGCGTCTTCGGCCTTGCCGATGTTGCCGTAAACCTTCTTGACCGCGCCGGATTTTGTGACCGACGGCTTGTTGAAATAGATATTGAGGCTCTCCTTCTCTCTCAGGTAAGCCTTCTGCTTTTCGGTATATTCGGCTATCTGAGAGTCGGTCGGATCGGTGAAGATCTTTCCGGAAAATCCGTCCACTATCAGCAGGTCGCCGTCGTTTATTATGCCGGTGGAATTTATCACCGAAAGAGCCGCCGGTATTCCCATTGCTCTTGCCAAAATTGCGCTGTGGCTCGTCACGCCGCCGACTTCGGTGACGATGGCCGCTACGTTTTCCTTCTTTATCTGGCTGGTCATTGACGGAGTGAAATCCTTGGCGATTAGCACGGAGCCCTTTTCGACCGCGCCGATGTCAACGCTTTTCGCGTCCAGCAGAATGCGTATGACGCTGTCCCTTATGTCCTTGACGTCGGAAGCTCTCTGGCGCATCATTTCGTCGTCCACTCCGGCGAACATGTCGTAGAACATGGTGCAAACCGTATCGACGGCAGCCTCGGCGACCGAGCCCGCATCAATGTTGTCGTTCATCTGCGACAGCATGAAGGGATCCTGAAGCATGGTCAGATGTCCCTCCAGTATTTCTGCTTCCTTTGCGCCTGCGCTTTTTTTAAGCTCCTCGACCATTTGTCTTGTTTCGTCTGTGAAGGCTTCCACGGCGTTGGCGAGCCTTGCCTTTTCGCCGTCGGCGCCGGAATATTTCACCGCGGAATAGTCGAGATTTACATCCTCTATTATGACTGCCCTTCCGATTCCGAAGCCCTGCGACGCGCCTATTCCTCTGAGCATAAGTTTTCCTCCTTAAAGCTGCGGGCGGACAAAGTCCGCCCGTTTGCCGTTTATGTTATTCCTCGCCGAAGCCGCTTTCGATCATACCGGCAGCCTCGTTGAGCATTGCCTCTTCATCGGGGCCGCTGCATTCGACGGTTATCTGTGAGCCGAACTTGATGCATGCCGCCATAATGTGCATAATGCTCTTGCCGTTTACGTTTTTGCCGTTGAATTTGATGTTCATGTCGGAGGCGTATTTGTTCATCGCAGTGACGAAGATCTGCGCCGGACGCATGTGAAGACCCATTTTATTTGTGATGGTGAAATCCTTTGATACCATAAATATAAACCTCTTTCTGACTGTGTATTTATTCAGACGGATATTACGCCTCTGTTTTGTTCTTTTTCTTGAGAATCGCCAGCATGAGCATACCGACTATCGAGCCGATGATCAGGGCGGCGATATACATATACCACGTACCCTGCATGGTTGCGAATACGAAGGCGCCGCCGTGAGGAGCCATGAGCTTGCAGCCGAACAGAGCCGACAAAGCGCCCGCGACCGCCGATCCGACGATACATGACGGGATGACCTGAAGCGGATGGCCCGCCGCATAGGGGATGGCGCCCTCGGTGATGAAGGAAAGGCCCATGATGTAGTTGACGGGTGCGTTCCTTCTTTCCTCCTCAGTCCAGCGGGACTTGAAGAAGGTTGTGGAAAGGGCGATGGCAATCGGAGGAACCATGCCGCCGATCATAACGGCCGCCATTATCATATAAGCGGCGTCGGTCTGGAAGGCCAGCATGCCGGTTGCGAAAACATATGCCGCCTTGTTGAAGGGCCCGCCCATATCTATCGCCATCATTCCGGCCAGCAGAGCGCAGAGCGGAAGCATAAGGCCCTCTGTATTTGCCATTGAGGTCAGGGCGCTGCTCATTGCATTGTTGATGATACCCATGATGGGATTGATGGCGCACATGATTACAGCGATGCCGCCCAATCCGAGCAGCGGATAGACCAGAACCGGCTTGATGCCCTCAAGCGATCTGGGGAATTTGCTGCACATTTTTTCTATGCCGAGCATCATATAGCCGCCGGCGAAGCCTGCAAGCAGACCGCCGAGGAAGCCGGAAGGTACGTCGCCTCCGGGAAGCGGGAACGTAGCGCCTGCCGTTGCGAGGAAGCCTCCGACCATACCGACCAGAAGACCCGGCCTGTCGGCGATGGACAATGCGATGAAGCCGGCGAGAATGGGAACCATCAGATTGAAGGCAAAGCCGCCGATGGTCTTGAACCACGCCGCGACGGCATTGACCGAACCAAAATCGGCAGAACCGGCGTTGCCCGCGAAGGTGTCGATAAGAAACGCTATGGCTATAAAGATACCGCCTGCGACGACGAAGGGCAGCATGTGAGATACGCCGTTCATCAGATGCTTGTAGAGCTTTCTGCCGAAGCTGTCGTTTCCGGACGATGCGGACGTATCCGCTTTTACGTCGGAATGGAATACGGGAGCTTCACCGTTGACTATCTTGTTGATAAGTTCCTCCGGCTTGTGTATGCCGTCGGCAACCTTTGTGGAATAGACCGGCTTGCCGTCAAAGCGCGCCGTTTCGACGTTCTTGTCGGCCGCGATGATTATACCGTCGCAGTTGGCAATTTCCTCGGCCGTGAGGACATTCTTTGAGCCGCCGGAGCCGTTTGTTTCCACCTTGATGGGTATGCCCAGCTTTTCGCCTGCCTTTTGCAGAGCCTCAGCCGCCATATAGGTGTGGGCTATGCCTGTGGGACATGCGGTTACAGCGAGTATTCTGTAACCCTCTTTTTTCTCTTCGGGGGCTTTTTCGACCGCCTCGTCGGGATATTTTTCCGCTTCGGCCGCGTCGATTATGCCGAGATATTCCTCGGGGGTTTTGGCTGCTCTGAGCTTTGCGCAGAAGTCAAAGTCCATGAGCATTACCATCAGGCGGGACAGTATCTCAAGATGAAGATCGCCGTCGAGCGGCGCGGCTATCATAAAGAGAATGTCCGAAGGTTTGCCGTCGGGAGCGCCGTAATCAACGCCGCCGGGCACCGTGATTGATGAAAGTCCGGGAGTCTTCACGCTTTCGGACTTTGCGTGAGGCACTGCGATGCCTTCACCGATGGCGGTGGAGCCCTGAGTCTCTCTTGCGAGGATGGCCTCCTTGTATACGGCGGCGTCATTGAGATTGCCGACCGTGTCGTGCAGGGCAACCAGCTTGTCGATGGCTTCCTGCTTGGACGCCGCCGCAGTGTTCAGCAGGATGGCGTCCTTTTTGAGCAAATCGATGATCCTCATTTTTTCCTCCTGTTTATATTGTCGGCCCGAGCCTCCCGGCCGGGCTTATGATACCGATCCGGACAGATGCTATTCGACCATTAAACGGTCAAACAATTCATCTATGAGTTTCCTTTCCGCGAGAGCCTCGGAAAACGCTGTCGCGTTTCCGCAGGCGGAGCCAAGCCGGAGCGCATGGGAATAGTCACGGCTGCCTATATATCCGGCGACAAATCCGGCGACCATGCTGTCTCCGCTGCCGACGCTGTTTACCAGCTTGCCTTTGACGACTCCTATTTTATGTACCCTTCCGGTTTCGTCGAGCAGAAGCGCGCCGTCCTTTGACCGCGAAACGAGTACGTTTCCGGCGCCTTTCTGCTGGAGCAGCCGCGCATAATGCTCGATCTCCTCCTCGGTCGTCGTCTTTACGCCGAAAAGATCTCCCAGCTCGTGATGGTTGGGCTTTATGAGAAACGGCCGGTACTTCAGCACCTTCATGAGCAGATCTCCGGTCGCGTCGACGACAAAGCGTATGCCGCGCCCCGACAGTCTTTCAAGTATTCTCTCATACACATCGGACGGAAGGGTTTTGGGGATCGAGCCTGCCAGCACAAGATAATCGCCTTCCCCGATGCCGTCGAGCTTTTGCAGCAGCCCGGAGATTTCTTCCTCGCTGATATCGGGACCCTGAGCGTTTATGTCAAGCTCGGTGTCGGCCTTGATCTTGACGTTTATCCTCGTAAAGCCGCGTCCGAGCCGGATAAAGTCGCAGTCTATTCCGTCCGCTCTGAGCATTGCCTCCAGCTTTTGCCCGGAGAATCCCGCCGTAAAGCCGAGGGCCTTGTTGCCGATCCCCAATCTTGTGAGAATCACCGAAACATTTATGCCCTTTCCTCCGTAGTACAGGTTTTCGCTTTGCGAGCGGTTGATGTCGTCGTATCTGAGCGTGCCTACCTTCATAACATAATCAAGCGCGGGGTTGAGGGTGATGGTATATACCATTTTTATCTCACCTCCTTCACGACGGTTTTTTCCTTTATTGCGTTATCGCTGCATTTGCCGCAGACGATGCATGACGCTTCAAGCGGAGCTACGGTCACCGCGGAGACCTTTCCGAATTTGCTGGAATCGGAGAGTATGTACGAAATGAAGCTTCTTTCTATCGCGATGGCCTTTATCATGGCTTCATCGGTGTCAGTGGTTGTAAAGCCCTGTTTTACGGTTATGCCGTTTATGCCGATAAACGCCTTGGAGAAGTTGTATTTTTGCAGATTGGTCGCGGCGACTATTCCGATTATCGCTTCGGTGGTGTCCTTGAGATCACCGCCGAGAATTATGACGCGGCAGCCCTTTTTGGCAAGCTCCTGCGCGTGGGCTATCCCGTTCGTCACAAAGGTCGCCTTGGTCTCGGCGATGTGCCTTGTCATAAGATATGTCGTCGAGCCCGCGTCTATGTAGACAAAATCATCATCGTTTATCAGCGAGGCGGCGTATTCGGCGATATCCGATTTCTCGTCGAAGTTTTTCTGCACCTTTGAGTTGATGTTGTCCTCCTGATTGAGAAATTCGTGAGGAAGAACGGTCGCGCCTCCGTGCACCTTATTGAGTTTTCCGAGGCTCGCAAGAGCCGCAAGATCACGACGGACGGTTGATTCGCTGGCATTGAGCAGCCCGGTCAGCGTTACCACGCTTGCCGAACCGTTTTCGCCGATGTATTCGAGTATCTTTTTTCTTCTTTCCTGCGTCAGCATTACTGTCACCATATATTTAATAATGTGATCTCTGTTTAACTAAATTATACATTATAATCAGAAACAGTCAATAGCTAATGATAATTATCGTTAAATATGTTTATAATATTGTCTTTTCTTTGTGAAAATATAATAAAGAATGAGAGCGATTTGACCGATTTTAAACAAATAATATCGACAAATCACAAAAACGGTCAATTATATTCGCCGTCATGGAGTTTATTGGCTGGTTTTGTCAGCGGAAAATACGCCCTTTTTTACAGAAAAGCCGATATTCCGGGAACAAAACACGGTAAAAAGAGTATTTTTGCCGCGCGGCGTGTGTATATTTATTGTTGACGGATACATTTTATGGTATAATTAATAAAACAGGTTAGTAAGAAATGTATTTTTCCGAAAAGCCGAAGCATCCGTTTTGCGATCTCAAGCCGGCTCCGCCGCGAAATAAAACATATCGCTAAGATCACTGAGCAAAGGACAGTGGAAAATGACCAATTTTTTGAACGGACTCAGTATCCCGTGGAAAATAGCCTTTTACGCCGGAGCCGCCGCGCTGATAGTGCTTGTGGCATGGGTTTTGACGAGACTGAACAAGTATTTGTTCAAAAAGGCGCAGAACAGGAAAAAAGGCATACATCTCGCCTTTTTTGAAAAGGTAAGCTCCGCAATCATAGTAATCGGATGCGTCATAGTGGGTATATCCATGTTCGGCGGGGTTAATTCGCTGTGGCAGACCCTTCTGGGCGGAACCGCCATAATCAGTGCGGTGCTTGCTTTTGCGGCGCAGGACGTTATAAAGGACATCCTTGCCGGGCTTATGATAAGCATACACAAGCCGTTTGAGATAGGCGACCGCGTGGTTTTAGAGGACGGAACGGCCGGTATAGTCGAAAACATTACCATGCGCCACGTCGTGCTGAAGGGAATGGACACCCTGCGCATAGTCATTCCCAACAGCAAAATAAACGCCCAGCAGCTTACAAACTTCAGCTACAGGCATGTCGACCGAGCCATAAGCTTCCGCTTTTCGGTCGGATACAACAGCGACGTCGAGCTTGTCAAACGTGTGATAGCCAAAGCGGTGGAGCAGAGCAAATACTCCATAGCCAGAAAGCCGGACGGCAACGGCGGCCTTTGCTACAATCCGGTATATTTTCTGTCCTTCGCAGAAAGCGCTCTGATAATGGGCGTCACGGTGTATTACGCAAAAGAATCCAAAACCGAGATCGTCACCGACGATATAAATACAAGGGTCAGAAAGGCGCTCATTGAAAACGGGATCGAGATACCGTATAATTACATAAACGTGATAAATCATACCCAGACCCCGACGGATTCCGGCGCTGAATAATAGTTCCGGCGGGCCGACCCGCATGGAAAGCCGAAAGAGGCCGTTTGTTTATTCAGACGGCGTACCCGAGACGGACGGCGCGCACAATAACCTGTTCGGTACGACCGCATGTTTTCGGCTTTCAGACCGAAAAGAGGGGATCGCCCCGCGAAATTTTCCGCACGGTGAACGATCCGGTCGGGAGATTTGCGGACAAAGCGCCGCAGTCTGACGGTCAGACCGTTATATGACCGCATTGTATCGGAAAATACTTATGCAAGGGAGAAAAGGCGATGAAAGAGCTCAATATCGAAGCAACGCTGGAAAATATTTCTGAGGTTACCGATTTTGTAAACTCCGAGCTGGAGGCTCTCGGCTGTCCCGTAAAGACGCAGATGCAGATTGATATTGCCATAGACGAGCTTTTCGGCAATATTGCCCACTATGCCTACGATCCCGAAACCGGGCCGGCAACCGTGCGCGTAGAGGTGGAAAAGGAACCGCTTTGCGTAATAATCACCTTTATTGACAACGGAATCCCATTCGATCCTCTCGCGAAGAAGGATCCCGACACCACCCTTTCGGCAGAGGAAAGAGAAATAGGCGGTCTGGGAATATTTCTTGTCAAAAAGACGATGGACGACATTTCCTATGAATACAAAAACGGTCAGAATATTCTGAGAATCAAAAAGAGCATTTGATCAAAAGCCCTTTTTAATAACGTCTTTATAAACTAATCAGGAGAAACGCCATGACAATCACCAAAACTCAGCAGGGCTCATCCCTCAATATCGCGCTCGAAGGCAGACTGGACACGATTACGGCTCCCGAGCTTGAAGCCGAGCTGAAAAACTCGCTTGACGGAGTGGCGGGCCTCACGCTGGATCTTAAAGGGCTCAGCTATATTTCGTCGGCAGGGCTGCGCGTGCTGCTCTGCGCCCAGAAAACAATGAACAAACAGGGCGAAATGATAATAAAAAACGTCAACGAAACCATCAGCGAAATCTTTATGATAACCGGTTTCTGCGACATACTCACCATTGAATAAAGGAACGGTCTTTAACATGGACATATTTGACAAGGCGCTGAAATTCGCAATAGAAGCGCACAGCGGCATGGTCCGCAAGGCAAGTGACAAACCTTATATCCTTCATCCCATCGAGGTCGCGGCGATCGCCGGAAGCATGACCGACGACAGAAACGTCATGGCCGCGGCTGCCCTTCACGACGTTGTGGAGGATACGCCGATAACGGAAGAGGATATTAAACTCAATTTCGGAGACAGAATAGCCGGGCTCGTTGCTTCGGAGACCGAGAACAAGCGCCCGGAAATGCCGGCGCAGGACAGCTGGATAATTCGCAAGGAAGAATCCCTCTGCGCTCTGAAACAGACCGACGACGTCGGAGTAAAGATACTTTGGCTTTCCGACAAGCTGTCCAATATGCGCTCCTTCTACAGGGAATATATCGAACACGGCGAAAGGTTCTGGGACGGCTTCAACCAGAAAGACCCGAAAATTCAGGAATGGTACTACCGCATGATCGCCGGATTGACAGTCGAACTGAAGGACCATCCCGCGTGGCAGGAATACAGCGAACTGATAAACAGGGTTTTTGGAGGAGAAGACAAATGAGCAACGTAAACTTCAAGGCGGAAGGAAGCCGTATCACGGTTTTTTTCGAGGGACATATTGATTCGGCAAACGCTCCGCAGGTGGAGCAGGAGGTAAACCAAGCCAAAAACTCCGGCGCGTTCACCGACGCGACGCTCGACTGTGAAAAGCTGGAGTATATTTCGAGCGCGGGACTGCGCATAATACTCCGTCTGCGCAAGGATATCCCGACGCTCAGGCTGATAAATGTTGCGCCGGAGGTATATGAGATACTCGACACGACCGGTTTTACCGAAATGATGGAGGTGCAAAAGGCATACCGCGTCATATCGGTGGACGGCTGCGAGGTCATAGGGCAGGGCGCAAACGGCAAGGTCTACCGCATAGACCGCGACACAATAGTAAAGGTGTACCTCAACCCTGATTCGCTGCCCGACATACAGCGGGAGCGAGAGCTTGCCCGAAAAGCGTTTGTTATGGGCATACCGACGGCGATACCCTATGACGTTGTGCGCGTAGGAGAAAGTTTCGGCTCGGTCTTTGAGCTGCTCAACGCCAAATCTTTCGCCAAGCTGCTGACAAATGATCCGTCCAGCCTTGACGAAGTTGTCAGAATGTCGGTTGAGCTGCTCAAAAAGATACATTCCACCGAATTAAAGCCGGGCGACATGCCCGACATGAAGGCGATCGTGCTGGGATGGGTTGAATTTCTGCGGGATCATCTGCCGGCCGGGCAGTATGAAAAGCTGCACAGGCTGGTTGCCGACGTGCCGCAGGACAACCACATGATACACGGCGACTATCACATAAAAAACGTCATGCTTCAAAACGGCGAGGCCCTGCTCATAGATATGGATACCCTCTGCATGGGCTATCCGGTATTTGAGTTTGCGTCCATCTACAACGCATACGCGGGCTTCAGCGATCTCAACCACGAGAACGTCAGGCGATTCCTCGGCATTTCATATGAGACCGCAAATGAAATATGGGAAAAGACGCTGAGGCTCTATTTTGATACCGACGACGAAAAGAGGCTCAGGGAGATAGAGGACAAGGCTATGCTGATCGGCTTTACCCGCATAATGCGCCGAAGCATACGCCGCAACGGCTTCAACACCGAAGCCGGCCGCGCCGAAATAGAAAACTGCAGACGCCGTCTTGCCGAGCTGCTGCCGCGCGTCGACACGCTGACATTCTGATGAAGATATACACGAGAGAGAAGAAGCCGACCCTTTACGGTCTTCTGGCAATATCGCTTGCGGCTGCCGCAGTCGTCGGGCTCATGCTCGTCTTTATGCCCGGCTGGGGAATATACGGCGTGAGCAACATCGCGGTTTTCACCGCGTTTTATTTCGCAGTCGCTCTTGTCATGCTGATAATCGCGCTCAAAAGACAGATCGAATATAACCCGTATTCCTACAATACGATTTACTATTTCGGCTTTTCGCTGTTTGTGCTTGCCGTCCTGATCACTCATATCGTTGCGGCATATGAGGCGACAACGCAGGCGCAGAGCTACGGGCTGCCCGAGATCGCGCGGCTTGTGCTCGATTCGGCAAAAAACTATATGCGCCTGTCCATGCCCTTTCTTGCGGTCTTTTCCGCCGGGCTTATGGCGTCAAACATTGTCCTGATACGCCGCGAGGGAAAAAGATTCGTAAATCTTCTCGGAATAATCCTCGCGCTGGCGCTTATCGCGGGAGAAGCGGTGCTCATCTATTTCGGCAATGCTGCAAGCGGCGTCTGGGAGATAGTCCTCGACATATTCTGCGCTGTCTTTCTCTATTATGAATGTATGCTCATAGGCACGATATTCGCCGATGTTCTGGCTGCAATACACATTCCCGAATACGACAAGGACTATATAATAATCCTCGGGTGCAGGGTAATGCGAAACCGCGAGCCGACGCCTCTGCTGAGAAACAGGATAGACAGGGCGCTGGAGTTTTACCGCGAGCAGCAGAAGGCGACCGGCAAAAAAGCCTCGTTCATAGCGTCGGGCGGCAAGGGACCGGACGAGCCTGTTTCCGAAGCCGAGTGCATGAAAAACTATCTTGTGGCAAAAGGCATACCGCCCGGACAGATAATCGAGGAGGATAAATCGACCGACACGATGGAGAACATGCGATTTTCCTTCGACAAGGTCGGAGAACAGGGAAAATTTGCCTTTTCGACGACCAACTACCATGTTTTCCGCAGCGGGATCGCCTCGAACAGAGCCTGCAAGAAAAAAGCCGAGGGCATGGGCGCGGACACAAAGTGGTATTTCTGGCCCAACGCCTCGGTCAGGGAATTTGTCGGGCTGCTGACCCAGCACCGGGGAAAGCAGATACTTATCATGCTGGGGCTGCTGACGATATATATTTCGCTGGCGTTGCTGGTTAGGTAAAAAGAAAAAATCAAGCGCGGACATTTCGTCCGCGCTTTTCTTTTTTTATTCAAGATGTTCTTTAAATGCGGGGCTGACGTACCGCGAAGGAGGCCCGCCGCAGTTTTCCGCCGCGACTCGGCGTCCGACGCTCGCTCCAATATTGACAGCTATCCCTTCAGCCTGCGGCAAAATTCATTTATCCTGTTTTCGTTTTCCTCGCTCGGCTTCGATTTGGGGTCGATAAGGATAAGCTCGTTTTCGAACCCTTCGATTTTTAAAGCCGAGGCGAGTTTTGCAAACGCCTTTTCGGCGCCTGATCCGCTTTGGCACGCAAACACGGCTATATGTTTGCCGCTGAGCCTGTTTTCTCTGATGAAGGAACGGATCGGGGGCGCGATATTACTCGCCCAGACAGGAAAGCCTATGATGATGCGCTCATAATCATCGGCGTTGAAATCATAAGGCTCAAGCTCGGGAGATTCCGCCATTACGGCGCTTTTGCCGCCCCACAGGAATTTACGAAAGCCGCTGCTCGGATAGGCTTTTTTCGGATAAACGCGCAGCAGATCGGCGCCCGAGCTTTGGGCGATCCTTTTTGCGGCATAGTCGGTGTTTTCTTCAAGCGAATAGTATACGATTATCGTCTTCATTTTGTTGTGTCCAGCAGTGCTTTATATCTCGATGACCTGTCCGCCGGAAAGGTAGTGCAGGTTCCGCATGAGCGGTTTCATGAATTCGTACTGCTCCACCCCGGTGCAGTGACAGGTATAATATATCGTTTCGTACGAATCCAGCCGGCGCGCGCAGTTGGTCAGAATACGTCCGGGCGAGAGCTCCGTAAAGTGAAAACCGCCGATGAGGACATCCGGCTCGAACCATGAGACGATGTTGATGACGCCCTTGTGGGAGCATCCGCTGAAAAGGACGGTCTTGCCGTTTTCATTGATGAGAAGATACTGCTCGTGGCGGAAATCATCCGGCAGCAGTTTGCCTTCGCGCTCGACATTGAGACCAAATCCGCCGAGGTCGCTATTCTTTCTCCTGTCGTTGCAGGAGTAAAGCGTCAGACCCTCTCCGATTTCGGTGACGCCGTCTGTAAAACGAAGCTGTTTGTTTGATTTGAGAGAGGCGTTCATGCCGATGAATTTTTCGGAGTGGTTATAATGAGGCTCAAAGGCATATTTGGAAAGATAGACGGGAGCCTTTTTGTTTATCTCCAGAAATCTTGCCAGACCGCCTGCGTGGTCGTAATGTCCGTGAGACAGGACGGCAATATCGACCTCGGAAAGATCAATGCCGAGTCTTTCGGCGTTGTCGGCGAACAATCCGGTTTGTCCCATGTCAAATAGGATCTTCTTTTCCCCCAGCTCGATATACAGAGAGAGGCCATGCTCAAAGCCGAGGTTTTTTTCGGGACAGGTGTTTTCCGCAAGAGTTGTTATCTTCATTTCTTCAGTCCTTTCCTTATGCAGACATTTGCAAGGCTTTTGGATTCCGCTTTGCGCGCCCGAGAGCCTTATTCGGACAGCTCATATATTAATTATACTCCCGGCGTATGCATCGGTCAATAATAATTATTTCCAAATATTTCATTCAACGGCTGCCGAATGAGCAAAAGGGGCTTGCCGGAAAATCACTGGATCCGCCGGCAAACCCCCGATCTTTATCCTGTCCGTCATGCAGCGCGCCGGCTGCCTTTTACGCCGGAACTGATTTTGTACGGACAGCATTCCCGGACGGATCGCGTCATAAAGAAAACAGGTCAGCTCTTTTTATTCTGATCTTAAAAGACCTGCCGGAAGCGTTGTCCGCATTTCAGGCGGCGATCGGAACCGGCCGCGCAAAGTATACGCCTGAGGCGCGGGTCACATTATCTTTCTGTAAAGATCCTTGAGCTCCTCGACGTTTGTGTCGCGCGGATTGCCCGGACGGCACGCGTCGGCATATGCGTCGGCCGCGAGAATGTCGAGGTCCTCCTCTCTGACCTTTTCGTTCTTTGTCGGGATACCCACATCGACCGAGAGCTGACGAACTGCGTCTATGGCGGCCTTGCGGTATTCGTCCTGAGTCATGGAGTCTACGCCCTCAACGCCCATTGCGCGCGCTATCTCTCTGAACTTTTCGCCGGTGTATTCCTGGTTGTATTCCATAACTATCGGGAGCATCATAGCGCAGGCGACTCCGTGAGGGGTATCGTAATGCGCGCCGAGGGTGTGCGCGATGGAGTGGGCTATGCCCAGGCCGACGTTGGAAAAGCCCATGCCGGCTACGTACTGAGCCAGCGCCATGCCCTCGCGGTCCTCGGGCCTGTTCTCAACAGCGCCGCGCAGATGTTTCGCGATGAGCTTTATGGCCTCGAGGTGGAACATGTCGGTCATTTCCCATGCAGCAAGGGTGGTATAACCCTCGATGGCGTGGGTCAGCGCGTCCATACCGGTGGAGGCCGTCAGTCCCTTGGGCATGGTGCTCATCATGTCGGGATCGACTATCGCCACCTCGGGGATATCATGCTCGTCCACGCAGACGAACTTTCTTTCCTTCTGGACGTCGGTTATTACATAGTTGATGGTGACCTCAGCCGCGGTGCCTGCCGTTGTCGGAACGGCTATAGTCGGAACGGCGTGATTTTTTGTCGGGGCGACTCCCTCGAGGGAGCGCACGTCGGCAAATTCGGGGTTTGCGATGATAATGCCGATGGCTTTCGCGGTGTCCATTGCCGAGCCGCCGCCTATCGCGATGATCGAGTCGGCCTGTGCTGCCTTAAAGGCCTCAACGCCCTCCTGCACGTTTTCTATCGTGGGATTCGCCTTGATGCCGGAGAAGACGGCATAGGCAATGCCTTCCTTGTCAAGAAGACCGGTCACCTTCTGAGCCACGCCGAATTTAAGAAGATCGGGATCGGTGCAGACAAATGCCTTTTTAAAGCCTTTGGATTTTGCAATTGCCGGAATTTCGGCTATTGCGCCCTTTCCGTGGTGGGAAACTGTGTTCAGTATTATCCTGTTTGCCATATGATTTTCCTCCTGTTGTTATCGGCCTTGGGTTTTATCGCTTGATTCAATTATAGCTTCATAATGTGAATTATTCAACAACAATCGGACGAGACAGTAAAATATCGTACTTTGTTAAAAAAATATCATACATCTTTTGCGCCGCCGATTTATTTTCGCTGCGATTGATGGTATAATGTCGATGTAAGGGTGCAGCCGCAGCCAACGATAATTTATTCCCATGATGAAAGGACGGTGAGCGCGGATGATCTCGCAGAAGCAATTCATAGCCATAGATTTAAAGTCCTTCTACGCCTCCGTCGAATGCGCCGAGCGGGGATTGGATCCCCTCGACGCGAACCTTGTCGTCGCAGACGAAAGCCGCACCGACAAAACAATATGTCTCGCCGTTTCGCCCGCGCTCAAGGCCCTCGGCATTTCGGGAAGGGCGCGGCTTTTCGAGGCGAAGCAGCGCATAAACGAAGTAAACCGGGAGCGAAAAAGAAAGCTGCGCTGGAAGGATTTTTCCGGCAAATCCATATATGCTTCCGAGCTTCAGAAGGATCAGACACTCGAGCTTGATTTTGTCATTGCCCCGCCGAGGATGAGATATTACATGGACTATTCACGCAGCATAGTGGAAATATATATGCGCTATGTTTCGGCCCAGGACATCCTTGTTTATTCGGTGGATGAGGTTTTTATTGACGCGACCCACTATCTGAAAACATACGGCAAAACGGCGCATGAGCTCGCCATGATGCTCATAAGAGAGGTGCTCAGGGAAACGGGAATAACCGCGACGGCGGGCATAGGCACAAACATGTATCTCGCCAAGATAGCCATGGATATCGTCGCAAAGCGCATGCCTGCCGACAGGGACGGAGTGCGCATAGCCGAGCTTGACGAGATGAGCTACCGCGAAAAGCTGTGGTGCCACCGTCCGCTGACCGATTTCTGGCGCGTCGGACACGGCATTGCAAGAAAACTGGAGAGAAACGGACTTTACACAATGGGCGACGTCGCGCGCTGTTCGGTCGGCGGCCGCGCCTCCATATTCAATGAGGATCTGCTCTACAAGCTGTTTGGGGTAAACGCCGAACTGCTGATCGACCATGCGTGGGGCTACGAGCCGACCGAAATTGCTGACTGCAAGGCGTATAAGCCCGAGTCGAAAAGTTTCAGCCAGGGACAGGTTCTTACACGGCCCTACTCATTTGACGAGGGCAGGATAGTTGTTCAGGAAATGGCCGACCAGCTGTCGAACGATCTTGTGAGGCACGGTCTTTTTGCCGATCAGGTCGTGCTCGACGTCGGATATGATATAGAAAATCTGAAAGACGCCAAAAAGGCCGCGAAGTACAAGGGACCTATTTCGACCGACCACTACGGCAGGCAGGTTCCCAAAAGGGTACACGGCTCGCAGAATCTCGGGCGGCAGACATCCTCTTCCAGCCTCATCACCAAGGCTGTATGCGAAATATATGACAGGATAGTCGACAAAAATCTCACCGTGCGGCGGTTCAGCATTGCGGTGGCGCATCTCGTTTACGAAAACGAGGTCGATAAGCCTTCCCTCTCCGGGCAGCTCGATATGTTCACCGATTACGAGGAGCTGGAGAAAAAACGCAGGGAAGAGGAGGACACGCTGGAAAAGGAGCTGAGGATGCAGAAGGCTCTTGTAAGCATCCGTGACCGCTACGGCAAAAACGCTATCGTAAAGGGACTCAATATGCAGGAGGGCGCCACGGCGATAGAGAGAAACAAGCAGATAGGCGGACACAAGGCATAAGAGGGCGAAGGGCAAGGGACTGCTTTCGTAAAGGTCGGAATATTTGATCAATTTGAGAAACGGAGACAATCAGGGTATGGATAATATTACATTCAGATACGCGCGAAAAGAGGACTGCGGACTGATCCTCCGCTTTATAAAAGAGCTGGCGGCATATGAAAAAATGTCGGATGAGGTTGTCGCGACAAAAGAGCTGCTGGGCGAATGGATATTTGACAGACAAAAGGCCGAAGTCATATTTGCCTGCGAAAACGGAAAAGAAATAGGGTTTGCCCTCTTCTTTCACAATTTCTCCACCTTTTTGGGCAGAGCCGGAATATATCTGGAGGATCTTTTCATACTGCCGGAGCACAGGGGCAAAGGCTACGGAAAGGAAACGCTCAAAAGACTCGCGCAGATCGCGGTCGAGAGAGACTGCGGCAGGCTTGAATGGTCGTGCCTTGACTGGAACCGTCCGAGCATAGATTTTTATCTGTCGCTCGGAAGCATCCCGATGGAGGACTGGACGACATACCGCGTTGCCGGCGACACGCTGAAAAGGCTGGCGGAATAACGGAGAGCGATACCATGAGCGAAGCAAGAGAAAAATACGGCGACATAATAGACCGCGAGCATCACGTTTCGCAAAAGCATCCGAGGATGTCCCGGATAAACCGCGCGGCGCAGTTCGCGCCATTCGCGGCGCTTACCGGATACGACGACCTGATAAGGGAATCCTCGCGCTTTACAAATGAGCAGACCGCTTTGGATGACGCTAAGAAGGAGCAGCTGGACTCGAGGCTGAGATTTTTGCTCATGCAACAGACTCCGCCGAAGGCCGACTTCACATATTTCGTTCCGGACGGCAAAAAGGCAGGCGGAGAATATGTGACGGTTACCGGAAGGGTGATCGGATACAGCCAGTCGGCTCGCTGCATAACGCTGGATTCCGGTCAGGTCATTTTTACCGATGACATAGCCGAAATTGAAAGCGACGTCTTCAACCGGGCAGAGTGGTAGAAACCTCCCAGGCATTCGTTTCGAGCCATATATCAAAGAGCCGCTTTTTAAGATGAGCGGCTCTTTATTTGCGCGCCCGTGCGGGGAGTTTGCAGCGGTTACAATTTGTAATAAAGGTTACAGCATTGTAACTTGACACAGCGGGCGCCGCCGGTATAATTAAACTATAACGGCTCCCTGCCGACGGCGCGGTTGTCCGGCAGGGGCGAAACATGCCTGCACGGAGGAAAGCGAAATGAAAAAACAGCAAAAACCGCCCTAATATGTGTTATCGCGGCATTGTTCATCCCGATGTGCGCGTGCGGATTTCCTTTTATTCAGGGCAGCTATGTTTCCGACGGATGGATATTGGATGAGTGTCACATGGTCGATTATGAAATAAAAGACGACAAGATCACCTTTGAGTATTCCTTTTGCTTCTATTATGACGACACCGACTTATCCGAGAGCCTCGAAACCATAATGGTGACCTTCAACAAAAGGGAAGCTAAAGGATGGCTGAGGCAGAGCTTTCTGGGGCTGGAGGGAAAAGACAAAAACGGAAAAACCGGAGAAATTATCGTTCATCCGAATGAAAAAAATTATTTTACCCTGTTTTTCACCGGAGACTATCTCGGCGGCGAAGTAAACACTGACATAAAGCCGTACAGAATCGACTATACCATGGGGATCCCGGACGATGATCCTTACAACGATCTTCGCAGAGCATTGTAAGCTCCGATATCAAAGCAAAAAACAAAGCCGGCTGATACCAGCCGGCTTTCATCATAAATCCATATTTGCCAAATCTAAAAAACTGCTGCCGTGATCCTGCCTGCAAAAAACGGCAGCCGTTTTGTCCGCGCTGAGCGCCGCGGGATTTATGCCCGAATCCATCGCGCCCGCCGTCTGCCGAACGTCAAAGCGCCTTTCGCTGCGATCCGGGAACCCATCATCGCCCGGCTCGGTCTGCGCGGAGATAGTATTTGCCCCATTCCCCGCGCGGCTGTCGGCCATGCCGAATACTCTGGGCTGTTGAAATCCGTCCGTCCCGGCTGCCTCGTTCCTGCACGGAGCGTCACGCCGCCGCTTGTTCAGCGGCACGATACGCCTGAAACGCCGTCGGGATTTTCGCCGATAAAACAAATCTGCTGCGATTTATTTCCATACAGGCTTCGTATCAGCGGCTGAAATCGCCGCCGTTTTTCTTCCCCACGGCATCCTTTGCATCGCAGCCGGAGCAGCCTTCGCAGCAACCGGAGCAGCCCTTTCCCCGCTTTTTATTCACGACCGTGCGCCATACCGCAAGGGCGATGGCCGCAGCAATCAGAACAATAAGCGCAATATCGGTAAAATTCATACGGAACACTCCTTATGCCGCGCCGATGAGCAATCCTACGGCGCGAATCAGCAGCGCGGCAAGCCACGCCACGGCACACTGCCACACGATGACCCCGGCTGCCCATTTCCGGCCGAGCTCGCGCTTTATGGAGGCGACTGCCGCAACGCAGGGGGTATACAGCAGACTGAAAACCAGAAGCGAAGCGGCCGACAGCGCGGTCATGGCGGCGGTCACTCCGCCTTCGCCGCCGAAAAGAACTCCCATGACCGAAACGACGCTCTCCTTTGCCATGAAGCCGGAAAGAAGCGACGTGCAAATGCGCCAGTCTCCCAGGCCTAAAGGGGCGAAAACCGGGACAAGAAGACCCGATATCGCCGCAAGAATGCTGTCCTGCGCGTTTGTCACCAGATTGAGCCGGAAATCAAAGCTCTGCAAAAACCATACTATCACCGTCGCGATAAGGATGACCGAAAACGCCCTCTGCAAAAAATCCTTTGCCTTTTCCCACAAGAGCTGCAAAACGCTCCTGGCGCTCGGAAGACGGTAGTTGGGCAATTCCATGACAAACGGAACGGCTTCGCCGGTGAACATGGTTTTCTTGAAGACAAGAGCGGCGGCAATTCCGAGCAAAATGCCCAGAAAATACAGCGCGGTTATTACAAGCCATCCGTTTTGCGGAAAGAAGGCGGCGACAAAAAATGAATAGATCGGCAGCTTTGCCGTACAGCTCATGAACGGGGTAAGCAGTATCGTCATGCGTCTGTCGCGGTCGCTCGGAAGGGTTCGCGTGGACATGACCGCCGGCACGGTACAGCCGAAGCCTATCAGCATCGGGACGATGCTTCGCCCGGAAAGACCGATCTTCCTGAGCAGCTTATCCATAAAAAAGGCGACCCGGGCGATATATCCGCTGTCCTCCAGAAGCGACAGGAAGAAAAACATGGTGACGATAATGGGCAGGAAGCTCAGGACGCTTCCGACGCCCTCAAAAATGCCGTTTATAATAAGACCGTGCAGAGCCGGATTGACGCCGGCGCCTGTCAGAGCGGCATCGACAACGCCGGTCAGAGCCTCTATCCCTGCTGCCAGAGCGTTCTGCAGAAAGGCTCCGATGACGCTGAAGGTCAAAAAGAATACAAGAGCCATAACGAGGATAAAAACCGGAATGGCGGTATATTTGCCGGTAAGAATTCTGTCCAGCCTTTCGCTGCGCTTGTGTTCTCTGCTTTCGCGGGGTTTTATCACGCAGTCGTCGCACACCCTTCTGATGTAGGCAAAACGCATATCGGCTATTGCCGCGCTGCGGTCGAGGCCGCGCTCGTTTTCCATCTGCAAAACGATATGCTCAAGCGTTTCCCTTTCGTTCTGATCGAGCTGCAGTTGCTCCAGAATAAGCTCGTCGCCCTCTATCACCTTGCTTGCGGCAAAGCGCACCGGCAGACCGACCTTGACTGCGTGGTCCTCAATGAGATGAAACACCGCGTGCAGACAGCGGTGAACGGCTCCTCCGTTGTCGTCGGAGCTGCAAAAATCCTGACGGAGCGGCTTTTCCTGATAGTACGCTATATGAACGGCATGACGCACAAGCTCGTCCACGCCGTCGTTCTTTGCGGCGGAAATGGGCACGACAGGAACGCCCAGCATGCTTTCCATTGCGTTGACGTCGACAGAGCCTCCGTTTCCGCGAAGCTCGTCCATCATGTTGAGCGCGACGACCATGGGAATGTTCATTTCCAGCAGCTGCATTGTCAGGTAAAGGTTCCGCTCGATATTTGTGGCGTCCACTATATTGATAATCGCCCTTGGCCTGTCGTTAAGCACGAAATTACGGCTGACAAGCTCCTCACTTGAATAGGGCGACATGGAATATATTCCGGGAAGATCGGTGATGAGGGTATTCTTCTGCCCCCGGATGGAGCCGTCCTTGCGGTCTACCGTGACCCCGGGGAAGTTTCCTACATGCTGATTTGCTCCGGTAAGCTGATTGAAAAGGGTGGTTTTTCCGCTGTTCTGGTTTCCGACCAGCGCAAAGGTGAGCTGTGTTCCTTCGGGAAGCGGATCGCCGCTTCCCTTTGCGTGGTATTTGCCCTCTTCGCCCAGGCCCGGATGAGCCATTTTTTTCTTGGATGCGCGTTCCTTTTGCCCGACGGTCGTTTCCACCTTTGTGATCTCGATTTTTTCGGCGTCCGCAATGCGCAGCGTCAGCTCGTATCCATGTATGCGAAGCTCCATCGGATCGCCCATCGGCGCCAGCTTGACAAGGGTCACCTCGGCTCCGGGGATAACTCCCATATCGAGAAAATGCTGCCGCAGCGCTCCTTCGCCGCCGACCGATTCGATTCGCGCCGACCGGCCGATCTCAAGATCCTTTAATGTCATTATGCCATTCACTCCCTCTGTTTTTCAAAACAGAAATACCGCTTTATTGATGCTGTTTTAATTCCGGCTTATTATTAAAAAATTAACCATTATAAGAATATATCTTTCGAGTCCGCTTGTCAATATCCGACCGGAAATACCTTTTGCTTAATACGGCGCACTGCGCGTTGCCCGAAAAAAACGCCGGAGACAGCTTTTGCCTCCGGCCTGGTTATTCTCTTTGTTTATCCGAGCATAAGATCGCATATCAGATCGGCGGTCTCGGACGGGTTTTCGGGAGTAAGACCGTTTATAAGTCTTGCTCCGGCGTAGAGTATCCTGCTGTATTTTGCAAGCGTGTCCCTGTCGCTTTCGTAAAGAGTCCTGAGCCGTTCGGCTATCGGGTGCTCCGCGTTTATCTCAAGCACAAGATCCGCCTTGATCCCTTCGGATTTCCCCGGCATTTTATTCAGGGTTTTTTCCATCGAAATGGACAGCATTCCCTCGCTTGACAGACTTGCCGGATGATTTTTAAGGCTGTTGGAAAGGCGTACCGATTTGACCGTATCGCCTATGCTCTCCTTCATGAATGCCAGCATGTCCGCGCATTCCTCGTTTTCCTTTTTGAGCGCCTCTTTTTCCTCGTCGGATGACAGATCAAGGTCGTCCTGACAAACGTTGGCAAATTCCTTTTCCGAATAGGTGCGCAACATCTGCAGCGCGAATTCGTCCACGTCCTCGGTCAGATAAAGCACCTCATAACCGCGCGACACGACCGCTTCAACCTGAGGCAGCAGCTTTATCTGTTCCGCCGTGTCTCCCGAAGCGTAGTAGATCTTTTTCTGATCATCCTTCATGCGTGAGACATATTCCTTCAGCGTGACCTTCTTATCCTCGAAGGAAGAACCGAACAGCACCAGATCCTGCAGAAGATCCTTGTGCGCGCCGTAATCCATATAAAGTCCGTACTTGAGCTGGCGGCCGAAGGCTTTAAAAAACTGCTCGTATTTCTCACGGTCGTTATTGAGCATTCCGGAAAGCTCGGAGGAGATTTTCTTTTCTATCGCCTTGGCGATTACCTTGAGCTGCCTGTCATGCTGGAGCATTTCGCGGGAAATATTAAGGGAAAGATCGGCACTGTCCACCAGACCGTACACAAAACTGAAGTAATCGGGAAGCAGATCCTTGCACTTTTCCATTATCAGAACGCCGCTGGAATAAAGCTGAAGACCTCTTTCATATTCGGTGCTGTAATAATCGAGCGGCGCGTGGGCGGGAATGAACAGCAGAGCGTCGTAGTTGGTCGTTCCCTCCACCCTCTGGCGTATGGTTTTCAGCGGCGCTTCGTAGTCGTAGAATTTCTCGCGGTAAAAGGCTGCGTATTCCTCGTCGGTGACTTCGCTTTTTGATCTTTTCCAGATGGGGACCATGCTGTTGAGGGTCTCGTCTTCGGTGTAGTCCTCATACTCGGGCTTGTCGCCGCCGCCGTCCTTTCTGCGCGACTTGGTTACAGCCATGCGGATGGGATAGCGGATATAGTCGCTGTATTTTTTTACAAGCTCCCTGATTCGCCATTCATCGAGGAATTCATCGTAGTTTTCTTCCTCGGCGTTTTCCTTTATATGCAGCGTGACGACCGTTCCGACATCCTGCTTTTCGCACTCGGTTACAGTATATCCGTCGGTGCCGGCCGAACTCCAGCGGTAACCCGTTTCGCTTTCGGCGGTACGCGTTTCCACCGTGACCGAATCGCTGACCATGAACGCCGAATAAAATCCGACGCCGAACTGCCCGATGATATCTATCTGCTCCTCATCCTTGGCGTCGCTGTTCTTTTTAAAATCAAGGGAGCCGCTTTTTGCAATGGTTCCGAGATTGCTGTCAAGCTCCTCTCTGGTCATTCCGCAGCCGTTGTCGCTGACTTTAAGGGTGCGCGAGGCCTTGTCGGCGGACAGCCTGATTTCATAATCCGATCTGTCCGCGCCGCCTTTCGCTTCGGTAAGCGAGCGATAGTAACGCTTGTCGATAGCGTCGCTGGCGTTGGATATAAGCTCGCGGAGGAAAATCTCCTTGTGGGTGTAAATGGAATTGATCATCATGTCCAGCAGCTTTTTGGACTCGGTTCTGAACTGTTTCTTGGGCATACATTCTCCTCTTTTCCTGCCGGTCGGAAGCTCCGGCGCTTTTTGTATATTCCTTCGGCAAATGCCGATGTGCTTTCCGCCGGTTTTTGTCCCTGCAGAAATCCCCTGCCGATGGTGGTTCGGCAGGGGATTTCTGAATAAGCCGATCGGATCAGCCTTCGATCATTATGGTTTTGTGTTCGGGCAGCGGCTGGGCGTTCTTCTTCGGAAGGGTCAGAGTCAGCAGACCGTTCTCAAACTTTGCTTTGACGTCTTCCTCGGTTACGGTCCGGCCGACGTAAAAGCTCCTTTGTACCGTGCCGGCATAACGCTCCTGACGGATCAGTCTGCCTTTCTTGTCTTTTTCTTCCTTGTCAAGACCCTTTGCTCCGGTGACGGTCAGATAGCCGTTGTCAAGCTTCAGATCAAGCTCTTCCTTTTTGAAGCCCGGAAGATCAATTGCGAGTTCGTAGCGGTCGTCGTGCTCTCTCACGTCGGTTTTCATGACGTGCGGCGCATGCTTGCCGTAGAGCTTCTTTTCGACGCCGTCGAAATCTCCGAACGTCGGAAAACGCATGAAATCATCAAATAGATTTTCTCCGAAAATGCTTGGTAACATAGGTCATTGCCTCCTTTACTCATTAACAAATCTGTACAACGAATTGAACCTTATGTTATTGAGCAGCGGGACGGAGGGTTCCGATCCTTATGGGACCATTCTCTGTTCCTTTGTTCTGACTCTATTATAGCACACTTTTTAGCACTGTCAAGGGGAGAGTGCTAAAAAATTGTAAATAATTTGTAACATAGCCATTATACTGCAAACGAATATTGCGGCTGCTTGATAGCGGAACGGCGGAATTTATTCTTTTAATAAAATATACATTAATAATTAAAACATTTTTATGTATAAATACTCTGTTATTTCTTGCTTTAGTGTGATAATATATAAGCGCCGAATAAACGTATTCCTTTCTTGCGGATATGTCGGCGGCTGCCGCCTCGCGACCGTCTGCTGTATGCGGTTTTTCTTGGAACAGCCGGGTTCCGCGGCAGCATATTTTTGCAGGATAATTCCTGCCGTGAGAATATTTTCAGGAGGTAAAAATTTATGAAACGTGTTTTGAGTATTCTGCTTTGTCTTGTAATGGTTCTGGCGATCATTCCCATTTCCGTTTCGGCCGACCAGCTCGGCGGCGATTACGGTGAAACAGCATACGGGTATATCAGGTACTTCAACGATAATCTCCCCAAGAGAGTATCGGGCACCGACCAGATGACCGCAGCCGGCGACTACATCTTCGCCCAGCTCCAGAGCTTCGGTTATGAGCCGGAATTCCAGCCCTTCACCTATGTAAGACGCAACGTCACCTACAACAGCAGAAACGTCATCGTCAAAAAGCCCGGTCTTTCCGAAAAGACCATCATTGTCGGCGCGCATTATGACTGCGTCAGCACCAACGGCGCGGGCGACAACGCCTCCGGCGTAGGCGTGACCTTAGAGACGGCAAAGCGCTTTTTTGATGTCGAAACTCCCTATTCCATCATCTTCATCTTTTTCGGCTCCGAAGAGGTCGGTACAAAGGGCTCCCAGTATTATGCAAACAACATGACCGAGGAAGAGATTGCCAACACAATCTGCATGATAAACCTCGACAGCGTTCTTGCCGGCACATACCGCTATGTTTACAGCGGCACCGTCAAGAAGGAAAACGGCAAGACCGTAGTTGACGAGGACGGCAACCCCGTCATCGAGCTGGCTTGGCCGACATATCAGGCGCTTCAGGTTTCCGAAGAGATGGGTCTTGAGATGCGCGACAACACATCCGAGCTCAACTATGATTATCCGACTCCCACGACAGGCTCATGGAGCGACCATCAGGCCTTCCGCAACAAGAACATCCCCTATCTCTATTTTGAAGCCTCCAACTGGGAGGTTCTTGACGATCCGAGATTTCCCGAGGACGGCACCAGCGGCGACGCCGAAACAGAGATCGGCAGAGTCATGCACTCTTCTTCGAGAGACAACCTCGAATTTATCGAGGGCGCGTTCGGCGACAGACCCAAGAGCCACATCGTCGCCTTCAGCAAGCTCTTGTCCCAGCTTCTTCTCCGTCTCGATCCCGACGGACTTCTCCCGGCGTCTGTAAACTATTCTCTCATCAATGTCGTCGCCAACTGCGAGAGCATGGAAGACCTCGCGGGCGAATATGACGGCAGCCCCGTATATGTCGGCATAAACCAGACCGTAACTGTATGCTTCGACGGTCCTGAGGACGGCGAGATAGGCATATTCAACGAAAGCGGCAGCGGCGTTCGCTCCCAGTCGGAATATGTCGACGGCAAATGGATAACCACCTTCTCCGTAACCTCCAAGGGCAGCAGAACCCTTTCGGTATGCTTCAACTGCGGCGGCGGCTGGGTCGACACCGGCATAGATATAAGCCTCGTCGTCGGCACGGTCGATTCCTCCAGGACCGAGGCAAAGGTCATCTCCGCGACATCCGAATCGGAGCAGATCGGCGTCAAGACCCCGTTCACCTACACCGTTATCACCTCGTCCGACGCTAACGGAATCGGCGTATTCAATGAAAACGGCGCAGGCATTTCCAAGAAAATAGTTTCCTCCGAGATCGTTGACGGTCAGAAGGTCTGGACCCTGTCCTCCTCCATAGGCTCAAAGGGTACCCGCACATTTACCGTCAAGACCCTCAATTCCGACGGAACATGGTCTTCCGACGGCGCGTCCTTTACAGTTATCTGCAAATAACAGGGACAAATCATAAAACACCACCGATTTTATCCCCCTTGCGGTTTGTTTCGCCGCAAGGGGGTTTTGCCGCTTCCGGCTTTATCCGAATTTCGCTTCGACGAACCATCTTCCGTTCTGCTCGTCGAAAAGGCTTGTTTCGCTGCGCCCTATCCTCACCGTGTACCGGATACCCCTGCCGCCAGTCTGGGAAACGCAGCGGCGCACCTGAATTATTTTGTCTATCTCATATTCTCCGCTGTTGTCCAGACGGATGGTCTTCGGGCAGCAGGAACCGTCCGGCCTGTGCTCGGCGTTGACGGTCACATACACCTTTCTTCTTGTCATATTTATCTCCCTCATCATCATTATATTGCGAAGCAGCTTGACAATATACACAATTTAATGTAGAATATATTTGTGATACACAAGTTACTTAGGTGTTATTATTATACACAATTAAGTTATGACTGTCAATATATTTCCACAAATTACTTGTGTATAGGAGGGCGTATACCATGACATTCGGAGAAAAACTCAGGCTGCACAGGACCAAAATGAAAATGAGCCAGTCGGAGCTTGCCTTAAAAGCGGGGCTCGGCATAAACACGATAGGAAACTACGAAAGTGGCAAAACATATCCCAAGGACCGCAGAACCTACGGCGTACTCGCCGAAATACTGGGAGTGGACGCCGACTATCTTCACAACGAAAACGACGACTTCATCTCGGCCGCGCGGGAAAAATACGGCTTACGCGGAAAAAAGGACGCCGAAGCGCTGCTCGGAGACATAAACGGCCTTTTCGCCGGAGGCGACCTTGCAGACGAGGACATGGACGAATTCATGCGCGCGGTTCAGGAATCGTTCTGGAGGGCAAAGGAGAAGAACCGCAAAAAATACACGCGCCGCGATTACGCGGTAAAAGACTGAGCCGTTTGCGCGGTTTCGGGAGGTGAGCTGTTTTGTATATTCCGACGTCGGAAATAGTCAAAAGAGCCAACAGAACAGTCAGAGAATGCGGCTCGCGCGATCCGTATGTAATAGCGAGGCAGCTTGATGTGGAGATAATCCCCTGCGATTTCAGCCGCCAGCGCGGAGCTTATAAGGTTATAAAACGCAACAGGTTTATCTTTATCAACGAAAATCTTGACGCGGTGTCCAAGCGTATCGTGCTGCTGCACGAGCTGGGGCATGACGCTCTGCACAGGAACGAGGCAACCGGGACGGGTGGATTTCAGGAGTTCAACATATTCGACATGGCCGACAGCCGCATGGAGTATGAGGCGAATGTTTTCGCCGCGCAGATCGAGCTGGACGACGATGAGTTTCTGGATTACTGCGAAAGGGGCTTTGACGTTCAGCAGATAGCGGCCGCGATGGATTCGGACATAAATCTCGTGGCGCTCAAGGCGGATATAATGATATCGCAGGGCTGCCGTTTTTACAGGCAGGAGCACCGGAGCGATTTTCTGAGATATGACAAATAGGAACCGGGAATAAAGGTTCCCGGAATGCCTTGGGGTGAAGATTAAATGATTTCTTATTATCACGAGTATATTAAACTTTGTTCAAAATTAAATGACTATACCGGTAAAAGGACGTCAGGGTACATAATTCATCAATGAATCGCTGTCAAAATTGTATAAAAGAGTTGCTCAGCAGAACGATAAATCATTTTTGCCTGGTTTATTAACATACAATGATTCACGGACAAGAATTATTGCCGCAGCTCTGCCGCATTGGGCGCGGTGCTCATACGACAAAAACCCGAACGCTTCCGGTCGGAAGAGTCCGGGTTTTTGCTTTCCCAAAAAGAACACGATCCGCGCGCGGCATTATATGATTACGCCTTTTCTGAATGAGACCGGGTCTGTCAACCGAAAACACTGCGCGGCGTTGTGCGCTCCGACGGCCGCCCGTTTTTGTCCGGCAAACCCGCCGCAGGATCTGTGAAAAGAGGTTACAATTTGTAATAAATGTTACAATATTGTAACTTGACTTTTTAATTTTTTAGCGCTATAATCAAATTGAAAGAATTCCCGGACGTTTCATATCTTTCTGAAGCGTCGGAAAAGGGATTTATGATCGCCTGTAAGCTTTGGCGACAGGAGGCTTAAAAATGAAAAAATTATTGTGTTCGGTGATTATTATTCTTTTGGCATTAGGTTTTACCTCATGTGAAATCCTTGCATTCCAGTATGCCAGTGATAAAGCCCCTTTTGAGGATCGAGTCGGAACAAAATGGGTATGTAGTGAACCGCAGATCGAGCTTGAGGTCGTTTCGGAAACCGATGCTAAGGGAAATACAATGATAGACGGGGAACAGGTTTATTTAAAGCTTGAATTCCATCAGCCCGGAAATCAATGCGATATATACAGCAGAACCGCCGAAACATATTTTTACAACATTGATTTAAAAGGGAATTATGATTTTCATGATGACGGCAATAAGCTTACGCTTAGCATATATGCAGACGAATTGTTCAATGACCAGTATGATGAATTGACCTTTTATCTGCAGGAGTGATCAAAACATTGCCCCATTGCCGCCTTTAGATGGCGAGGAATAATCAAATTGAAAGATTTCCCGGACGTTTCATATCTTTCTGAAGCGCCGGAAAAGGGATTTATGATCGCCTGTAAGCTTTGGCGACAGGAGGCCTAAAAATGAAAAAAATATTGTGTTCGGTGATTATTATTCTTTTGGCATTAGGTTTTACCTCATGTGAAATCCTTACATTCCAATATGCCAGTGACAAAAGAGCTTTCGAGGAACGAGTCGGAACGAAATGGATATGTTACGAACCGCCGATTGAGCTTGAAATTGTTGAAGAAGACAGGGCGATCGGCACCGTATTGATAAATGGCGAACAGGTTGAATTAAAGTTTATGTTTGGTACCATATCGCCCCACTGCAATATCATTCATATCGGTGATTCTGAAATGGACGCAAGTAAATATCTTTTAAGAAGCAATTATGAAATCTACGAAAATAGGTTTATCCTGCGGCCCTTTGAAGAAAGCGAAGACAAATTGTTTAACAAT